>JAQAJJ010000017.1:0-9249 GCA_028278675.1 Candidatus Azophilus lithoversatilis
TTTGCTGCGTTAATCGGTTGTCTAGTAACGCCATTTTCGCATGTCCAAGGGCTTTTGCTTTATCTATTCGTGAATTATCGGGGCTAGCCGAATCGTTGAGATCGGCGAGGATGCGCTGCCCGACGTGGTGCTGGAAGTCGATCTCACTACGGACGTCTATCGAGGCAAGCTCAGTCTCTACGAAGCTTGGGGCTTCCCCGAAGTCTGGGTGGAGGTGCCGGATCGGGCTTCGCGGGGTCGCCGATCCAAGCGCCAGCCCGGCCTGACGATCCACGTACGAGGCCAAGAGAGCTTTCGCACGTCGCCGATCAGCTTGGCTTTTCCGGGCTGGTCTGCCGAGGAGATTCACCTAGCGATGAACGAGCCCACGCTGTCGCCGGAGACCGTTGCGGTGCTGCGCCGAGTGGGCCGGGTGCTCGGCACGGCGGAGGGCACCGGGCCGGATGACCATGCTTTCTTGGGTGAGGAGCGCCGCGAGAGCCGGGCGGAGGGCCGTGCGGAGATGCTGCGTTCCATCGTGGTGCAGACCTTGAACACGCGAGGCATTGCCGTGCCTTCCAAGTTGGCTGAGCATTTGGCCGAAGCGGGGGATGATTCGGCTGAAGCGGTGATGAAGGCGGCGCTCACCTGTCGGAACGAGACGGACCTCCTCAAGTTGTTGGAAGATCAAGCGTCTCCCTAACACCCCCGGTCAGATCCTGCCGCCTCGGCAGGGCTGACGCATCGGGAAGCACCCCAGAATCTCGACGTTTCGAGGGCGGGACGCCTTCGGTCCAAGGAACGCCCTTTGGTCAGATCGGTCCCTCCCGCTACCCACAGCGTTTCAAGTAGCGACTGGGGCCGGCGGGGGGGGGGGGGGGGGGGATCAGCACGCTGGGGGTAATGATGTTGCCACGCTCGTCAGGGTCGTCGCCGACCGCCACCACTTGGCGCAGCATGTCCTTGAGGTTGGAGGCGATGGTGATTTCGTCGACCGGGTAGGCGATTTCGCCGCCCTCCACCCAGAAGCCGGCCGCGCCTTGGGAGTAGTCGCCGGTGACGCCGTTGACGCCGGTGCCCATCAGGTCGGTGACGTAGAGGCCGCGGTCCATGTCTTTGAGCAGGGCTTTGAAGGCCTTGGAGCGGCCTTTAAGAAACAGGTTGTGGACGCCGCCGGCGTTGCCGGTGGTGGGCATTCCAAGGCGGCGGCCGGAATAGGCCGAGAGGACGTAGTTGCGAACCGTACCGGCGTCGATGAACGCCTTCTCGGCGGTGGCCACGCCGTCACCATCGAAGCTGGCGCTGCCGAGGCGTCTTGGCAGCAGGGGCTGTTCGACAAGGTGGAAGTGGGGGCCGGCGACTTCGGTGTCCAAGGCGTCGAGCAGGAAGGAGGCCTTGCGGTACTGGGCGCCGCCGCTCAGCGCGCCGATTACATGGCCGGCAAGGGAGCGGGCCGCTTGGGGCGAAAACAGCACTGGGGTGCTGCCCGTGGCGACCTTGCGCGGCGACAGCCGGGCGGCGGTGCGCTCAGCGGCGGTTCGGCCCACTGCTTCCGGGGCTTCGAGGGCCTCGGGGTTGCGGTGCGCCGTGTACCAGTAGTCGCGCTGCATGCCATTGCCGTCCTCGGCAATCAGGACGCAGCTTAAGCTGTGGCTGGTGGTGGAGGCGGTGCCCATGAAGCCGTGGGAATTGCCATAGACCACGCAGGACTGCGACCGAGCCGCTTCCGCCCCTTCGGAATTGACGATGCGCCGGTCGGTGGCGAATCCTTCCGCCTCGCAAGCCTGGGCCGCAGCCAGCGCGGCCTCGGTGTCCAAGGGGGCGGGATGGAACAGGTCCAAATCCGGCTGGCGGGCAGCCATCAAGTCGGCATCGGCCAATCCGTGGCAGGGATCATCCTGGGTGTGGCGGGCGATGCCGAGGGCCCGCGCTACCGTTTCCTTGATGGCGCCCTCGCTGCTGTCGGACGTGCTCGCGGAGCCCTTGCGCTGGCCGTCGTACACCGCGATGCCAAAACTGCGGTCGGCGTTGAACTCCAAGGTCTCCAATTCTCCCTTGCGAACCTTGACCGTCAGGCCGATGTCTTCGGAGACCGACACCTCGGCGGCGTCGGCGCCCAGCCGCTTCGCTTGGCGCAGAATGGCCTCGGCCAAACCGGTGAGTTCGCCTTCCTGTTGGCGGATGTCCACGTCCTGGCGCATAAGGCGAGCCGCTACCCCGCGGTGCCGCCGATGGTGATCTCATCCACCAGCAGGGTCGGCTGGCCGACGCCCACCGGAACGCTTTGGCCGTCCTTGCCGCACACGCCGACGCCTGGGTCGAGCCGCAAGTCGTTGCCGACCATGGAAACCCGGGTCATGACCTGGGGGCCATTGCCGATCAAGGTGGCCCCGCGAATGGGCCGGGTGACCTTGCCGTTCTCGATCAAATAGGCTTCGGTGGCTGAGAACACGAACCGGCCCGAGGTGATGTCCACCTGGCCGCCGCCAAAGTTCACTGCGTAGACGCCTTTCGGGCAGGCGGCGATGATCTCGGCCGGATCTTTGTCGCCGGGCTGCATGAAGGTGTTGGTCATGCGTGGCATGGGCTGGTGGGCGTAGGATTGCCGGCGCCCGTTGCCGGTGGCGGCGGCGCCCATCAAGCGGGCGTTCAGTTTGTCCTGCATGTAGCCCTTGAGAATGCCGTTTTCGATCAGCACCGTGGGCTCGGTCGGCGTTCCCTCGTCGTCCACTGTCAGGGAGCCCCGGCGGTCCGGCAAGGTGCCGTCGTCGATGACGGTGCAGCCTGTGGAAGCGACTTGTTCGCCGATGCGGTTGGCGAAGGCGGAGCTGCCCTTACGGTTGAAATCGCCTTCCAAGCCGTGGCCGACGGCCTCGTGCAGCAACACCCCGGGCCAGCCGGGAGCAAGGACCACCGGCAACGGCCCGGCTGGCGCGTCCACCGCCTCCAGGTTGACCAGAGCGCTGCGCACTGCCTCCTTGGCAAGGTCTTCCGGCCATTCGTGGCTAAACGAAGACAGGGGCCGGCGCCCGCCGGCACCGGCAAATCCCCGCTCGCGGCGCTGCCCTTCGGCGACGATGACCGAGACGTCGAGCCGCACCAAAGGCCGCACGTCCGCCGCCCAAGCGCCGTCCGTTGCCATCACCAGCAGGGTCTCGAAGTTCAAGGAGAGGCGCACGTTGACTTCCTGCACCCGGTTGTCGATGCGGCGCGCGGCTTGATCCGCACGCTCCAGCAGCGCCACCTTGTCCTGCTCGCCAAGCGTTGCTATGGGATTGCCTTGGTCGTGAACGGGCGACGCATTGGCGGGTGCCAAGGTCCTGACCTGCTGCTGGCCACCCGCCCGCGTGATGGAGCGCGCCGCCTCCACAGCGTTGGCCAAGCCTTCGGGGCGGATGTCCTCGGCGTAGGCGGCGCCGGTTTTTTCACCGCTGAGCGCACGTGCGCCCAAGCCCCGGTCGAGGCTGAAGGAACCGTCCTTGACGATGCCGTCCTCAAGCGCCCAGCTCTCGGAGACTCGGCTTTGCAGGAACAGCTCGCCTAAATCGGCGCCTGCCCCAGCCAACCGGCCAAGCGCCCTTTCGGCATCTTGGCGGCTTAAGCCAGCGGGTTCAAGCAGGGTCCGCTCCGCTTCACGGATCAAGGGGCTCATCGTCCTCCTTCCTCGGCCGGTTGGTCTTGCGGCTGTTGATAGGCCTTCATTTTATCGTTCCAAATGCCCACGAACTTGACGTCCGGATCGTCCCACGAGCCGCTGATTTGGTACTTGGCGGTGCTGAGCTGCTTGATCGGCTTCTTGAGCGCTTGCTGCCCGGCGAGCACCGCCAGTCCGGCCACCGGATTGGCCAGCGAGACATACACCGCGTACCAAGGCAGGCTGTCGCTGACCGGCAGCGTCACGATCATTTCGTTGTCGTTCATGATGCCATCGACCAGGTTGATGCTGCCGCCCATCTTAAAGTCGGATCCTGAGCCCTTCATCTTCGCCGGTTCGACGAACTCCAGGGTGCCGGCCATGAGTTCGGTGTCGGCCTTGAGAGTGTCGAAGCTGACACCCTCGCCGGTGACGTCCTTGAAGTCGAAGTTCATGCGCTTGAAGATGGTGTTGATGTTCAAAAGGCTGAAGATGCGCGCACCCGCGCCGCCCTCCACGTCGACGAAGTGGCCGTTGGTGGCGCGAAAATAGGCCTTGCCGGTCAGGCCGTTGACAGTTACGTTCAGTGGCGAGCCCGGCCAACTGGCGTCCACGTGCAATTCGGCGGATTCGGAGCGCAGGCTCGGTTCGTAATCCCATTGCGGCAGGACCTCGTACAGGTCCGCCATGACCAGGTGGGCCTCGGCCTCGCTGCGGTCGCTGTGCCGATGCCAGACGACGCCGTCGGGGGCGCTGATGGCCGTGTCCTTCACTTGCGCTTCCAGATTGTCAAATAGAACGCCGTCTGGGCGATGCCGAATCTCGAACGACCACCGGCCAAAGTCCTCCTCGCCGAAGTACAGTGAATCAATTTGCACGTCCGCTTCAGGCAGTTGGTCGATGATGGCGACGTCGAGGGGATCCTCCTCGGCTTCCGGCTCCGCTTCGTCCGGCGGCAGGATGATGCGCTCGAAATGCAGGCTCAAGGGGCCCTCGCCGGGGTCTTCAAGCCGTCCCTTCAAGTCCTTGCCGTCGAAGGTGAGGCTCGTGGCGCCGTCCCGATAGGCGCCGCTTATGGCAACACGCCTGAAGGACGTCGCCTCGATCGTCAACTGGTCCGTCTCGAACTTCACCAGTCGCCAAGGTGCTGGAAACTCGAAGACCTCAGCCCCGCCGGACCACTCCTGCACATCCACTTCCCAAGTGTCGCCGGTGATCACGACCTCGTCGGCGGTGAGCGGCACCAGCGGTGGCGGGCGGCGCACCCCGAGCGCGCCACGCAACGGCGCTTCGTCGATGTGCAGCCAGCCTTCGACGGGGCCGTGCTCGATGTCCATGGCGATGAAATCATCGAGAAAGCGCAGGTGAGCGCGGGTGCTGCGCGGGTCATCCGCAACCTTGCCAAATTCTCCGGGCAGGTCGAGGGCGACGCCTTCCAAGGGGGTTGCAACGGTCAGGCTCGGCGCCCGGTCATCGGTGGGAAGCGAAACGATGGCATCAAAGCGGAAGCGGCCGGAAGCTACCCCGAGGTCCGCCATGTCGGCGAGCCGATAGACATCCTGCTCGGCGGCCTCGCCTGATATGACGAATTTGATCGAATCGTCCTCGGCGCTGGTGGTCACCGTCGCGGGGCGACCGAACAGCGTGGCGACCATCGGCGGCGAGCTTAAGTCGTAGGGATAGCGGTAGGAGACGTCGCCCACCAAGTCAGCGACGGCGATGCGGTAGTTGGGCAGATTCAGGCTGGAACCGGCAAAGTCAAACTCAACTTCCGCGGTCAGCGGCGCCCCGGCGCGCGCCTCAACCAGCGGCACGAAGAAGCCGCCCCGCAATTCAAGGCCGCCCGCCCCATCCCAGTCCGGCTCGACGAAGCTCATCCACTGCGCGAGAGGCGAGGAACGGATGTAGTCAAAGGCGCCACCCGGCGAGGTTCGCGCCTGTAATTCGAGTTCCGCGAAGGCGCCGTTGCGGCCCACATGCACACGGCTTTGGCGAAACTCAAGGCCCATGGAAGCGGCTGAATCAAGGCGGGCGAAAACGCTCTCGCCCGACACTTCGACCGTCCCTTGCGCTTGTGTGACCAACGGCCAGCCGGGTTGAAAGCGCACTTCGCCGCCACTCAGGCGGCCACTGATCGCGGCTCGCCGGGAGTAGTCGTTGGGCTGGGTGTGGACTTGACCTTGGTAGGCGAGCTCCAGTCCGGCCAGCTCGCCCTGCCGGGGCCCTTCGCGGAGCCAGCGCTTAAGGTCCTCCGGCAGCGTGTGGGGAATGTAGGGGTCGGCGGGGATCGAAAGGCGGTCGAGATTCAAAACCAACGACAGGCGTTGGTCGAAGTAACCTGGGGGTCGGCTAAGCGCGAGGGTTCCAGCCAAACGTCCATCCGGGACATCGACCCGAAGCAACGGCGAGCGCAACCCGAAATAGCCGTCTCGAAACCAGCCTTGAAATTGCCCCTGCACATTCTTCAGCCGCCAAGGACTGCCGAAGGTGCTGGTCAAATGAACCTGCATCGACTCCGAATTCAGCGTCGCGAGCAGGCCGTTTTGGTGGCCGACCAGCGTACCACTGGCGTCGCGCAGCATCGGCAGGCCCCGATGGGCCGCAGTCTGCAAGTTGTCAAAGGAAGCGCCGAAGGCTGCGCCTTCGGCGCTGTATGCCAAGTGGACGTTGCGCAGGCTGCCCCGAGCATCGGCACCCGAGATCCAGGCCTTGACGGCGCTGTCGGTGGGCAGTGCGCTGGCGAGGAAGCGGCCGAGCGCGGCCAACGGCAGTTCATCGATCCAGGCTCGGACCTGCCGATCGCTGCCGCGCACATGCAACGGGCGCAGGTCCAACACCGATTCCTCAGTTTTTAGCCGAGCCTTGGGGACGAGCGCTTGATGAACGCCGTCCCGAGTGGCCACTTGAAGGCCCGCTTCGAGGCTCGCGCCGGAATCCTGGTCGCCATCGCCGCGCAGTTGCTCGGCCCGGAGGGTGAATTCGCCACCGCCAACGCCGTCCCGATCGGTCCATTGGCCCTGGGCGCCGATGGTCAAGGCCTCGCCGACGTTCGGCCAGCCGAGGTAGGCGAAGGGCAGGTCCAGCTCGCCCTCGAGCGCCAAATAGCGCTGTGCCGGAGGCGGCGACCAGCGGTGCGGCCAACGGCGCCACTGCAGCCGTGCTCCGCAATCCCCGTCTTGGCCGCAGCGCCGACCGGCGACCTGAACATCGAAGCCGTGCAGGCCGTCACGGTTGAAGCCCAGCACGTCCACATCCAAGGCGCTATCGGGGTCGCCCGCCACCGAAATGCGGCCCCTGAAACGAATCTCATCGGTATAGTTGATCAGGCTAATCCAATCGATGCCCTGTGCTTCTCGCGCCAGCCCGGCCAAGCCCCAGCCGTCGTCGCTTCGGATGACCTCCAACGTCGCCTGCTCCACAAACAGGCGTTGCATGATCCAACGTGAGCGTAGCAGGGTCTCGGGCCAATCGAGTTCGATGAGCACCTGCTCCATGGAACCGGCAGGCAGCTCAATGCGCGCCGCCCGGACCACCGGATTGAATCCCTCCCAGCCGCCGCGCAGGCCGCTGATGGTGGCGCCTTCGCCGAGATAGGCGTTGAATGCGCCTTCAAAGTCGTCAAGCAGCCAAGCGCCAAGCCGGCCTATACCTTGCAGCGCGGCAGCGGCCAAAGCGAGGACAACCAAGTACCTGGCCAATGGATGCACCAGCCAGCGGCGGGGAGATGGCGCGGCGCTCAATGGCGGTCACCGCCCAGTGTCTTTGAGGGCCACCACGTCGAATTGGTTTGGGCCATAGCACGGCTCAACCTGAATTCGTATCTCCCGCTCCACTTGGCTGGAAACGGCGGCGAGATGGTCTGCGTCCTCGTCGAGCAAGCGGTCTACCACGGTTTCGGGAGCGCGGATAAGGTATTCACTGGCTCCTGGCGAACAGGCGGCGCGGGCATCATGCAGGATGGCTCGAAAGATCTCGGCGCAGATCGTTTCGCTGGTCTTGGTCAGCCCACCCCCTTCGCAAAGCGGGCAGGGTTCGCAAAGTTGCTGGGCCAGGCTCTCCCGGGTCCGCTTGCGGCTCATCTGCACTAGCCCTAAGGACGAGAACCCCTCGAAGGCCAGCCGAGCCCGGTCCCCTTCGCTGGCCTTTTCCAAGGCCCTGAGCACGTTGCGCTGATGCTCAGGGTTTTCCATGTCGATGAAGTCGATGATGATGATGCCGCCGAGATTACGCAGGCGAAGCTGTCGCGGAATCATGCTGGCCGCTTCCAAATTGGTTCGATAGATGGTTTCCTCAAAACGACTACCGCCGAGAAAGCTGCCGGTATTGACATCTATGGTGGTCATGGCTTCGGTCTGTTCGATCACTAGGAAGCCACCGCTTTTCATCTCCACTCTGGGCAGCAGGGCGCGGGCCGCTTCATCCTCGATGCCATAACGGTCGAACAGGGGCCGCGGCTCGCGGTAGTGCTCGATACGGCAGGCGATTTCCGGCAGGAACTTGGCGGCGAAACTGGCAGCGCGGCGACAGGTGTGCTCATCGTCAATGCGGATGCTCCGCAGCGCGGAGCCCGCCAAATCGCGCAGCAGGCGGATGTGCAGCGGCAGGTCTTCGTAGAGCGGCGCCGGACAATGGGCATCGGCCCGCTTGGCGGCTACAGCGTTCCAAACGGTCAACAGTTGCGCCATGTCCGCCTCAATGACCTCGGCGTCGATGCCCTCGCTGACCGTTCTTGCGATAAAGCCCATCGACGTGTTCAGCTTGCATCGCGCCTCGGCGATGATCGTACGCAGCCTCTCCCGCTCCGCCTCCTCCTCGATACGCTGGGAAACGCCGATTTGGTCGCCGAGCGGCATCAACACTCCATAGCGGGCCGCGACCGTGACTTCCGTGGTCAGCCGCACCCCCTTGCCGGCGATGGGATCCTTGGTGGCCTGCACCAGCATCCGTTGGCCTTCGTGGATCAGATCGCGGATGTCCGGCAACGGCTGGACGTCAGCCGGGTCCCGCACGGCGGTCCTCGGCAGCATGCTGCGCACATGCAGGAAACCCGGACGTTCCAGGCCGACATCGACAAAGGCGGCCTGCATGCCCGGAATGAGTCGCTCCACCCTGCCGAGGTAGATGTTGCCGGTGTAGCTGTAGCCGCTGGACCTGGCGATGTGCAGTTCCTGCAAGGCGCCGTCTTGGAGCAGGGCGGCCCGGGTTTCAAACGGATTGACGTTGATCAGCAGTTCTTCGGGCATCTGAATGCTCCATCCAACTGATAATAGCGTATCAGCGCGTCCACAAGCGTCCAGATGCCCCGCGCAGCCCCACGGGCGTATCCTGCCATACGTTAAGGGCCGACAACGGAACCCTGCTCATAAGATGTCCCATTTCCTCCCCTATTCCGCCGCCGAGTTTGCTTGCGCTGATTCCGCAGTCCCTTGCGGCGTTCGGCAGGTCAGCCCAACTTAGGGAGCCGCTGATCAGGTCCCATTCGCCCAGCGCCTCACTGGCCGCGGATGGCTGCGATGCCGATGCCGAGCGGCAATGCCGCAAACTGGAGCGGAATTGCGCCATTGTACGCCGTAAAGCGCCCTTCGGAAGGACGCGCTGGCCGCGTTGCAGGTTGGAGCCTTCAGCCGGGGAGCGCG
>JAQAJJ010000017.1:9485-40714 GCA_028278675.1 Candidatus Azophilus lithoversatilis
CCCATGAGGAAAGCCTCAGCCGGGGAGCGCGAGAGGCTCGCCCCTCGCAGGACTTTGTGTGGAGCCTGCCGGACGGCTCCGTCGCCGCCCTCGGCCAGCCGAAGGCGACCTTGCTCCATCACACCCGCCAGATTCATCTGAGCTTCCGCGACCTGATCAAAGGCGCCCGGGTGCGCCAGGGGTCGAATCCGAAGGCGTTGAGCAGCTCCTCGGTCTCCGCGAGCGGCAATCCGACCACAGCACTGTAACTACCCTCGATTCGTGTCACAAATATACTCCCAATGCCTTGAATACCATAGCCGCCCGCCTTGTCGGCGCTCTCGCCGGTGCGCCAATAAGCGGCAGCCAGAGTGCCGCTGAGGGGTTTGAAGGTGACCTCGGTGGCGACGACGCGGGTTTTGGATGCTTCGCCGCTGGTCAGGCAAACGCCGGTCAAGACGGTGTGGGTGCGCCCACCGAGAGCTCGGAGCATCGCCACGCCGTCGCTTTCATCCCGAGGCTTGCCGAGCACAACGCCACCCAGAACCACAGCGGTGTCAGCACCGAGCGTCAGGCACCCCGGACGATGTCCCGCCGCGGCTTTGCTTTGCGCCAGGCGCCGCACGTAGTCATGGACGCTCTCCCCTTGCTGCCGGGATTCATCAACACTGGGGATGGAAACCTCGAAGGATATGCCAATCTGCCGCAGTAGCTCGGCTCGCCGGGGCGAAGCGGAGGCTAGGATGAGTGGCTTACTCAATGTGGAATCGGTGGCACAGACCCTGCAGCGCGATGCGGACCAAGGGCCAGGCCGCGGCGCTGGTCAAGGCGGGCGCCAAAATAAGCAGCCCCGAAGGTTCGATTGCCGGGAGGCCTTGGGCTAAATGGCGCACCGCGTCGCAAGCCAACACCAAAATGAACGCCAAGGCGCATTGTTGAACCAAGGCGTACATGCGCAGCCTTTGGCTGAACTGCCCGGCTGCGTATGCGGCAATGGCGAACAGCGCAGCGTTCAGACCCAGCGGATCGGCAGCCATCGCATCGAAGCAGAGGCCCGCCATCCAGACACCGAAGAGGCCTAGCGGCCGCGATCGGGCCATGGCCCAAAAGCCGACCGCCAGCAGAACCCAGGCCGGCCGCAGCCAAGCCAGCCAGTCAGGCGAGTCCATCGGCAGGCGTCCCGCGCTGAGCAGCAGTGCCGCCAACAGCGTGACCCAAGCCACCCAACGTCCGCCCCAAGGGTTCACGGCGGCTTGGGCTCGGCGTCGCTCAGAATGACCAAAAGATGCCGAGTCCGATCAAGCAGCGCGCTGGGCGTGACTTGGGCTACCGCAACAATTCGCGAGGCGTCGGGAACAACTGACTGAACCTTCCCAACCGAATAGCCTCTCGGGAACCGTCCGCCGAGGCCGGAGGTTACGATTTGGTCGCCTGGGCGAATGTCGGTGGTTATGGGCAGGCCCTCCAGCAGCAGCCTGTCCAACCGGCCAGTGCCGCCGGCGATGCTGCGCAGGTTGTTGCGCACCACTTCCACGGGCACGGCATGGCTGGCGTCGGTGATGAGCAGCACCCGGGCGCTGAATGAGGTGGCGTCGACAATCTGGCCGACCAGCCCGGCGGCATCCACTACCGCCTGGCCAACGCGCACCCCGCCTTCCGTGCCCTTGTCGATCACTAGCTGGTGGATCGTTGGGTTGGGCGTCACGCCCACCACTTCCGCGATGAGCACGGCGCTCGCCAAGCGGGCGTCGCTGCCCAGGAGTTTGCGCAAGTGGTTGTTCTCCGCCTGCAGCGCGAGGAATTGCTGCGCTTGATGGGACAAAGCCAAATTGCTTCGTTCCAACCGGTCGATCCTCTCGAGCAGAGCCGTTCGGCTTGCCACGGTCTCACCGATCACGGCCGCCGCCATGTAGGGCAACTCGGCAATGCCGAACAGCGGCGCCACAAGGTTGTCCATGAAGCCGCGCACCGGCCGGAGCCGCTGGGTGGCGGAATCGAGGGCGAATAGAACCGCCGAGGTCAGAAGCAGGCCCGTCAGCAGATAGCCGGCGCGGGAGTCTCTGACGAACAGTGGCTTGATGCAAAACTCCTATTGGCGCCTGTGCCGCAAATCCCTACTCCGATGACAGCAGGTCGGCGTAACCGGCCTTGTCCATCATTTCCAATGCCTTGCCGCCGCCCCGCGCGACGCAGGTCAGCGGATTTTCCGCGACGATCACTGGCAGCCCGGTCTCGTCGCTGAGCAGCATGTCGATGTCGCGCAGCAGCGAGCCGCCGCCGGTGAGCACGAAGCCGGTTTCGGCAATGTCAGAGGCAAGCTCCGGGGGGCATTGCTCCAAGGCGCTGCGAACCGCCTGCACAATTACCGAAAGCGGCTCCTGAAGCGCCTCGAGGATGTCGTGGCTGTTCAGGGTGAATCCGCGTGGTATGCCTTCCGCCAAGTTACGCCCGCGCACATCGATTTCCCGCACTTCCTTCTGCGGACGGGCAGCGCCGACTTCCTGCTTCATCCGTTCAGCGGTGGCCTCACCGATCAGGCTGCCCTGGGTTCGCCGCACATAGGTGACGATGGACTCATCGAAACGGTCTCCGCCGACCCGGACGGTATCGGAATAAACGATGCCGTTCAGGGAAATGATGGCGATCTCGGTGGTGCCGCCGCCGATGTCAACCACCATGGTGCCCACCGCCTCATGCACGGGCAATCCGGCACCGATGGCGGCCGCCATGGGCTCCTCGATCAGGCGCACATCCCGAGCACCCGCCGATAGGGCACTCTCCCGAATCGCACGCCGCTCCACTTCAGTCGACTTGCAAGGCACACAGACCAGCACTCGGGGACTCGGGCGAATGAAGGAATTTTCGTGAACCTTATTGATGAAATACTGGAGCAGCTTTTCGGTGACCAGAAAGTCGGCGATCACGCCATCCTTCAATGGACGCACGGTGGTGATGTTGCCCGGCGTGCGCCCCAACATCCGCTTGGCGTCAACCCCGACGGCGATGACGCTCTTTTGGGTCCCCTGGGTTCTAACCGCCACCACGGAAGGCTCGTCGAGAATGATGCCCTCTTCGCGAACGTAGATCAGGGTGTTGGCCGTGCCGAGGTCTATGGAGAGATCCCGGGAGAACATTCCGCGTATGGATTTGAGCATGGATTGCGCCTAGTTTTCCCAACGCCAGCGGCTCCGGGCCACAAGCCGCGCTTAAGCCCGCTAATCTAACAGCGAACGGAGTTTCAAGTAAACTCTGGTGTTTACCCCCTTGGATGGCTTGCGGCGCGGACATGGACGCAGACGATATCGACATTGACCACCTAGCTCGACTGGCCGCCCTGCGCCTTGCCGGTGACGAGCGCTTGGCGGTCGAGCGCGACCTGCGGCGCATCATCGCGTTGGTCGATGAGATGCAGGCAGTTGATACCCAAGGCGTTGACCCGCTGGCCCATCCCCTCGACGCCACCCAACGCCTGCGCGCTGACGAAGCCACGGAGCGCGTCGATCGGGAACGCTATCAAGCCGGCGCCCCGGAGGCCCGCGATGGGCTCTACCTCGTGCCAAGGGTGGTCGAATAGACCAATGACGCTGTTTTCGTCATTGCGTCAGCTTGCCGACGCGCTTGGACGGGGCGATTGCACGAGCCTCGAACTCACTGCGGCCGCGCTCGACCGGGCCCGGCGTTTGGACGAGGCGCTGAACTGCTTCATCACGCTCGATGAGGAGCGGGCCATGGCCGCGGCCAAAGCTGCGGACCGACGCCTGCAGGGTGGGTCAGCCGGGCCGCTGACCGGCATTCCGCTGGCCCACAAGGACCTCTTCTGCATCGAGGGCTGGCTCACGACTTGCGCCTCGAAGATGCTCGCCACCTTCACCGCGCCCTATACGGCGACGGCCATCGCCCGGCTGCAGAGCGCCGGTTCCGTGACGCTTGGCAAGTTGAACATGGATGAATTCGCCATGGGTTCATCGACGGAGACCAGCCACTTCGGGCCGACTGCCAACCCTTGGGCGTTGCAGCGCACGCCCGGGGGCTCATCGGGCGGATCGGCGGCTTGCGTCGCCGCTGGCATCACCGCCGCCGCCACCGGCACTGATACCGGCGGCTCCATTCGCCAGCCCGCCAGCTTCTGCGGCGTCACCGGCTTGAAGCCGACCTACGGGCGGGTGTCCCGCTACGGCATGATCGCGTTCGCCTCAAGCCTCGACCAAGGGGGCGTGTTCGCTCGCGACGTGGAGGACGCCGCCCTCCTGCTGTCAGTCATGGCCGGATTCGATCCTCGGGACTCGACTTCGAGCACCCATCGCGACCCTTGGCTCGAGTCAGTGCCGGAAAGCGGGGTTGGCAGACTCGCGAGCGGTTCTCTGACCATTGGCCTGGCCGATGAATTCTTCAGTGAAATCAACGAGGGCGAACAACGCATCGACGAGGCCCGCCGGGCCTTGGAGGCGCTCGGCATTCGCTGCCGGGGGGTCTCGTTGCCGCACATCCGCGCCGCCATGCCCGCCTACTATGTGATCGCCGGGGCCGAGGCGTCCACTAACCTGTCCCGTTACGATGGCGTTCGCTTCGGCCACCGCTGCGAGCAGCCGGCGTCACTGACCGACCTCTACGAACGCTCGCGCAGCGAAGGTTTCGGGGCGGAGGTCAAACGCCGCATCCTCACCGGCACCTACGCACTGTCGGCGGGCTACTTTGATGCCTACTACCTCAAGGCGCAGAAGATCAGGCGCCTGGTGGCGGGAGACTTTGCCGCCGCCTTCGGCGAAGTGGACCTGCTGCTCGCCCCCACCACGCCAGGCACGGCCTTTCGCCGCGGCCAGCTAACCGACAACCCAACCGCCATGTACCAGCAGGACGTCTGCACCATTCCGGTGAACTTGGCCGGGTTGCCTTCTATCTCGTTGCCCTGCGGCCCGCACGAAGGACTGCCGGTCGGCGTGCAGCTGATCGCCAGGCACTTTGATGAACGGCGCCTACTGCAGGCGGGCGCCGCCTTTCAACAAGCCACCAATTGGCATGAGGCGAGGCCACCGCTAGAGGGGGCGCCTTGAACGCCGATTGGGAAGCCGTCATCGGCTTGGAGATTCACGTCCAGCTAGCCACGCAAAGCAAGATATTCTCCGCTGCGGCCAACCAGTTCGGCGCACCGCCAAACAGCTTGGCCTGTCCAGTTGACTTGGGGTTGCCAGGGGTGTTGCCGGTGCTGAACGAGGCGGCGGTGCGCATGGCGGTCAAGTTCGGCTTGGCCATCGGCGCCGAGGTCTGCGAGCGCAGCGGCTTCGACCGCAAGAACTACTTCTACCCAGACCTGCCCAAGGGCTACCAAATCAGCCAGTTGGCGGCGCCGATCGTTGGCCCCGGCCGGCTGGAGGTGCCGCTTGATGACGGCGCCGCCATCGACGTGCGCATCGTGCGCGCCCACTTGGAGGAGGACGCCGGCAAGTCCATTCACGACGCTTACGCCGGCCAAACCGGCGTCGATCTCAACCGGGCCGGCACGCCCCTGCTCGAAGTGGTTTCCGCCCCGGACCTGCACACCCCGGAACAGGCCTCGGCCTGCTTTCGTCAGCTCCACAGCCTGGTGCGCTATCTCGGCATCTGCGACGGCGACCTCTCCCAAGGCAGCATGCGTTGCGATGCCAACGTCTCGGTGCGTCCCCAAGGGCAGGAAGCGCTCGGCGAGCGAACCGAGATCAAGAACATCAATTCCTTCCGCTTTGTGGAAAAGGCGATCCGCTTCGAGATCGACCGGCAGACCGACCGCCTGGAAGCCGGCTTGCCGGTGTTGCGCGAGACCCGGCTGTACGACGCGGCGAAGGACGAGACCCGACCCATGCGCGGCAAGGAGTTTTCCGACGACTACCGCTACTTCCCGGATCCGGACCTGCTGCCAGTGGTGATCGATGAGGCTTTCATCGAGGCGGTGCGCACCGAACTGCCGGAGTTGCCAGGCGCCCGCCGCCGCCGTTTCCGCGAGGAATTCGGATTGAGCGACTACGACGCCAGCTGGCTGACCCGGGAGCCGGAGGTGGCGGACTACTTCGAGGCGGCCACGGGCGCGGACGGCAGCGACGCCAAGCGCATCGCCAACTGGGTGATGGGCGAGCTGACGGCCAAGCTTCACCGCGGAGGCTTGTCCATTGACGCATCGCCCGTGACGGCGGGCGCACTGGGCCGGCTGACTGCCCGCATCAACGACCAAACCCTGTCGTCAAAGACCGCCAAAATCGTCTTCGACACGCTCTGGGCGGGGGCGGCCGACGTGGATGAGATCATCAAAGCTCAGGGCTTGAGGCAGATGCAGGACTCCGCCGAGCTGACGGCCCTGATCAAGGACATCGTGGCTGGACATCCTCAGCAGGCCGAACAGTTCCGCGCGGGCCGGGACAAGCTGCTCGGCTTCTTCGTGGGCCGGGTCATGAAGGCGACTGGCGGCAAGGCTAATCCGCGACGGGTCAACGAACTGCTCAAGGAGGCGTTGGGCAAGCAGGAGTGAACGGCCCCCATTGCCGGCGTTGGCGAAGCAAGACGCGGGGGTTCGTTAGGACGCCTCCAATCAAACCCCATGGCTTGCGCTTGGACGGCATATCGACCTCCATGCCGAGTTGATCTCGCCTGTCCTCCCCGGCCTGGCGAAGGGCAGCGAGTTGCCCAACTCCCCTGAGGTCAACTTCAATCGGGGAGTATTGGCCAAGCAAGAAGGGCTCTTATCGGGGCGTGGCCGGACAAGGCGCGCTGTCAAGCCGTTCGCAGCTGCGGGACGTCAACCGGCGCGCGTCCACGCCAAGCGCAGTGGACGATGTCATCGGCCTCCTCGTCCGCAACCTCGGCAGGCGATCGTTGGGCGGCTTCGCTGCGGCGAATGACCTTGAGCAGGGTGTCGGGGATGCGCTGCACATGGGCGCGCATTCGGGCCTTGCTGCTGCCGAGGCGCTGGTGATGAATGTCGATGATGCCGCCGGCATTGATCAGGAAGTCGGGGCAGTAGAGGATGCCCCGCTGGTGAAGACGGTCGCCGTCACCAGGGGTGGCGAGCTGGTTGTTGGCCGCGCCCGCCACGATGGCTGCCTTAAGCCCGGCGATGCTCTGGCGGTCAAGCACGGCGCCTAAGGCGCAAGGCGCGAACACTTCCGCTGGCTTGGCCAGTATTTCGGCCGGATCGACAACGGGCGTGATGCCAAACCGGGTCACGGCCCGCGCAATCAGGTTGGCGCGCACATCAGTGCCGTAAACCCGCGCACCGTCGGCGGCCAGCAATCCGGCCAAGTGCAGGCCCACCTGCCCCAATCCTTGGATCGCCACCCGCAGGCCACCCATCGCGTCGCTGCCGAACCGATGGCCAACCGCTGCCCGCATGGCCAGATAGACCCCATAGGCGGTGGTCGGTGACGGGTCGCCGCCATGTTCAGCGCCGGGCTGCAGACCGCCGACATGGGCTGTTCGGGTTGCCATCACGCGCACGTCATCCAAGCCGATGCCGGAGTCCTCGCCGGTCAGGTAGCGTCCTCCCAAGCTCTCGACGAAGTCGCCCATCGACTCCAGCAGGCGCCTGGTCTTGTCCCGACGTGGGTCGCCGATGATCACCGCCTTGCCGCCGCCGAAGGGCAGTCCGGCCAGCGCCGACTTGCGGGTCATGCCCTGGGACAGCCGCAGCGCATCCCGAAGCGCATCCGCCTCGCTGGCGTAGGGGTGCATGCGGCAGCCGCCCGCCGCCGGTCCCAAGGTGCGGTCGTGTATCGCGATGATGGCGTTCAGGCCAGTCTCCCGGTCGTGCCGGAAGGCAACCAACTCGTGGTCTTTGAAGGCTTCGTTGGAAAAAACGGATGACATTTCAGGTCGCCTCGCTGATGTTGGGGTCGATGATCCGCACTGCGTCGGTGGGATCGGTCCCGGCAAAGGCCCGCAGCAGCCGGTCGCGCTGCTCGGCGAGTTGGGCGCGATTGGCATCCTTGACGTGCCCGAACCCGCGCAGTCGCAAGGGCAGCTTGGCGAGCGCCACCGCCTGATCGTAGTTGGCGCTGGTCAAGCGCGGCAAAAGCCCTTCGATCAGCGTTCGGTACTCGTCGATGTCCTGCCTTTCCCGACGGCGCTCGCCGGTGTGCCCGAGGGGATCCCAGGTCGTGCCGCGCAGGAAGCGGAACTTGGCCAGCAGGCCAAACAACTGCAACGTCCAGCCGGGAAAGGCCCGCTTCAAGGGATGGCCCGTGGCGGGATCGCGCTTGGCGAGCAGCGGTGGCGCCAGATGCACGCGCAGCCGGTAGTCGCCGCTGAACTGCGTTTCGAGCTGGCGCCTGAATTCGCCGTCGCTGTACAGGCGGGCGACCTCGTATTCGTCCTTGTAGGCCATCAGCTTGTGCAGGCTGGACGCGACGGCTCGGGTCAACCGCTGCTCGCCGTCGGTGTCGTGTTTGCGCACCCGAGCGACGAACGCCGTGTAGGCTTTCGCATAGGTGGCGTTCTGGTAGGCCGTCAAGCGGCGGCTGCGATCCTCAATCAACGCCTCCAGCGAGCGAGGGCGGCGTTGGCCGGGCTTGGCCATGAGCCGCCGCACCTGGTCGGGCGCGTGGGCGGCGCGGCGCCCCCACAGGAACGCCTGCTTGTTGGCATCCACCGCAACCCCGTTGAGTTCGATAGCCCGTTCCAACGCGACCCGGCTGACCGGGATCAAGCCCTGCTGCCAAGCAAAGCCCAACAGGAAGAGGTTGGCGCCGATGGCGTCGCCGAGCAGTTCGGTGGCGGTGGCCGTGGCGTCGATGAAGTGGCAGGACGCGGCGCGGGCCTCATCGCGAATCGTCTGCTGCATGGCCTCGGTATGCAAGTCGAGGTCGGGATCGAGCACGAACGCGGCCGTGGACTGTTCGGCACTATTGACGACGGCCTGAGTGCGCTCGGCATCAACCTTGGCCAAGGTTTCGAAGCTGGCCGAAACAGCGAGGTCGCAACCGAGCAGCAGGTCGGCTTGGCCAGCGGGCACGCGCGCCGCCTTGATGGCGTCTTGGTGGGGGGCGATGCGCAAGTGGCTGATCACGGCGCCAAACTTCTGCGCCAGGCCGGTTTGGTTCAGCGTAGCGCAGCCCTTCCCCTCAAGGTGTGCGGCCATGGCCACCAGTGCGGTCGCGGTCACCACGCCGGTACCGCCAACGCCGGTCACAACGGCATTCCAGGGTCGGTCCAGACCGGGCAGCGGCGGCTCCGGCAGCGTCGCAAAAGGCTGGCCAGCCGCCGTTTCCCGTTTGGCCAGTGTGCCGCCAACCACGGTGACGAAACTCGGGCAAAATCCTTTCAGGCAACTGAAGTCCTTGTTGCAGGCGCTCTGATCGATGCGCCTCTTGCGGCCCAACTCGGTTTCGCTGGGCACCACCGACAGGCAGTTGGAAGCCTCACCGCAGTCGCCGCAGCCCTCGCAAACCGCTTCATTGATGAAGGCTCGCTGCGGCGGGTCCACCGTCAATCCCCGCTTGCGCCGGCGGCGCTTCTCAGCGGCGCAGGGTTGCGCATAGACGAGTACCGAGACCCCCCGATAGGATCGCAGTTGTCGCTGCACAGCGTCCAACTCGTCGCGATGGTGAATGCTGCAGTCGGACAGGTCATCGAATCGGCCCCGCCAAGCATCCGGGTCATCGGAGACCAAGACGATGCGCCGAACACCCTCGGCGTCCAGTTGCCGCAACAATTTGCCCATCGACAGGTCCCCGTCGATGGGTTGCCCGCCAGTCATGGCCACCGCCTCGTTGAAGAGGATCTTGTAGGTGATGTTCACCCCGCTCGCCAAGGCGGCGCGGATGGCAAGCGAGCCGGAATGGAAATAGGTGCCGTCGCCTAAGTTCTGGAACACATGCGGGGTGTGGCTGAATGGCGCTTGGCCGATCCAGGCCGCGCCCTCGCCACCCATCTGGGTGTATGTGCTCGTCGGTCGGTCCGGCATCCAAGTGGCCATGTAGTGGCAGCCAATGCCGCCTAGGGCGTGGCTGCCTTCGGGCACCCGGGTCGAGCTGTTGTGGGGGCAGCCGGAGCAGAAGTGGGGCGTGCGCTCGGCGGCGGGACGGGGACGGGCCAAGGATCGCTCCTTGGCGTCGAGGAAGTCGAGCCGCGCCTGCATGGCCTCGGAGCGGTGGAAGCGGGCTAGGCGCCGGGCAATGGCGCGGGCCACCAGAGCCGGCGTCAATTCTCCTCGGCTCGGCACCAGATCCCGGCCCTCCTCGTCGAATTCGCCAACCACTCGGGGGCGGCTTGCCACGGGGTTGTTGTAGAGCTGGCTGGTCAGTTGGTCCTCAATGATGGGACGCTTCTCCTCCACCACCAGGATGTCCTCGAGTCCCTTGGCGAATTCGTGGGCGGCGGCGGGCTGCAGCGGCCAGCTCATGCCCACCTTGAGGATCCGCAGGCCCACCCCGGCGGCCATCGCCGCGTCGATGCCCAGATCCTCCAGGGCCTGCAGGACGTCGAGATAGGCCTTGCCGGTGGTGATGATGCCGAGTCGGGGCTCGGGGCTGTCGATGACGATGCGGTCGAGCCCGTTGGCCCGGGCGAACGCCCGCGCCGCAGCAAGCTTGTGCTTGCTGAGTCTCAGTTCCTGCTCCAGCGCCTGGTCGGGCCAGCGGGCGTGCAGACCGCCGGCAGGCAGGTCGAAGTCCTGCGGCAGGTGGATGCGAACCCGGCCCGGATCGATGCGGGCGACCATGGCGGCGTCCGCCGTTTCAGTAATGGCCTTCAATCCCACCCAGCAGCCGCTGTAGCGGGACAGGGCCCAGCCCTGAATGCCGAAGTCAAGCACTTCCTGAACGTTGGCCGGATTGAGCACGGGCATGGAAGTGCCGATGAAGATGTATTCCGATTGATGGGGCAGGGTGGACGACTTGCAGGCGTGGTCGTCGCCGGCGACCGCCAGCACCCCGCCGTGCCGTGCAGTGCCGCAAGCGTTGGCATGGCGGAAGGCATCGACGCTGCGGTCCACGCCCGGTCCCTTGCCATACCACATGCCGAATACGCCGTCGAACTTGGATTCGGCGTGCAGTTCGAGCTGCTGGCTGCCCGAGACCGCAGTGGCCGCCAGCTCCTCGTTCAGGCCTGGGCTGAAACGGACGTTGTGGCGCTCCAGCCAGGGTTTGGCCCGCCACAGGGCCTGGTCGAGTCCGGCCAGCGGCGAGCCGCGGTAGCCGGAAACCAATCCCGCCGTGTTGAGCCCCTGCCGCAGATCGCGCTGATGCTGCAGGATGGGCAGCCGGACCAAGGCCTCAATGCCGGTCAGATAGGCGTCAGTGGCATTCAGGGCGTATTTGTCGTCGAGGGAGACGGACCGTAGTGCGGCTGAATGCTTCGCCATGGGACAACTTGTCCTCCGAATGCCGGTTCGAGCTAGAATTTACTCCTGTATTCGGGGAAAATTTCTTCTAAATCTTCCGATTATCGATCAAATTTCGCATAAATTATTCAAAAATGGAATGCACGAGGAAACAACCATGTCAAAAGCACTGTCAAAGATCGAAGTGGAAATGCTCCGTCTGCTGCAAAGCGACGCGAGCCTGAGCACCAACGCCCTCGCCGAACGGCTTAACCTCTCTCAGTCGCCTTGCTGGCGCCGACTCAACCGCCTGGAGCAAGCGGGTTACATCCGCAAGCGCGTGACCCTGCTCGACCGCCGCGCATTGGGCATGGAGGTGGTCGCCTTCGCCACCGTGAGTCTCGCCACCGAGGGCTACCGCGACATCGGCGCGTTTGAAAACTCCATCGCCGCGCATCCCGAAGTGGTGGAGTGCTACACGATGACCGGCATCTGGGACTATGTGCTCAAGATCGTCACCCGCGACATCCGGCACTATGAGGCATTCGCCCGCAACACCTTGCTGACCAATCCCTACATCCACGAACTGCATTCCCACATCGCCGTCACGGAAGTCAAAAACAGCACCGAGCTGCCTCTTGCAACGCAGTTGTGAGCGGCATGGGCTGTTTCTCCGCCATTTTGGTGTATGCTCACGTGTTCGAATAAAGCCAAGACCTGAAATTAGGGAGGATTGATGAGCCAACCACTGCCTGCGGTGGACTACCTGAAATTGCCTGAGGATGGCGACCCTTACCTTGAGGGGCACAAATGCCAGTCCTGCGGCGCGACCTTTCTCGGCGAGCGCAGCGTTTGTTCCAAATGCGGCGCTCGGGACCAAATCGATCCAGTGCGCCTGCCGAATTCCGGCAGCCTTTACTCCTACTGCATCGTCCACCGCTCCTTCCCTGGCATCGAGGTGCCCTACATCAGCGCGATCGTGGATCTCGATGACGGCACCGCCATCAAGGGCAACCTCATCAACATTGAGCCGGACCCCGACAAAATCGAATTCGGAATGCCCGTCGAAGTGGTCTTTGACGATGCCTTGGGGCGCAAGGACCGGGACGGCAATTCCTACATGGCCTACTTTTTTCAGCCGCGAAGCGGCTAAGTTTTCCACCACAAAGCGGTTAGGTTCCGACCGCGAGGCGATTGAGTTTCAACCCCAAAGCAGTAAAGCGAATCCAAAGCAAGGAGATTTCAGATGACTGACGCATATGTTGTTGGCGTGGACATGATCAAGTTCGGACGCTTCCCGGAGAAATCCGTGCCGGACATCGGCGCCGAGTCGGCGTTGATGGCGCTCGACGATTGCGGGCTTGGCATTCAGGACATGGAGGCCCTGTACTGCGGCAACCTCGGCCAGGCCAGCGGCATGGTCGGCCAGCGAATCCTGCAGCAAATCGGCCAGACCGGCATCACGGTGGTCAACGTCTCCAACGCCTGCGCGACGGGCGCCACCGCCTTCCGCGAGGCCTGGGCCTCGGTCAAGGCGGGCCTGTATGACATCGTCATCGCCGTCGGCGTCGAGCAGATGGGCAAGGGCCTGCTCGGCGGCGCGGGCGGCGCCACCGGCATTCCCAAGGAGGGGCTGCTCGGCTCGGGCACCATGCCCGCGGTGTTTGCGGAAGCCGGCATGGAGCACGCCCGCAAGTACGGCACCACTTTTGAGCAGTTCGCCAAGGTGTCAGTGAAGAACCACCACCACTCCACCATGAACCCGAAGGCGATGTACCAGATCGAGACCCCGCTCGAGACGGTGATGAACGCAGAGATGATCTCCTATCCCAACACCAAGCTGATGTGCTCGGTGAACGTCGATGGCTCGGCGGCGGCGGTGATCGCCTCGGAAAGGAAAGCCAAGGAACTCGGACTGATGGGCCGCGCGGTCAAGGTGCGCGCCTCGGTAATGACCTCCGACCGCTGGCAGGAGCGCGACCTGGTGATGCCGGACGTGAACACCTGCACCCGGGAGGCAGCAGCCAAGGCCTATGAAATGGCTGGCCTCGGCCCCGACGACATCGATCTCGTCGAGCTGCACGACTGCTTCGCCACCGCCGAGATCCTGCACTACGAGAACTTGGGCCTATGCGGTGATGGCGAGGCTGGACGCGTGATTGACGAGGGCGAAGTCGCGCTCGGCGGCCGCATTCCGGTCAATGTCTCCGGTGGCCTGCTGTCCAAGGGCCACCCCTTGGGTGCCACCGGCATTGCCAACATCTATGAAGTGTCCACCCATCTGCGCGGCGAAGCCGGCGAACGACAGGTGGAGGGCGCCCGCATCGGCATGACCCACGTGATCGGCCTCGGCAGCGCCTGCGGCATCCACATCCTTGAGCGGGCCTAGCTGCGGCGGCCTGACCCTTAGGAGAGCGGCTGCGCATCCGGATATCAAGATGCGCAGCCCCCCGATGCCCCATGCGCATTGGCGTCGTCAGCGACACCCACAACAACCTGAAGAACGTCGCCCGGATCGTTGAGCTGTTCAACGCTGCCGGCGTCGAGCGCGTCATCCACACCGGCGACATCACCCAAGCCAAGACCCTAGACGTCTTCGCTCACCTCAAAGCGCCCCTGCACGGCGTTTTCGGCAACAACGACCTGGAGCGCGAGAGTCTGGACAGGGCGGTTGCAGCCCACGGCTTTCAATTTGCCGATCCACCGCTGGAGTTGCGTTGGCATGGCCGGCGCATTGCGGTGGTGCACGATCCGCTGGAGTTCACCGGCTTTCTCAGCGCGGAGCACGAGTTGGCACTGCACGGCCACACTCACCTTTACCGCTTGGAGCGGGAACGGGGACTGACCATCTTCAACCCCGGCGAGTGCGCCGGGCACATGGCAGGCCACAACGCCGTGGGGATAGTCAACCTCGCCAACCTCAGCGCGGAGGTGATGCGCTTTTAGAGCCTTTGAATCTTATTCTCTTGATATCGGATCGTTGCTCCACGCTCCGGTCTTCGTCCAGTTCTCCACAATCAGTCCTGGAATGCCAGCAAAATCCTTTTCGTTGTTGGTTACCAAGACAAGGTCAAGGGATAGCGCATGGGCGGCGATCTGGCGGTCATAGGCGCCGCGTCTGGAAGGTGTGACCGCCTGAATGCGGCCGAAGGCACGGGCCGCCGCCGCATCGAAGGGCACGACGGTGATGGCGTCAAGAACGGCCTCCGCTGCTTTGTGCGCTCCCGTTGGATCGACGCTTTTCGCAAACCCGGTTTCAAGCTCGGCCAAAGTGACGGTTGACATGAGGAGGTCGCCGGTTTGGCATTCCCCAAGCCTGCGGTTCAGATTCTCATTTTCAGTCAGCATCGCGTAGATGCAGATGTTTGTATCGAGCATGTAACGCATGGGATTTGTCTCGCTAACCACTTGATAAGTGTTATAGGGCGCGATCTTGGGTGCGACGGGAATTGATGCAATGGTGTCGCGAATCTGTTTGTGTACGTCGCTTTTTTCTCTTTCAGGTGGGAACGGGGCTTGGCCTCAATCCGATGACCGAGAAGGGTCGACGTCCCTACCCCTAGGTTCTTGAGTGGGTTGGTCGCGCTCAAACCCTTGGACGTACGGGCGCAACCGTCGGAAGGCGTCCACGAGCCCGTCAAGTTGTTGCTTGACCGGACGCACGACCAACTCATCGCCTCGGCGCTCAATCTCGACCCTGACGCCAACGCCTTCATAGGCGAGCGCTTTGGGTATGCGCACGGCTTGGCTATTGCCGTTGCGGAACAGCCGCGTTGGCATTGAACGTTTGCCTGCAACGCTCGACTGGTCTTCGAGATTCGACATCTTGGACCGCTCGTGAGTATATCTGCGCATAGACTACGCCCTATTGGCGTATTTGTGAATACTGGAGTGTGTACATGCTAGGAGTTCTTGTCCGAGGGGTGGTTTGCACCGCCAAGTCAAGCCGCCCGAGGGGCCAACTCATGGGCCTGCACGGCACGGACAACGCCGTTTTCGACCCAATAGACCTGATCGGCCAAGGCGGCGAGGTCCGGGTCGTGTGTTGCAAGCACTCGCGTACAGGGTAAGTGGGCGATCACTTCGTGAATTCGGGCTTTGTTGGCAGGGTCCAAGTGTGCGGTGCCTTCGTCCAGAAAGAGAAAGCGAGGTTTACGGTACAGCGCCCGAGCGAGCAGCAGGCGCTGCACCTGGCCACCGGAAAGCGCGGAGCCCATGTCGCCGACGAGGGTCTCAAAGCCCATTGGCAGGCTAGCGACCAGCTCATCCACCGCGGCGAGCCGGCAGGCCTCCTGAAGGCGCTCCTGATCCAGTTTGGGATCAAATAGGGACAGGTTGGCCGCAAGGCTCCCGGCGAACAGGACATCGTCCTGCAGGACCACGCCGATCGAACCCCGGTAGCGTTGCCGCCACTCGTCATCGACCAGGCGCCCGGCCAAGCGCAGTTCGCCGAGCGTTGGGACCGCTTGGCCGAGCAGCAATTTTAGCAAGGTGGTCTTGCCCCCTCCCGAGGGCCCGATAACGGCCACAAAGGTGCCTTCCGGCAGGGTCAGGCCCACGTCCTTCAACACCCAAGGCTCCCGCTCGCCGTAACGGAAGCCTACGCCATCGAGTTCGAGGTTGCCGCTCACCGGTTGCGCGGAGGGTGGCCTCATCGACAGTTCGGGCACCGCCGAGTAGGGGTCCGACAGGCGTTCGAGATGCACCCGCAGCAGGCGCAGCTCCAAACCCTGGCGGATCAGTTCGCCGAAGCGGCCGGTGAAGTTGTTTTTGTAGCTGAGAAAGGCGTAGAGCATGCCAATGGACAGGACGCCGTCGAGCACATGCATTGCGCCGAAGTAAATGACGGCGATGGTTTCCACGCCAAAGATCAGGGTCAGGGCGCCGTCGCCGATCAACAGCAGCTTGGCGCGCCGAATGCCGGCGTTCAGCGCTTCGGCTTGATGGTTCTGCCAACGTTCGAGGCGGCCAGGCTCTTGGCCGTAGGCGCGCACCGCGGGCATTGAGCGCATGGACTCCAGGAAGCTGGTCTCCGCCTTCGCGCCAGCGTGGATCTCATCCATTGACGTGCGCATCAGAGCCGGGATTTGGACCAGCCGGGCGAGCAGGTAGAGGGCGCAGGCGCACAGCACGATGGCCGCCAGGCCGGCGTCGTAGCCCAGCAGCATCACCAGCATGGCCAGGGCCATGAAACCATCAACGCAGACCGTCACCAACCCTCGGGTCAGGGCATCCTGAACCGGGCCGAGGGAGCCGAAACGGGAGGTCAGATCCCCCAAGTGCCGCTTCTCAAACCAGTCCAGCGGCAGCCGGAGCATGTGCGCCAAGAGATTGCAGGCGAACTCGAACGCCACCCAGTGGGTCAGGCGCACGATCAGCCAACCGCGCAGCAACTGGGCAGCGAGCTCGATGGCCAAAACGCAGAGGAAGCCGAACGCCAGCAGGGCGATCAGTTCACCGTCCGCATGGGCGACACCTTGGTCGATGGCCCACTGCAGATGCAAGGGCGCCGCGATGAGCGTGAGTTGCAGCAGCATCGACAGCGCGAAGATGGCCGCCAGATTTCTGTTGAGCGCTCCCGCACCGCGCCACAGATGCCAAATCTTCAGTCTCGGCGGCGGCGCTTGGAGTTGAAATCCGGGGGCTGGCCGCAGTTCCAAGGCGACGCCGGTGAAGTGCCGGGAGACTTCCTCGTAGGACAGCTTGCGGTGCCCCAAGGCGGGGTCGTGAACGCGGACGTGACGGGTCCCCGCCTTGACCAGCACCACGAAATGGTTGAGATCCCAGTGCAGGACGGCTGGCGCCTGGAGCTGGTTCAGGTGGTCCAGCTCCAAGCGCAGGCCCCGGGTCTGGAAGCCTTCGGCAGCCGCCATTGCCGCCAGATCGTTGAGCGTGGCGCCGCGGGCACTGAGCAGGCCGCGGCTGCGCATGTCGGCCAGATCCAGATGGCGGCCATGGAAGGCGGAAATCATGGCCATGCTCACCAGACCGCACTCGCTGGCTTCGGCCTGCATCATCACGGGCACTTTGCGCGCCCAACCGAGATTGAGCACTTACAGGCTCTCCACGGCGGCGGTCAGCGGTTCCAGCAGCCAGCGCCACAGCCTGTGCGACTCGGTGACGACGAAGGCATCCACCCGCAGGCCGCCCTTCATGGCCAGGCCTTCAGGATGCCGCAGCACCTCGGCCCTCGCCCGAAACACCGGTCCGTCCACCGCAATCCAGCTGCGCAGCTGGTAGGGCTTGCGTGGCGCTTGGCTAACTTCGCGAACAATGGCCGCGCCGATGGGACTGCGCCGGCGCTGCCCTCCCAGCGCCTTGAAGCGCACTTCGTCCCCGACGGCGATGTCGGCGGCTGCGGCGGCGTCGGCCAGCAGGACCAATTGCGACGCCGCATCGACGGGCGCCACGGTCATGAGCACTTGCTCGGCACGCACCCGGTCGCCAACGGTGAATTGCACAAAGGTGACGACGCCGCCCTTGGGCGCAACCACCGCGGTTTGCCGCTGTTCCGCTAAGCGTGCCAGCTGCCGAGCCAAGTCGGCCTGCTCCTGCTGCAACTGCAGGCGCAGGGCTTGATGCTCGCGTTCAAGGCGCGCGAGGGCTTGGCGGCCTTGGGCCGACTGTCGTTGGTTGTCGGCCAAGGCGCGACGGAGTTGGCTGACGGCCTGGGCGACGGTCAGGGTGGCTTGGCGCTCCTGATCGTAGCTGGCGGCGGCAAGCAGGCCATCCGCGAGCAGCCTCAGCGCCCGTTTTTCCGCGGCCCCGCGCAACGCTTTGCGCTGCGCCGCAAAGCGCAGCTCCTCGGCGAGCGCGCCGCGCTCCGCCACCCGATAGCCGAGCTCCTCCCGCAACGCCTCGGTGTCCGTCGCCCGCCGCTGCTCAGCGGTGCGCATCCGCTGTTCAAGCCGTTCAATGGAAGCCCGCAGATAGGCGGCCTCCTCGAGATGAACTTGGTGCCCCTGCTCGCTGTACTGGTCGTGGTCGAGAACTGCCAGCACTTGACCCCGCCCCACATGATCCCGTTCGCCGACGTGGAGCGCCGCCAATCGGCCACCCTGTGAGGCGGTCACTTCGGCGATGCCGCCCTTGGGTTCGAGATAGCCGCTGACGCGGACCTTGCGGGCGTATTCCAAGCCAAGCACCGCGGTCATGCCGAGCAAGCCGACCAACACGAGGCCTAAGCTCGCCTGCACCAAGCGCGGTGCGCGGGAGGCAACGGCGGAACCCCATCTTTCGGCGTTGCGCTCGGCCAGCACTTCAGGACGGAAGAGGGGCACGTTGGGACGTCTCCGGCTGCAGAAACGCTATGGTGGCCTGCTTGGCGGAGGCAAACTATGGGCAAATGGGAAGTTTGGCGTAGGACAATCCCCAGCCGTCTTTGGGGTCAAATTCCCAAAAACCGCAAATGGCATCTTGATGTTCAAGTGTCTAACATGGCATGGGAGGTCGATGTCATGAGATTTGCGTCAGCGTTCATTTGTTCAGCGCTTCTGTTTGCGGCCATACCGCTTGCAGCTGACCCGGCTGCGGACGCTGCCGCCATCCGCGCCTTGCAGGCGTCGTGGAACCGAGCGGTGGAGGCGGGTGACATCGATGGTTATCTGGCGGTGCTCGACGCCGATGTTGAGTTGCTGCCTACTGACGCCCCGCCAATTCGGGGGCGGGACCACTACGGACAGTTCCTCGGGCCGGTGTTCGAGCAGGACCGCTTTGAGATCGAGGTGGTTGACCCCGGCACAGTCGAGGTGGACGGCGACCTCGCCTACGCCCGCTACGACTACGTCATCCACCGGATGCCCAAGGGCAGCGGCGAGCGCATCAGCAGCCTGCGCAAGTTCCTGGACGTGCTGCGCCGTCAGGAGGACGGCTCCTGGCGGGTGCTCAAGCACATCTGGAACTACAACGAACCGGGCGTGACGCCTTGATGCGTGGCCTGCTGGGCGCGGCTGCGCTGGCCGCGCTCGCTCTTTCCCCAACGCTTCGAGCCACAGAGCCGGCCAGTCCAGCCGCGCTCTTCGAGGCTCGCTGCAACCACTGCCATCAGGGCACCGTGCCGCGGGCACCGCACCTGGTGACCTTTCAGATCATGGGGGCCGAGCCCATATACGCCGCCATCACCGATGGCACCATGCGCGAGCATGTCGAGGACTTGAGCGATGGCGAACGCCGGGCGTTGGCCGACTATCTCGGCGGCGCAACGCAAAGTGCCGTACCCGTGAAACGCTGCAGCGGCCCCCTAGACCCGACGCCGCCCAGCCCGCCGCGCCTGAACGGCTGGGGCTTCAACTTGGAGAACACCCGTTTCGTGCCCGCTGCCGTCGCCGGACTCGACGCCGCAGACGTGCCCCGGCTGGCTGTCAAGTGGGTCTTCGCCTACCCGGGCGCCAGCCGCGCCCGCAGCCAGCCGAGCGTGCATGGCGGCGTGGTTTACGTCGGCAGCCAGGATGGCACCGTCTATGCGCTGGACCTCGACAGCGGCTGCGCCCGCTGGACGTTCAAGGCCGATGTTGAAGTTCGCTCCGCCATCACGGCGGATGAATCCGGGAGACGGCTTTTCTTTGGCGACATTCGCGGCGAGCTCTACGCCGTGGATTCCGCAGGGGGCGCTCTCATCTGGCGAACGCGGGTGGAACAGCACCCGGAAGTGACCCTGACCGGGTCGCCGCGTTACCACCAAGGCCGGGTCTATGCGCCGTTGTCCTCCAAGGAATGGGCCAGCGCCGCCGACCCCGGCTATCCCTGCTGCACCTTTCGTGGCGGCGTCACCACTGTCGACGCCAGCGACGGGCGCATTCTCTGGACCGCCCACTCAATCGCCGAGGCGCCGATGCCGGTGGGCAGGAACCCCACCGGCGCGCAGCGCTTCGCCCCCGCTGGCGCGCCGATCTGGAACAGCCCAACCCTTGACCCCCGGCGCGGACGGCTCTATGCCGGCACCGGCGAGGCCTACACTTCGCCCGCCGCGGATACCAGCGATGCGGTGCTGGCGTTTGATCTCGAATCGGGCCGACTGGCCTGGTCCCACCAAGCCTTGGCGCGGGACGCCTGGAACATGGCCTGCTTCATCGGCGGCGGCGAAAACTGCCCCGAAGAGAACGGTCCCGACCTCGACATCGGCGCCCCGCCCATGTTGGTGCGGCTCAACGACGGCAAGGAGGTCCTAGTGGCGGGGCAGAAGTCCGGCCATGTGTTCGCCTTGGATCCGGACGCCGGCGGCAAGCGCCTGTGGAAGACGCGCATCGGGCGCGGCGGCTTTGCCGGCGGCGTGCATTGGGGCATGGCGGCTGGCGAGGGGCGCATCTACGCCCCCAACGCGGACACCGTGTTCACCGGCTTGGAGCAGGGTGTGGCGAAGCCCGGCTTGTTTGCCCTGGATCCGGCCAGCGGCGAAATCCTCTGGCACGCCCCCGCTCCGGATGTCTGCGCGGCTGAAGATCGTCCAGCTTGTGATCCCGGCTTTTCCGCGGCCGTTACCGCCATGCCCGGCGTGGTCTTCGCCGGCGCGTTCGACGGTCACCTGCGGGCCTACCGGGCGACGGATGGCAAACTGCTTTGGGATTTCGACACCAACCACCCATTCGTCACGATCTCCGGCGAGGAAGGCCACGGGGGCTCCATTGAAGCCGACGGCCCGGTGGTCGCCGAAGGCCATGTGCTGGTCAACTCCGGCTACCTCTTCGGCGACCGCATGGCCGGCAACCTGCTGTTCGCCTTCGCTCCTGCGCGAGCCTCCGGCTCGCGTTGGTAGTTTCGCTGCGCGAAAGCGCGACCTGACGGTCGCGTTGGTAGTTTCGCTACGCGAAAGCGCGACCTGACGGTCGCGTTGGTAGTTTCGCTACGCGAAACTACTTTGGAGTCAAGCTGGATCTGGTGGCTTGAGGGCATCTTGGCCGGTTGAGAAAGCGCGACCTGACGGTCGCGTTGGTAGTTTCGCTACGCGAAACTACTGTGGAGTCAAGCTGGATCTGGTGGCTTGGTTGAGGAGGCAGGCGGTTCGCTAGGCGGCTTCGCGGGCAGATTCCTCCGGGGACAACGGCGCACTGGCCTCGTTTGCGCCAGACACTGGATTGCTGAAGGTCAGCACCCCGTCCTCAAGAACCCCACGGCGCACCATCTTGCGATCCTGCAGGTAGTTCTGGGTGTTGCGCCAAGGGTCGCGGTCGCCCTGCTTGGGGAAGCGGTGCATGGCGCGGGCGATGTAGCCTGGGGCAAAGCCGACGATCCAAGGCTGAATGACTAAGTCGCCTTCATCCTCGCCGAGCAACGGCGCACACTGGCGCATGCCGAGTGTCCGCATGCGGTTGAGCAGTTGGCAGACGTACTCGGCGGTCAGGTCCGCGCGCAGGGTCCAGGAGGCGTTGACATAGCCGAAGACGCTGGCCAAGTTGGGTACGCCGGAGTACATCATGCCTTTGTAGTTGAGGGTGTCCGGGAAGTGGACCGGCTCGCCATCGACGCTGAACCTGACGCCACCGAGCACCTCAAGAGTCAAGCCGGTGGCGGTGACCAGGATGTCGGCGTCAATGTGCTGACCGGATTCAAGCTGCACGCCGCTGGCCGTGATGCCGGCAATGCCGTCGGTGACGACCTCGGCTTGGCCGCTGTTGATGGCCTTGAACAGATCGGCGTTGGGGATCAGGCACAGGCGCTGGTCCCAAGGGTAGTAGCTGGGGGTGAAGTGGGTGTCCACGTCGTAGCTGGCCCCCAATTGCTTGCGCACCGCAGCGAGCAGCTTGGCCTTGATCGCCTCCGGAGCCACCCGGGTGCGATGGTAGAAGTAGTGCTGCATCAGCACGTTCTTCCAGCGGGTAATGGCGTAGGCCAGCCGCTCGGACAGCAGCTTGCGCAGGCCGTTGGCGATGGCGTCCCGATCCGGGCGCGACACCACGTAGGTGGGCGAACGCTGGACCATGGTCACCTTCGCCGCCTGCTCCGCCATGGCCGGAACCAAGGTCATGGCGGTGGCGCCGCTACCGATCACGGCGATGCGCTTGCCCGTGTAGTCGAGTGCTTCCGGCCAGATTTGCGGATGGATCACCGGCCCTTGAAACTGCTCGATGCCGGGGAATTCGGGCCGATGCGGCTGGTCGTAGTTGTAGTAGCCGGCACACATGAACAGGAAGCCGCAGCTTATGCGGCGCTCGGCCCCGGACTCGGCATCCTCGACTTCAACGGTCCAGCGCGCGTCAGCACTCGACCAGGTGGCGGCAGCGACCCGCTGGCGGAACTGGATGTGGGGGCCGATGGCATGTTCCGCCGCCGCCTCGTCGACGTAGGCCCAAATCGACGGCCCATCGGCGATTGACTTGGGATCAATCCACGGCTTGAAGTTGTAGCCGAACGTGTGCATGTCGCTGTCGGAGCGAATGCCGGGATAGCGGAACAGATCCCAAGTGCCGCCGAGGGCATCGCGGCCCTCCAGAATGGTGAAGGTCCGGTCCGGGCATTGGCGCCGCAGATGACAGGCGGCGCCGATGCCGGAAACCCCGGCGCCGACGATGATGACGTCAAAATGCTCAATGTCCGAACGGTCCATACCTCAACCTCAAGTCAACAAGTCAAAGAGGCGCGATTGTGGCGGGTTTCGGCTACATCATCAATGCGACCCCTCGGCCCTTGGTGGCCGAGGGGTCGTTTGGAGTTTCGCGTCCGGGAAACTCCGCGCCAAAGGACGAGCGCATCTCGACCATCGGCGAACATGCGGCGCAGCGGACGGCACCCGCGCGTCGCGGATGCAGCCCCTTACCACCTGACGGCCAGCGAATTCGCACCGCTGGCCGTAGCGGCTTGACCGAGTCGTCGGTCGAGCGACGCCAGAGGCAGGTCCCGCGGCAAGGCGACTTCGAGATAGGCTGCATCGTAAACGGAGAGTTCGTGACGTCGGGACAGATCCAGAACGGTCGGCGTATCGTGCTGGTTGTCGGCCCTGATGTTGATTTCGCCCAAATCGGCCAGCGTCGCCCAAGTATCTTCGGCGCTGAGGCGTCCACGCGGTTCATTATGCGACGGCAACGGGGTTGACGGCGATGAGTGACGAGAAAACCAGGGAACGGCGACCCCAGGAACGGTGACCACAAGACGACAAACCCGGTCGCCAGTGCTATATTCCGCTGCCGGGAAAGAAACTCCGCCGCCAGATGCGGGGGTGACACTTGACAACGAAAACAGCCGAAGCGCGAAGTTCGGAGCACTGCCGCCGAATACTGGTGGTTAACGCCAAAGGCGGCTGCGGCAAGACGACGGTGGCCACCAACCTTTGCGCCGCCTACGCGATGCGGGGAGTGGCCGTGGGATTGGTTGACAACGACGGCCAGGGTTCGGGCGCTTACTGGACCGCGCAGCGGCCTGCGGATGCGCCGCAAGTCGAGCTGACTGGTCTGGGCAGACCAGCGCTTGACCGTATCGTCATCGACGGGCACACCAGCGGCTCCGAGCGGGAAGTCGATGAGCTGGTCGCGATGACGGATGTCATCCTGGTGCCAGTGCTGCCATCCACCATCGACATTCGCGCCGGCGAACGGTTCATCACCGCAATCATGACTAGGCCCAAGTTCCGCGCCGCGCCGCGTCCCATCGGCGTCATCGCCAACCGGGTGCAGCACAACACCGCGGCGCAGGCTCGCCTGATGCACTTTTTGGGCTGCCTGAACGTTCCCGTAGCCGTCACCTTGCGCGACAGTCCGCTGTACGGCGATGCGATGGGCTCCGGCCTTGGGGTGGCGGATCTGTTCGACGTCCGCTCCGCCCGCAAGGAAATGACCGCGTGGCGGGCGCTTGTCGATTGGGTCGAGGACCAAATGCCGGCTCGCGCCGACCGTCCGCGGCCGTTAGCCGCTGGCCGTCCCTCGGCCGAAGCCGGCGGCGGCATTCCGGCAAAGGCCAGATCGGTTCTTGGCAGCCGGCGGCGTACCGCACCGGGGCCTCCCAAAGGCCCACGACCACAACGTCTTTCCGCCTGACCGGCTGCCCGGCCGGCCTTCCGCAGTCCCGTGCTGCAAGCCTTGGATGTTACCTTCAGAAGGGCCGAACGCGCCATCTTCGAAGGTCTGGCCTTTACCGTGCACGCGGGGCAGAAGGTCGGTGTGGTCGGCGGCAACGGGGTCGGCAAGACGACGCTCTTTGAACTGATCCAGGGGCGCCTGAACCCGGAGAACGGCGATCTGGTTCGGCCCCGAAGCTGGCGAATCGAGCACATGGCCCAGAACTTGGCCCCCAGCGAGCGGCCAGCCTTGGAATTCGTGCTCGATGGGCACCGGGCGTTGCGGCGCGTCGAAGCGGAGCTCGCCGCCGCGGAACCGGACGGCGACCCCGAGCGGGTGGCGGAACTGCACATGCGCTTCGACGACCTCGGCGGCTACCAAGCCGCCGCCCAGGCCGGCGCCATCCTGCACGGCTTGGGCTTCGGGCCGGACGAATTCAATAAGCCGCATGCTGCCTTCTCCGGAGGTTGGCGCATCCGCTTGAATTTGGCGAGGACGCTGACGGCCCCGGCGGACCTGCTGCTGCTCGATGAACCCACCAATCACTTGGATCTGGAAGCGACTCTCTGGCTGGAGAGCTGGCTGCGCCGCTTTCCCGGCACCCTGATGGTCATCGCCCACGATCGCGAGTTCCTGGACCGGGCCACTGCCCACAGCCTGCACATCGAAGGCGGTCGAGCCACCCTGTACCGAGGCGGCTACTCGGCCTTTGAACGGCAGCGGGCCGAAGCCTTGGCGCATCAGCGGCGCCAGCACGAGGCCCAGCAACGGGAGATTGCCCACATGGAGCAGTTCATCCGCCGCTTTCGCGCCAAAGAGTCGAAGGCCAAGCAGGCGCAGAGCCGCATCAAGGCATTGGAGCGCATGGAGCGGGTGGCGGCGGTTCAGGTGCACAGCCCCTATTCCTTCGCCTTCGGCGCGCCGGACAGGATGTCGCATCCGCTGATCAGTCTGCGCGATGTTGATCTCGGCTACGGTGGGCAGCCAGTGATCCGCGACATCAACCAGTCCCTTCTGCCGGGCGCCCGCATCGGTGTGCTGGGCGCCAACGGCGCGGGCAAATCGACGTTCCTGAAGTGCCTGGAGGGCACCCTCGCCCCGTTGACCGGGGAAGTGGTGCGCGGCCGCCATGCGGAGGTGGGCTACTTCGCCCAGCATCAACTCGAGGATCTGGAGCAGCGGCATTCGCCCATGCAGCACATCGAATGGGCCGAGCCCAGTTGGCGCGAACAGCAAGCGCGCAACTACCTCGGCCAATGGGGCTTCGGAACGGGCATGATTGGCCGCCCGGCGAGCAGCCTTTCCGGCGGTGAAAAGGCGCGTTTGGTGCTGGCGCTGATCGCCCTGCGCCGCCCGGCCCTGCTGGTGCTCGACGAACCCACCAACCACTTGGACCTGGAAATGCGCGATGCCCTCGCCCGCGCTTTGCAGGACTACCCCGGCGCGGTGGTCTTGGTAGCCCATGACCGGACCCTGCTGCAGCGAACCATCGATGAGCTTTGGCTGATCGAGGACGGTTGCCTATCGACCTATGAAGACGATCTGGAGGCCTACGCGACAAAACGCACGCAACAGGTTGTTGACGCTTCCGGCAGCGGCGCGACCCAACCCGCCCGGCGGGACAACGCAGCGCCGAGCAAAAGGGCTTTGCGCCGCGCCGCCGCCGAAAGCCGCGCCAACCGCCATCAGCTCAGTCAAGAGGTGAAACGCCATGAGCGGCGAATGGAGGCGCTAAGCGGCGAGCTCAAGGCGGTGGAAGCGCAAATCGCCGATCCGGACACCTACCGGCAAACCGCCGCAGCCGACCTCGAGGCCATCTTGGCCCGCTCCGCCGTCCTGCGCCGCGACTTCCTGGCTGCCGAACAGCGCTGGCTGGAGGCCGCCGAAGCCCTGGAAGCGCAAACCGAGCTGTAAACTCGAAAGGGAGTCCTCCGCTCAAGCGCCCCCTTTCGCGCAACGCACCGGTTCAAGACGAGGGCGCTAGACTTCGGTTCGTTATGCCCTCGCAATGCCCTCGGATCCGGTCAATCGAACAGGAGTTTCGCGCCAGCGAAACCTCAACGCGAACCGAAGGTTCGCACGGCTACTTCCGCTCGAGCAGGTAGCGGTAGGTGCCGCCTTCCTGGCTTGACTTGAGGAGCCGGTGCCCGCTCTGCGCCGAAAAGACCTCAAAATCGCGCACTGAGCCCGGATCCGTCGCCAGCACCCGCAGGCACTGGCCGGAGGTCATGCCGTTCAGCGCCTGCTTGGCCTTGAGCAGCGGCATCGGGCAGGTGAGGCCGGTTGCATCGACGGTTACAAGGTCTTCGGGCATGGACCGAGTATCGCACAAGCGCGACGGCCGCGCCGGATAGCCGGTTGCATCCGTCGATCGCCCGACAAAGTTACGACGTTGGAGGATTTCTAGAATTGCGCGGTCTGTGCATGCCCGCCAAGGCATTGATGGTGGACCGTGCGGATGCAGCAGCTTGTTTCCAATAGCATTGCTGCCACCAGATCACTGAAGCTGTGCCGCCCGCCGCCGCGACCTCTCATGCGCCCAGGATGCGCCAGCCAGTACTCTGAACCTGTGCGCGGCATCAGCAGTTTGCCCGAAAAGGCGCAGTCGCACACTGAAGGCATTCCCAACTCCAACCATGGTGTATTCGCACAGCATCTCAGCGGAGCCGAGACTGCGGCACTACTGTAAGATTCAATTTCCCGAATAGACCGATCCTGTCGGGGGCTTTGGGGCAGGAAGAGCCCCGTCTTTCCGCGGAAGGTTGGAGTTCTGCATGGAGGTGAACATGCGGTTGGCAGGCGCATTTATTGTGGTAGCAGTGTATTTCTCGGTAGCACAGGCTGCTGCTCAGGACGTCAATGAGGCATTTCAGGACTGTAACCATTGTCCTGAAATGATAGTCGTTCCATCAGGAACGGCAGTGCTTGGTTCAGAGCCTTGGGCGCCCAACCGAAAGCAAAACGAAGGGATCATTCGCGAAGTCACCATCGGTTACAAACTGGCTGTTTCGAAAAACGAGACCACACGGGCACAGTACCGCATATTCGTTGAAGCAACCGGTTACCGGTCCACTTACGAAGAGCCTCGCATGGGATGTAATACGTGGACCTATGATCGGGTTATTGGCTATGTCCTTGAAAATGACTGGGACAAACCGGGGTATGACCAACGCGAAGATCATCCAGCGATTTGTTTGAGCTTTGAAGACGCAGCCGCGTATGTTGCCTGGCTTGCGGATTTGACGGGCAAACCGTATCGCCTGTTGTCTTCAACAGAGTTCGAATACGCTACACGCGCAGGAACTCGCGGACCATGGTTTTGGGGTCCAGCAAACAGCGACGCTTGCGAATATGCGAACGTGGCGGACGATACTTTTCGTCGGCTTTACGACTACGCGCCAGTTTTCGCCTGTGACGACGGCTATGAACGGACTGCGCCTGTCGGCTCCTTCGAACCCAATCCCTGGGGTCTCTACGATATGTTGGGGAATGCTTGGGAGTGGACGGAAGACTGCACACATGAAGACATGTCGGGTGTGCCAACCGATGGCCGGGCGTGGCTTGAAGAAGACGATGGCAGGTGTGAGTTTCGCCTGCCAAGAGGCGGAGCATGGGTCTCTGGCACAGACTGGGCGCGTGCGGCAGCTCAATCCAACGATCATCTTCACTACCATAGTCAGTTGATCGGATTTCGTGTTGCTTTGACACTAGGGAAACTCTGATCAAGTCGCGTTCGCTCAGCGTTTCACGGGTTGCGAACGGGGGCGATGCCGCAACCGCGTGGCGCGACCGGGGATGCGGGCGGAATTGGGCCATTGCGCGCCGTGAAACGCCCTTCGGGAGGGCGCGCCCTTCAAGAAGGACGTTTCGGGCGCGCTGGCCGCGTTGCGTCTCCTCCCCTGGCGCCTGCCACTGCTCGTCGCCGCCTTCGACTTGCCGAAGGCGCCCTTGCAACATCCCGCCCGCCAGACTCCTCTGAGCTTACGGGGCTTGACCAGAGGCTGCTCGTTATTGAAATCTGCGCAAGTGATGTCCTGTCCTTTCGGCAGGAGATGCACCAAGAGATCTGCCGAAAGTCCCAAAGCCCTGCAAAGGCGCGCTGAGTGCGCCATGCAAGCGCCGGCGGGCCGTTCAGCGTCGAGCGGTTCCACAGGGTGATCAAACCGCAGGGGTTCGCCATCCGCAAGGACGCGGCGCATCGGCCAGGACGCTGCCAAGACCCCACAATCACCGAGGATCGGCGAGTTATACTGCGGCTCATGAACAGCGTGAGGCTCGGCAGTTTCATTGCCTGCCTAATTGCCGGACTCGGCATGCCGTGGGCGGCCCACGGCCAAGGCAGCAACGACCTGCCGACGTTGGGCGATGCCTCCTCCAGCCTGATTTCCCCGGAGATGGAGCGCCGCATCGGGGAGGACTTCCTCAAGCAGGTGCGGGCGGCGCTGCCGACCGTCGATGACCCCGTCCTCAAGTACTACGTGGAAACGCAAGTGGCCGAGCTCGCCCAATACAGCGAGCTGCGCGAGGCGGTGCTGCAGGCCATCCTGATCGACAATGAGCAAATCAACGCCTTCGCTGCGCCCGGCGGCGTCATTGGCATCAACCTCGGCTTGATGCTGCATGCCGAGGACGTGCATGAGTACGCCAGCGTCATCGGCCATGAGCTGGCCCACCTGAGCCAGCGCCACTTCGCCCGCGGCATAGAAGTGCAGCGGGCGCAGGCGCTGCCCACCTTGGCGGCCATGGTCGCCGCCATCATGATCGGCGCCATTGGTGGCGGCGACGCTGGCATGGCCGCGGTTTCCGGCGTTCAGGCGGCGACCCAAGCCAATCAGCTTCGCTACAGCCGCGGCCGGGAGCAGGAAGCGGACCGGGTAGGTCTGAACACGGTGGTGCGGGCGGGCCTCGACCCCCAGGGCATGGTGCGGATGTTCGAGCGAATGCACCGCGCCTACCGCTTCACCAGCAAGCCGCCGGAGTTTCTGTTGACCCACCCGTTGAGCGAAACGCGAATCGCGGATGTCCGCAGCCAGGTTCAGCAGTACGGCCCCAAGCACTATCCGCGCTCGCTCGACTACCAGATGATGCGCAACCGGACCCGCCTGCACTTCGCGGATTCCCCGGAGTCGATGGTGAAAGTGTTTGAACGGGAGCTTAAGGAACAGCCCGACGACGTGGCCACCCAATACGGCCTCGCGCTGGCGCTGTCGGCAGCTGAGGAACACGGCGAAGCCATCGCCATGCTGGACCGGATTCTGGTCTCGAACCCACGCAACATCCTATACAGCGCCAGCCTCGCTGAAGCGTTGATCCAGGCCGGAATGACCGATCAGGCCATCGCTCTCGTCGAGCGGGAACTGGCCATCAATCCAGACAACGCACCTCTCGCCATGATTCAGGCTGAGGCACTGATCGCCAAGGGCCGCCATCTCGAGGCCGAGGCTGTGCTCGAGCGCCAGAGCGTCGTCCAGCAAGGCGATGTGGACGTCTGGTACAACCTAGCCGAAGTCTCCGGCTTGGCGGGCAACATAATCGGCGTGCATTTGGCGCGAGCCCAATTCTTCTATCTGCACGCCGCCTATCAACGGGCGCTGCAGCATCTTGAGTACGCCCGCCGCCTCACCAGCCGCGAGGACGAGGCCTCCATCGCTCGGCTCAATCAACGCATCGCCGACTTGCGAACGAAACTGCGTGAGCAGCGCAGCTAAACCGAAAAGCCGAGCATCCGCTGCAGCGGCGTCATCGCCCGGCGGCCGACTTCCGGCTCGACATGAATTTCATTGGCGACCAAGCGGTCGCTGTCCTCCAAGGTCTCCGCTAGCTGCCTGAACTCGTTCATTGCCATCCATGGACAGTGGGCGCAACTTCGGCAGCTGGCCCCTTCGCCGGCGGTGGGCGCTTCGATGAAGCGCTTGTGGGGGTTGCGCTGGCGCAGCTTGTGGAAAATGCCCCGGTCGGTGGCGACGATGAAAAGCTCGTTGGGCAGTTCCCCCGCGGCCTTGATGATCTGGCTGGTGGAGCCCACCGCGTCGGCGATGTCGATGACCGCGGCTGGGGATTCCGGGTGGACCAGAACGCCGGCGTCCGGGTAGATGCGCTTGAGGTCGCGCAGGGCCTTGGCCTTGAATTCCTCATGCACGACGCAAGCGCCGCTCCACAGCAGCATGTCGGCATCGGTGCGGCTTTCGATGTAACGGCCGAGATGCTTGTCCGGCGCCCACAGGATCTTCTCGCCCTTGGCGGCCAGATGCTCAATGATGGGCAGGGCGATGCTGCTGGTCACCACCCAGTCGGACAGCGCCTTCACCTGCACGGAGGTGTTGGCGTAAACCACCACAGTACGGTTCGGGTGTTCCAGGCAGAAGGCTTTGAATTCGTCCGGCGGACAGCCGAGGTCCAGCGAGCACTCCGCCTCCAGCGTCGGCATGAACACCCGTTTGTGAGGGGACAGGATTTTCGCCGTCTCGCCCATGAAGCGAACGCCGGCCACAACTAGAGTGCTGGCTGGATGGTCACGGCCAAAACGGGCCATCTCCAGGGAGTCGGAAACGAACCCGCCGGTTTCCTCCGCCAGATCCTGCACGTCGCCGTCCACGTAATAGTGCGCCACCAGCACGGCATCCCGGGCCTTGAGCAGTTCGGCAATGCGCACCTTCAGCCGCTTGCGCTCGGCGTCTTCAAGCACCGCGGGCGCATGCTGCGGAATGCGCTCGGCGGCGAGGCTGTAGTCGGGGAGGGCCAACGTCCGATCTCCGCAACCATCGGGCAATCGAGTTTAGCACAACGCTTTGGACCTCAAATTGGGGGCAACCTGAAACGCAGCCCCGCTCGAGGGCATCTTGCCCTCGTCCTGTCCCGCAAATAAGTGTGATTGTTCGTGGCCGTTTCGGCCCCCGGCCGCGTTGCTCCGCGGAGCCCTCAGCTTGGGAGCGCGCGGGGCTCGCCCCGGGCATGAAGTTGTGTGGCGCCTGACCAACCCGCTTTTC
>JAQAJJ010000017.1:40731-62757 GCA_028278675.1 Candidatus Azophilus lithoversatilis
CCCCCGGCCGGGTTCGTCGGCGGAGCCCGCAGCGGGGGAGCGCGTGGGGCCCCGCCCCTCGCATGAAAAAGGACTCAGCAGGGGAGCGCGAGCGGCCCCGCCCCTCGCATGAAAAAGGACTCAGCCGGGGAGCGCCAGGGACTTGCTCCTCGCACAAATATGTGCGGCGCCCGCCACACCGCGTAGTCGCCCCTTTCCGGCAACGGAGCGGCCCTTGCACGGGAACCCAAACGGCCTAGCGCCTAAAACCCACTGATTTACGGGACAGGACACTAGCGCCTAAAACCCACTTAACTTGCGGGACAGGACACTAGCTGCGAGCGAGATCATTCGGCCGAGGGCATCCCATCGCAGCTTTGACGCCCGTATGGGGCAACTTTGCAAAGAACATCGCCCATTTGCGGATACGGCGGGACAATTTCCTACAAGCATTGGAGATTTGGCCTACAGTTTTTCTTGATCGGCCTCCCTAGACTTTGGCATCCCAAACCACTGAACAACCGAAAGGGAGACCAATATGCGTAAGCTCATTACCCTCGTGACCCTCGTGGTGTCGCTGGCCGCGGCCCGCTGGGCCGGCGCCGCCGAGCCTGGCCTGATGAAGGTCAACATCAACATCGATGATGCGGTGACCATTGCCGAGGTGCTGGACGGCGTGGGCATGAAGAAGGCGGAAGCCATCGTTGCCTACCGCGACGCCAACGGCGCCTTCCAGGACGCCAGCGAACTGGTCAAGGTGCGCGGCATCGGCGAAAGCACGGTGAGCGCCAACATGGAGCGCATCGAGGTTGAAGCGGCGCCCTAGGCGCCTCGGAGCGAGCCCCGCGCCCCAATGTGGGTGGAAGCGCCATTGTGGTTTCGTGACGAGGTCACGGTCCCTGCGCACTTCCAGTGCGCACAGCAGCCGCGGGGCTACCCACTTTACAAGCCGAGACAGCGTTGGGCGCCAGCCAAACTCCAAGGGACCAAAGGTCCGCCGCCGCAGAAAACGGATGCGATGCGCCAGCCAAAAGGTTATTAAAGGCGGATGAATCCTCCGTCGGCCCTGTTGTGACGCTCGCTGCCGTCAGCGGCGCGTCCGGCTTCATCGGCACCGCCTTGACCCCGGCGCTCGCCGCCAAGGGCATCGCGGTTCGCCCCGACGCCCGCCCAGATGGCCAACGCCTGCCCCTCTCCGGGCAGGCGCTTGCCGATTGGCTGCGGGGGACGGACATCGTCTACCACTTGGCGGGCATCGCTCATGACAAGGCAGCGCCGACCCGCCAAGCCGACTTCACGACGGTCAATCGCGACCTGACCCTGGACCTTTACCACGCCAGCGCCGCTGCTGGCGTGGCGGCGTTCGTCTGGTTGAGTTCCATCAAGGCGCTTGGCGAAAGCGCCGAAGCGCCCTTGGGCGTGGACGCCCCGCACGCGCCCCAAGGCAACTACGCCCGGAGCAAGGCGCAAGCTGAACTCGGGCTGCTCCGCGCCAGCCAAGCGGGCGGGCCGCGGCTTACCATCGTGCGCCCGCCGTTGGTCTATGGTCCCGGCGTCCGGGGCAACTTCGCCCGCCTGCTCAAACTGTGCGCTTCGCCCTGGCCGCTGCCGCTGGCGGACGCCCGCGGCCCGCGCGCCCTGTTGGGCCTCGACAACTTGGTGGATTTGCTGATTCACTTGGCGCACACCGTCAATCCGCCCACCCTCATCCATGCGTGCGACACGGAGGAGTGGCGGACGACGGATTTGGTGCGTGAGCTGCGCCGCCTGGCGGGACGGCCCAACCGGCAGTTTTTCGTTCCAGCCCGCGTGGTCAAGGCGATGGCCCGGCCACTGGGCCTGGCGGCGACGGCGTCGAGCCTCTTCGATCCTCTGCGGGTGGATTCCGGGCCATCCATGCAGGCGTTGGACTGGCGACCCCCGCACTCGGCACGTAGATTGCTGGAGAAGACTTGGCGATGGGCAGCGAGGCATTAGTCCTTCTAGCGACCGCTTTCCTCGCATCGGCCACGATCGCGGGCGGCCTGCTGCTCCTAGCCCCCAAGCGGGGTTGGGTGGCTGAACCCAGTCGCCGCGGCTTCCACACCAAGCCAACCCCCACCTTGGGCGGCCTCGGCTTCGCCTTGCCGATCCTGGCTTGGCTCGGTTGGCTGTCCACGCAGGAGCCGCGCTTTGCCGGGCTGGCCCTGGCTGTCGGCGGTGTGGGCCTGATCGGCCTGATCGACGACTTGCGCGAACTCCGATGGCTGCCGCGCTTGGCCGCTCACTGCCTGGCGGCCGCGCTGGCGCTTTGGGCCCTGTCGCCTGATTGGCCACTTTGGCTGTTGGCACTGGCGCTCGCGCTCTCGGTTTGGCACACCAACCTCTTCAACTTCATGGACGGCATCGACGGTTTGACTGGCTCTGCCTGCCTGTTTTTCTGCCTAGCCGTTCAATTGCTGAGCGGCGGCGCACCGGGTTGGCTGGGCGATCTGCTGTGGGTGACGGCAGGCGGCGCACTGGGTTTTCTGGTCTTCAATTGGCCACCGGCCCGCATCTTCATGGGCGACGTGGGCAGCCTCTTTCTCGGCCTGCTGCTCGCAGCCTTTGCCGTGCAGCTAATCGCCCAAGAGATTCTCCCCGCAACGGTCTGCCTGATTCTGCTAACCGCGCTCTGGTTCGACGCGACCTATACGCTTTGTGTCAGAATAGCCACGCACCAACGGTTTACCGAGGCGCATCGAAGCCACCTCTACCAAAAGGCAGCAGCGCGGCACGGACAGCTATGGACAACTCTGGCCTTTTTGGGATACTGCTTGCTGTGGCTACTGCCGCTGGCATGGCTTGCGCAAACCTGGCCCGCCTACGGCTGGCTCTGGCTTGTGGCGGCGGCCCTGCCCTTGGCAGTCGCCGCTTCGCTATTGCGGGCCGGATTTCCTGCCCGCGGGCTTACGGACAGCGATCAACCAACGAGGTGACACCTTGATCGGCGAGTGGTTCCTGGGCCTTCCCCGCCACCTCAAGCAGGCGTTCGCAGCGCTTGCCGACGGCATCGTGCTGCCGTTGGCGCTCTGGGCCGCCATCGCACTCCGGTTAGGTGAATGGCAACCCGAGGTCGCCCAATACTGGCCCGCCTTTCTGGCTGCCTCGCTGGCTTCGGTGCCGGTCTTCATCAGTCTAGGCCTCTATCGGCAGGTCATTCGCTACATCGAAAAAGGCGCCCTCTGGCCCGTCATCAAGGGTGCCGCGGCCGGCGCGGCAGCAGTCACCGCGGTGGCCTACATGGCGCCGCTGCCGGGCTTTCCCCGATCAGTGCCCATCATCTTTGGCTTATTGACCACGCTCTACGTCGCAGGCAGCCGGTTCGCCCTGTGCCACTGGCTGCAATGGCGCAAGGCCCATGCCGCGGAGCGCGAGCCGGTCATCATCTACGGCGCTGGGCGCAAGGGCGTGGAGTTGGCCCGAGCGCTGGCGGAGGAGGGTCGCTACCAACCCAAGGCCTTCATCGATGACGACAAATCCCTCTACAAGCGCACCATTGACGGCCTCACTGTGCATTCGCCCAAGTCGCTCGAAGCACTCGTGCCGAAGACAAATGCGCGCCAAGTGCTGGTGGCAGCGGGTTCCGCCTCGTCATCGAGCCGCGCCAAGATATTGAAGTTCCTGGAGCCCTACCGTCTGCGCGTTCGCCTCATACCGGACATTGACGAACTGGAGTTCGAGCGAGGACGGCTCGCCGACGTGCGCGACGTGCAAATCGAGGATCTGCTGGGCCGCACTGAGATCGATCCGCTTCCGCATCTGCTTAAAGCGTCGGTGGTGGATCGGCGGGTTATGGTTACCGGCGCGGGGGGCTCCATCGGCTCGGAACTGTCCCGCCAAATCGTCCGTCAGGCACCCAAGCAATTGGTGCTGCTCGACCACTCGGAGTACGAACTCTACCGGGTGCAGCGGGAAGTGGAGCAAATCTGCATGTTTGAGGACCTCGACGTGCCGGTCGCCGCGGTGCTCGGATCGGTGACCAACCGGGCCTTCGTTCAACACAGCCTGGCTCACTACGGCGTTGAGACCCTCTATCACGCCGCCGCCTACAAGCACGTCAGCTTGGTCGAGAACAACGCGATCGAGGGCTTCAAGAACAACACCTTCGGCACGCTCTACACCGCCGAGGAGGCCATGCGGGCCGGCGTGAAGGACTTTATCCTCATCTCCACGGACAAGGCGGTGCGCACCACCAGTGTCATGGGCGCCAGCAAGCGATTGGCGGAGATGGCGCTGCAGGTGCTTCTCCATGGTGCGCTTCGGTAACGTCCTGAACTCGTCCGGCTCGGTGGTGCCGCTGTTTCTCGACCAGATTGAAAAAGGCGGCCCCATCACGGTGACCCACCGGGACGTCACGCGCTACTTCATGACCATCCGGGAGGCCGCGCAGCTGGTGATGCAAGCGGCCAGCATGGCCAAGGGGGGCGATGTGTTCGTGCTCGACATGGGCGAGCCGATCCGCATCGTCGATCTCGCCACTCGGATGGCCCAATTCAAGGGCTACTCAATAAAGTCCGACGCCAATCCTGACGGCGAAATCGAAATCCTCTTCACTGGCCTTAGCCGCGGCGAGAAGCTGCACGAAGAGCTTCTGGCGGGCGAGGACGTCGCCGGCACGGACCACCGCAAGATCATGCGCGCGGAGGAGCACTTCGTGCCTTGGCCGGAGCTGCGTCCCGCACTCAACACCCTCGAAAGCGCCTGCAACAGCTACGACCACAAAACCATTCGCGCCTTTGCCGAGAGCTTGGTCAACGGCTCCGATCTCGAATCCCAACTCGGCGGCGCGTCAGGGTCCGCGCCGATCCTCAGCCTGCACGGCCGGCAGACTTGGAAGGCCTGAGAATTCCTCGTCCAAACGGGTGAGCGCCGCCGCTGCCCGCGCCTGCCAAGCCGAATCGACCAACCAACTGCGGGCCTTGCGCAAGTGTGCGGCAGCGCGCGGATCACCGAGCATGCGATAAGTCTCGCCGAGATAGAAGTTGGCTTCGGCGGCCCAAGGCATTTGCTCGTAGGCCAAGCGCAGGTGGTCCAAGGCCTGTTCGGCGCGACCGGTGTGCAGATAGGCGACCCCTAGGCCGTAAGCCACATCGTAGCGGTGCGGGTCAAGCTCCCAGGCTTGGCCGTACAGCGTCGCCGCCTCGGCCCAGTTGCGCATGCAGGCCGGGTCGCTCGACAACGGGCAGCGCAGCGCCTTCAAATGCGCCAGCTGGGCGGTGGCCCCGGCATGGTTCGGGGCCAGCTTAAGCGCCCCCTCGACCACCGTCATCGCCCGGCGGTAGTCAACCGTGGACAAGGCCTCGGATAGAACCGTGAGCCACTCGGCGTCCGCTTCGCCGCCGGGATGGCGTTCCAAGGCCTTGACGGCCAGCGGCGAATTTTGGTGGACGATGCTGCGGGCCAATTCGAGCCGGCCCTCGGTTTCGTCCAAACACCGCCGCCGAACCGGCGCCTGCACCCCCGTTTCCCCGCTGTTCGGCAGCCGCGCAAACTCGATGCTGCGGCGCGGCTGGCGCAAATAGTCTTTGATCAGCTCGCCCATGCCGGAGGGCGGCAGCGCGAAGGCGGTGGCAAAGCTGCGTTCAGGCTGCTCCAAGTAGCGAAGCAGGGCAGGGCGAAAGTCGGGATAGTCCAAATGATGCCCGAGACGAATGAAGTGGACCAGCAGCCAGGCCTTTTCGTAGAACGCGGCCAAGCGTTCCGGTGGCCAATCCGACACGGATTCGGCTTGCACCACTTCCTCAAAGCTCGCCTCCGATGACAGGGCCTTGCCGCGCCGAAGGCCTGGTTCGAGACGGCCGAGCGGAACCGGGTTGTGCTTGAGGTTGGCGGCGCTGAGGTAGCTGGCCAGCCCTTCCTCGTACCACAGGGGATAGTGGGGCGCGGTTTGGTTGCGCAGCAGGTAGTGGGCGTACTCATGGCGTCCGGTGTCGGCGAGTGCGCTGTTTTGGGCCGGGCCGATGAGCAGTTGGTAGGCCCGCAGGGACGGTACCGTGATGCCGGCGAAGTCCGAAATGCCCGTGACCTCGGTGAAGTGCCGGGCGCGCCGAAAGACCAGCATGCGCACCGGCACGCCCGAATGTGTCCGGGCTTCGGGGAAGAGCGCCATGAACATCGTTCGAAAGCGGCCAAGCGATCTGATCTCGGCCAAGGCCTGGCGCCGGGGCAGATCGGACAGGAACTCGAAATGCGCCGTCCGGTAGGTACACCATTGGCGCGAAAACGCGTCCGGCAGCTCCGCCGCGCCTGCCGGAAGGCAAAACGCCAACAGCAGGGCCACGAAGCCCTTGGCCTGCCTTCGATTGGGCCATCGGAAGGTGCTTTCCATCGGCAGGTCGGGCATTTGTCTCATGGAAGCTTGCCCCAGTGCGCCAGGCCGCTGATACCGAAGAAACAACCGATCAGCCAGTGAGCTGTCTCCATTTGCTCCATGCGAGCCTTCAGCTTGCCCGAGAACGGCACGCCGTTGACGCCGAAGGAACCACCGTCCAGCCGCTGGGCCGTCTCCATTTGTTCCATGGAAGCCCTTAGCTTGCCCCAGAACGGCACACCGCCGACGCCGAAGGAACAACCCGTCAGCCCCGGGGCTGTCTCCATTTGTTCCATGGAAGCCTGATACGATAGTTTCTCGCTACAACATCTGCTGTTCCACGTTCAGGCGATGATAACCGGACAGCGGCGCAAGCAGGCATCGGCAGAGAGGCTGACCATGGGCGGAATCGCAGTTTGGGCACTAGGAAGCGCATTGCTGCTGACGATCGGCGGGTGCGGCAGCATCCCCTTGGATCCGGAAGCACCAAAGGGGTTCGATCTGAACGGCCAATGGGTCATCAACCGGGCCTTGAGCGACCCTCCGCCCAACGAACGGCGCTTGCAGGCCGAGGCCGACCGGGCGCTCTTGGAAATGGGCCGCATGGGGCAGCGGCGGCGAATGGGCATGCTGGCCTTTGTCACCACCGACTTCCCGGTGCTGGCCTCGAAGTCCATGATCATCGAGCAGGATCCCAAGTCGATGGGCATTCGCTACGAAAGCGGCGCCTACCGAGACGTCTCCTGGGGCGAGCGACGGCGCGGACTATGGGAAGTCAACGCGGGCTGGACCGAGGAAGGGCTGGTCATCGCCTCGCGGGCAGATGACGCGAGCGCCACCGAAACCATGCGCTTGCGCAAAGGCGGCCGCCAATTGGCCATCACCATCGCCATCAAGTCAGCCGGTGACGCCTTGAGCGCAGTGCGGGTGTTCGACCGGGTGTCCGGCGGCCACTAGCCCGTCACTCCACCTTGGATGGCCCTTGCCGCTTGAGGCTGACGCCGAGGCCACGACCCTTCACGATTGCTTTCGGTCCAAACCGGGCCCTAACCGCATCCATCGCCTCATCGATCCGCTCACCTGCGGGGTCAGCGCCGCCGAACAGGTCGCCTTGAAACCTTTGGTCCGCTTCGACGAGGCCCTGCGCGCCGATGCCGATCAGGCGGAAGGCGCGGCCGTCCGCTTCGGCAGCCAGCAACGGCTCCACCGTGTGGAAAAACACTTCCGGCAATTGCGTGGCACCGCGGAGACGGCGGCTGCGGGTGAGGATGCGGAAATCGGCCGTCTTGAGCTTCAAGGTGACGCCCTCACCCGCTAGGCCAGCCTTCTTCAAGCGCCGCGCCAAGGTCTCCGCGAGCTGCCAAAGAATGGGGCGCAGCTTGTCCAACTCGGAAAGGTCTCGGTCGAGGGTGATTTCCGACGACAGGCTCTTGGCCTCGCGGTTGGGGCTGACCCGGCGGTCGTCCTCGCCGCGGGCCGAGAGCGCGAGCCGACGGCCGATCCTGCCGTAGCGCAGGGTGAGCAGCTCTTCACCGAGCTCCGCGAGTTCACCAATTCGCGTGATGCCGTCGCGCGCTAGCCGCTCGCGCATCGCCTCGCCGACGCCCCACAGCAGACCCACCGGCTTATCGGCGAGGAAGCCGACGGCCTCGGCTTGGCCAATCACCGCAAAGCCACGCGGTTTGTCCAAGTCCGATGCGATCTTGGCCAGAAACTTGTTGTAGCTCAAGCCGATGGACACCGTGATGGACAACTCATCCTCCACCTGCCGCGCCAAGGCCGCCAAGGTTTCCGCCGGGCTGGCGCGGTGCAGCGCCTCAGTGCCCGCGAAGTCCATGAACGCTTCATCGATCGACAGCGGCTCCACCAAGGGCGTGAGGTCCTGCATCATCGACCGCACCGTCCGGCCGACGGCTGCGTACTTGGCCATGTCCGGCTTGATGACGGTTGCGTTCGGGCAGGCCCGCAAAGCCTGAAACATCGGCATGGCTGAATGCACGCCGTAGGTGCGGGCAACGTAGCAGCAGGCCGCCACCACGCCCCGATGACGGCCCCCGACGATCACCGGATCGTCGCGCAGCTCAGGCCGGTCGCGTTTCTCGATGGTGGCGTAGAAGGCATCGCAATCGAGGTGGGCGATGGCGAGGCCGTGCAGCTCCTCGTGCCGCACGATGCGCCTCGAGCCGCAGGCCGGGCAGGCCTCGGCATCGAGTTGCGGCCGCTCGCCGCAGTCACGGCATAGGGTTTCCACGCCGCCATCATACCCGCCGCAGCAAGGGCGCGTGCAGGTGCCCTTGCTGCGGCAGTCAGCGGTGGTCTTCGGCGGCCGCGGCGGGGACAAAGCCCAAGGCGTCCTCCGTGTGGGACAGGTCCCGGTATCCCCATCGGTTGCGGGAGTTCACGAACAGAACATCGAAGTGGAGGTCGGGCGGCGCGTCCACGCAGCGTTCTATGGCTGCGGCGATGTCGCGCTGAGCGCACCACACCGCATAGTGGCGTGGATGGATGGGCCCGTCTTCGGCGTTGACGTAGCCGATGCGCAAGCACAGCACCGACAGCGGTGATGAATCCGCCACTTGACGGCAGATGGCTTCTCCCCAGACCTTGGTGGCGCCGTACACGCCAAGCGGCCGCACTGCCTCATCGTGACGGATCAGCGGCCAGCGCTCGGGCGCATCGCCGTAGCGGCCCTCGACCAGCGCCTTGTAGGGCTCCTCGTGCTCCCAACCCGCGACGGTGGCGCCGCTGCTGGCAAAGACCACCCGCTTGCAGCCCGCATCCCGCGCCGCCACAAGGACATTGCGGGTGCCAACGATGTTGGTTTGCAGCAGTTCATCCCAACTGTAGTTCTCGCCGGCCTTGGCGGCGAGATGGATGACCGTCTCCTGCTCAACAAAGGCCGGGCGGATGGCCTCCAAGTCCGCCAAATCCGCCCGCGTGGTGGGCACCCCCTCCACCGCGCTTCGATTCAGTGCCGACAGCCGCGCCCGCGGCGCCAACAGCTGCCGCACCGCTCCGCCAATCAAGCCGCTCATGCCAGTAACCAGAATGTTCACGCGCCGCTCTTTTTGTTGAAACAAGTGGAGACACCCCTGCCGCAGCCCAGTTCCCGCTTCGGCATCAGCGGCTCCCTCAAACTGGGGCGAGCCAAAGGCTTCCACGAAACGACCCGATTATGCCCCGCCCCAAAGGGCATACGGTTGCATGGGAGAGATGCCTTCGGGGCGAGGGCGTCCCGCCCTCGATTCGAAACCCTCCTCTATGCTTTGAATTAGACTAGGCTCAACTCCACACTGAGCGCTCGCGATGAACCGCTCCAACCTGACGCTGCTTTTCGCCATTCTCCTGCCCAGCCTAGCAGGCTGCGGCACCACCATCGAATCTCCGGATCGGGACGCCGGGTCTGGCCAGGCGGCAACTGAGGCCGATGGACCGACCACGCTCGATTCGACCGACCAGTTCCAAGCCACCAGCGACGATCTCGGGCCGCGCGAGGAGCTGCCAGGCGCGGCGCTGTACGTGGAGCACTGCGCCCTCTGCCACGAGGGCGGAGTGAGCAAGTCGCCGCACCTGGCCTTTCTGGAGATGATGACCCCCAAGGCGATATACGCCGCCATGACCGACGGCATCATGCAACCCCAGTCCGCCCACCTCAGCGACGAGCAACGGGCGCACATTGCCGAGTACATCACCCGCGCTCGCCTCGATGCCGAAACAGTTGCTGCCCGGGCGCCCGCCTGCATCGGCGAAGCGGCGGCGTTCGACCGCTCGAACCCTTTGCCCCAAGTGGGCTGGGGCCATGACACCCGCCGTTTCGTCGATGCCGGCCAAGCGGGCTTCGACGCCAAGGACGTGCCGAATCTCAAGCTCAAATGGGCTTTTGCCTTTCCGAACGCGTTGCGGACCCGGTCGCAGCCCGCCATCGCCATGGGCGCTGTCTTCGTCGGCAGCCAAGACGGTACGGTTTATGCCTTCGACCTGGAGACGGGCTGCGAGCGATGGTCCTTTCAGGCTTCGGCGGAGGTGCGCACGGCCATCGTCTTGAAGAATGCGGAGGATGCCGCCGCCGCGCCCACGGCTTTTTTCGCCGACATCCTGGCCCGCGCCTATGCGGTCGATGCGTTGACCGGCGAACTGCGCTGGTCCGTCAAGGTCGACGACCACCCCAGCGCCACCGTCACCGGCACCCCGGCGCTGGCCGAAGAGAAGCTGCTTGTGCCCGTTTCCTCCCTTGAAGTGGTTTCCGCTGCCGACATCGACTACGAGTGCTGCAGTTTCCAAGGCAAGGTGGTGGCCTTGGCTGCCGACACCGGCAAAGTGATTTGGTCGCACTCGGCCATTCCCAGCCCACCGGCCGAAGTGGGCGTCACCAGCGCCGGCACCCGGGTGCTGGCGCCTTCCGGCGCACCGGTCTGGACCAGCCCCGCCGTGGACTTGCGCCGCAACCTGGCCTACTTCGGCACCGGCGAGAACTATTCGTCGCCCGCCGACGGCAATAGCGATGCGATCATCGCCATCGACCTCACCACCGGGGAACGGGCGTGGCGGGTGCAAAGCACAGCCGGCGATGCGTGGAACGTCGCCTGCATGATGGCGGAGAACCCCAATTGCCCGGCCGAGGACGGGCCGGACGTGGACTACGGCGCCAGCATGGTGCTGGTCGAAGGCGAGGGCGGCGCCGTGCTCGCCGCGGGCCAGAAGAGCGGCATGGTGTTCGGCCTCGACCCGGACCGCGAGGGCGCCCTGTTGTGGTCCACCCAGGTTGGCCGGGGCAGCAGCCAGGGCGGCGTTCACTTCGGCATGGCCGCTGGCGACGGCCTGCTCTACGTGCCCATCAACGACATGAACGACACCCGCGCCGGCGAAGAGCTCGACCCAGCGCTGGCCCGCCCCGGCGTGCACGCCATCGACCCCGCCTCGGGCGAGGTGATGTGGCGCCATGTGCAAGCCAATCTCTGCGGGGCGGACCGGCCGTTCTGCGACCCCGGCGTCTCCGCTGCCCTCACCGCCATCCCCGGCGTCGTGTTCGCCGGCCATCTCGACGGCCACATCCGTGCCTACGCAGCGGCCGACGGTCAAGTGCTCTGGGAATTCGACACCACCGCGCCGGTGGCCGCGGTCAACGACCTAACCGCCCGGGGCGGCAGCATGAGTGGCGGCGGCCCGGCGGTCGGGGACGGGCATCTGGTGGTGAACTCAGGTTACGGACTGTACTTCCACGAGCCGGGCAACGCCTTGCTGGTGTTTGCTCCCGGGGAAGGTTGACGGGAAACGGTCGGGAACATTGGCAAGGGCTCGACCTTCTCCGCTGTCCCGGATCCTAAGGCTCCGCGGTGCCCGGCAATCGCAAGGCCGCTGAATCGAAGGTGTGAACAGCGTCCAATCCATCGTCATAGGCGGCGACCTTACGGGCCTTGCACACAATCAAGGCATCCGCAAAGTCAGCTTCGGCGTTGCTGTACGCCCGCAAGGCTTGCCAGACCACCTCTTCGTCCTCAAAGCAAAGGTTGGGCTCCCGCAAGAGGCCTTCAACCACCGCGATCAGATCAACTTTCCCCACTCGGTACCTGCGCCCCAGCAGTGTCCAGAACATTTCAACCAATACGACGTCCGTGATGAGAACCCGACGCTCGCCGGTGATGAGCCGACGCGCCCGCTTCGCTTGGGCTTCCTCATCTCTCAGCAGATAACGGAGCAGAACATTGGTGTCGATTGCGATCAAGAGTCACTTTCCGAACCGCGTTCAAGCCCATCCTGACGCGACTGCTCCTCAGAAATCGCTTCGTCCGCCTCCACATGCCGAAGACGTCCCCACGCACTGCCCGCCTTGAGGCTCACTATGGTGATGTGGCCGTTGGCCACGAAACTGCGGTATTCGTCACCCGGCTCGATGCACGCTTGACGACACTGATGGGCTGGGAGAGTGATCTGTCTCTTGGCACTGACCTTGGGCATTGTCCGCTCCTTCGCCTACTAGGATTCAATACGCCATGCCTTTCTTTACTTGTAGTCAATTAGTAAAGATAAATTACGTGATGCCACGACAATTCCAACCTTGCATGGTGCGCTGAAATCAATGGCCTCCTTGGGTGGCCGCACTGAGGATGTGGGACCTTGTGTTGATGGACTGATCGCTTCCAGGCGAGCCTCCGCTTCCCCTTTCACTGGCGCCCTACAAGCCCGGCAAGGCATCTGCTATGTTGCCGCCCTTCCCCTTCCAACAATTGGACCCAACATGATCGACTTTGAGATACCCGAAGCCACCAAGGCTGTACGCAACAAAGTGCGCGAGTTTGTGCAGCAGGAGTGTCATCCCGCTGAGGAGCGATGCACCGCCGAGAACTTTGACGAGGTGCTGGCCGAGTTGCGCGGCAAGGCCCGCAGCCAAGGCCTGTGGTGCCCCTTCGTGCCCGAGGAGCACGGTGGCATGGGGCTGCGGCCCTTGGCGAACGCCTTGGTGCAGATGGAACTCGGCGAGAGCTTCCTGGGCGCCTTGGCGCTGAACACCCAAGGGCCGGATGATGCCACCATGCTGACCCTGCTCGAACACGGCACGGACCATCAGAAGGAGCGCTTCCTAAAGCCCCTGCTGAACGGCGAGAAGCGGATTTGCTACTCCATGACCGAAAAGGCGGCGGGCGCCGATGCGACCGGCATGCAGACCAGCGCCGTGCTCGACGGCGATGAGTGGGTCCTGAACGGCGAGAAGTGGTTCAGCTCATCCGCCAGCGTGGCGGACATCGCCGTGGTCATGGCGAAGACCGATCCCGACGCGGCCCGGCACGAGCGCTACAGCACGTTCATCGTCGAACTGCCGAATCCGGGCTACCAGATTCTGCGCAACATCGAGACCATGCAGCCCCACACCGAACTGGGCCTGAAACTGGGCGGTTCCCATTCGGAGGTCAAAATCGAGAATCTGCGGGTGCCGCGGGACAATCTGCTCGGTGGCCGAGGCCAAGGCTTCAACATGGGCCAGCACCGCTTGGCCTATGGCCGGCTGCGGCATGGCATGCACAACGTGGCGATGGCGCAGCGGGCGCTCGACCTAGCCGCCGGCCATGTGGTCAAGCGCGAGACCTTTGGCAAGCGCCTGGCCGACCGCCAAGGCGTGCGCTGGATGCTCGCGGACTGCGCCGCGGAAATCTACAAGGCCCGCCTGATGCTGCTGCACATCGCCTACAAGGCCGAGAAGGGCATGGACCTGCGCCAGGAGAACGGCATCGCCAAGGTGTTCCTGGCCAACATGGTGCATCAGGTGGTGGACACCGCCATCCAACTGCACGGCGCCTTGGGCTACAGCCACGACACGCCCTTGGCCCGTTGGTACACCGGCATTCGCTCGCAGCGCTTGGTGGACGGCCCGGACGAGGTGCATCGCTGGCGATCCGGCGCCAACGTGATCAAGGCGTTCGAGAAGCACGGCACCACGGCCTCGGCCTGCGGCGGCGAGCTGTTTGAGTAGAGTATGCTGATCGGCTGCCCTGTGGCACGCTTCAGGGCAGCCCAAGCTCTCGCACGAAAGTCGTAAAGGGCAGTACGCGAATGTCCCTTGCGGCTTGGTAATCCTCGCTGCCTAGGTGGACCTGATAGAACGCAGGAATGTCCGTGCGGTCTCGAAAGTACCGCAAGTGCGGCGATTGCTGCCGGCCTCGGACTTTGCACTCCACCGCGAACAGTGCCTGGCCGTCCTCGAGCAACACGAAGTCCACCTCCCGGCGGTCCGTGTCGCGCAGGTAGCGCAGTTCCATGCTGAACCCTTGGGTGTCCTCCCGATAGTGGCAGAACTTCAATAGTTGCGCCGCCACTAGGTTTTCGAAGCGCGGACCCACCTCCTCAAGCACTGACCAATCCCACAGGTAGAGCTTCTGCTCCTTCTTCACGGCCCGCACCTTGGGTGCGCCGAACGGTGACAGGCGAAACGTCAGGTACAGGTTGTCGAAGATCGTCAGCCATCGGCGAATGGAGTCATGGGACACCTGCAGTTCCTCGCGCAACGCCTGCAGGGACAGGGGCGAGCCCACGCGCGTCAACAGGGCGGTGAACAGCAATTCCAGCAGGCTCACTTCGCTGACCCGTTCGAGGCTGGTCAGGTCCTCGGCGAACACCCGCGCCTGCCGTTCGCGCCGCCAGCGCCGCCAGTGGGCGGCACTCTGCCGGGCCAGCGGCTCAGGGAAACCGCCGAAGCGCAGCAGCGCCTGGAGATCGCTTTCGCTCGGCGCATCGGTCATTTCCATCAGCGAGTAGGGATGCAGCCGGTGGTAGTGGTAGCGTCCCTGCAGCGAATCGCCGCCTTTGCGGTAGTGGTCCAGCCGGGCGGAGCCGGTGACCAAAGCGCTGCGCTGCGGAAAATGCTCGTCAAAAAAACCCTTGAGCAAGCCTCGCCACCGGGCGTACTTGTGAACTTCGTCCAGCACGATCAACCGCTCAGAGGGTAGTTCGCCGGCCAGAATCCGCTGTCGGTGCGCGGCGATGTCCCAGTTCAGGTAAGCCGGGTGGCCGGTGCCTCGCTCAGCGCCAAGCAGATGGAGCGCCAGCGTGGTCTTGCCGACTTGGCGGGGACCGCCAATGAACACCAGCTTTTCGCTCAAGTCTTGGCGGCAATCATCAGCGATGTAGCGATGGCGGGTCAGATCAGCCATTTCTTCGTCGTGAGTATTTTTGGCATGACCAAAAATAAATCATGAGTGTTCTTGGGTCAATTGACGAAATGCCCCAACTTCCCGATGGAAAGCGCCTTCCAATGGCTCAATCAAGGGCGGCACGTCGCGCGATTCGAGGGTGCGCAGTGCCGTTCCTTCACGCAATGAGCGTCCCGCAAGAAAAACGCTTGTTCCCGGTCACTACCGCGGCAGGCATGCCGTGCTGATACCCCGCTCATTGAGGAGGGCTACGTGAGCGACATTGATTGCTCCAACAAGCGTAGCTACTCTTCCACTATGACGAAAGCTCCCAGTGAGGCCGAAGCGCTGCCTCCGAAACCGGCGCCGGAAGTTCAAGCGCTGGGGGACTACATGCGCGCCCAAGCCCCGGAGAGTGGCTGAGCAGGGGGAACCGGCTATGGCAATCGAACCTGATCAATCCACGACGGATGCGCCTGCCGGCTCCACCAGCGGGGTGGACTACGAATCGGTTCCCGCTGACTACTTGGCCGCTCGCCAACTCAAGAAGGGCGCGGCCGGCTGGGTACTGCTCGCCGGCCTTGGCGTGTCCTATGTCATTTCGGGGGACTACGCCGGCTGGAACCTAGGGCTGGCCCAAGGCGGCTTTGGCGGCATGCTGATCGCCACTGTGGTGATGGGCGCGATGTATCTGTGCATGGTGCTGACCTTGGCGGAACTCTCCGCCGCGCTGCCGACCGCCGGCGGCGGCTACAGCTTCGCCCGCCGGGCACTCGGCCCTTGGGGCGGCTATTTGACCGGCACCGCCATCCTGTTGGAGTACGCCCTGGCTCCCGCCGCCATCGCGGTGTTCATCGGCGGCTACGTCAATGCCTTGGTGGGCATTGATGGCTGGGTGGTTTACCTGGGCAGCTATCTGATTTTCGTGGGCGTTCATCTTTGCGGCGTTGGCGAAGCGCTGAAGACGATGTTCGTCATCTCGCTGCTGGCTGTGTTGGCCATCGGCGTTTTCGTGGTTGGCATGGCACCCCATTTCGACGCCGCCAACCTCTTCGACATTGCCGTCAATGAACGCTCCGCTGGCGCGAGTGCCTTTCTGCCCGAGGGCTACATCGGCGTTTGGGCCGCGCTGCCGTTTGCCATCTGGCTGTTTCTGGCCGTCGAAGGCGTGCCGCTGGCAGCGGAGGAGGCGGCTGATCCGGCCCGGGACATGCCTCGGGGGATCATCACCGCCATGCTGGCGCTGATGCTGTTCGGCGCCCTGGTGCTGGTGCTGGCGCCGGGCGGTGCCGGGGCCGATCTCATGAAGGACCACGGCGCTCCGTTGGTGGGCGCCCTTGAGGCGGTCCACGGCGAAGGCTCGGCATTGGCGGCCTTCGTGAACTGGGTGGGCCTCAGCGGGCTGATCGCGAGCTTCTTCTCCATCATCTACGCCTATTCGCGGCAGGTGTTCGCGCTCTCGAGGGCCGGCTACCTGCCCCGGGCGCTGTCGGTGACCAATCGCCGCAAGGCCCCGGTGCTGGCGTTGGTGGTTCCCGGCCTGCTGGGCTTTTTGCTGTCGCTCACCGGCGAGGGCGACCTGATGCTGACCATGGCGGTGTTTGGGGCCACCCTCTCCTACGCCCTGATGACCTTCTCCCACATCGTGCTGCGTCGAACCGAGCCCGAATTGGAGCGTCCCTATCGCACGCCGGGCGGCACCCTCACCGCCGGGTTTGCGTTGGCGCTGTCGGTGGTCGCCTTCCTGTCCACCTTCCTGGCCAACCGGGAAGCAGCTTTGTGGAGTGGAGTCTTCTGCCTGATCATGGTCGCCTATTTCTTCTTCTACAGCCGCCACCACCTCGTCGCCAACGCGCCCGAAGAGGAGTTCGAGGCTATCGCCTTGGCGGAGCGGGAGCTTGAGTGAGGCACACTATTCACTGCCTTCACTCAATCGCTCGCGCAACTTGTACTTCAGCACCTTGCCCATGGCGTTGCGGGGCAGGGTCGGGAGGAACAGCACCGATCGGGGATGCTTGTAGCGGGCCAGCAGGCCGTTGAAGCGCGCCAGCAGTTGGCGATCATCCAGCGCTGCGCCCTCCCGCAGCACGACGCAGGCCACCGGCGTCTGGCCCCAGCGTTTGCTCGGGGCGCCCACCACCGCGTACTCGGCGAGTTCAGGCATGCTTGCCAGGACGTTCTCGATGTCCGCCGGGTAGATGTTTTCGCCACCGGAGATGATCACGTCCTTTTTGCGATCGTCAATGGCGTAGAAGCCGTCCGCGTCCCGGTGGCCGATGTCGCCGGTGCGGAACCAGTCGCCATCAAAGGCGCCTGCGGTGAGTTCAGGTTCCTTGAAGTACGCCTTGAAGAGATTCGGCCCCCGAAGCTGGATTTCGCCGGGCTTGGACCCCTCAACGACCTGGCCGTCGTCATCGACGATGCGGGCTTCGCAGTGCATGGCGGGCTTGCCGGCCGAACCCAGCTTGGCTTGGGCGTCCGCGATGGGCAGGCAGATGGCGGTCGGCGCGCTTTCCGTCAGGCCGTAGATCTGCGTCGCCGGCACACCCCGGTCGTGCCAGGCGTTCAGCAAGGCATCCGGCACTGTGGATGAGCCGGTGCCCACCATGCGCAGGCAGGACAGGTCGGTGTCCATCCAGCGGGGGTGATCGACCAAGGCCTGAATCACCGCCGGTACGGCCAGGAACAGCGTCGGCCGCAGGACGTCGATGGCCTTCAGCGTCTCCCCGGCGTCGAATCTGCGCAGCAGGCTGACCCGGGCGCCGGCGTAGAAGGCCGGGGAGGTTTGGATGTTGAGGCCTCCGGAGTGGAACAGCGGCAGGACGCTCAGCACATGGTCGGCGGCGCTTATTTCCTGGGCGTGAATGGCATTAAGCGCGTTGAAAAACAGGGCCCGCTGCGCATGCAGCACACCCTTCGGCTGACCGGTGGTTCCGGAGGTGTAGATCAGCAGCACCGGGTCATCCAGGGTGCCGAGGTCGTTGTTGTCGCGTTCCTCGGCGCGGGCGAGCAAGCTCGGATAGTCCGAGTCCATGTTGAGGCACTGCAAGGCGGGCAGGGTGGCCTGAATCTCGTTGGCCACCGGGGCGAATTCCTCCTCAACGCACGCAAACCGCGCCTCGCTGTGGGCCAGGATTGCTCGAAGCTCCGGCACCGCAAGCCGATTGTTGAGGGGCATGAACACGCATCCGGAGCGGGCGCAGGCAAACAGCAGCAGCGCCACTTCGCAGGAGTTGAAGCCGAGAAAGGCAATTCGGTCGCCGGGCTCGGCACCCAGGACCTGTACCAGCAGGTTGCGTCGCCGGGCCACCGCCCGGTTCATCTCCCGGTAGGTGAAGCGCTGCTCGCCAAGGCCCAACGCCAAGCATCCGCCCGCCCATTCGGCGTTGTGGCGGATCCAATCACCGAGGCTCTTCATTGAACGTTCACCACTTGAACCCGATCTAGAGGCAAACGCCCTGGGTGCCTTGAACGGGGCTCCCGAGGCAAGTCATTCCAACGGCGCTTCCAGGCTCTCCGCACCCAACCGCTCGACGCAGATGTCCGGCGTCCACGGCAGCATCAGGGAGCCGCAGCGGGAGTCGCGGTAGAGTTGCTCCAAACGCAGGCTCTTGAAGATGGCGCGACCGCCGCACACCCGAATGGCTTCCGAGCACAGCGCGTTGGCGTTCTCCATCACGGTGTACTGGGTGGCATAGGCGCGCAGGCGCTCGGCTTTGCTCGGCTGGTGCTTCGCCTCGCCTATGGCCCTTTGGAAGAGCGCCTCGGTTTGCTCGAGCCGGATGCGCATGTTGGCCACGGCAAGCTGCTTGACCGGGCTGGCAAGGCTCGCGCCGGCCGGCGGCCCGCCCGCCACTTCGCCACGCAGATACTGGCAAGTGAAGCTGAAGGCGGCGCGGGCGATGCCCATGTAGGTGGGACACAGGGTGAGAAACATGTGCGGCCAGTCGCGCGCCGCCAAGTAGTAAAGGCCGCTCGGCAGAAGCTCCGCGTTGGCCGGGACGAACACGTCATTGAAGTCGAGGTTGTTGGAGACGGTGCCGCGCATGCCGAGCACGTTCCAGTCCCCGCTGACCGAAAAGCCCGGGGCGTCACCGGGAATGGCCAAATAGAGTGTGTTGGCGACTGTCGGCGCGATTCGCCGACCAGCGTGCAGAGTACGCCGTAGTAATCCGCGTGCCCCGACAGGGAGGCGAAGTGCTTGCGTCCGTTGACCACAAAGCCGCCTTCCACCGGCGTCGCCTCGGTGCCGAAGGGCGCCTTGCCGGCAGCGGCGGCGCTGTTGGGTTCGGAGAAGGGCTGCGCGAAGAGGTGGCCTTCCTCGATCACGCCGCCGTAGATGGCCGAGCGGCGCATTTCGTGGCCCCGGCGCTGCTCGCCGCTCATCGGCAGGTCGTCGGCCAGCCGGCCGGACCACAGCATGGAGCAGGTGTGCATGTTGAAGGTGAGTGCCGTGGCGCCGCACCAGAAGCCCAGCTCCGCCGAAATCTGCGCATAACCCGCATAGTCCACCCCTAGGCCACCGTAGGCTTCAGGAATCACTAGGCCAAGAAAGCCCGCAGCGCGCAGGTCCGCGTAGTTTTCCGTCGGAAATCGGGCCGCAGCGTCATATTGCCCCGCTCGGCCAAGAAACTTGTCCCGCCCCAGTTCCCGGGCGACGCCAAGCAGTTCTTCCAGCGGGGGCATTACTCCTCCACAAATGCCGCTATGGCGTCGGTGAAGGCATTGGGCGTTTCAGCGTACGCCAAGTGGCCGGCGTCCGGCAGGCATTGGCACCTGGCACCGGGGATGCGCTCCGCCATTTGGGCCACGCTCTTCGGCGGCGCCGTCCGGTCATGTTCGGCGGCCAGGCACAGGGTGGGTGTGCGGATGCGCTCCAAACTGGCGCTCTCATCGAACGCCACCAAGCATTCGATCACTTGCCGGTAGGTCGTCGCAGGGAGCGGCGCCATGGTCCGCACCGCCGCCTCGATGGCTGCAGTTTTGCTTTGATCGAAGAACATGGACGTTATCAGTTGACGGGCAAAATCGCACGGCGCCAAGCCTTTCTCGATGGGCGAAAGGCGGGCTTTGAGGAAGTCCTCGTTCCACTGGCTGCCGGGCTTGCCGAAGGCCGCGCTGGTGTGGGCCAGGATCAGCTTGCCGCAGACACCACCCCCGCGCAGCCAAGTCTGGGCGATCATGCCGCCGAAGGAGTGTCCAATGACAGCAAGGGGCTGCGCACCCAGTGCATCGATCAAGTGACCCAAACGCGCCGCTAGGGCTTGGAAGGTCATGACGTCCATCGGTGTCGAACCGCCGTAGCCGGGAGCGTCCCAAGCCACGCAACGGTAGCGGTCGGACAGAGCGGAAAGTTGGCGGTCAAACGAATGCCGGTTGCCGCCCAAGCCGTGCAGAAACAGCAGCAGCGGACCGCTGCCGCGTTCTTTGTAGGAAGGAACAGGCGCACCTTCACAAACCAGGCCCTTCGTGGCGAATGAAGAGTCCACCTCCTGCAAAATCATCGCAGCCTTTGGCACGGCATGGGGGTTAGGCGAGCTCGCCTTGCAGCCGGCCGTCAAGCACCACCGCTTGGCCGTCCAAGGTGAGTGTGCAGCCGCGCAGCGGCAGGTCGAAGTGGCCGAGCGTGTGCCGGCCCGCCACTTCGTTGGCACCGGTGGAGTAGAGGAAGTTGCCGGCGAAGGCGCGCAGTTCGGTGCCGTTGAAGTCGCTCTTGCCGTACATCGTCATCGCGTCCCACCGCGCCGCTGGGTTCATGCCCCAGCCGAGGTGGCTCGTGGCGTAGGCGTCCTTATCCTGCCATGCCTCGAAGTAGGAACGCATGAGGTCCGCATCGACGCCGTCGCCCTCGATGCGCGTGACGTAGTCGTCTTCAATGGTCAGCGCAATCGGCTGGTCCGCATAACGCTTGAAAGTCAGGTTGACGTCGCCCCGGTCGAGGACCAAGGTGCCGTTGACGGTGCCGGCGGCGGGGAAGCAGAGGCAAAGGCCGCCCGGCCAATGGCTGATCAGCCCCGGGCGCGACACGGTGCCCCAGCCGCCACCGACCACCGCGCCCGCTAGGTTGACAGCCAAGTCCGTGCCCGCCTTTGAAGTCACGCGCATGTGGTCCGCGGCGCGGAACTTGCGCATGCCCGCTTTCACCTTGGCCTCCAGCGCCGCATCGGGCTCCAGCCGTTCCAGCGCCTCCGGGTGCTCGTTGGAGACCATGAGCACACGGGCGCCGCCGCCCAGAATCCGCGGCAGTTCGGACGCATGCAGCAGGCCCTCCACGGTGCAGTCCACCACGAAACCGGCCGCCGCCAATCCCTTGACCACTGCCGCTCCGCCTTGGATCACATCCGACGCGCCGGTTGAACGAATCGGCACCGGCGCGGTCTGCGGCGGTGTGGGGATCATCAGGTGAAAGGGTTTGGCGCCCAGGCGCAGCAGCGCCAACTCCGCCAACTCTCGATTGATGCTGCGGGATTGGGTCTCCGAGAGAATGGCGACCTCCTCCCCCGCTTGCACCTTGCAGAGGCTGAAGACCCGGGCGAAGCAATCGATCCACTTGCCCTCGATACGCTCGCGCAGCATGGCGCACCCCCCACTCGAATGGGGCGCAGTATAGCAACGCGGCAGGGCGTCTCAGCGGACGCACGGAGACCGGCGCTCTTGACGTGCGCCGCAACGAAGGCGGGACGCCCTCGGTCGGAGCAACGCCGTTCGGGACCCCGAATGCGTTACTCGTCGCCCATCACCCCAAAGATGTGCAGCAGGGAGACGAAAAGGTTGTAGAAGGAGGCGAACAGCGTCACGGTGGCGATGATGTAGTTGGTCTCGCCGCCGTGGATGATCGCGCTGGTCTGCCAGAGAATCGCGGCGCTGGCGAACAGCACGAAGGCGCAGGAAATGGCCACCGAGAAGGCTGACAGGTCGAAGAACAGGCTCAGCACCACCGCACCCATCAGCACGAAGAAGCCCACCACCAGAAAGCCGGACAGGAAGCTGAAGTCCTTGCGAGTGAAGACCGCAAAGGCAGACAGCCCAACAAAGGCCGCCGCCGTGGTGCCCAAGGCCGACGTCACAAGGCTCGGCCCGTTGGCCAATCTGAGG
>JAQAJJ010000018.1 GCA_028278675.1 Candidatus Azophilus lithoversatilis
TGGCAAATCCGCCCACAAATCGGACTCATAAGCCGACCCGTTGGCCTTGAACAGGCCGAAGATGATCCAGTCTCTGTCCCGAAGCGCCACCTCGGCACCCAAGACGAACCCCGAGAACTCCGCCGAAGCGCCCAAGCCGGCAATGGCCTCGCGCTTGCCCGGCTCGAATGAGCGACCCTCGACGATCTCCACTTCAGGCCGAATTCGGAAGGCCGCCTGCTCGACGCCGCGAATGATCAGGTTGGCGGGCTGGCTCGTTGAGCGCTTGGGAACGTCCGCCACCACATACATTTCGGGGCTGTAATCGGCCACCTCCGGCATGGTGGAGACGATGCGCACCCCCTCCGAATCCACCTGCCCGGACATTTCGCTGTCCGACCCGCCGCGCAGCACCAATGCCCGATCCGGCGCACCACCCCGCTCCAGCGCCGCGGAAAACCCGCCGGCCATGGCGAGCAGGGTGACCAAGACCGCCACCACGCCGCCGATGCCGACCACGATCACCGACGAACTGCCGAGCCGAGACGGCAGATTGCGGATGTTCATCAGCGTGACGGCAAGGACTTGGGACAACACTTGGAGCTATCTCTCCGGCAGCGCGTCAACGATGCTCAAGCGCACCAATCCCAACAGCGCCGACACGCCCAAGGCGCTGGCCACCGTGACGCCGTTGATCTCAAACACCCCAATGGCTTCCTCAAGGCCTGGGCCAATGACGGCGGCGGCGCCAAACGCCGCGGCGGTGCCCAACAGCGCCCCCACCGCGCAAAGCAGCAGCGCTTCGCCAAGCACCAGTGCCGCCACCGCGCCATCGGAGAAGCCAATCGTCTTCAGGACCGCCAATTCCGGCACCCGCTCCCGCAGCGCCTGAGCCATGGTGTTGCCGGTCAAAAGCAGGATGGTGAAGAAGACGGCGGCGAGGATGCCGGTCATCATCAGTTCAATGTCGCCAATCTGCTGCATGAATTGCCGCGCCTGCTCAGCCTCGGTGATGGTGCGAGTGGGATTGAGGGAGTTGGTGAACAGCGCATCGATGGCATTGGCGATCTCCGCCGCCCGTCCCGTGTCCGCAATGCGCACGGTGAACCAGCCGACGGTGCCCTCGCCGACTTCCCTCGCCTCGTCGAAGTAGGCGTGATTGAGCAGGAAAACGGCGGGCTGCTGCAGGTCTTCGGGGGCAGCGTAGGTGCCCACCAAGTCGAACTCCCAATTGCGGCTGCCGTCCTTCTTAGCCCAGATGTCGCCCTCGATCGGTATCTTGTCGCCCACCTTCCAACCGTACTTCGCCGCCATCGCCGCCGGCGCCACGGCGCCGGTGCGGGTGTTGGCAAAGGCCTCAAGCTGTTGCGGATCGATGAGATACTCGGAGTACATCTCAAAGTGGGGGATGGGTTCGACCGGATACTTGGGAAAGAAGTTGGCTCGGTCCTGGTAAACGCCGCCAAACCAATCGGCATGGGTGACGGCGAGGACGCCGTCCACCCCGGCGATCTGCTGCAGGGCGCTGATCGGCAGCGGGTCGATGATCGAGTACTTGGGCGACACGACCAAGCGGTCGATGCCGGGCTCGCCGAAGCCGCCGCCTTCGGAAAAGGCATGGGAGACCGTGCGCAGCAGCACGAACAGCAGAAAGGCGATCAGCACCGAAACCAGGGTCAGCCAAGTGCGCACCGGACGCCGGAACAGGTTCGCCCACATGAAACCGAGGCGGCTCATGCCGCATCCTCCACCAGCAGGCCCTTGTCCATGCGCAGCACCTGGGCGGCGTGCTCGGCGGCCTTGGGGTCGTGGGTGACCATGATGATGGTCTTGCCGTACTCGCCGTTCAGGGTTTCCAGCAACTTAAGTATTTCATCGGCCGTCTCCCGATCCAGGTCGCCGGTCGGCTCGTCGCACACCAACAGACCGGGGTCGGCGACGATGGCCCGGGCGATGGCCACCCGCTGCTGCTGGCCGCCGGACAGTTCCCCCGGTTTGTGCCTGGCCCGGTCGGCAAGGCCGACGATCTGCAGCGCCGCGGCGGCATTGGCTTGGCGCTGCTTGCTCGACAGGGCGGTCAAGAGCAGCGGCAGCTCCACGTTGCGCTGGGCGCTCAGCACCGGCAGCAGATTGTAGAACTGGAAGATAAAGCCCACGTTGGCGGCCCGCCACTTGGCCAACTGCCTGGCCGACATCTCGGCCAAGGACTGGCCGCCGACGACCACTGATCCGGCGCTTGGGTGGTCCAGCCCGCCAATCAAGTTGAGCAACGTGGTCTTGCCCGACCCGGAAGGTCCCATGAGAGCGAGAAAGTCGCCCGCCTCGATTTCCAAGCTGATGCCCGCAAGCACCTCCACCGATTCCTTGCCCTTGATGAAGGTCTTCTCAACGCCCTTGCAGCTCACCACCGCCATGCAACGCTCCTTATGCTGCCTAATGCTATTGCGGCAACGAAACCCGACCGCCGGAGGCCAAGTTCGCCAACAGATTCTCGTCGGGACGGGCCACGACCCGTTCGCCGGCGTCCAAGCCGGCAATCACCCGCACCTTGGCGCCTTCCCCCCCCTGTATGCGGATGGGCCGCCGCCGCGCCTCATCGTCCGTCACCACCAGCACGTAGCTGCTGCCGCCTTCGCGGACCACCGCTTCCTTGGGCACCAGCACACCGGCCTCGACCGGTGCCTCGATCGCATCGGCCCGGGTTTCCAAGAACGCGACCCGAACGCCCATGTCCGGCAGCACCCGGCCATCGCGCTCGTTGAACCCCACCCGCACCCGCACCGTGGCCTTGCTGCGCTCGGCGGCGGGAATGATGGCGATCACGGCCGCCGCGTAGGCATCCTCCGGGTAGGCGTTGAGCGTGATGCTGACCGGCTGGCCGGGATAGACCCGGTTGATGTAGGCCTCGTTGACGTCCACCTCCACCTCAAGGGAATCCATGTCAACGATGGTGCAAATGCCGGTACGGGTGTAGCCGCCGCCGGCGGACACCGGCGAGATCATTTCGCCCGGCTGCGCCGCCTTGGCAATGACCACACCGGCGAAAGGCGCCCGAATCCGCATGTCCTCAACCATCTGCCGCTGCACCGCCAAGGCCCGCTCCGCCACCACGGCATCCTGGCGCATGCGGTCGAGGCGAGCGGTCATTTCCTCGACGGCCAGGCGATGGCGGTCGAGGTCCGCTTGGCTCACCAGTTCCCGCTCCGCAAGCTCCCGGCTGCGGGCAAGATCAAGCTGGCCCTGCTTGAGCTGGGCCTCAATCTCCAGCAGGCTGCGCCGGGCCGATTCCAGCTGCGAGGCGGCCAGTTCAAGCTGCGCCTTGGGCACGCTGTCGTCCAAGCGGGCAAGCAGCTGCCCTGCTTCCACGCGAACCCCTTCCTCGATGAGCACCTCCATCACCTTGCCCGTCGTCTTGCTGGAGACCGTCGCCTGCCGCCGCGCCACGACGTAGCCAGTGGCGTCAAGCACACTGGCATTCGAATCCGGGCGCGCAACGGCCTCGGCCAGCGCCGTAGGCACCGGCGACAACGGCGCATCCGTGGGCAGGGGGAAAAACCAAAGGGCGAAAGCGACGCCGCCCGCCAAGGCGATCAGCACGAACCACTTGAAGGGCTTGGCGGTGGCAGGCGACGGCTCCGAACGGTCGATGCGCAGTTGGTTCAACAGCGATTTCTGATCCGGCTGCGGCTCCATTAGCAAGGGCCTTGCAAGGCTTAAGCTGGCGGCGAGTCTAACAGAAAAGCCATGACGCCTTAGTTCGAGAGCTCCGCAATGACGTCAAGAAAGGTCTTGCCGTATCGCTTGAGCTTGGTTTCGCCGACGCCGTGCAAGGCCAGCATGGCATCTTGGGAATCGGGTCGGGCGCGGACGAACTCCTTGAGCGTCGCATCGTGGAAGATGACGTAGGGCGGCACGCCCGCCTGGTCCGCGAGTTCAATCCGCCGCGCCTTGAGCGCCTGCCAGAGCGGCTCATCGGCAGCGCTGACCGCATAGGCCTCAGGGCGCGGGCCGGCATTGCGCTTGGGCTTGTCGATGCGGACCTCCTCGCGCAGTTCAAGACGCTCCTCGCCCCGCAGCAAGGGTCGGGCTGCCGCGGTCAGCATCAAGGCGCCAAAGCGCTCGGCCTCCACGCGGGCGAAGCCGCGCACCACCACCTGACGGGCCACGGAGCGCCACTGACGATCGGAGAAGTCCGCTCCGATGCCATAGGTGGACAGGTTCTGATGACGATGCTGGCGCACCTTGGCGGTATCCTTGCCGCGCAACACGTCGATCAAGTGCGCAGCGCCGAAGCGCTCGCCGGTGCGATGGACGCAGGACAGGAACTTTTGCGCCGCCACCGTGCCGTCCCAGGTCTCAGGCGGATTGAGGCAGATGTCGCAGTTGCCGCAGGGCCCGGCACGGTCTTCGCCGAAGTAGGACAGCAGTGCCGCCCGCCGGCAAGTGGTGACCTCGCACCAGCCGAGCAGCGCATCGAGCCGGGCCCGCTCAATGCGCTTGCGCTGCTCGTCCGCCTCCGATTGATCAGCCATCTGCCGCAGCCGAACCACATCCTGCAGGCCATAGCTCATCCAGGCGTCGGCGGGCTGCCCATCACGGCCAGCGCGCCCGGTCTCCTGATAGTAAGCCTCCACGCTCTTCGGCAAATCGGTGTGGGCGACGAAGCGCACATCCGGCTTGTCAATGCCCATGCCGAAAGCGACGGTGGCGACGATGACCACCCCGTCATCACGCTGGAAGCGGTTTTGATGCCGCTGGCGCACATCGGTGGGCAGGCCCGCGTGATAGGGCAGCGCATCAAAACCCGCGTCCACCAAATGCTGCGCGGTCTCTTCCACCTTGCGGCGCGACAGGCAATAGACGATGCCCGCCGCGCCCCGATGCCCTTCAAGAAACTTCGCCAGGCTGGCGCCCGGGCCACCCTTCACCTGCACCCGATAGCAAATGTTGGGCCGGTCGAAGCCACTGATGAAACGTCGCGGCTCGTGGAGCGCCAAGCGGGAAGCGATCTCCCCCCTGGTGCGCACGTCGGCGGTGGCGGTCAACGCCATGCGCGGCACGCCGGGGAAATGCTCAGCCAGCACATGCAAGCCGAGGTAGTCCTGGCGAAAGTCGTGCCCCCATTGAGAGACGCAATGCGCCTCGTCAATGGCGATGAGTGCCACATCGAGGGCGCACAGCAGTTCCAGGGTGCCGGCCTCGCCGCTCAAAAGCCGCTCAGGCGCCAGATACAACAGGTCCAGATCACCGCGCTGCAAAGCCCCCTCGATCTCCCGCTGTTCATGAAAGGGCACCGCGGAGTTGAGAAACGCCGCCGCCACACCAAACTGGCGCAACGCCTGCACTTGGTCCTGCATCAGCGCAATCAGCGGCGAAATGACGATGCCCACTCCTGCGCGCAACATCGCCGGAATCTGGTAGCACAGCGACTTGCCGCCACCTGTCGGCATCAGCACCAGCGAATCGCGGCCATCGAGAACGGACTCGATGATCTCAAGCTGCCCGGGACGAAATTCCGGGTAGCCGTATACGCTGCGCAGCAGCGCTTGAGCGCGTTGGGTGAGGTCCGGGTTCACGAACGGATTATAGGAAGTCTCCGGTTCCAAGCGGAAGCCGCCTGCAAGGAGACATTTCCAAATTGGAGAAACGGGGACATCTATGATTTGCTTTGAGATTTGCTTTGACACACGAAAATCACCACCAAAATCACCACTTCAAATGGACTCGATCTGCGGCTATGCTGAGCAGTTCGACAACATCAGATGAACTACGGGGAAACAGTCATGGCGGAACCGTCCTTGCAGACCTCATTCACCGAAACGCTCCTGCAGCGGGTGCATCGGCTGGCCGACGTGATTCGCGAAGGAGGCGATGAGGCGCAGAAGGTTCGCCACCTGCCGGCGGAAACCGCAGGCATCCTGACTGATGAAGGTTTCTACCGCTTCACGCTGCCCTACGAACTCGGCGGCGAGAACGCCAGCGTGCGGGAGACCATCGAGGTGCTCGAGGCCATGGCGGCCATCGACGGCTCGGTCGCGTGGAACGTCATGATCGGCTCCGAGATCAACGCCATCGCCGCCGGCGGCATGGACCCGGCCATCGCCAAGGAGGTCTATCTGGGCAACCCTCGGGTCATCATGTGCGGCGGCGGCGGACCGGGCACCAAGCCCTCGTCCGCCGTCAAACAGAAGGACGGCAGCTACCGGGTTTCCGGGCAGGTCACCTTCCAAAGCGGCTGCCACAACGCCGAGTGGTGCTTCATGGCGGCGCCGGTGGTCGAGGATGGCGAGCCGGTGATGGGCGAGAACGGCATCCCGGTGTTCAAGATGTGGTTCCTGAACCGCAGCGAGTGGGAGATCGTGGACACTTGGCACATGGCCGGGCTGCGCGGCTCCGGCAGCCACGACGTGCTGGCCGAAGGCGCCCTGGTGCCGGAACGGCTGTCCGGGGTTGATCTGTTCACCGTGCCCGCCCACTACCCCAATCCAGTGTTCCGCATTCCGGTGGCCCTGCGCCTCTCCTTCAACAAGGCGGCGGTGTCCATCGGCGTTGCCCGGGGTGCGCTCGACGCCTTCTGCGACCTCGCCCAGGACAAGATTCCGCTGTTAACGGCATCCACCCTCAAGGATAAGCCCATCGCCCAGTACCGGGTTGGTGAGGGCGAAGGGGCACTGCGCGCCGCGCGGGCCTTCCTGATGGAAGCGATGGACGACGTGACCGACGAGCTGGAGGCCGGCGCGGAGGCGCCGGGGCCGGAAACCACCAGACTGGCGCGCCTGGCCTGCACCCATGCGGCCAACGCCTCCATGCATGTCGTGGACAGCGTCCACAACGCCGCCGGCACCACGGCCCTGCGCATGGATTGCCCCCTTGAGCGCAAGCTGCGCGACGCCCACGGCTGCGCGACCCACCGTTGGGTAGCGCACCCGCTGTACGCCGAGATCGGCAAGATGTATCTAGGCCACGACGGGCTGCCGGAACTGTCCGGGATAGACGGGCCCCAGATCAGCAAGTAACTGCTGACGAAGCCGCAGCAGCGCGAAATTCCAACTGCAAACCCGCACCGAAACCAAGGAGAAGCCCATGGCAGCCTATTTCATCGCTCAGTACGTCGTTAACGACCCCGATCTGTACCGTGAGTACCAGGGCGGCGCCGGCCCCACCATCCAAGCCCACGGCGCGGAGCTGGTGGCCTTCGATGCCGCCGCCGCGACCATGGAGGGGACGCCGCCCGGTCCCCAAACCGTCATTCTGAAATTCGAATCGACCGAAGCCGCCAAGGCTTGGTATGAGTCCGATGAGTACCAAGCGGTGGTCGGCAAGCGGCTCGAGGCAACCGACGGCTTTGCGGTGCTCTCGCAGAGCATGAACCTCGGCTAACCCGATCCACTACTGCCAATCCCCACTCAAACACGAAGGAGACGAAATGAGCAACCGACAGAAGTTCTACATCAATGGCGAGTGGGTGGAGCCTTCCACCAGCGCCACCTTGGAGGTCATCAACCCGGCCACCGAGGAACCCATTGACAGCATCGCCCTCGGCGGACCCGCCGATGTGGACAAGGCCGTGGCTGCAGCCAAGGCGGCCTTCGAGACCTTCTCACAGACCAGCCGCGAGGAGCGCGTGGCGCTGCTGGAGCAGATCATCGCCACCTACAGCGCTCGCATGGGCGACGTGGCCGAAGTCATCAGCCAGGAAATGGGCGCGCCCATGCCGCTGGCCAAGGCGGCCCAAGCCCCGGCCGGGCTGGGCCATTTCATGACCACCCTGGAAGTGCTCAAGACCTTCGAGTTCGAGGAGGACATCGGCACCTCCCACGTGGTACGCGAGCCCGCTGGCGTGTGCGGCTTCATCACCCCTTGGAACTGGCCCATCAACCAAATCGCCTGCAAGGTGGCACCGGCCTTGGCGGCGGGCTGCACCATGGTGCTCAAGCCCTCCGAGGTCGCCCCTTTCAACGCCATCCTGTTCGCCGAGATTCTCGACGAGGCCGGGGTGCCGGCGGGCGTGTTCAACCTGATCAACGGCGACGGCCCCACCGTCGGCGTGGCCCTGTCGTCGCATCCGGATGTGGACATGATGTCCTTCACCGGCTCCACCCGGGCCGGCATCGAAGTGGCAAGGAACGCCGCGCCCACCGTCAAGCGAGTGGCCCAGGAACTGGGCGGCAAGTCGGCCAACATCATCCTCGATGACGCCGATTTTCAGGCCGCCATCAGCCGCGACGTGTTCGGCATGTGCATGAACTCCGGCCAGTCCTGCAACGCCCCCACCCGGATGCTGGTGCCGAACGCCCGCATGGACGAAGCTGCTGCCATCGCCAAGGCTGCCGCCGAGAACGTGAAGGTGGGCGCGCCGGACGCCGAAGGCACCACCATCGGCCCGGTGGTCTCGGAAGTGCAGTTCAACAAGATCCAAGGCCTCATCGAGAAGGGCATTAAGGAAGGCGCCAAGCTGGAGACTGGCGGTCCGGGCCGACCGGATGGCCTGAACCAAGGCTACTACATCAAGCCGACGGTCTTCTCCCACGTCACCAACGAGATGACCATTGCCCGGGAGGAGATTTTCGGGCCGGTGCTGTCGTTGATCGGCTACGAGGACGACGAGGACGCGGTGCGTATCGCCAACGACACGGTCTATGGCCTGTCCGGTTACATCTCCTCCGGGGACCCGGAGCGGGCCAAGTCCATTGCCCGACGGATACGTTCCGGCAACGTTCATCTGAACGGTGCGCCCGTGGACAACAAGGCGCCCTTCGGTGGCTACAAGCAGTCCGGCAACGGCCGTGAGTGGGGCAGCCACGGTTTCGAGGAGTTTCTCGAAGTCAAAGCCATCATGGGCTACAACGCCGCGGCGGGCTAAGGCTATTCGCCGGGCGCGGCGAAGGGGAGCCCGGCTCCCCTTCGCTGACGCTTGAATCAGCCATTGATTGGGGAAAACCATGGCCCATGACCCAGCCCTCGACCGCATCGCCTTGCAGGATGTGATGCTCAGCTACGCCGCAGGCGTCGATGAGCGGGACTTCGACCTGTATCGCTCCTGCTTCGCCGACGACGTGGAGGTGGTCGGCTTCGGCGATGAAACCGTGCATGGCGCAGAGGCTTGGTTGGCTTACGTCAAGAACGCCTTGGAGCGGTTCGGTCCCACCCAGCACATGCTCGGCCCGCAGCTCGCCACCGTTGACGGCGACAGCGCCCAATGCCGCACCGACGTGCAGGCGCTGCATTACCTAAAGGAACCGGAAGGCGGCATCCTGACGCTCTGGGCCACCTACAAATCTGACATGCGGCGCATCGAGGGACGCTGGCGCATCGTTCGCCATGAACTGGTCAGCCGGGGAACGAAGGTCGAATAGCGGCGTTCAGAGAGGAAACTCGCGATGGCCGAAAAGCTCGTCGGGGGCGAGGCGTTCCCGCAACTGACCCTGAACATTGAGCACGGCTCGCCAATCACCCTGCCGGACGACATCGCCACCCCCTTTGCGGTGGTGCTGTTCTATCGCGGCCATTGGTGACCGTACTGCCGCCGACTGTTAGCCGGCTACGAAGCCCTGAAGGATGAATTTACCGAACTCGGCGCCTCGCTGTTCGCCGCCACCGTGGATGATCCGCAAAAGACCACCGAGGTGGCGGCGGACTTAAGCTTTCCGGTCGCGCACAGCGTGACCCGTGCGGACGCGGACGCCATTGGCGCTTGGTGGGAGCCCCGCCGGGACCACATCCAACCCAGCGAATTCCTGCTGACCGGTTCAGGCCGGGTGCTGGGTTCCGCCTACAGCAACCTGCCCATCGGACGCATGGACCCCAAGGAGACGCTGACCCTGCTGCGCATGATCGCCAGCCGGCGGAAGTAGATGGTACGGCGGAGATCTTAGCTCAACGTGCTGGCTCGTCGACCAAGTTAACACCACTTCTAGGTCAAGCGACTTGCGAGATTGTGTAGAAAACGATGCGTCTTTCGATCTAGTAACGGGTGCCATGGCACCTCGCCAGCCGTGATGGAGCGAGAATCGCATAGCTGGGCAGACATCGATTTAGTCGATGACGACATCAGACCGATGCCAACGACCGAGATCGACCCTTGGCGCCCCATCGAGTTTGACACGCGCACAGCGGTTCCCGATTCGCCCCTACGCGAGCTTGAGAACGTCGAAGCAATCAACCAGGGCCCGTGGAATGTTGACGATCTAATTGACGAAGACCTCGACGGCCTCTACGACCCTTGGCCTGAAGAAGACGTTCCAATATTGGTAGAGCCGGATCCCACGGTGGATGCCACCAGCGATCTCAGCGAGGTGCTGTACCCGCCCGACAATACCGTCACCGATATCTCTCGAGAACTCAAGATTGGAGAGTTGCTCGATAGGGTCGTGCCCAAGACAGAGAGTCAGCACATAAGGTGTTATGAGCTTCTCAACGCAACCACTGTCGGTCGTCTTCGTCGACTGATCCCCTGGCTGCAGAGCCGCGCTTGGAGCGGCGCCAAGCTCCAACTGTTTCCTGAGTTTCGCATCCACTGGGAGCTGCCTAGAAATATGCGTTGGTGGGAAACGTTCCGCTGGAGTGACATCGAAGGGACTTGGATTCCAAGGTACACCAAGGCAACGCTCACTTTCGATCATGCCATCGCGCTTGTAGAGAGGCGGGGGCAGTGCGCGCCAACGGATGTCATTGACAGGAGTTGGTTCGAAGACTGGGACAACTGCGCAGCATGGGAGGCCGGTATTCGGTCATTCGCGAACTTCGCTGTGTTCCGTGCCGAGGTTCCCAATGGACAGGACTGGCGTGAGCTTCTACTCCGCCAAGATCAGCGCAGCGCTTTCGAGATCGAACAGTGCAAGGACGGCACCTTCGCTCCGTTCATGCTTCCATCTCTCATTGCCCAATACAGGTGTCCACGAACCTTGGATGGCATATCGGACTTGTTTCCGGACCTGATTGACCTTGCCTTCCGCACAGCCGCTTCGCTGGGTGGTGACCGCGCTCGGGCGTGGCAGGAAGTCATGGCACACTTCGAACGCTCGTGACTGAATCATCAGCCTAGCAGCATGATTCCTGGGAAGGACTGTTTCGTCGCCCATCGACAGGCGGGGCTCTATGAGGGAAAGCTGGGAGTCGTGACTCAATGCGACGGCGAAGCGCAACGGGTGCAGGTCAGGTGGGGTGGGAACTATGACGCCAAATGGCACCGCGCCGACGAACTGCGCAACGGGTTTAGAGCCGGCCACGTCGTCCAAGACCGCCCGAGGTCGAATACTCGAACAACCCTCGGCACCGGCGTAGTAGTTTCCCATCGGCAGATCGCGGAGCGCGAGATGGTTCTCGTGCAGTTGCATCGAACCGGCGAAAGCCGATGGCTACCGTTCGAACGACTTGCGCGAGTCCGAGACGCTCAGTGGAAGTACACGAATGCAGCATCCGACGATCCAGATTTGTTTCGGCTGAAAGCTCTGGCGTATGCCCTTGACTCGTGGAACCAGACTACGGGTGCACTTGATCGTTTGGACGTCGATCCATTACCACACCAAATCGACTTGGTTCACCGGATCATGACATCGGACCATGCCAATTGGCTTATTGCCGATGATGTCGGTCTGGGAAAGACCATTGAAGTCGGCTTGTTGTTGGCGGCGATGAAACGGCGACGGCAAGCACGACGCGTACTCGTTGTCTGTCCGGCTGGCGTCGTTCGGCAGTGGCAGGACGAGATGCGCTACAAATTCGGCGAGGACTTTCGAATCTATGGCCTGGATTTCAGTATCGGCCAACCCGCACACTGGGTGTCATTCGACAAGGTGATCGTGTCCATCGACCGAGCGAAATCAGAAACTCATAGCACGATCTTCGGGGACTCAGGCTTGTGGGATGTTATCGTGTTCGACGAAGCGCACCACCTAAGCAAGATCGAGCGTGCGGCAGTCACGCAAAGATACCGCCTCGCCGAGCGACTGCAGCAGCTCACTGACAGTCTCATATTCCTAACAGGCACACCACACCAAGGCAGAACCAGTCAATTCGTCAACGTACTCCTCCTCCTTCGACCAGACCTAAAGTCGCGCTTCGTCAAAATGCACTCCGATCCATCGGTCGTTGCAGAGGTCGTCCTTCGAAACCGAAAGAGTCTGGTCACGGATGCCTCAGGAAACCTCGTCTTTCGGGGGCAGGACACCAAACTTGTCGAGGTGCCGCTGTCGAGCGCTGCAAGAGAGTTTGACCTCGAACTGCGTCGATACATCCGAAGCGGCTATGCGGCGTCCGATGCAGGCGGGGTGACAGGTCGTGCCGTCGGTTTCGTAATGACGACGTATCGCAAATTGGCATCGTCCAGCATTGCCGCAATCGAAAGAGCACTAGAACGGCGTCGCGCACGACTGGCAGGGGAACTAAGTATAGGTGCGAGTCGGATGCAGCAAAACCAATTCGAGGAACTGGACGACGCATTCCAAGAAGGTGACGATGGGGTGGACGACCTAGCCAACCTCTCGGATGACGTGTCAGCCTTTGCGATGGGCGCTAATCCGTTCTTCGCGAATGAAATGCAAATGCTCGACGATTTGTGTACAGCAGCCGGCGTAGTTAAAGCAGACGACCGGAAGCTAGCCGAGTTTCTGACAAGCATCGTCGACCCAGTGCGCGTGAATCGGATGAAGCTTCTGATCTTCACAGAATATCGTGCGACCCAAGACTATCTTGTCGAGGCCCTTGAGCGTCGCTTTCCGGGGTGTGGAGTTTGCTCCATCAATGGCGGGATGAACCTAGCGGAAAAACAGCGCAACATCGACGCTTTCAACGACTCAGTGCAATTCATGGTGTCCACCGAGGCTGGAGGCGAGGGAATCAACCTCCACTATCACTGCCACATGCTAGTCAACTACGACTTGCCTTGGAATCCGCGGCGTCTCGTCCAGCGAGCCGGTCGCCTCTACCGCTACGGACAGAGCGAGCGGGTTGTGGTGTTCAACCTCATGGCGCGCGACGGTTTCGACAACAAGGCGCTTGGCATGCTGCTCGACCGAGTTGCGACAATCGCAAACGATATGTCGGAAGTGAGTTCCGTGTTCCACGAGGGACTTGAAACGGAGATCCTCGGAGAACTGCTCGATCGGGTCGACGTCGCTGAGATCCTTGCCAGCAACCGCGAAATGGAGGCCGACGAAAGAAGCGAGGCAGAGATTGAACAGGCGATCCGGCGCGCTGAGCAGTCGCGGTCCATTCAGGACCAATTGTTCGCACATATCGAAGGCTACGATCCGAGCGCAACCACGGCGCTGCAAACGTTTGGTCCTGAGGAGGTGCTCTCCTTCCTGGAGGGCGTGTTGCCCCGTCGCGGCATAAAGATACGTGATCAACTTCACGATGGCCGGCTGCTGGAGCTCGAATTGCCGGAGGAAGTGCAGGGCAGATACTCCGAGTTTGGAGGACGAACTGTCGTGCGAGTTACAGTCGACCGAAGTCTCGCGACTCGGGACGAACGAAACGTGTCAATGGACTTTGCGAGCGTCTTCTTTTCGGACTTGATCGAATTCGCGAAATCGCCAGAGTTCGGCGGTGAGCACACGAACGTCGTAGCAGCTAAGCAAGGTGCATTGGGCATCTACAAGATTCGATGGCAGAACGACCAAGGCGTTCCACGTTGGGAGATGCTGGTGCCGGTCTTCGTCCCGAGGGGCGGCGGACCTGCGGAGCCAAATCCTGATTTTTTCGGGTCGTTGCTACTCGGGACTGAGCATACCAACTCGGTTGGACCTCCGGCCCGCTCCGAATCACGGCACGATTCGATCGAGCGACTGCACAAGTGCGCATCAGCAGAGCTGGCGGGCCGCTGTTCTGAGTTGCGACACCCGAATGATTTGGTGTTGCTCGCTGTAGCGGATTTGCACAAGACGTAGATGAATGGCGAATCCGGCATGAGACCAGACCCGCTCCTAGGCTAGGGCTTGGCATTGACACCGGTGTAGCCCCTTGGCTACTCTTCGCAGATGCTCGAAATCCGTAGAACCGAAGCTTACGCCAAATGGCTGAATGGCTTGAGAGATGTTCGCGCCCGTGCCCGTGTGCTTGTTCGGGTCGAGCGGCTGGCGGCAGGCAATCCGGGTGATGTGAGGCCCGTGGGTGCAGGTGTCTCGGAGATACGGATCGACTACGGACCGGGGTACCGGGTGTATTACAAGATACAGGGCCGCACGGTTGTCGTACTGCTCGCGGGCGGCGACAAGCGCACCCAGAGCGACGACGTTGAAACGGCGTTGCGACTGGCAAGAGGCCTTTAGGTGAACAACATGAGCAAGACTGCTACCGCGCCCTACAACGTTGCCGAGCACCTTCGCACACGCGAGGAAATGGCAGCGTATCTGGAAGCGTCCATTGAGGAGTCGGCGGGCGACGCCGCGTTTGTGGCCAAGGCGTTGGGCGACATCGCTCGCGCCAAGGGCATGGCGCAGGTGGCCAACGACGCCGGCCTTTCCCGAGAGAGCCTCTACAAGGCACTATCGGGGGAGCGCAAGCCGACTTTCGAGACCGTCCTCAGGGTCGTCAGCGCATTGGGCTTGACGCTGCGCGCCGAAGCGAAGTTGAGCTAGGAGCCTGCGGCGTGGCCGACTGGACTTGGCAGGGCATCCTGACCTCGATTCCGTGGAAACTTCCCGTTAGCGGAACGCCTAACCACTCGAACGGCCGAGTTCACGCTGCAGCGTGCGGAAGATCGATGCGCACATCAGCAGCAGCACCAAGGTGAAGGGCAGGCCGATGGAGATGACCATCGCCTGCAGCGCCTCCAAACCGCCGCCCAGCAGCAGGGCAATGGCCACCGCGCCCTGGAAGACGCACCAAAACACGCGCTGCGGCAAAGGCGCATCCAGCTTGCCGCCGGCGGTGATCGAGTCCACCACCAAGGAGCCGGAGTCGGAGGACGTGACGAAGAAGACGATGACCAGCACGATGCTGACGACGGCCGTGATGCTCGCCATCGGCAAGCCTTCCAGCATGGCAAAGAGCGCGATCGGCAGATTGTAGCCGTCGATCACATGGGCCCGAACGGCGCTGTCCGGGTCGCTGAGCGCCTGATCGATGGCCACGCCGCCGAAAACCGCCACCCACAGCGCTGAAATCAGGGTCGGCGCCAACAGCACGCAGGCGATGAATTGGCGCACGGTCCGACCCCGGGAGATGCGGGCGATAAACATGCCGACGAAGGGCGACCAAGCGATCCACCACGCCCAATAGAAAGCGGTCCAGTCCTGGCGAAACACGTCATCAGCTCGGCCGACCGGATTGGATAGCGCCGGAATTTCCCGCAAATAGGCCCCCACGCCGAGTGCGAAGTCGGTCAACAGGCGCAGCGTCGGCCCAGCGATGAGCACAAACAGCAACAGCAGGCCAGCCAAGGCGACGTTGATCTGCGAGAGCACCTTGACGCCACGCTCCATACCCCGCACCACGGAGGTCAGCGCAATGGCGGTGATGGCGATGATCAACATCACCTGCACCGCCGTTGAGGCCGGCGTGCCGAACACGTGACTTAGGCCCGCGCTGGCCTGCTGGGCACCCAAGCCGAGGGAGGTGGCCAAGCCGAACAGGGTGGCGAAGACCGCCAAGGTGTCGATGATATGGCCCACCCAACCCCAGACCCGGTCCCCAAACAAGGGATGGAAGGCGGAGCGAATGGTGAACGGCAGCCCGCCGTTGTAGGCCGCCAGCCCCAAGGCCAAGGCCACCACGCCATAAACCGCCCAGGGATGCAGCCCCCAGTGATACATGGTGGCGCCGAGGCCCATGGCCTTGGCCCGCGCGACCTGCTCAGCGGCAATGCCGCCATCCGCGCCAAAGGGCGACGCCACGCCCAACGGCTGCGACACACCCATGTGGTAAACCGGCTCCAGAACGCCGAAGAACATCAAGCCGATGCCCACCCCCGCCGCAAACAGCATGGCGAACCAAGCGCCGAAGCTGAAGTCCGCAACGGCGTCGGGGCCACCGATCCTGATGCGGCCCCAAGGCGGCGCCATCAACAGGAGGCAGAACAGCACGAACAAATTGGCGACGGCGATGAAGAACCCGTCGAAGGCGCGCGTCAGCACGGTGCGCAGCCAGCCAAACGCGGTGGCCGCTTGGCTGGGAAAGGCCAGCGCCACCAGCACGAAGATCACGATGCTGCCCGCTGAAATCAGAAAGACGGGATTGTGGATGTCAAAGCCGTAACGGTGGATTCGGCCCGAAATGTTGTCTTGGCCGATCACATAGCCTAGGCCCTCGTTCCCAGATTCCGGTTCCGCCATACCCCAAGCCCCCCAATAGGCTGAAACACGACCATGCTAGTGCGGCCCTGCGCAAATACCTAGCCCCATCGACCAACAAAGGGCGTTCCACCCTCGTTTCGAATCCCTTGGCTCCGTGCAAGGGCAAGATGCCCTTGAGCCGAGCTTTGTTCAGCGGCATTCCTCGGACCGAGGACTCCCGCCCTCGCAACGGCGTTCGCTGGAGCGCCGTTCCCTCCGTTGGCCGATTTGAACATGGTACGCTTGCCGGCCACCGCCAAATCGGCACATTCCAAGGAGCACCTTCAATGGCCGGCATCGCCGACATTCTCTACGTCCGTTTCCGCGTCCCGGACCTGGAACGCGAACAGCGGTTTTTGGACGACTTCGGCATGGCCACCTACTTCGACGGTGGCCGTTTGTTCGCCCGGGGCACCGATCCCAATCCCTACTTGTACAGCGCCGAAGAGGGCGAAGCCGCTTTCCTTGGTCTCGGTTTCGAAGCCTTGAGCGAGGTGGATTTGGAGCGAATCGCCGCTATCGACGGCGTGGAAGTCGAAGCCATCGACGCCCCCGGCGGCGGGCGCATGGCCAGGCTCCAAGACCCCGATGGGCTGCCAGTGGATGTGGTTTGCGGCTTCGAGCGACCCGACCCCTTAAGCCCACCCAAGCGCCAACCCATCAACTTCGGCACCGAGCGGGTGCGCCTCGGCGAGCGGGTGGCGTTCGAGGCGCCGGCGCTGTGCGTCAAGCGGCTCGGCCACTGCGTCATCAACGTCACCGACTTTCGCGCCTCCGAAGCCTGGTACAAGCAGCGCTTCGGCCTCCTCACCAGCGATGAGGTATACATCGGCACGGCAGACCGGGTGCTCGGCGCCTTCATGCGCTGCAACCGAGGTGAACGCTACGTGGACCACCACACCCTGTTCCTGGTGGGCTCGGGCCAGCTGGCGTTCAATCACGCCGCCTTTGAAGTGGCGGACTGGGACACCCTGATGCTCGGCCACGACACCCTGGGCAAGGCCGGCTACGAACACCGATGGGGGGTCGCCAAACACATTCTCGGCAGCCAAGTCTTCGACTACTGGAAAGATCCCCACGGCTTCACCTTGGAGCATTTCACCGACGGCGACCTCTTCAACGAATCCTTCGGCTCCCACAAGGCACCCATCGAGCAACTGCTGGCCACCCACTGGGGTCCCCAAGGCAGCCCCTGAAAGCCACCGCGATTGGAAGCCCCGCGCAACTTCTCGACCCAAACATCCTCAAGGTGGCGGCAATCCAAGGTGGACATTGGTGGGCTGTTTGCCACTACCCTCGGGCTGTTTGAAGTTTGGTTGTTGGTGGAGCGGTTGCGGCGCCACAAGCGACCTCTTCGGGAGGATTGGGATCCCACCAGGTCGTGGTCGGTTTGGGACGACCCCAAGCAGCCGGAAGTGTTCTTTGAACCTAACGACATGACGACGATCATCATTGTGCCCGGCACCCCCGGCGCACGAGTCAGATCGATCACGCCCTCGTCTTGAACGATGCCCAAGCGCTGCTGGTCGCTGCCGGAGGTGAAAAAGGTCGCAAGCTTCATAATTTGTGGCTCCCAATGGGCTGATGGGCTCGCCGTGACGGACAACCCCGGCAGTGGTGCTGGATGGCGCCTGCTCTACGCGAACCGACTTCCCGGTTTCCGCTACAATGGTGCCAATGGATGCGCATTGCGGTCAACGGCACCCGGAACATCTGCGCTTGGTGGCTGCACAGTGGGCCAGTGCTCTGGAGGCAAGCGGTTTCGATGCGGTGGTCGTCGCGGCAGGCCACCCCAGATTCCATCTATTCGACGATCTCGCACCCTTCTTTCGGCCCAATCCCCACTTCGCGCTTTGGTTTCCTGACAAGCAGTGCGAGGGCGCGGCCGTGCTGTTCGCGCCCGGCGCCCGCCCGGCGCTGTATTTCCATTCGCCCGCAGACTACTGGCACCAATCCGCGCAAGCGCCCGATTGGGCTGCGGAGCGCTTTGAACTGCGCAGCTTTGCGGAGGCCGATGCCTTGGAAGCCGCCGTGGCCAAAGCGCTGCGCACCCATCGCCACGTTGCATTCATCGGTGAAAACCCGCCGCGTAGCTGGGCCGTCGAAGCCAATCCCGCGCCGCTGATCCACCGGCTGCACTATCAACGGGCCTGGAAGACCGGCTTTGAAATCGCTTGCCTGGAGCGGGCGACCGAGAACGGGGTAGAGGGCCACATCGCCGCCCGCGAGGCCTACCACGCCAACGGCAGCGAGTTCGACATCCTACGCGCTTTTTTGGCCGGCTCCGGGCAAACCGAGGCGGACCTGCCCTACCCCTGCATCATCGGGCGCAACGAGCACGCAGCGGTGCTGCACTACCAGCACTACGACCGCACCATCCCAGCGGACAACCACGGCTTCCTGATCGACGCCGGCGCCTCCCATCTGGGCTACGGTTCCGACATCAGCCGCACTTGGCCCGGCACGGAAGCTTCCACCTTCGCCGAGCTCATCGCCGCCCTTGACGAACAGCAGCGCGCCTTGATCGAGACCATCCGCCCCGGCCTGAACTACCTGGATCTGCATCTGGCCATGCACCGCCGCATCGCCGAGCTCCTCAATCGCTTCGAATTGGTGCGGTGCAGCGCCGACGCCGCCTACGAGCTGGGCCTGTCGCGCACCTTCATGCCCCACGGCCTCGGCCATCTTCTCGGCGTGCAAACCCACGACGTCGGCGGCTGGCAGACCATGCCCGAAGGCGGCGAGACGCCGCCGCCGAACGCCCACGCCACCCTGCGACTGACCCGGAACATCGAGGCCGGCATGACCTTTACCATCGAGCCCGGGCTGTACTTCATTCCCATGCTGCTGAGCGGTTTGCGCAATGAAGCGGGCGCCCGCGAAGTCAATTGGCCCAAGGTCGAAACCATGACGCCTTGCGGCGGCGTTCGCATCGAGGACAACGTTCTGGTCACGGATGACGGGGCCCAAAACCTCACCCGCGAAGCCTTCGCCATCTTGGACTCGCCGTAAGCAGTGCCTAAACTCACCGTCGAGCGGCTCTTTAGCGATCCGCCCCTGTTTGCCGAAGCGCCCCGCAACCTGCAAATGGCGCCGGACGGCGGCTGCATCTCTTATCTGCAGGCGGCGCAGGAGGACCGGGAACGGCTCGACCTGTGGCGGGCGGACCCGGATACCGGGAGGGCAGAGCGGTGGATTTCCGGCACCGACCTTGCCGCCAGCCTCCCGGCAACCGAAGCCGAACTGGCCGCGAGGGAGCGCCGCCGCGCTTTCGTCCACGGCATCACCAACTACCAGTGGCATCCGAATGGGCAAGCCCTGTTGCTGGTGGCCGACGGCGGCGGCTACCTGTTGGACCTGGCGACTACCCAAATCCGTCAAGCCACGCCCGAAGGCCAGCGTTACACCGACATCAAGCTGTCGCCCCAAGGACGGCATCTGAGCTACGTCGGTGAAGGCAACCTTTACGTCAAACACCTTGCGGACGGCAATGAGCGGATCGTCGCCACCAGTGACGATCCCAACATCAGCTTCGGCATCGCCGACTTTCTCGCCCAGGAGGAAATGGACCGCTACGATGGCCACTGGTGGCGGGACGATGACGGTCAAATCGCGTTTACCCGAGTGGATGATTCACCGGTCCGAGCCAGTCACCGCTTCGAGGCCAGCGACCAAGGGCCGCAAGTGATTGAGCAGCGCTACCCCTTCGCCGGCGAGGCCAATCCTTCGGTTGGCTTGGGCCTCTACGAGGTCGCCACCGCAATCACGCGCTGGATCGACTACGCCGATGCTCAGGAGGATTACTTGGCGCGGGTCGCGTTCACCCGGGCGACGCTGGCCGTGCAGGTGCAAAACCGCGCCCAGAACCGTCTGCGCCTGAAATTGATCGACCTCGACAGCCTGGACGGGCGCACGGTCATCGAGGAGTCCTCCACCACTTGGATCAACCTGCACGACAACTTCACGTCCATCGGCGAGGACGACTACCTCTGGACTTCTGAGCGCGGCGGCACCAGCCAGATGTACCGCTACCGAAACGGCGACTGCGAGCCGGTCACCCAAGGGCAGGGGCACATCAACCGCATCCTGGACGCCAACGACGAGCGGGCACTGGTCTCCGGTTGGCTGGAGGCGCCCACGGAACAGCACCTCTACCGCATCGAGTTGGCCGACGGGAAGCGCACCCGCCTCACTGGCCCCGGCTGCCACGAGCTGACCGCCAGCCAGGGCGGCGCTTGGCTCTTCGACCGGGCATCGAGCCTGCAAAGCCCCGGCCGCATTCAGTTTGGCCGAGGCGACGGGGTATGGCATCCGCTGTCCGAGACCAAGATCGACAACCAACATCCCTACCATCCCTTTGCGGAAGAGCACATCACGCCCGAACTGGGCACACTCACCGCTGAAGACGGCCAAACGCTGCACTACCGCCTCACCCGTCCCAGGCAGCCTGCCAAGGCGGTTCCCCTGATCGTCAATGTCTATGGCGGCCCCGGGGTGCAGCGGGTGCGCAACGAGTGGCCACCCCTGCTGCTGCAACTCTTCGCCCACCGGGGCTTCGGTGTGCTGGAGCTCGACAACCGGGGCAGCGCCAATCGCGGCCGCTGCTTCGAAGCGCCCATTCATCGGCACCTCGGCCATGTCGAAGTGCGCGACCAAGTCATGGGCGCCGAGTTCGCCGCCGGCCTGCCTTGGGTGGACGCCGAGCGCATCGGGGTGCTCGGCCACAGCTACGGCGGCTACATGGCGTTACTGTGCCTGGCCCAAGCGCCGAAAAGGTTCCACGCTGGCGTTGCGGTCGCCCCGGTCACCGATTGGCGGCTCTACGACACCCACTACACGGAGCGCTATCTCGGCCAGCCCAGGAACAACGCCCAAGGCTACGAGTCCAGTTCGGTATTCCCCCACATAGACGGCATCCAGGGCAAGCTGCTGCTCATGCACGGCATGTCCGACGACAACGTGGTCTTCACCCATTCCATGCGCTTGATGACGGCACTGCAGAAGGCCAACATCCCTTTCGAGCTCATGACCTATCCGGGTGCCAAGCACTCCATGCAGCAGAAGGCGGTCGCCATCCACCGATTCACGCTGATCCTGAATTTCTTCGAGCGGCATCTATGCGGCTAAGCGTGCGCCCCGCGGTTCGACGGGACATCGACCGGATCGTCGAATTCAACTTGGCCATGGCCCGCGAGAGCGAGGACAAGGGGCTCGATGCCGAAACCCTCCGGGCCGGCGTGGCGGCAGTGCTGGCCGAACCCGCCAACGGCTTCTACCTCATGGCCGAAGCGGACGGGCAGCCAGCAGGCTCCCTGATGGTGACCACTGAGTGGAGCGACTGGCGCAACGGCCGCTTCTGGTGGATTCAAAGCGTCTTCGTGGCACCGGCGTTCCGCCGCCAAGGCATCTACACCCGCATGCACGACTGGGTGCGCCGCACCGCCCAAGCCGACGGCCAATGCTGCGGCCTTCGTCTCTACGTGGAGAAAAACAACGCCGGCGCCCAAGCCACCTACTCAAGCCTCGGCATGGCGCCCACGCACTACGATCTCTTTGAAGAGGCGTTCGGGGAAGGTTAGAGCCTTCGAGCCTTCAGCTTGGGGAGCGCGAGGGGTCCGCCCCTCGCAATCTAAAGCGTATGCGTCTCCCGCTCCGCAGGGGACGCATCGCCCAGCCAGTCCTTGACGATCGCCGTGAGCGGGTTGTCCGGCTCGCTGAACTGAATGCCGATGCCCGCCACCCGCTGCCCTTCGCAGTCCGGCGGCGTAATCCAAATCACCTTGCCTGCCAAGGGAATGCGATTGGGCATGCCGAACGGCTCGCCAGGCAGGGTCAGCAGGACAAACACCTCGTCGCCCAATTCGTAGGCATCAGCCGTGGGGACAAACAAGCCGCCGTTGCGAATGAACGGCATGTGGGCCGCCTGCAGCACTGCCTTGTCGCGGATGGCCAGGGACAGGATGCCGTTGCGGGCTGGCTGGGACTCCTTCATGTCAAACACCTCCGGTTGCAACTAAGCTCCATATTGGCGGCTCACCCAGCCCTGTCCAGCAGCGATTTCCCAAAGACCTGTAGGAAAACGCCGCGTCATTGCACCGTCTGGTTCCTCTCCAAAGCCCGCCAGAGATGGCATAGCCGCTCCAGCAGAAGGCGCACGTTCGCGCTGCTGGACAGGACCACCTGCAAATGGAACCAGCGCAACTCGTCAATAAAGGCGAAAGTGCGCCGGTTCGCGGCGTTGCGCCACTCGGTGGCGGCGCGGCTGAGAGCGGGCGCGGAGCCGCCCATCGAATTGACCAGAAACCGCGCCCAGCGGGCGCTCAGCCGGGCCGGGTCCAAGGCCAGCATTTCATCAACCAGCGCCACCACCCGGTCGGCGCCGCCCCCGCCGAGTTCGCCCAGCAATTCCGCCATCGGGCGCTCCCCTTCCTGGGCACCCGTCCACGCCAGTAGTGGTGCGCCATCGTAATCGTCAAGCAACCGCTGCGCCTTGGCATCGGTCAGCCACGTCCTGGCGGCCCGGGCATTGCGGGGGACGGCGACATTCTGGCAACGGCTGCGAATGGTGGGCGACAACGCTCCGGCGCGCTGGCTGGTGAGGATGAGATAGGTGTTTGCGGAGGGCTCCTCCAAGGTCTTCAGCAGCGCGTTGGCAGCGTTGACGTTCATGCGGTCCGCGTCCTCAATCACCGCCGCTTTGGCTGGCGCCAATTGGGGGGCGCCGACGCTGAAGTCGCGCAGCCGGCGGATCGCATCCACTGGAATGACTCCCTTTTCCGGCGCCAGCCAACGAAAATCCGGATGGGCGAGCTGCCGCACGCCCGCCAACGCCCTTGTCGAGGACCCGCCTTCCGGCGTCAGAACCTTAAGCGCCAGCCATTCACCCAGCGACGCCGCGCCCCATCCCGGATAGGCGCTCAGCAGCAGGGCGTGGGGCAGGCGCCCGGCTTCGACGGCGGCGCTTAGGCTCGCCTTGTTGGCGTCCTGCCACGGCAGGTTCACTGACTTTCCCGTGCGGTGGGGGGTTGGGACGAACGAGCCGAGATCAGCGGGCGCAAGGCGGCGGCGACCGCACCGCTCACCTCACCGACCGGACGGGCGGCATCAACCACCACCATGCGCCCATGGCGCTCGACACGCGACAAATAGCCTTCACGGACGCGACGGAAGAAATCAACCCCCTCCCGTTCAAAGCGGTCGCCCGCCCGGTCGCCCATGCGCTGCGCTGCAGTGGCGGGCGGAGCGTCGAGATAGAGGGTCAAATGCGGCTGCAAGGTGCCCTGCACCATGGATTCCAATTGCCCGATGACCTGCTCACTCAAGCCCCGCGCACCACCTTGGTAGGCGTAGGTCGCGTCCGTGAAGCGCTCGCTGACCACCCAGACGCCTGCGTCGAGCGCCGGACGAATCCGCTCCTCCAGATGCTGGCTGCGGGCGGCAAAGACCAACAGCAGCTCGGCGACGCTGGCCACGGGCTCATGGCGGACTTCAAGGAGCAAGCGCCTGATCTCCTCCGCCAACGGCGTGCCGCCTGGCTCCCGAGTGGCGATGTAGTCGATGCGCGCTTCCTCAAGCAACCGCCCGATGCAGGCCATCTGCGTGCTCTTGCCAACCCCGTCAATGCCTTCCAAGGTGATGAACTTGCCTTCCACGCCCGGTGCGCCGCTGCCAGTTAACGACGCCAGATTAACAAAGATCGGACATTCAGCTTAGGATTCCGGCACGACCCGCCCGCGATTGCGGTTCAATTGAAACTTCCGCACCGCTCGATTGTGCTCATCCAGAGTGGCGGAAAATTCGCTTGAGCCGTCACCGCGGGCGACGAAGTAGAGATACTCGGCGCCACTCGGGTGCAGCGTCGCCGCCAAGGCGGCCCTTCCCGGCAAGGCGATGGGCGTCGGCGGCAGGCCCTTGCGCAGATAGGTGTTGTAGGGCGTCGGCTGGCGCAGATGGGCCCGGGCCAGATTGCCGTCAAACTTCTCGCCCAGTCCGTAGATGACCGTCGGGTCGGCCTGGAGACGCATGTTGCGCTTCAGGCGCGACGCAAACACCTGGCTGACGTGGGGGCGGTCTTCGGTCCGGCTGGTCTCCTTCTCGACCAGGGAGGCTGCAATCAGCGCTTCATAAGGGTTCCCATAGGGCAGGTCCGGCGACCGACCCGCCCAAGCGGCATCCAACTCCCGGCGCATCTTGGCATGGGCGCGAAGCAACAGGGAGCGGTCTTGGTCGCCCGCAGTAAACGAGTAGGTGTCGGGAAAGAACCAACCTTCCCCGTGTGCGCCAAACAACGGCGCCATCTCCAAGCCGAGGTCCGCCAGCAGGGTTTCCGGGCGGGCTGAGCCCAGCGTTTGCGCAAACCGGCGGTCGGCGCCCAAGGCTCTCAGCACATCGGCGATGCGGCTGCCTTCGACTATGCGGAATGAGTGAATGACCACGTCACCTGCCAACAAGCGAGCCAGCAGCCCATCCAAGGTCTCCCCCACCGCCACTCTGTACTCGCCCGCTTGGAGCCGCTCCGCATCGCCCCTGAAACGCATGATCCAAGGCAGCAAGCGAGTGTGCTCCAGCCATCCGGCGGCTTCGATTTTGGAGGCCAGATCCACAACCGTGTCGCCGGATTCCAAAACCAGCAAGGCGGGCGCCTCCAAAGCCAAGGGGGCCGTCCACCAGCGGTCGATCCACCAAACGGCGGCTGCCGCAAACGCCAGGGCACTGAGCAGCCCACCCAGCAACGCGGCAGCCCGGAACAAGCCAAAGCGAGGGCGCGAACCTGGGGTTCGCGTGGTAGTTTCGCCAGCGAGACGATGCCTTAGACCGATGAGAGGGCGGTCGCCGGGCGCAACAGTTGACTCATTTGACAACCTTGATCCGCGACCAAGAAAGCTAGCGCGAAACCCCGGTTGACCGAAGCGGGATGCTCTGGATCGAGGGCGCCCCGCCCTCGCACGGGCAGCTAAGGAAAGCCGCTGTCCCGGGGCTGGGGACCGCCCTATTGAACTGGCGGCGGGAACTCGCAATCTCATCAAGGCGGCGGTGCCAAAGTCAGTTCAGTGCACCGTTCGCTCACACGGCTCCGAAGATCACCGTGCCGTTGGTGCCACCGAAACCGAAGGAATTGCTCAAGCCGACCCGCAAATGCTCCGAACGGGCGCGGTGCGGCACGTAGTCGAGATCGCATCCCTCGCCAGGGCAGTCGAGGTTGATGGTCGGCGGACAGATCTGGTCGCGCAACGCCAGCACGGTGAAAATCGCTTCCACCGAGCCCGCCGCGCCGAGCAGATGACCGGTCATGGACTTGGTGGAACTGACCGCCACCTGCGCATCCTTGCCGAAGACGTGCTTGATCATCTTGGTCTCGGCGACGTCGCCCAGCGGCGTCGAGGTGCCGTGGGCGTTGATGTAGTCGACGTCGTCGGGCTGCAGGCCGGCATCAGCGATGGCATTTTCCATGCAAGCGATGCCACCCGCGCCGTCTTCCCGGGGGCTGGTGATGTGAAAGGCGTCCGCGCTCATGCCAAAGCCGAGAAACTCCGCATAGATCGGAGCGCCCCGCCGTTCAGCCCGCTCGTACTCCTCGAGCACCAGGACGCCTGCGCCATCGCCGAGCACGAAGCCGTCCCGGTCCTTGTCCCACGGACGGCTGGCGGCCTCCGGCGCTTCATTGCGCGTCGAAAGGGCCTTCATGTTGGCAAATCCCGCAACCGAAGTGGGCGAGGTGCCAAACTCAGCGCCACCCACGATCATGACGTCGGCGTCGCCATGCTGAATCATGCGGGCGGCCACGCCGATGTTATGGGTGCCGGTGGTGCAGGCAGTGACGATGGCGACGTTGGGTCCCTGGTAGCCGTACATGATGGAAAGATGGCCACCAATCATGTTGATGACGCTGCCCGGCACGAAAAAGGGCGACACCCGGCGCGGCCCGCTCTTTTCCAAAGTCGATCGGGTTTTCTCAATGTTGTTGATGCCGCCAATGCCGGAGCCCACGGCAATGCCGTAGCGCTGCGCATCCTTGGGGTGGCGGGGCAGACCTGCGTCCGCGATGGCTTGAACGCCGGCAGCAATGCCGTACTGGATGAACTCATCGCAGCGCCGGGCCTCCTTGCGCTCCATGTAGAGCTCGGCATCGAAATCGCGCACCTGCCCAGCGATGGTGACAGCGAAGCCTGTGATGTCGAAGGTGCCGATCGGTGCAATGCCGCTCTTACCCGCAACGGCGCTACTCCAAGCGTCAGCTACGGTATTGCCTAGAGGGGAGACAAGCCCCAAGCCGGTGACGGCAACCCTGCGGCCGGTCATGCCCTACCCCCTTTCCGGCACTGGGGCGAGCTACGGGTTTCCATGAACTACTGGTGATGGTCGATGTAGTCGATGGCTTCCTTGACCGTCGTGATCTTCTCGGCCTCTTCGTCGGGAATCTCGGTCTCAAACTCCTCTTCGAGCGCCATGACCAACTCAACGGTGTCTAGGGAATCGGCGCCCAAGTCCTCCACGAAGGAGGCTTCATCCTTGACGTCCTCCTCCTTGACGCCAAGTTGTTCGCAATTAAGCTTTTTGACTCGTTGTTCATCGCTGCTCTTGCTTGAGGTGTCTCGCAATGAGGTTCCGCGATGCGGGGCAGGCGGATTCTAAAGCGGCCCCTAGACCAATTCAAGGAAAGTTGCGCGGCGAACGGAGCGGAAAAGCGTGATCCAGAACGGCTAGCCGACCGGCGGTGCCCATGCAGTGCGCCAACGCGCTCTGGATCGACCCCAGACAAGGCCGAAATTCGAATGGCCGCAAATTCATGCGCACGGTTCGATTACTCCATTGAGTAATTTTGCTCAATGGAGTAAATTTCAATCATGGAAACCTACCGGCGCCCCCACGTCCGCTTGTTGCTTGACCGTCTCTCGGAACCGTCAAGGCGAATCATATCCATCTTTGGGCCGCGTCAAACCGGCAAGACCACCATTGTGCGGCAAGCGTTGCGCGGCATTCAGCGTCCAAGCCTCTATGTCGCCGTTGACGAGCCGGATCGCATCGACGTTGCCCCGTCGCCCCAATCCACTACCACCGCTCTGCCCGGCCATGCTCCACGCGATGGGGAGTGGCTGCTGCGGATTTGGGAGGATGCCCGCAAACGAGCAGAAGAGTCGCGGTCGCCCCTAGGCGCGGTCCTAGCCATCGATGAAATTCAGAAAGTCCCCCAATGGTCGGAAATCGTCAAAGGCTTGTGGGACCAGGATCGTGCGGAAGGTTGTCCGTTGCACGTGGTAATCCTAGGCTCCGCACCGCTTCTCATGCAGTCCGGCCTCAACGAGAGCTTGGCAGGCCGCTTCGAGCCGCTCAGCGTCGCTCACTGGGGATGGGAAGAGATGGCCCGTGCTTTCGACTTCGATCTGCCCGCCTACCTATACTTTGGGGCCTACCCCGGTGCCGCCTACTTGGTTAACGAGGAGCCGCGTTGGCGGGAGTACGTGCTCGGCGCACTGGTCGACCCCAACATCGAGCGCGACATCCTAGCCATGACTCGGGTGGACAAGCCGGCGCTGATGAAAAGGTTGTTCCGCATCGGCAGCCAATACTCCGGACAAGTCATGCCCTACAACAAGATGCTGGGTCAACTGACCGGCGCGGGCAACACGACGACCTTAGCGCGGTATTTGGACCTGTTGGGCAACGCGGGTCTACTGACGGGATTGCAGAACTACTCCGGAAACGCCTTGCGCAGGACGCGGGCCTCCAGCCCCAAGCTCAACGTGCTGAACACCGCGCTGATGACCGCCGAATCGCGCTACACCTTCGCTGAGGCAAAGGCCGATCGCACCTTCTGGGGCCGGGTCGTGGAGAGCGCGGTCGGCGCCCATCTGATCAACTCCGCAACCGGGGACATCGGCATACACTACTGGCGGGAAGGCCGGAACGAAGTTGACTTCGTCCTAAGGCGCGGCCCCCGGCTCGTGGCCATTGAAGTCAAGAGTGGGAGCCGCGCTGGGCCAGCGTCCAGCATGGAGGCGTTCAAGCAACGCTTCCGCCCTCAGAGAAACCTGCTGGTCGGTGAGGCGGGCATTCCGCTACATGAATTCCTGCGCGAACCAGCGGCGCATTGGTTTGGCTCCTCATGAACCTCGTTCCCCGCTCCTGCGTCGAGCTTCCCGCCCAAGGGGACGGTCCGCACGATCCGCCAAGACCCCAGTCGTTGTCGGCGTTCGGCAGCCAGCCCGCTTATGTGCTGCTTGGCGACCCGGGCGCGGGTAAGACCACGTCGCTCAAGGCGGAGTGCGATGCGCTTGGCGAGGCGGGGCATTGGGTCACAGCTCGAGACTTTCTGACCTTCGACCCACAGCCCGAGTGGCAGAAAAAAACGTTGTTCATCGATGGTCTCGACGAGATCCGAGCCGGACAATCCGACGCACGAACGCCTCTCGACGCCATTCGTCGACACCTCAGTGACTTGGGCAAACCGCGCTTCCGCCTGTCCTGCCGGATTCCGGATTGGCTGGGCGCCAATGACCGGAAGCATTTGAACGACGTGAGCCCGAATGGCGTGGTTGCGACGTTGCGCTTGGAACCGCTAACAGACGACAACGTTCGAACAATCATCAAGCAATGTCCGGGAATTGAAGATGCTCAGGCGTTTCTCGACCGGGCGGCGGAGTGCGGCATCGAGCCGCTACTGCGCAATCCGCAGAGCTTGCAGATGCTGATCGACGCCTTTGTCAAGGGCGGAAAACTCCCCGACAGTCGGCATGAGGCTTTCGAAATAGCCTGCCGGAAGCTCGTGCTTGAGCACAACGACGAACACCACGCTCTTCCTGCCACCGCGCCACTAGAAGACCTACTGGACGCTGCTGGGCGGCTTTGCGCTTTGCAGCTAATCGCGGGAAATGCCGGCTTCGCAATCCTTCTGAATGCGGTTGCTCCCGACTATCCCGATCGAAGGCTGATTGATCAGTCGCCCGAAAACATCGGTCGCCAAATCCTTGCCAGCAAACTATTCTCAAGCCCTGCGGAAGGCCGCGTTGAGCCCAGCCACCGCCAGATTGCGGAGTATCTCGGTGGCCGTTTCCTGGCCAAACGCATTGACAACGGACTGCCACCAGGCCGCATCATCGCCTTGATGACTGGCCGGGACGGCACGGTGGTCACGCCCCTGCGGGGCCTTTCCGCCTGGACCGCTGCGCACTCCCGGCCCGCCCGACTGGAGCTGATCGATCGCGACGCGATTGGAGTGGGCCTTTATGGGGACGTTCGGTCGTTCTCGGTAGATGAAAAACGAGTACTGCTCCGCGCCCTTCAGCAAAACCCCATCGCCGTGCGTTCACCCTACGATGCGGCAAAAGCTCTCGGACCGTTGGCGGCACCGGGAATCGAGCAAACGTTCCGGGAAATTCTCACCCTTCCCGACCGCGACCACGACGCCCAGTGGTGCACGCTCTTCGTGCTGCGGGTGGCGGCTGAAGGGCCAAGGTTGCCCGACCTAGCGGGCCTGCTCATGCAGCTTGTGGGCGATGACACGCGATGGTCCAGCGTCAAACGCGCCGCTCTTGACGCCTTCGTGCATTGCTGCCCATCCCAACAGCGGGAAGGCAAGCTGGTCGCCCTGTTGGAGGACGTTCGATCCGGCAATGTCAGCGATGATCGCAACGAGTTGCTGGACCGTCTGTTGATCGCACTGTACCCGGAGGTAGTGGGGCCCCGCACCGTCTGGGATTATCTGGTGGATGACTCCGACGATTCGTTGATCGGCTCCTACTTCCACTTCTGGAGCCACAAACTGCTTGAGAGGTCATCCGACGAACAAGTGGCGGAGCTTCTCGACGAACTGGTGCGGCGCAATCTGGCGCGCCGTCAAGTTCTTGAACCGCACCAGCTGCAAGACCTACCCGCACAACTTCTCATCCGGGGACTGAAGACCCGCGGGAAGCAGCTTGACGCCAAGAGGCTATATGGTTGGCTGGGCGTGAATGTGGAGCAAGGCGGGTGGCTTAGCAACGACGTGGACGATGGATCCCTGACAGGCAGGGTGGGCGAATGGCTTTGCCAAAATCCAAACCGCATAAAGGACATCCTGACTGAGGGATTGCGCCAAGCGCCTGAATCCGATGAACTCGCGCTCCATGAAGCAAACATGGACAAGCGATTGCACGAAGCCCCAATCCCATATCTTTGGTGTCTTGAAGAAGCGGTGCGTTTGGATGACGCACAGCCATACGCCGCCAAATACCTGCTCCGCGAAGCGTTTCTGGCTTATCGCCACGGCGAGGCGGGCGATGAGCTTTCCGAAGCGCTTATGGTCAGCAGGGTGGCGGGCTCGCCGAACCTCGAAGCACACCTTGAGCATCTCCTAGCCCCGGACGGTGAATGGCGGGACTGGCACCGAAAACGCCAAGCGAAACGACGGCAGCAGCGCGAGAGATGGTTGGAAGACGTTCGTCGTCATCGTAACGCTCTATTCGAAAACCGGGCACCACCGGGCATTCTCCACAAACTGGCGCTGACCTACTTGGGTGATTCCTACCGCCCGACAGGATGTGATGGCCCAGCTCACATTCGGGAGAAGCTGTCCGGAGATGACGATCTGACCCAAACGGTGCTCGACGCCCTTCGAATGGTGATCGATCGAGACGATGTTCCTGTGCCTGATCAAGTTCTGCAGCTCTATCGACATGGCAAACTGCACCTTCTCAACCTGCCATATCTGGTCGGCTTGACGGAGCGGGAACGGTTGCGGAACGACGACGCGGGCAATTGGCCGAAAGAGCGCGTGCAAGCGGCACTGGTCTTTCGGCACTGTGCGCTCTGGGGCGACCTCGACCCCGATTGCCACAAAAAATTGGTCCAGCTACGCCCTACGCAAGTGGCAAAGGTTATGGTGCAATTCAGCGCTTTGGAACTGAAGCGGGGCAAGGCCGCAGAAGGATTGTTTTGGTCTTTGGAACGAGACCCCGCATACGGCGA
>JAQAJJ010000019.1 GCA_028278675.1 Candidatus Azophilus lithoversatilis
AACTGGTTGTCTAGCAACGCCATTTTCGCATGTCCAAGGGCTTTTGCTTTATCTATTCGTGAATTATCGCGGCTAGGGGTCGGGCTTGCCCTTGCTCATGAGTCCGTCAGATCGCGCAATCGAGTCCCGAACCTGACCCCGAATCCGTCCGGATCAGCTATGGTGAAGTCCCGCAGACCATAGGACCGATCCGCAATGGGCGACAGAACCTGAGCGCCCAGTTCCTGGGACAACGCCCAATAGTCATCCACGTTTGGCACCATTACCCTGATGTTCCCTTGCGGCAATCCGGTCCCAGCCTTCATCTTGTCCTTCAATTCATCGCTCAAGAAAAGACGATGGCCTTCCCAACCAAGCTCCACGAATCCGCCGTCATCCCGCAATAGTTCGAAGCCGAGTTTGCGGTAAAACGCCACCGAGCGGCCGATGTCGCGCGCAAATACCTCAGTTACGAGCTGATCCGTAGGGTCCACGTATCTTGCCATCGCGCGCCTCAAAGCCCTCCATTGAGAAACATCGGCGTACCGGACTGCGACCTGTGCCCGGCATGAGTGTGAGTGTATCGCATCGCCGAGCCCGGCAGCGCCGTTGCGAGGACGGTAAGCCCGGGGCCCGGGGAGCGCCGCCCGATTGGTGTGGTCATTTCGACGACGGACCATTAGCATGAAGCTGTGGTCGCCGCCTTCACCAATTTGATCCCCCGATTCAAACGCATGGGCCGTTGCCTGCTGTTGGCGCTAGTGCCCAGTTTGGTCGCAGCCGCCTCGGATGTGCCGGGCGCCGCCGATCATCCCGGCCTCGACCGCTTTCCGCGGGCCTGGATCATCGCCTATGAACGCCAGGATGAATTCGCGCCCCGGGAGTTCATCGTCAGCGCCGTGGAGAAGATTCGGCGGGAACTGCGCATTGAGCGCAAGCTGCGCCTCGACGCCACGGCGGTGCGCATCACCTACCAGATTCCGGCGGGCGTGCCATTGAGCGAGGTCATCGCCCACTATGAAAGGGCATTGGGGTCCGAGGCCCTGTTCAGCTGCCGAGGCCGAGACTGCGGACGCAGCAACGGCTGGGCCAACCAGGTGTTCGGCCAAGCCATCCTTTACGGGCCGGAGGCCAATCAGTTCTACATCGCCGCCGACGTCGGTGGCCAACTGATGTCCGCTTACGTCATCGAGCGGGGCAATCGGCGCATCTATGCCCATGTGGAAATCCTGCATCCGCGCCAAGCGGTGGAGGCGGTGACCAACGCCGAGCTTAACCAGGAGTTGGCGGGCAACGGATTCGCCGCGGTCGCCGGGGTGCGCCCGCGCCGTGACGGCAGCATTCCCGATGCGGGCCTTGAGACTCTGCGCGGCCTATCGGCGCGCCTGCGCATCTTTGAACGGCTCACCCTCCATGTCGTCTGCCATCTCTACGGCCCGGAGGACACCGCCTTGCTGCTGGAGCGCTCGGCGGCTTGCGCACAGACCGCCCGCGATGCGCTGGGGGAGGGCATCGACACCAGTGCGGGGCCCAGTCTGATCCCCTTCGGAGCCGGCCCCCTTCTGCCTCGCGCTGGCGGTGCCGTGCCCCGCATCGAATTGGTGCTGCCCCATCGCCAGCAGCGTGATTGAACTGCGGAATCTACTCGCCGAAGTGCATGAGCGGTTCCTCAGCGCACCGCTCTGCTACGGCCAAGGCACCGACAACGCTTGGGATGAGGCCACCGCCTTGGTGCTGGGCGTGACCGAACTGCCCGATGCGCCGTCCTCTCTTGAAGTTCGTGCGGACCAAGCAATCGTTGCGGAGATTCGGCGGCTCGCGCAGCGCCGAGTGGAGGAGCGTCAGCCCCTGGCTTGGCTGCTCCGCAAGGCGCAGTACTGTGGGCGCTGGTTTGAGGTTGAGCCCGGCACTGTGGTGCCGCGCTCACCCATCGGCCCCATGTTGCTTGATGGCCTCGGGCCTTGGCTGGCTCATGATCCCGAACGGATTTTGGACCTGTGCTGCGGTTGCGGCTGTCTCGGCCTGCTGGCAGCCCACCAGTTTCCCGCTGCGGAGGTCGTTATGGTCGATGCCGATCCCCGTGCGGCTGATCTGGCGCGGCGCAACGCGGTTGCCCTTGGCCTGGCTGGACGCACGGAAGTGGCTTGCGCCGACCTCTTCGATGGCGCGCCCGGGATCTTTGATCTGATCCTCTGCAACCCGCCCTATGTGGACGCCGCCGACATGCGCGCCTTGCCACCGGAGTTCGCTCACGAACCGGCTTCCGGACTCGCTGGCGGCGACGATGGCTTGGGCGTGGTTCAGCGGGTCATCGATCAAGCCGGTGCGCATCTCGCCGAAGGCGGACTGCTGGTTTGCGAGGTGGGCATGAACGCAGGGCGCGTCAACCGCGCTTGGCCGCACCTGCCGTTCATCTGGCCCGATACGCCGGCGGGCGGCGCAAGCGTGTTTGTGCTTGATGCCGCAACGCTAGATTCCCATACTAGAACCAATGGCGTCATAGCCAGTTGAGGCAGGCTCATGTCCGGCAACACCTTCGGTCAGCACTTCACGCTCACCACCTTCGGTGAGAGCCACGGTCCGGCGCTGGGCGCCATCGTTGATGGCTGTCCGCCGCGCTTGGCGCTGTCCGAAGCGGACATCCAGCCGGACCTCGACCGGCGCCGGCCGGGGCAATCCAAGTACACCACCCAGCGCCGGGAAAGCGACCGGGTGAAAATCCTCTCCGGCGTGTTCGAAGGCCACACCACCGGAACGCCCATCGGTCTCGTCATCGAGAACGAGGATCCGAAGAGCAAGGACTACGACAACATCAAGGATCTGTTCCGACCCGCCCACGCCGATTTCACCTATCACCACAAGTACGGCCTGCGCGACTACCGCGGCAGCGGCCGGGCCTCTGCCCGGGAGACGGCAATGCGGGTCGCCGCCGGGGCCATTGCCAAGAAGTGCCTTGACGAGCTGGCCGGAGTCAAGGTACGGGGCCATCTATCCGCAATCGGCGAGATTCGAGCACCCTTCAAGTCCTGGGATGCCGTGGAAGCCAATCCCTTCTTTTGCCCGGATCCGGACAGCGTCGAAGCCATCGCTGCGCTGATCGATGAACTGCGCCGGGCGGGAGACTCCATCGGCGCGGAAATCACCGTGGTCGCCAGCGGTGCGCCGGTCGGTCTCGGAGAGCCGGTGTTCGCCAAGCTCGATGCCGAATTGGCAGGCGCCTTGATGGGCATCAACGCCGTCAAGGCGGTGGCCATCGGCGATGGCTTCGATGTCGTGCGCCAGCGCGGCACCAGGCATCGGGACGAGATGTCCAGCCAAGGCTTCCTAAGCAATCACGCCGGCGGCGTGCTCGGCGGCATCTCCTCCGGTCAGGACATCGTCACCCGCATCGCCTTGAAGCCCACCTCCAGCCTGACCACGCCAGGCCGGACGGTGGACATTGACGGCAATGAGACGAAGGTGGTCACCAAGGGACGGCATGATCCGTGCGTGGGCATTCGCGCCACCCCCATCGCGGAAGCCATGGTCGCCTTGGTGCTGATCGACCACCTGCTGCGCCATCAGGGACAGGTGGGCAACCTGGGAGCGCCCTGAACCAACGTCCCCGGCGAGTTGATCTGAAACAGGGCTCGCCAGGAGCGCTCTCCCTGGGCGGCGACCTGATCATTTTCGTTCCCAAATTCCGACATTCTCCTTTAGACTTCGCACTTGGTTTTTGGTTGTGGCGCAGGGTCGCAAAACGGCGCTGTGCGGCACGGAGTGCAAGGATGCCAACGCTGTACGACAAGATTTGGGCGGACCACCTGATCGGTGAACGGGAGGATGGACAAAGCCTGCTTTACATCGACCTGCAGCTGCTCCATGAGGTCACCTCGCCCCAGGCCTTCGCTGGCTTGGGCGAGGCCGGACGGGTACTCTGGCGCAAGGAGGCCAATCTAGCCACGCCCGACCACAATGTGCCCACCGACAACCGGGCCGCGGGCATCGACGGCATCGCCGATCCGGTGGCCCGCGAGCAGGTGGTCGCGCTGGACGACAACTGCCGCCGGCACGGAGTGCGGCAATTCGGGATGCTCGACCCGCGCCAAGGCATTGTCCACGTCATGGGTCCGGAGCAGGGCGCCACGCAGCCGGGCATGACCATCGTCTGCGGCGACTCCCACACCTCCACCCACGGCGCATTCGGCGCCTTGGCCCAAGGGATCGGCACCTCCGAGGTGGAACACGTGATGGCCACCCAATGCCTAGCGCAATCAAAGGCTCGGAACATGGCCGTGCAGGTCAACGGAGAACTGCCGGCCGGGGTTTACGCCAAGGACTTGGCATTGGCGCTGATCGGAAGCATTGGCACCGCAGGCGCCACTGGCCACACCATCGAGTACCAAGGCGAGGCGGTGCGCGGGCTGTCCATGGAAGGCCGCATGACGCTGTGCAACCTGTCCATCGAGGCCGGTGCCCGGGCGGGCTTGGTGGCCGTCGATGACACCACGCTCGACTACCTGAAAGGCCGGCCGCTGGCCCCGTCGGGCAGCGAATGGCAAGCAGCCGAGAGCCATTGGCAAGCGTTGGTCAGCGACGCCGACGCCGAATTCGATAGCACCGTCAACCTGGATGCCGTGGCCTTGACGCCGCAGGTCACTTGGGGCACATCGCCGGAGATGGTGGCCGGCATCGAGGAGGCGACGCCGAACCCCTGTCGGGCAGCGGACCCGACCGAGGCCGATGGCGTTGAACGGGCCCTGGCCTACATGGGATTGGCTGCGGATCAGCCGATTGCCGACATTCGCTTGGATCGCGTCTTCATCGGCTCCTGCACCAACGCTCGACTTGAGGATCTGCGGGTCGCCGCTCGCATCGTGGCGGGCAAGCGCGTGGCCGCCAGCGTCAAGCAGGCCTTGGTGGTACCCGGTTCCGGCTTGGTCAAGCAAGCCGCCGAAGCGGAAGGGCTGGCCGACACTTTCACGGCAGCGGGTTTTGAATGGCGCGCCCCCGGTTGCTCCATGTGCCTAGCCATGAATCCCGACAAGCTGCTGCCCGGCGAGCACTGCGCCTCCACCTCCAACCGCAATTTCGAAGGTCGCCAAGGGCACCGCGGACGTACCCATCTGGTCAGTCCCGCCATGGCCGCCGCAGCGGCGGTGGCGGGGCGGTTCGTCGATGTGAGGGACTGGCTGTGAAGGCGTTTCAGCGGGAAACTGGCTTGGCCGCACCCTTGGACCGGGCCAATGTGGACACGGACCAGATCATTCCCAAGCAATTTCTGAAGTCGATCAAACGCACCGGTTTTGGCGACAACCTGTTCGACGCTTGGCGCTTTCTGGACGAGGGCGACATTGGCCTTACGCCCAACGAGCGGCGTCTGAACCATCGCTTCGTGCTCAACCAACCGCGTTACCAAGAAGCGGGCGTGCTGCTCGCCCGGCGCAACTTCGGCTGCGGATCGAGCCGGGAGCATGCCGTCTGGGCGCTGCTCGAGTACGGCTTCTTCGCCGTCATCGCACCCAGCTTCGCGGACATCTTCTTCGAAAACTGCTTCAAGAACGGGCTGCTGCCCATTCGCCTCGATGAGGCCGTGGTGGATGACTTGTTCGAGCGGGCGCAAGGCGATGGCGGCTTGGAATTGACCATCGATCTGGAAACCCTGCAAATCCAACTGCCCGATGGCGGTGAGATCGCGTTCGAGGTGCCACCGGGCAACCGCCGCAAGCTCCTTGAAGGGCTCGACGACATTGGCCTCACCCTCGCTCAAGCGGACCGGATTCGCACTTTCGAGGCCAGCTACTACCAGCGGCATCCTTGGCTCAAGCGTGGTGCCGGGGCGGACGAGGAGACGGCGCCATGACGCGGGCCATCAAAATCGTGGCCTTGCCGGGCGACGGCATCGGGCCTGAGGTGGTGCCGATTGCAATCGCCGTGCTGCGCACCGCATTGGCGCAGGCCGGGGTGGCGCTGGAGGTGCAGGAAGCCTTAGTCGGCGGCTGCGCCATCGACCAGTGCGGCGAACCTCTGCCGAAGGAGACGCTGGCCGCTTGCCGCGCAGCCGATGCGGTGCTGCTCGGCGCGGTGGGTGGCCCGCAATGGGAAGACCGATCCATGGACCAACGCCCGGAAAGAGGCCTTTTGGGCCTGCGCTCCAACCTTGAGCTGTTCGCCAACCTGCGGCCGGCGCTGCTCTTTCCGCCCTTGGCTGAGGCCTCCTCACTTAAGCCGGAATTGGTGTCGGGCCTGGACATCCTGATCGTTCGCGAACTAACCGGCGGCATCTATTTCGGTGAACCCAGGGGAGTTTTTTTCGAAAATAATGAAAGGGTTGGCGTCAACACCTATAGATATGCCGAGCATGAAATCGAGCGCATCGCGAGGCTCGCCTTCAATTTGGCGGGGAAGCGTCAAGGGCGGCTTTGCTCCGTGGACAAGGCCAATGTGCTTGAGGTGACTGATCTGTGGCGAGAGGTGGTCAGCGGCTTGGCGGGCGAGTTCCCGCAGGTGGCGCTTTCCCACATGTACGTCGATAATGCGGGGATGCAACTCGTCCGCGCCCCCAAACAGTTCGATGTCATCGTTACCGGCAACCTATTCGGCGACATTCTTTCCGATGTCGCGGCCATGTTGACGGGTTCTCTCGGCATGCTGCCGTCGGCATCCTTGGCTGCCGACGGCTTGGGCCTGTACGAACCCGTCCATGGCTCGGCGCCGGACATCGCGGGCCAGGACGCGGCCAACCCGCTGGCAACCGTGCTTTCCACCGCCATGATGTGCCGCTACAGCTTGAACCTTCCCGCCGTCGCGGCTCGCATTGAGGGCGCGGTGGATGCGGTTCTCCAGCGCGGCCTGCGCACCGCCGACATTGTTGGAAGCGGTCACCCGCATGGCATTGAACGGGTCGGCACCAAGGCCATGGGCGAGGCTCTGTTGGCCGAGATCGGGTCAGGGACCGAAGGTGCCGCGTCATGAACGTTCGAGGGGTCAATGTCGCCATCGCGGGGGCTACTGGTGCGGTGGGCGGCGCGCTGATCGAGATTCTCGAGGAACGGGATTTCCCGGTGAATGCGCTGCACCTGCTCGCCAGCGAACGCTCCTGCGGCAAGCGCCTGCAGTTCCGCGGCAAGTCGGTGACGGTGCAAAGGCTTGACGAATTCGACTTCAACCAAGCCGATATCGGCCTGTTTTCAGCAGGTGGCTCCGTATCGGAGGAATTTGCGCCGAAGGCGGCGGCGGCGGGCTGCGTGGTGATCGACAACACCTCCGCCTTCCGCTACTGCGACGACGTGCCGCTGATCGTGCCGGAGGTCAATCCCCACCGCATCAGCCAGCATGCAGAGCGCAACATCATCGCCAATCCGAACTGCTCCACCATTCAGATGGTGGTGGCGCTCAAGCCCATTTATGACGTCGCAGGCATCGAGCGAGTCAACGTGGCCACCTACCAGGCGGTGTCCGGAGCGGGTGGCGGGGGGCTTCGGGAACTTGCCGGCCAGACCGCCAATCTGCTCAACGGCAAGCCCATTGCAACAGGCGTCATGCCGGTGCAGATCGCCTTCAACGCCATTCCCCATATCGACGCTTTCCAGGAAAACGGCTACACCAAGGAAGAGATGAAGATGGTCTGGGAGACGCGCAAGATTCTGGAGGACGATGCCATTGCGGTGAATCCGACCTGCGTGCGCATTCCGGTCTTCTACGGGCACTCGGAAGCGGTTCACATCGAAACCCGAGAGCCGATTACTGCGGAACAGGCGACCGAACTGCTGGCCGCCGCGCCAGGGGTGACCGTTTGCGACCAACGAACGCCCGGCGGCTACCCCACAGCGACCGGCGAAGCGGTCGGCACCGATGCGGTCTATGTCGGACGCATCCGCCAGGACATCTCCCATCCACGCGGCCTCAACCTCTGGGTGGTGTCCGACAACGTGCGCAAGGGCGCCGCATTGAACAGCGTGCAGATTGCGGAAGCGTTGGTTGTGAGGTAGTGCACCATCCAACGGCCAATTTGGAAATTCTCCGTTGGATGGCGCACTGGAAATTTCCATGGAAGCCCTTAGCTTGCCCCCGAACGGCACGCCGCCGACGCCGAAGGAACAACCGTCCAGCCTCGAGGTCGTCTCCATTTGTTCCATGGAAGCCCTTAGCTCGCCCCAGAACGGCACGCCGCCGACGCCGAAGGAACAACCAGCCAGCCACTGGGCTGTCTCCATTTGTTTCATGGAAGCCCCCGGCGGTCTTGGGCCGATGGCTTACCGCTGTCGCGCTGGGACTGTTTTCCCTGATCTCGCTGGCCAACGCGATCGATCTCGGCGAGTTGGTCGTTGCCTCCAAAGCGGGTGAACGGCTCGATGGCCGCATCGCCTTGGTTGGCGCAGAGGGTCAGCGACGCCGCGACATCACCGTCACACTCGGTTCCAAAGAGGACTTCGGCAACCTTGGCCTTGAGCGCTTCGCCTATCTGGAGACTCTGCGCTTTCAAGTGAAGCCGCCCCATGTTCTGGTTTCAAGCACCGCACCCATTGCCGATGCCTACCTTAACTTCCTCGTGCGCTTGACTTGGCCGGATGGCGCCTTGCTCCGTGAATACGCCGTTCTGCTTGATGCGCCGGGGCCTGCTCCGGTCAAGCCGCAAGCGCTCATCTCCATGGACAAACCCGAGCAGGCCCCCTCAGTCCCATCGAGGCGGACCCTCATCGTGCAGCCCAAGGACACGCTGTGGAGCATCGCCGCCGCCAACCTCCCGGACGGGGCCAACGTTCAGCAACAGATGCTGGCGATCCTGCGGGGAAACCCCCGTGCCTTCGTCACGGACAACATCAACGGCTTGGTGGCGGGTGCCACCCTGCGCCTGCCGGATGGTGTGGCCGCCACGACCTTGTCGGCCCAGGAGGCCATCGACGAAGCCGGACGGCAGAACGACGCTTGGGGAGCCGATGGCGGCGGCCAGCTTAGAATCATCGACCCGGCTGAGGACGGCCCGGCAACCGATGCCGTCACCGAACCTTCCGCAGCGGCACCGGAAACGGTCGCCGAACCGCCACTGGACCGGGTTGGGGCCACCAACCCACCGCCGGAACCGCCGTTGGCGGATCTGCTGAGCGAAGCCCGCCGCCAGGTTCGCGAACAGGCCCGCCAACTGCAGCGCCGCGACGGTGAAATCGCACGCTTGAGCAGCGAATTGGCGGCATTGCAGACCAGTAGCCGGCAAGAGCGGCGGGATTGGATGGGGGCGCTTGGACGCTGGCGCATCGCGGCCTTGGCCGGGCTATTGCCCACAGCGGGGCTGATTGCCGTCGGGCTGGTGGCCCTGCGCCGCCGCCAAACCGCTCGCCGCCCCGAATCCTCTGATGCGCCCGACTACGATTTCGGCGTTGCCATCGGGGATGGACAGGTCAAGCTGAACTTGGCCAAGGCCTATATCGATCTCGACGACCGGGCCAGCGCCCGGGAAGTGCTTGAGGAAGTGGTCTCTGGCGGCACCGACGAGGAGCGCAGCGAGGCCCGGACCCTGCTGGAACGGTTGGCTGACGCGTCGTCGCAACCGCTCCGCAAGTGATGTCCGCGCATATAGCCCTCGGCATCGAGTACGACGGCAGCGCCTTCAACGGTTGGCAGCGCCAAAGCCATCAACCCTCGGTGCAGAGCGAGCTGGAAGCCGCATTGTCTCGAGTAGCCGACCATCCGGTGCGCACCGTGGCCGCGGGTCGCACCGACGCCGGGGTACACGCCACCGGCCAAGTGGCCAGCTTCCAGACTGCCAACCCCCGTCCAGTGCGCGCTTGGCGCGACGGCGTGAACGCGCTGACCGCGCCCGGTGTCAAGATTCGCTGGGCTCGCGAGGTCGATGCCGCCTTCAACGCCCGCTTCTCGGCCATTGCCCGCCGCTACATCTATCTGTACCGAGTCGATGGGGGCCGCTCGCCACTCAGCGACCCCTTCACTTGGCGCAGCCCGCCCTTGGACGCCGAGGCCATGCACCGCGCGGCTCAAGCGCTGCTCGGCGAGCAGGACTTCACCAGCTTTCGTGCCGCAGGCTGTCAGTCCAAATCGCCCTGCCGGGAGGTGCGCCGCATCGACGTGCGTTCCGTTGCCAACTTGGCGGCGCTCGACATCGAGGCCAATGCCTTCGTGCTGCGCATGGTGCGCAACATTGCCGGCGCACTCGCCCAGGTTGGGCGCGGCGAGCGGCCCGAAGGCTGGATCGCCGAAAGCCTGCAAGCCAGGAACCGCACGTTGATCGGAAAGACCGCGCCGCCCCAGGGCCTCTACCTAGTGCAAGTAAGCTATCCAGGGCGGGGCTTTCCGGCTGGCGGGCTGCCACCACTGCTCGCCGCCGCAGGGGCCGATTGGCTCGATCCGCCGCCTTGAGGCCCAAATTTGACTGGTTCGAGCGCTCGAATCTCTCTAAACTGCCGCCGCGTGCGGGACGTTGACCTATGGCCCTCAAAATCAAGATCTGCGGCATCACTCGGGCGGAGGACTTGGAGGTTCTAATGCGCCTTAAGGTCAATGCCGTCGGACTGATGTTCGCCGAGAGAAGTCCGCGGAGACTAGGCCTTCAGGAGGCGCGGCGCCTTTCGGAGCAGGCTCAAGGGCACCTGGTGCGGGTGGGCGTGTTCGCCGACGCCAAGCCTGCCGCGGTGCGGGCCGTCATCGACGAAGCGGGACTGGATGCGCTGCAATTCCACGGCCAGGAGGATGCGGCCTACTGCGCGGCGTTCGGCCTGCCTTACCTAAAGGCGATAAGGGTCAGCGGCGCAGTGGATGAAGGCGCCCTGCGGCGGCGCTACGCCGATGCCTGCGCACTGCTTCTCGATGCCGGGGCAGGCGGCGGCGAATCCTTCGACTGGCGGCATTGGCCAGCCGAACCCATCGGCCCGTGCATGCTCGCCGGCGGGCTGGCGCCTGACAACGTGGGCCGCGCCGTGCGCTCGCTTCGGCCTTGGGGCGTGGACGTCAGCAGCGGGGTGGAAGGCACCCGAAAGGGCATCAAGGATGCAGGGAAGATGATGGAATTCGTAACGGAGGCGCGCCGTGCCGCAACCGGGGAGTAACTACGCGCAGCCGTCGCCGGACGGCCATTTCGGCCAGCACGGGGGACGTTTCGTAGCCGAGACGCTGATCCATGCCCTCGATGAGTTGGAGGTGCTCTATGAGCAAGCCAGGGCGGACCCGGAGTTCCAAGCCGAGTTCGCCGAGGACTTGGCCCGCTTTGTTGGCCGGCCGTCGCCGCTGTATTTCGCCCGACGGCTGACCGAACGCCTGGGCGGGCCGCAAATCTACTTGAAGCGCGAAGACCTCAACCACACCGGGGCGCACAAGATCAACAACTGCGTCGGCCAGGCGCTCTTGGCCCGACGCATGGGCAAGCCTCGGGTGATTGCCGAGACCGGGGCGGGCCAGCACGGCGTGGCCACCGCCACCGTGGCGGCCCGATTCGGCCTTGAGTGCCAGGTCTACATGGGTGTTGAGGACATCGCCCGCCAATCCCTGAACGTCTATCGCATGAAGCTGCTCGGCGCATCCGTGGTGCCGGTCCATTCCGGCTCGAAAACCCTGAAGGATGCCTTGAACGAGGCGCTGCGCGACTGGGTGACCCATGTGGACAACACCCACTACATCATCGGCACGGTGGCCGGTCCGCATCCCTATCCGACGCTGGTGCGGGACTTCCAGTCAGTGATTGGCCAGGAGGCGCGCAGCCAATGCCTGCAGCAGATGGGCCGCCTGCCGGATGCCTTGGTTGCCTGCGTCGGCGGCGGCTCCAACGCCCTGGGCTTGTTCCACCCGTTCATCGACGATGAGGCCGTGCGGCTGGTGGGCGTCGAGGCGGCGGGGCTGGGGCTTGAAACCGGGCGCCACGCAGCCACCCTGAACGACGGCCAAGTGGGTGTGCTGCACGGCAACAAAACCTACTTGATGCAGGATGCCGACGGCCAGATCAGCAACACGCATTCCATATCGGCGGGTCTGGACTATCCCGGCGTCGGGCCGGAGCACAGCCATCTCAAGGACATCGGCCGGGCGCAATACGATGCGGTCACCGATGAGGAGGCCTTGGCCGCCTTTCGCCTGCTCAACCAGACCGAAGGCATCATGCCGGCCCTGGAAAGCAGCCACGCGGTGGCCTGGGTCGTGCGTGAGGCATCGCGGCTGGGCACCGGGCAAATCATCGTCATCAACCTCTCCGGGCGCGGCGACAAGGACATTCAAACGGTCGCCGAACTCGACGGTACGACGCTGTGAGCCGCATCGGCCCAACTCTGGAGGCATTGCGCAGCCAGCAGCGAACGGCGCTGGTGCCGTTCATCACCGCCGGTGATCCCCAGCTAGCCGTCACGGTTCCAGCGCTGAACGCTCTCGTTCGGGGCGGTGCCGACTTGCTGGAGCTCGGCGTGCCCTTCAGTGACCCCGAAGCGGATGGCCCCGCCATTCAGGCTTCATCGGAACGTGCCTTGGCCAATGGCACGGGATTGCGCGACGTGCTCAAATGCGTGACCGAGTTTCGCGCCAGCGACGACCAAACGCCGGTTATCCTCATGGGCTATCTCAATAGCGTGTTGGCCATGGGGGAGGGGGCGTTCGCCGCCGCCGCCGCCAAAGCGGGGGTGGACGGGGCGATCATCGTCAACCTGCCCCCCGAGGAGTCGAAGTCGCTGCGCAACGCCTTGGCGGAGAAGGACATCGACCTGATCATGCTGGCCGCGCCCACCACCAGTGACGACCGGCTCAGCGCCATCGACCGTGCGGCGAGCGGCTTCGTCTATTTGGTGTCGCTCAAGGGCACCACCGGCGCCGACCACATCAGCGTCGGTGAAGTGAACCAGAACTTGGCTAGGCTGCGGGGACGCACCCGGTTGCCGATTCTAGCCGGCTTCGGCATCAAGGATGCCGCCACCGCCCGGGCCTTGGGTGAACAGGCTGACGGCGTGGTGATCGGGGCTGCCATCGTCTCGCGCATGGCGGCGCTTAGGGCGGATGCCGATGCCATTCCGGAGGCGCTGTACCGATTTGTCCACGACATCCGTCAAGCCTTGGATGCATGAAGCCTGCCGAACGCAACCTAGCGGCTTGGTTGGGACACATGGAGGCGCTCAACCCGGCCAGCATCGATCTCGGACTGGAACGGGTGCGCGAAGTCGGCGAGCGCATGGACGTGCTGAAGCCCGCGCCCGTTTCGGTGATCGTGGCCGGCACCAACGGCAAGGGGTCCACTTGCGTGTGCCTGGAGCAAATCCTGCTCGCCTGCGGACGGCGCACCGGCTGCACGCTGTCGCCGCATCTGGATTCCTTCAAGGAGCGGGTGCGCATCAACGGCATCGAAGCAGACAACGCCACTTTGTGCGCGGCCTTCGAGGCGGTGGAGGCCGCTCGCGGCGACCTCGCTCTGACCTATTTCGAATATTCCTGCCTCGCGACGCTGTTCTGCTTCAAGGCCGCTGCCGTGGATGTGGCGATCCTTGAGATCGGCCTTGGCGGACGCCTGGACGCCTTCAACATTGTTGATGCGGACGTGGCCGTCGTCACCAGCATCGGCCTCGATCACATGGCCTACCTAGGCGACTCCTGCGAAGCCATTGGCGCGGAAAAGGCGGGCGTTTTCCGGGTCGGTCAGCACATTGCGCTCGGTGCCGGGATGCCGAACAGCGTTCTCACTGCGGCGGCGCGCGCGACCCGTTCGCCGATGCGGTGGGGGGAGGGCGTTCGCCTTTTGGCGGAGCACTCCGGGGCAGGCACCCCAACTTGGCAAGTCGAAGTGGGCGGGCGGCGCTTTTCCGGCATACCGTCCGGTGCCTTGCCGGTTGAGAACTGCGCCTTGGCCACTGCCGCGGCCTGCGCCGTGGATGCCGCCCTGGGCAAGGATGGCGTTGACGAACTGACCGTTCGTCAAGGCTGGTCGGCTGCGCGGCTACCGGGTCGCCTCGAGGCATTCACCGCCGACGGTCGGCAATGGCTGGTCGATGTGGCCCACAATCCGTTGGGCGCAGCGTTCCTTAGGACGGAAATCCCCAGGCGCTATCCCCAACGCGCTGTCGTCGCCGTGTTCGGCAACCTGCAGGACAAGGACAGCGGCGCTGTTTGCCAGGCGATCCAGGGCCTCGTTCGGCATTGGGTGCTGGTCGATACGATCGGGCCCCGAGGGCTTTCCGCCCGGAATCTGGCTGATCGCTGCGGCGGTGTCGAATGCTCCGTCGCGGGCGACTTGGATGCCGGCATGGCGCTCGCCCGGTCGCTCGCCAAGCCATCTGATGTTATTCTGGCCTTCGGTTCGTTTGCGGTGGCTCAGGCGGTGCGCTCCAAGTTGACGATGACCGATGTCGATGTCCAACAGACTGACGAGGCGATGCCTCAGACCGACGACAGGGCGGTCGCCGAGCGCAAAAGCCGGCTCATTCGGCAACCTTGTCCCGCGATCAAGAAAACCAGTCCAAAGGCTTCGCGGTGACTGAGCAAACGCGCTACCGAATCACCGGCGGCCTGTTCCTGCTGGCCATTGCCATCATCTTTGTGCCCATGTTGTTCGACGACGACGGGGTTCCGCCGGTGAAGCTTGCGCCCGTCGATGCCAACTACCAGGCCCCGGCGGTGGCGCCATTCGAGGAGGTGGTGCCGGAAACCGACCTTGCCGCCCGAGTCCAAGCCTTGCGCCGGGAAGCGGATGACCAAGGCTTCCACCGCAGAACGGGAACCCGCATCGGCGAGCCGGTGCTGTCGTCCCCCAACGACGAAACCGGCGTTTGGGCGATTCAACTCGGCAGCTTTTCCGAGGCTGGCAAGGCGACCGCCTTTCGCGACCGGCTGCGTGCGGACGGCCACGAGGCCTTCACCAGCATGTTCAAGCGTCGCGAAGGCGTCATCATGCACCGAGTGGCTGTGGGGCCCTTCCTTTCCGAGGAGCGGGCCGGCAGCCTAGCCAACGACCTTGAGGACCAGTACGGGGAGACGCCAAAGCTGATGGCGTTTGGAAATTAGGAGTTGGCTGATCGCTGGCCTCGACATCATTGTCCTCGTGCTGGTGGCCGCGTCGGCATTGATCGGACTGGTTCGCGGCCTGATGCGCGAGGTGCTGTCCCTCGTCATCTGGGTTTCGGCGATTCTAGGCGCGATGACGCTAGGCCCTTTGGTTGCGCATAGGCTGACGCTCGGCTCCCAAGCGGCGGATGCCGTCGCAGGCTACGCCATCGTCTTCGTGGCGATCATCGTGCTTGGCGCGATGACGCAGAAGCTGGTGGCCAAGGCGCTCGACGCGACCGGCCTGTCGGGCGCCGACCGCTTACTGGGGCTGGTGTTCGGGGGTGCGCGCGGCTTGGCGATCTGCCTGGTTGCCTTCGTCGTCATGCGCCCCTTCGTTCAGGACGCGGTTTGGTGGCAGGCGTCGGTCGCACCGCCCTTGCTGGCTGAATTCGAGGATAAATTACTGCAACTGGTGGGTGGCGCCGCAGTCCGCGCATCCGACCCAAGGACTGAGGCGCTCTAATGTGCGGAATTGTCGGCCTAGTCTGCGCTGATCCGGTCAATCAGCAGATTTACGATGCCTTGACCGTGCTGCAGCATCGCGGCCAGGACGCCGCTGGCATGGTGACCAGCGATGGCCTGCGGCTGCATTTGCGCAAGGACAACGGCTTGGTGCAGGACGTCTTCGAGCAGCATCACATCAATCAACTGGTCGGCAACATCGGCATCGGCCATGTGCGCTATCCCACCGCCGGATCTTCAAGCTCCGCCGAGGCGCAGCCCATGTACGTCAACTCCCCGCACGGCATCACCCTGGCGCACAACGGCAACCTGACCAACTCGGACGACTTGAAGGCGGATCTGTTCAGCGAGGATCGCCGCCACGTCAACACCGGCAGCGACTCGGAGGTGCTGCTCAACGTCTTCGCCCATGAACTGCAAATGATGAACGTCGACCATCCGAGCGCCGACGACATCTTTGCGGCCGTTGCCGGGGTGCATCGGCGTTGCCAAGGTGCCTACGCCGCAGTCGCCATGATCATCGGGGTTGGCTTGGTCGGTTTTAGGGATCCCCACGGCATTCGGCCGTTGGTGTACGGCCGCCGCGCCAACGAATATGGCTGGGAGCACATGATGGCCTCGGAGAGCGTCGCCTTGGACATGCTAGGCTTTGAATTCGTCGCCGACGTGGCGCCGGGGGAGGCGGTGTACGTCAGCGACCAAGGCGAGATCGCCAAGCGCCGCTGCGCCCCCGCTGCGACCCATACGCCCTGCATCTTCGAATATGTCTATCTCGCCCGTCCGGACTCGATTCTCGACGAAATTTCCGTTTACAAATCGCGGCTGCGGATGGGCGAACACCTAGCCGCCCGCATCCTTGACCACTACCCCAACCATGACCACGACATCGACGTCGTGATTCCCATTCCGGACACCGGACGCACCGCGGCGCTGCCGCTTGCCTATGAGTTGAACGTCAAGTACCGGGAGGGCTTCATCAAGAACCGGTACATCGGACGCACCTTCATCATGCCGGGGCAGCAGATGCGCCGTAAATCCGTGCGCCAGAAGCTCAATGCCATCGAACTGGAGTTCAAGGGCAAGAACGTACTGCTGGTGGACGACTCCATCGTGCGCGGCACCACCACCCGCCAGATCGTGCAGATGGCCAGAGAGGCCGGTGCGCGCAAGGTCTATCTGGCGGCGGCGGCGCCGCCCATTCGCTTTCCCAACGTTTACGGCATCGACATGCCCGCAGCGAGCGAGTTGGTAGCCTTCGAGCGCAGCGAAGAGGAGGTCGGCCGAATCATCAACGCCGACTGGCTGGCATACCAGCGCTTGGAAGACCTGATCGAGAGCGCTCGGGAGGGCAATCCGGCCATTCGCGCCTTCGAGTGTTCGGTGTTCGATGGCGACTACGTCGCCGGCAGCATTGACCAGAACTACCTGGCCCGCCTCTCCGCCGACCGCAACGACCACAAGAAGCGGCAGCGTGAGCGGGACGGGGATCGGACCATCATCGAGCTGCACAACCATGCCTGAAGTTCCCCGGAGCCCGTGCATCGGTGTCTGCTCCACCACCTACGGCGATCTGATCTGCCGCGGCTGCTACCGCTTCGCTCACGAGGTGACGCAATGGAACGGCTATGAGCCGGCACAGCAGACCGTCGTGCTGGAGCGGCTGGCCGCGCTGCGCGCCGGCGCGGTAGCGCAACACCTGAACCGGAACCGCATCGATCAATTGGTGCGGCTGGCGGCTTCGGTGAAGCTGCGCAGGGTCGAAGGCCGCAGTTCGCCCAGCATCGCCTACGAAGTGCTGCGCCGGCTGAGCGTCTGGCGCCTAGCACCGCCTTGGGCAGACGAGGATGAGGACGGGGCTGTCGAGGCGCGCACCTTGCTGGAGCGAATCGACAAGGAAATTTGGCAACGCTCCGAAGCCCACTACGAACGCAGCTTCCGGATCGCTGCCCAGTGACTGCGCGAACCTGCGGTTCGCGTTGGAGTTTCGCTGCGCGAAACTCCGGCGCAACGATGGGGGTTCAGTAGATTGGCAGCGTTGCGAATCCCGCTACGAACGCGGTTCGCGTTGGAGTTTCGCTATGCGAAACTCCCGCGATGTCAAACGGCTCGATGGCGTCTTGGCCTTCCGTGAAACAATTCCAATCCAAGACGCGGGCGTTTTGACCTCAGGGGGTTCGCTGAGTTGAGGGGCATGAACCAACCGGTCGCCGAGGCGCAGGGCTTTTTGGCCTGTACGACGCCGGATGCTTGGCTTGATGACGCCTTGGAACACCTGCCGACCTTGTTGATCGACCATGCCAATTGCGAGAAGAAGGCGGCCGGGACCGCGCTTGGAATGCTGCACCGCTATGTGGACAAGCCGCAGTTGCTGCGCAAGCTGTCCCGCTTGGCGAGGGAGGAGTTGCGCCACTTCGAGCAGGTGGTGGAGCTGATGGACGAACAGGGCGTGGACTACGTTCACCTGCCGCCGGGCCGCTACGCAGGCAGCCTGCACCAGCTCATTAGCCGCGAAGAGCCGCAGCGGCTGGTGGACTCGCTCTTGGTGGGGGCCATCGTCGAGGCTCGTTCCTGTGAGCGCTTCCAACGGCTTTCGGAAGTGGCGCCAACGCCGCTCAATGGGTTTTACGCCCGCCTGCTGGCTTCCGAGGCGCGGCACTTTCGCGATTATCTCAAGTTGGCGGAGCGCTATGCCGATGCGCCTCTGACGCCTCGCCTCGAACGCTTCCTAAGCGCCGAGGCGGCGCTCATAGCCGATCCGGACCCGACCTTCCGCTTCCACAGCGGGCCGTTGGCAGCGGGCTACGGCTGACGTTCGTCGGTGTGCTGGAAGATCTTCGTCGCCGCGCCGATCATGGAGGCCATGTCCGCTAGGTTTGAGGGCAGGATCAAGGTGTTGCCGGCCTTGGCCAGCTCGCCAAAGCGCTCCAGGTAGTCTTCCGCGATGCGCAGCTGCAGCGCCTTGTCGCCACCTTCATCCAACAGGGCTTGCGCCACCTTCCTCAGGCCTTCGGCGGTCGCTTCGGCAATGCGCAGAATGGCCGCGGCCTCGCCCTCAGCCTCGTTGATCTGCTGTTGCTTGGCGGCTTCGGACTCGAGGATCACCCGCCGCTTCTCCCCCTCCGCTTGATTGATCTGCGCGTCCCGCTCACCCTCCGACTGCAGGATGACCGCCCGCTTCTCCCGCTCCGCCCGCATTTGCTTCTCCATGGCCGAGAGCACGTCGTGGGGCGGATTGATGTTCTTGATTTCGTAGCGCAGCACCTTCACGCCCCAGGGTTCGGAGGCTTGATCGAGCTCCTCCACCACGCTTTGGTTGATGGCGCTGCGCTCTTCGAAGGTCTTGTCGAGTTCGATCTTGCCGATCTCGCTTCTCAAGGTGGTCTGCGCCAGTTGCGAGATGGCGAAGGTGAAATCGCCGATGCCGTAGGAGGCCCGTTCGGCATCGAGCACCTGCATGTAGAGCACCCCGTCCACGCCCACCTGCACGTTGTCCCGCGTGATGCAGACCTGCTCGGGAATGTCCATGGCGTGTTCCTTGAGGCTGTGCTTGTACACCACCCGCTCGATGAAGGGGATGAGGATGTTGAAGCCGGGCTTTAGCGTGCGCGAGTAACGGCCAAGGTTCTCGATGACGTAAGCGTTTTGCTGCGGCACCACCACCGCGGTCTTGATGATGAGGACGATCGCCGCCAAAGCGATGATGGCGGCCACCACGAAACTCAGATCCGGCATGTTTGCCTCCTATGCGTCTTGAGTGCCTGAGACGGCCTCGATCTTGAGCAGGGTGCCATCGGTTGCGGTCACCCTGGCTTGCTGGCCGCCGCCAATGATGGCCGCACCCACGTTTTCCGCACTCCAAGTGGAGCCCCGCAGCCGCACCCGGCCGCGTCCGCCGGGCGGCACGTCCTCCGCCGGACTGACGGTTTGGCCGATCAGACTATTGCCGAGAGCGGGCAGGCCGCCGCGAAACCCTTCATAGAGCTTGCGCCGAAAAAGCACCATGGAGGTGATGGCCAAGGTCGAGAACAGCAGCCATTGGAACCAAATCGGCAAATCCAATCCGGAAAGGCCAACCAGACCGGTCAGTATGGCGGCGACACCCACGAAAATGAGGTAGTAGGCGGCCTCGATGCCGAGCAATTCGGCTGCCATGAGACCAAATCCTATGATCAGCCATCCCCACCAAGGCATGTTGAGCCTCCTGCCTCCTTTGTCAGCATTGTCTGGCCGCTAGCGACCTAGTGTAGAGGTATGCGGCGTCCAGTGATAGGACTTCGATAGGGTCGGTTCAGCGCAAAGCACTCCATTCGAAAGCGTTGGCCGGTCTGGCGCAGCAGCCAGCCGCAGCGCGCCCAGTCGCCGAGCACGTAGCGTCGGCCTTCGGCATGGCAATGGATGGCTGGGCGATGGGTGTGGCCGTGAATGAGAATTCGGCCGTTCGAGTCTTCAAGCAGTTGCTTGGCCGCTTCGGGATTGGCGTCCATGATGGCGGCCGATTTGGCGGCGTTGCCGGCTTGGCTGGCGGTGCGCAGTCCGTTGGCCAGCACCCGGCGCTCGACCAGCGGCTTGGCGAGCATCTCGGCTTGCCAAGCCGGGGAGCGGAACAGCTTGCGCATGTCCTGGTAGGCGGCATCGTCGGTGCAAAGGGCATCGCCATGGGCCAAGACGAGGTTGTCCTCGGTGCGGAACGGGTCCGGCAGCAGCCGCGCGCCGGTGCGCTCGGCGAATTGGTCGCCGTACAGGAAATCCCGATTGCCCGGCATCACCTGCAGCCCTGCGTTGCGCGAGGCCGCCTTGAGCGCGGCGCAGACCCGGTTGGCCAATGCCGAATCGTCGTCATCACCGATCCAAGCTTCGAACAGATCGCCCAGGATGAACAGCTCATCAGCCCAAGGCGATTCGAGTTCCAAGCACTCGACAAAGCGCGCGAAGCGCTCATCTCCAACGTTGTCCAAGTGCAGGTCGGACACGAAAACCCGCCGCGGGCGCAATTCCGGGTCAGCCGCCATCGTCCACCTCGCCAGCCGCCTGCAACGTATTGAGCAGCAAGGCCACACGGGTCATGGGGCCGACGCCGCCGGGAACCGGCGTAATCCAGGCGGCAGACCTCGCGGCGGCGTCGAAGTCAACGTCGCCATGCAATTTGCCTTGCTGATCCCGCGTAATGCCGACATCGATCACGACGGCACCGGACTTGATCCAGTCGCCTTGCACCAGGCCGGGCTTGCCGACTGCCGAAATAAGGATGTCGGCCCGCCGCGCTGCGGCACTGGTGTCGCGGGTGAACTTATGCGTCATGGTGACCGTGCAGCCAGCCAGCAGCAGTTCCAGGCCCATGGGACGGCCGAGATGGTTGGAGGCGCCAATCACCGTGGCCTGGGCACCGCGGTAGTCCATGCCAGTGCGGTCAAGCAGCAGCATGACACCCATCGGGGTGCAGGATCGCAGTGTAGGACGGCGCAGCGCCAAGCGGCCGATGTTGTAGGGATGGAAGCCGTCCACGTCCTTGGCGGGATCGATCAGATCGATGATGTGATCCGCGTTGATGTGCCCCGGCAACGGCAACTGCACGAGAAAGCCGTGGATGTCGGGGTCCGCGTTCAGTGCCACAATCCGCGCCTCCAGCTCACCTTGAGTGACGGTGGCGGAAATGCGCTCCACCACGGAGTGGAAGCCGACCTGCCGGCAATCCCGCGCCTTGGCGTTGACGTACACCTCGGAAGCGGCGTCATCGCCGACCAGGACCACCGCCAGCCCCGGCGGGCGCCGACCGGCACTGAGGCGTCGTTGCACCGCTTGCCGAATATCGCGCCGATAGGCCGCAGCAATGGCCTTGCCGTCGAGAACCTTGGCTGTCATCGGCACCTCGCAACCGATTGCGCTCAGCGACCAGTTTACAACGAGTTTTCCGGGACTCGGCCTACGGGCCGAAGACCCCGACCGTCGACACCCGGCCGTGAGCCCCTCAGCCCCGTCCCTGCGCCACGGAGTTTTGCGTAAGCAAAACTCCAACGAACCGCAGGTTCGCCGCCGCCGCCTATTGTGAGCCGGGATCAAGCCGTATAATCGCCGCATCTCCGACCCCCCTTCACCATTGTGGGAGAAGCAAGCCCATGGCGCTACCGAACCTCGAAGACTATTTCCCCGATTGGAAGGAGCGCGAGGCTTTGGCCGAAGCCATGATTCCCATCATCGGCAAGCTCTACCGCAAGAACGTGGTCGCCTATTGCTACGGACGGGCGCTTTACAACCAGAGCGTCATCCAGATCATGAAGACCCATCGCTACGTGCGGCAGGTGGCGCACAACGAGCTGTCGGAATTCGAGAGCTATCCGATCCTGAAGGCCTTGTCCGAGCTCGATCTCGGGCCTTCCCACGTCGACGTGGGCAAGCTGACCACCCGCTTCATGGAGGCCACCGAAGGCTCCTCCGTCGATCCACTGGAGTTCGTCCGCGGCGCCTGCGCCGAGGTGATCGGCCGGCATGTGCCGCCGCTGGAACAGCCCCAGGACATCGTGCTGTACGGCTTTGGCCGCATCGGCCGCCTGCTCGCCCGCCTGCTCATTGAAAAAACCGGCGGCGGCCACCAACTACGGCTCAAGGCCATCGTGGTGCGCAAGGCCAGCGATGACGACCTGATGAAGCGGGCGGCGCTGCTGCGCCGGGATTCGGTCCACGGCGCCTTTCTCGGGACGCTGCGCGTGGACGAGGAAAACAGCTGCCTGATCGCCAACGGCAACGTGATTCGGGTCATCTATGCGAACCAGCCCGAGGCGATCGACTATCGCCAGCACGGCATCGACAACGCCGTGGTGATCGACAACACCGGCGCTTGGCGGGACGAGGCGGGGCTCAGCCGCCACCTGCAAAGCCCCGGCGCCGCCAAGGTGGTTCTGACCGCGCCGGCCAAGGGCGACCTCAAGAACATCGTTTCCGGGGTCAATTCGGGCTGCGTCGAGCCCGCCGACACCATCCTCGGTGCCGCCTCGTGCACGACCAACGCCATCGTGCCGGTGATGAAGGCCATCAACGACCGCTACCGGCTTCAGCACGGCCACATGGAGACCGTGCACGCCTACACCAACGACCAGAACCTGATTGACAACTACCACAAGAAGAACCGGCGGGGCCGGGGTGCGCCGCTGAACATGGTGATCACCGAGACCGGCGCCTCCACGGCGGTGACCGAGCTGCTGCCGGAACTCAAGGGCAAGCTCACGGGCAACGCCATCCGCGTGCCGACCCCAAACGTCTCCTTGGCAATATTGAACCTCGCCCTGTCCGAGGAAGTCTCTCGTGAGGGGGTCAATGACTATCTGCGCAACGCTGCCCTGCATTCCGACCTGCAGCGCCAGATCGACTACACCGAAGCGCCGGATGTGGTGTCGTCGGACTTCGTCGGCAATCGGCACGCCTGCATCGTCGATGGGGGCGCGACCTTGGCCAAGGACAACCGCGTGGTGCTCTACGTTTGGTACGACAACGAATATGGCTACGCCTGCCAAGTGGTGCGCGTGGTGCAGAAGTGGGCGGGCATCTCCTATCCGCTCATTCCCCGGGATGTGGAAGAGCAGGGTTTTTGATTAATCCCACGAATCGCGGAACGCGAGCCCTCTATACGATGTGAACGCCGCATCAAGGGTTCAGGCGTGGAGAGTTTGACTACACAACGCAGTATGTGCAACATATGAACAGTTATTTGAATGTTGGTTCCTATGTTCACCAAACCACGCAGCGCTGTCCGCTTGAGTTCCGAGGATGCCATCGTGCAGTTGGCGGATTTGTTTCGACTTATGGGGGATCCCACGCGCTTGCGGATCACTCTGGTGTGCTTGGACGAACCGATCAGCGTCGGCGAGATTGCAGTTTGCCTGATGCTTTCGCCGTCGCTCGTGAGTCACCACCTTCGGCTGCTCAAAGCCGCGCGAATCCTGCGCGCTGAACGACGCGGCAAACAGATCTTCTACTCGGCGTTGGACGAACACATTCGTTGCGTCATTGATGACATGGTCGCGCATGTGGGTGAACCGCTCGACATTGAGGAGGCGGATTGACGCCTGGCTGCGCCGATTGCCCCTCCGATCAGGTTTCGGATCGAGCGAACGAGCCAGTGTTCCGCCGTGTGCTTTGGGTCGCTTTGCTCGCGAATTTCGCAATGTTCTTCGTCGAGCTGGTCGCCAGTCAACTCGGCGACTCCCTGTCACTGCAAGCCGATGCGCTGGATTTTCTAACTTGCCAGTGGATCGCGCTGGCCGGACTTGCTGGTGGCCGCCGTCATCGCCGCATTGAACATCAGCGCAGCCTTCCGCGTGGTACGTTTGGCCCTCACGGAACTGCGGCCCATCGCCACCGAAAGTGAAATGGGTGCGCTGAGTTGCGCAGCAACTCGAACGCTTCACCGAAGGTGAAGCGCCAGTGCCTTGACCCTTGATTAGGCTACGGCCAAAATACGGTGCCCTGAAATTGACCGCGCCGGCTTCCGTTCGGAGACTGGCGCAAGCATCCACCGCGCGGCAAGCGCAATCAATCTTGAGGATTGCATGAAGGTACTGGTACCGGTTAAGCGCGTCGTTGACGCGAATGTGAAGGTTCGGGTCAAGCCGGACAATACGGGGGTCGATCTCAGCAACGTAAAAATGGCGGTTAATCCGTTTTGCGAAATCGCCATTGAGGAGGCGGTGCGGCTCAAGGAAGCTGGGGTGGCCAGCGAGGTGGTCGCCGTCGCCGTGGGTGGCGCGGCCTGCCAGGAACAGCTCCGCACCTGCCTGGCGCTCGGCGCCGACCGCGCCGTGCTGGTCGAGACCGATGAGCCCCTGCAGCCACTCGGCGTCGCCAAAGCGCTCAAGGCACTGCAGGACAGCGAGCAGGCCGACATCGTGCTGTTCGGCAAGCAGAGCATCGATGGCGACAACAGCCAGACGGGGCCGATGTTCGCGGCTCTAACGGGCCTGTCCCAAGCGACCTTCGCTTCCGAGGTCAAGCCCGAGGACGGTTCGCTGGAAGTGACTCGGGAAGTGGATGGCGGGCTGCAGACGGTCTCCGTGAGGCTGCCCACGGTCATCACCACAGACCTGCGGCTCAACGAGCCCCGCTATGCCTCGCTGCCCAACATCATGAAGGCCAAACGCAAGCCGATGGACAAGACCACCCCGGATGAGCTCGGCGTCGATGTCGGCTCCGGCATCGAGGTCCTGTCGGTCGAACGCCCGGCTGAACGCGCCGCTGGCATCAAGGTCGAGAGCGTCGAAGAACTGGTCGATAAACTGAAGAACGAAGCAAAGGTGATCGCATGACCGCGTTGATCGTCGCCGAGCACGACAATGACTCCCTAAAGCCGGTCACCGCCGTGGTGGCTGCCGCCGCCGAGGCCATAGGTGGCGGCTACGACGTGCTTGTGGCGGGCGAAGGGTGCGCATCCGCCGCCACCGAGGCCGCGGCGCTGGCGGGGGCGGGCAGGGCGATCCTCGCCGACCACGCCGCCTACGGCCATCAGCTTGCGGAGAACCTCGCCCCATTGGTAGCCGAGGTTGGCGGCAGCTACAGCCACATCCTTGCCGCCCACACCACGACCGGCAAGAACTTCCTGCCGAGGGTTGCCGCCCTGCTGGATGTGGCGCAGATTTCCGACATCATGGCGGTGGTCGATGAAGCAACCTTCAAACGGCCGATCTACGCCGGCAACGCCATCGCCACGGTCCGCTCCAGCGACGCCATCAAGGTGGTGAGCGTGCGGGGCACGGCCTTCGACCCGGTGCCGGCGAAAGGCGGATCCGGCACCGTGGAAACCTTGGACAGCGTCCATGACGCTGGCCTGTCCGGCTTCATCGGCGAAAGCCTGGCGGTTTCGGAACGACCGGAGCTGACCGCCGCAGGGACCATCATCTCCGGTGGCCGGGGCATGGGCAGCGGCGAAAACTTCGCGCTGCTTGAAGGCATCGCCGACAAGCTCGGCGCCGCCATCGGCGCCTCTCGAGCGGCCGTGGACGCCGGCTTCGTGCCCAATGACATGCAGGTGGGACAAACCGGCAAGATCGTGGCCCCCGAGCTTTACATCGCGGTCGGCATATCCGGCGCCATCCAGCATTTGGCCGGCATGAAGGACAGCAAGGTCATCGCCGCGATCAACAAGGACGAGGATGCGCCGATCTTTCAAGTCGCGGACTACGGACTGGTCGCTGACCTGTTCAAGGCGCTGCCGGAACTCGAAGCCCTGCTCTAGGCATTCGCCTAGCGGTGTACCAGGTGACCGGCTGGGCATGGTTGTGAACCGCCCCGGCCACGTCGAGCACCAAGGCAAAAATTGCCATCCGCACGATGACGCCGTTGTCGGTTTGCCGGAAGATGGCGAGATTGGGGTTTTGGTCGAGGTCGGCGTCGAGTTCCTGGGCGGCGCTGCGGGAATCTCGGGGCAACGGGTGCATGATGACGGTATTGGGTTGACAGTGTTGGGTATAGATGGCCTGGTTCAGGCGAAACAGACCCCGATAACGGTTGGCCTCCGCCTGTGAGGGGAAGCGCTCCTCCTGGGTGCGCGTGACGTAAAGGATGTCCACGTCGTGAATGCCTGCCTCCAGTTGGTGGTACGCCTCCGCCCGATGACCCCGCTGCTGAAGACTCTCGATGATGTCCGCCGGCGCCTCCAGGCCGGGCGGCGACACCAAGTGATAGTCAATGCCGTCGTAGAGGGCCAGCAGCTTGCAGAGCGAATGCACGGCGCGGCCGTAGCGCAGGTCACCGATCAGTGCGATGCGCAGGCGGTCAATGCCTCGGCCGCGGCCAGCCATCTCTTGCCCAATGGTGTACAGATCCAGCAACGCCTGACTCGGATGCTCGTTGGGACCGTCGCCGGCGTTGATGATCGGTACCCGGCTGGCTTGGGCGAATTCCGCCACTGACCCCGCTTCGGAATGGCGCATAACAATCAGGTCGCTGTATCCGGAAAGCACCCGGGCGGTGTCCTCAAGCGACTCGCCCTTGGCCAGCGAGGACGCTTTGACCTCCGTGGTCTCGCGCACTTCGCCACCGAGCAGGTTGAAGGCTGAGCCGAAGGAGATGCGCGTTCGTGTGGAGGGTTCGAAAAACATGTTGGAGAGTATCGCCCCCTGCAGCACCCGGGTGATGCGCGTCCGATCGGCGTACGGGCGCAGATCATCGGCGACGGCGAACAGCGTTTCGATGTCGGCCCGGTCGAACTGGTCCACAGACAGAATGTGCGCGCCCCTGAACTCCAAACTGAACTCTCCGTGCCTTGGTCGTCGCTATGATAAGTTAAGGCTGGGCCAATCGGGAAGGAGCGCATAGTGGAGAGACGGTGTCGGTGGGTTGCGCCTTGGGCGGCGGTTTTGCTGCTGTGCGGAGCCGGGCTCGAGGATGAGATGTCCCAGGCGGAGTTCGAGCAGGCGGGCTTGGATAAGCTCAGCGCGGAGGAGCTCGCCTATCTCGACGCCTACCTGGGCCGCGCCGTGCGGCCACCCGAACCGACTGCAGTCACGTCGGCGCCTGCGCAGGAATCCGACTCATCCAAGCGACAGGCGCCGCGGCGGGCAGTTCGCCCCAACGAACCGATCAAGTCACGCATCCGCGGCGAGTTCCGCGGCTGGGAAGGCCGGACCCGCTTTGTTCTGGAAAACGGACAGGTCTGGCAGCAGCGGGTGGCGGGCACCTATGGGCATCGGGCGTTCAACCCGCCGGTCACCATAGCCAAGGGTCGCTTCGGCCACTACTTGATTCTTGACGCCAGCGGGCGGCGGGTGGGCGTCAAGCGGCTGCGATAGCGGGCAGCGCGTCGGACCGGTTCAGATCGGGCGGGATCTGAAGCCTCACGCAAATCGGACCGAAGCACTGCCCGATAGCGACTGCGATTGGCCGCAAGGATTTGCCATGATTATTGAAGAAACATCTGTTTCTGATTGCAATGCGGCGGGTGGGCGTTAAGCGGCTGCGATAGTGGGCAGCGCGTCGGACCGGTTCAGATCAGGCGGGATCTGAAGCCTCACGCAAATCGGACCGAAGCACTGCCCGATAGCGACTGCGATTAGCCGCACGCATTTGCCATGATAATTGAAGAAACATCTGTTTCTGATTCCAATAATATGTAACAATCCGCATGACAACTGTGGGAGATTTCCTTATGGCCGAACACCAACGACTTCTGTTGATCTGCTTTCTTGCCGTTCCATTGGCGTTGTCCTCAGCTGCGCCAGTGGCTTTGGCGGCCGAAAGCGAGGATGAAGCGGACCAACCCCTCGAGGAAATCGTGGTCACCGGGTCGCGCATCAAACGCTCCGACTTTACCTCCGCCAGTCCGATCACTGTGGTAACCGGCCAGTCGCTGCTCGAATCCGGCTTTTCCAACCTTGGCGAGGCGTTGCGCAATCAGGCAGTCGCGGGAACATCGGGGTTCAACCAGTCCAGCGTTCTTTCGGGGGGGGGATCCACCTCCGTGGATCTGCGCAACCTCGGCCAGAGCCGGGTGCTGGTGCTGATCAACGGCAAGCGGGTGGCGAGCTTCGCGGACTCCCTTGCCAATCAGGCGGTTGACCTGTCGTTTGTGCCCCAAGCGATGATCGATCGGGTGGACATCCTGCGGGACGGGGCCTCGGCCGCCTATGGCGCGGATGCAATCTCCGGCGTGGTCAACGTCATTCTCAAAGAGAACTTTGAAGGCGTCGAGGCGGGAGTTTCCACGGGCATTTCCGGTGAAGGCGACGCGGAGCAGTACAGCGCGGAATTCGCGATAGGTACGACCAGTGATCGGGGTTCCATGGTGCTGGGCGGTGAATACCGCTATTCAAACAACCTCCCGCAGGTGGACCGGGACTGGGCCTTTCCCGCCATTTCGATCTTGGGCGCCACAACGGCGCAGCATGGCAGCTTTTTCTCACCAGGCGGCGTTTTCTACGGCACCACTGGCATCTTCTGCACGCAACCCAAGGCGTTCGGCGGCGACGAGATAACCGACATCTTCCCGAATTGCCCGTCTTTCGCGCCCGGTCAAGCGGTGTCCGATCCCGATGACGTGGTTTTGAACCGCTACGACTACGCGCTCGGCCAAGACATCTGGGGACAGTCCGAAGTGTATGCCTTCGCCGGCTACGGCGTGTATGAAGTCGTTCGAGGTATTGAAGGCTTCATTGAGGTTCAGTACTCGAAGCGCCAAAGCCAATTCCGCCTCGATGGCAATCCGGGATCCACGGGCACCGTCGGCATTCCCCAAGGTTGGGTCGTGCCGGGCACCAACCCACACAACCCCTACGGCACTGGCAACCTTTACATTCGCCCCACCTCGACCGTCGGTGCCCGAGTCAGCGACCACGAGTCCGACACGCTGCGTCTGGCGGCTGGCTTGCGCGGCGACATCGTGGCCGACAATCTGCTGGACGGCTGGAATTGGGAGCTCTCCTATCTCTACACCAGGGTCGATGCGGACCTTTTCACCAACTCCACATGGAATTTGGCGCGGGCCAACATCATCTCGGATCCGAACCTCTGCGCTTCGGACACCATCTGCTCCCAAGTGGTCAATCCATCAGGCGCTCTCGATGCGCTCAGGCCCGGCAACTGGTCGCAGGACGAAATCGCCTACCTGCGGCAAAACACCATCGCCCGCTCGGAGTTTCAAACCTCAGGTTGGTTCGCCATGGCCACCGGTCCCGTTTTTGAAGTGCCGGCCGGGCAGGTCTCGGCGGCCTTCGGCTTCGAGACGCGCACCGACCGCGGCTTCAGCAAGCCGGATCCGGTCACCGAGGCCGGCGAGTCGGTGGCCAATCAGGTGTTCACGACCGAAGGTGATTTCACGCTCTATGAGATTTTCGGCGAGTTGGACGTTCCGATTCTGGTCGACCGCCCGGGCTTCGAATCCCTGAACTTCAATGCCCAGGCCCGTTGGTCCGACTATTCCAACTTCGGTCAGGAGACGGTCTGGCGGGTGGGCCTGAACTGGCAGGTCATCTCCGACCTTCGGTTGCGCTCGACCATGAGCACAGCCTATCGAGCACCCCAGGTGACGGACCTGTTCAGCGCCGGCGTGGTGAGCTTCGATTTCTTCTCCCACCCCTGCGCCAGCGGCTCTCCGGCTCGGCAGTCCGGCAACAATGTGGACCAAAACTGCCTGCTGGCCGGCATCGGCCCGGGTCTTTCACAGCTGTCCGCCCAGTTTTCGGTGCTGGCCGGCGGCAATCCCGACTTGGAGGCGGAAACCGCTGACACTTCCACCATCGGCTTGGTTCTGACGCCGTCCTTTTTGGAGGGCTTCTCCATGTCGGTGGATTTCTGGGACATTGAAGTAGAGAACCTGATCACTCGAATTACGTCCGACTCGATCGTGGACAACTGCTTTGAGGGCCCGGTGGGGCTGACCGCCCCGGAATGCGACCGTTTCAACTCTGTAGTGACCAGCGCAGGCATCGGCGTTCAGGGCCTGACCAATCAGTTGGTCAACAGCGACAAGGTATCCACTTCGGGCTACGACCTAGGCATCCACTATGAGACCAACGGCCCGATGGACACCTACATCACCTTGGACCTGAACGGCACCTACGTGAAGGAGAATACTTTCTACCCGGGTGCTGGCGCCGCCGATGACCGAGGCTCGATTCCTCGCATCAAGGCCAACGTTCAGGCCCAGGTGGACTGGCGCTCCTTCGATTTCACGTGGCGGACCCGCTACATCCACGGCATGAACGATCCCCGCTTTGACGGCAACAACGCGTTCGGCTACGACCGGGTGAAGGCCCACAGGGAGCATGACATTCGGGTGGCTTGGAACCTGAGCCAATACCGGGTGCTGCTCGGCGTCAACGACCTGTTCGACAACGACCCGCCCTATGTGTTCTCGTCGGGAACCAACACCGACCTGTTCCTCTACGGCGCCATCGGCCGCTACATCTTCCTGCGCGTCTCGGCGCGAATGTAGCGGCAGCAAGCCTTTCCTGACGCCAGCGCCTTGGTTGCGCNNNGTGTCACGCATCACATGATGCGTGACACGATGCTAAACAGGGCTGGTATCATGGTGGCCAACCCAGCCTATCAATATGCTGAACCGATGAGCGAAGCCGCCGCCGAGCCGATCGAGTCCATTCCTGTCGAAGGGGAGGGCGGTTCCTGCAGATTGCTGCCCTTTTCGTTCGCCCGCCGCTTCGGCGCCATCATCACGAACGCCGAAACCCTCGGCGGCGAGCTCGATGTTGCTTGCCGAGAGGCGCCCTCCTTGGCCACCTTGGCGGAGATTCGGCGCTTTGCGAGGCGTCCCATCAAGTTGCGGCTCGTCAACGCCGCCGAATTCGATGAAATCCTGAGCTCCGCTTACGCACGGAATTCCTCCGCGGCGCGTCGGATGGTCGAGGACATGGGCGACGAAATGGACTTGGCGAGCCTCGCCGATTCGGTGCCGGAAACGGAGGATCTCCTTGAGCAGGAAGACAACGCACCAATCATCCGGTTGATCAACGCGCTGCTTGCCGAGGCCATTCGGGAGAACGCCTCCGATATCCATGTGGAGACCTTTGAGAAGGATCTGGTCGTCCGCTTCCGGGTGGACGGAGTCATGCGCGAAGTGGTCCGCCCCAAGCGGCAACTGGCACCGCTGTTGGTCTCCCGCATCAAGGTGATGGCGCGGCTCGACATCGCCGAAAAGCGCATTCCCCAAGACGGCCGCATCGGGCTGCGCATCGGTGGCCGCGAAGTGGATGTGCGGGTGTCCACCCTGCCAGCAAGCAACGGCGAACGGGTGGTGATGCGATTGCTGGACAAGCAGGCCGGAAGGCTGCGGCTGTCGCGCTTGGGCATGTCCGAGGAGGACTTGGCCCGCATTCGCGACATTGTGCATCGCCCGAACGGAATCATGCTGGTGACCGGCCCGACCGGCTCCGGCAAGACCACGACACTCTATGCCTCCCTCGCCGAGCTATCGACTCGCACGATCAACATCCTCACCGTCGAAGACCCCATCGAATACAACTTGGTTGGCGTGGGCCAAACCCAGGTCAACACCAAATCAGACATGACCTTTGCCCGAGGCCTGCGCGCCATTCTGCGGCAGGATCCGGATGTGGTGATGGTCGGTGAAATCAGGGATCTGGAAACGGCGCGAATCGCCGTGCAGGCCAGCCTAACCGGGCATCTGGTGCTTTCCACGCTGCACACCAACACGGCGGTGGGCGCCGTCACTCGGTTAATCGACATGGGGATCGAACCCTTTTTGCTCTCCTCGAGCCTGGTAGGCTGCTTGGCGCAACGCTTGGTCCGGGTGCTTTGCGGCGAATGCCGCGCCCGTCGGCCGGCCACGCCTTCGGAGCTCGACTTCCTGGAGACGGGCTCGGCCCTGGTGTTCGATGCTTCGGGCTGCGAGGCCTGTGGGCAGACCGGCTACCGCGGCCGGACCGGCGTCTATGAGTTGATCGCCGTCGACGACGGCCTCAAGCAACTCATTCACGACCGCAGTTCGGAACAGGCCTTGACCCACTATGTCCGAAGATCGGCACCCAGCATCCGGCAGGACGGGAAGAACAAGGTGCTCGCCGGCATCACTTCCGTGCAGGAGATGCTGCGGGTCACTCGGCAGGACTGATGCGCCTTCCCGGACACCATCGAACTCAAGACTTGCCCGCTTGGCGGCAGGGCGCAACCCATGGCGGCATTCGAATACACCGCCCTTGAAGCGGGCGGGCGGCGGTGCAAGGGTGTGCTGGAGGCGGACAGCGTCCGCCAAGTCCGTCAACTGCTGCGTGACCAGGGCTTGGCGCCCTTGGCGGTGGAGACCGCTTCGGAAAGCAGCGGCAACGGCACCGGTCGGGGCCGTGCGAATCGCGCCTCGATCATGCAGTTCCAGCGACGACTGAGGGGCCTCGACCGGGTGCTGGTGACCCGTCAGTTGGCGACTTTGATCGGTGCGGGCTTGCCCGTGGAGGAAGCCTTGGACGCGGTGGCGAAACAGTCCGAAAAGCAACACGCAGCGGCGCTTGTCATGGGCATACGAAGCCGTGTCCTGGAAGGCCGCTCACTGGCCTCAGCCTTGGCCGATTTCCCCACCAGCTTCAATGCTCTGTACCGCTCCACGGTGGCGGCGGGTGAGCAATCCGGCCATCTTGACCGGGTGCTGGAGAACTTGGCGGACTACACCGAACGGCAATTCGAGGCTTGGCGCAACGTGGAGATGGCGCTGCTCTATCCCGTGGTGCTGCTCGTTCTGGCAATGGCCATCGTCGGCGCGTTGATGGTTTTTGTGGTACCCGACATGGTTAGGGTGCTGGACAACATGGGACGGGAACTACCGGCAGTGACGCAATTCCTGATCGGCACCTCGGCCTTCTTACAGGATTGGTGGTGGGCGCTGCTGCTGGCCGCGGCCGCGATCGCCTTGGGGCTGGAGCGGCTGCTGCGCCTGCCGGCGTTGCGTCTGGCTTGGGATCGGCAAAAGCTCAACGCGCCTTTTTTCCGACGCATCGTTCGGGCCGGCAACGCGGCGCGTTACGCCAACACCCTGAGCATCCTAAACGCCAGCGGCGTCCCGTTGGTGGACGCCATGGGCATCGCCAGCGAGGTGGTGGCGAACACCTGGCTGCGACGACGGTTGCAAGGCGCCACCCAGCGGGTGAAGGAAGGCGCCAGCCTGCGCGCCGGCTTGGATGAGGCTGGCCACTTTCCGCCCATGCTGATGCACATGGTCGCCAGCGGTGAGGCTTCCGGTGAGCTCGACGTCATGCTGGAGCGGGTGGCCGCGCACCAACAGGCGGAAGTGGAGCGCATCGTCGGGGCGTTGGTTGCTCTTTTTCAGCCGCTCATGCTACTCCTGATGGGGGGCATGGTGATGTTCATCGTCATGGCCATTCTTTTGCCTATCCTTAACATGAACCAGCTTGTGTAAACTCGCCTTATGAATATCGTTGCGACACCTCCCTTACACCGATCGAGCGGCTTCACCCTAATCGAAATTCTCGTGGTGGTGGTCATCATCGGCATTCTCGGCGCGGTCATCGTGCCGAACCTGCTGTCTCGTCCCGATCAAGCCCGCGCTACCGCCGCTCAAGTGGATTTGCGCACTTTGGGCGCCGCTCTCGACATGTATCGATTGGATAATTTCCAGTACCCCTCCACCGACCAGGGCCTGGAGGCGCTGGTCAGCCAGCCATCCGGGTTTCCGGAGCCCAAGAACTGGAATCCAGACGGTTACATCAAGGCGTTGCCCACCGATCCTTGGGGCTCGCCCTACAGGTATGAAAGAAGCGGTTCGGACGTATCGGTCTTTTCGCTGGGCGCCGACGGCACGGAGGGCGGCGAGGGCACCGCCGCCGACATCTACCTCGAAAACATATGAAGTGATCTGAAAAAATTGTCTTAATTGCTTAAATTTGTTGGATAAAAGTGCATCTGCATCTGATCCGGGCGAAGCAGCAGGGCAGGGGGTTTACGCTGCTCGAACTGCTGGTGGTCATCGCCGTCGTCGCCGTGCTGATGGGCACGGTCATCGTCGGTTTCACGGGCGCGGACGAGGAGCGGCGTCTGCGCGCGTCGGCGGAAGGAATCCAGGCGCGTCTGGAGTTGGCCCGCCAAAACGCCCTGCAGCGCAACCGGGAGTGGGGCGTCCATGTAAAGGACAATACCTATCGCTTCACCGAATTCGACCCGCAGGCGGGCGCTTGGGTCACCCAGGTCCAGCGTCCCTTTGCTGCCCTTGGCACTGTTCCCCGCATTAAGTTCGACGTGGAAATCGAAGGTTTTGACTCCGGCAAATTCGACGCTCCGCAAGAGGAACTCCCGGACATCGTGCTGTTTTCCAGTGGCGAGGTGACACCCTTTGCCTGGGTTTTGACGCCGGGTTGGGGCACGACGCCTTGGGTATTGTCCAGCGACGGCTTGTCGACGATATCTGTTGAACGCCGGGATTCGCGGCGCCTTGGCTCAAGTCGGCTAACGGCGCAGCCAATGGCCCGCGACAAACATGAGGACCTGGCGCATTTGTTCACCAGCCCCGGGTCTCGATGAGCAGGTGGGCCATGCACGGCTTTGGTGAGACCTATGGAGACAGGCTCGTGACGAGTAGGTTGTTGCTTCGGCATCCGCGGTGCGCTGCCGCACTGGGGCGAGCCAAGGGCTTCACGCTGATCGAAATCCTCATCGCGCTCCTCGTGCTGGCCGTCACCGGGTTGGCGCTGTCGTCGGCCTTGGGCAACATCGCCTTCCAGACTTGGTCCCTTGAGCGGCGCAGCGCCGCTCATTGGGTAGCCGAAAACCAATTGGCGCGGGCACAGCTCGCCAGGTTGAACACCGATGCGCCCTTGGAAGCGGGCCGGCATTCCGAGATCGTGGTGCTCTCCCGGCGCCGCTGGCGCGTTCGGCAATCCGTGGCCGAGACCAGCCATCCCTTGTTCTGGCGGGTGGAGATCGAAGTCAGCGAGTTGGTGGACAACCAGGAGGTCGGAGGACCGCTGGAACGCTTGGTCGGCTTTGTGGGACGCCATTGACATGGTCTTGCCCAGGTCCGCCCGCGGATTCACCTTGGTCGAGGTGCTGGTGGCGCTGGCGGTGTTTGCAGTGGTCGGCCTGATGTCGGCGCAACTCATGTCCCGCACCTTGGCCAACCACGAAGTTCTGGGCGAACGATCGGCGCGCTTGGCCGAAGTGCAACGGGCCATGCTCATTCTTAAGCGGGACCTGATGCAAATCAGCGACCGGCCCGTGCGCGACCTCTTCGGCGACCCGCTGGAGCCGGTGATGATCGGCAGCGATGGTTTGATGGAGTTCTCCCGCGGCGGCTGGCGCAACCCCTTGAATTCGCACCGCGCCGAGGTCCAGCGAGTAGCCTATCGAATGCACGACCACCACCTCTATCGGGCCTGGTGGGCTGTGCTCGACCGTGCGCAGGACTCCGAACCCGTCGTGCAGCGCCTGCTCAGCGATGTGGACCAAGTCGAATTCTTCGCCTTGGATGCCAACGGTGACGAGCACGGGTTTTGGCCGGCTCGGTTGGGTTTGGGCGGGCAGGGGGACCCAGCCCTTAGGGCGATCATCATGCGCATGGAGTGCGAGCCGTTCGGCATTGTCGAGCGAATCTGGCCAGTGCCCGGAAGCCGAGGCACCTGGCTGGCAATGCCGGCAAACGGAGAAGGGGAGGAAGCGTGAAGGGGCAGCACCGCTGCCAAGGCGTGGCCTTGATCAGCGTTCTGCTCGTAGTGGCGGTGCTCACCGCGATGGTTTACCACTTGGTCTCGCGTCATGCCACAACCCTTGCGCAAAGCCACAACGCCCTGGGCTTCGATCAAGCCATGGCCTATGCGTTGGGTGGCGAGGCCCTGGCCCGTCAGGTGCTCTACCAGGACAAGACCGAGACTGGGCCGGAAATCGACAGCTTCGAGGAAAGTTGGGCGGAGGCCTTCCCGCCATTTGAACTCGATGAGCAGGGATTCATCGAAATTCAAGCCCGGGACCTGAACGGCTGCTTCAATCTCAACGCCTTGGCCGGCGAAGTGCCAGCCGACGAGGTGTCAGCCGACGAGGCGTCGGGCCCCCATCTCGATCGATTCAAGACGCTGCTGCGCAATCTGGACGTCCCGGAGCCGGTCGCCGACGAGATCCGGGATTGGATCGATGCGGACCAGATCGTGTCGGGGTTTGGTGCCGAAGATAACGACTACCTCGGCTTGCAGCCCGGCTACCGCACTTCCGGACAGCCATTGGCCCATGTCTCGGAACTGCGACTGATGCGAAGCATGACGCCGGAGCACCTGGAGCGATTGAGGCCTCACGTGTGCGTCCTGCCCATCGACACCTTGCAACTCAATGTCAACACCGCCACCAGTCACGCCTTGGCCGCCTTGGCGCCGGAACTCAATGAACCCCAACTCAGGATGCTCACTGAATCGCCGCGGGCCTTTGGCAATTTGGCTGAGTTCATGAAGGTCGCTGCCGGTTTCGAGACGGTGGCGCAGCACCTCGCGGTGACCAGTGAGTTCTTCGAAGTGCAGGTTCGGGTGGAAGTGGGAGGGGGCACCGCCATGCTAACATCGGTGCTCCGTCGCGATCCCAACAGCAGCGCGATCACATTGATCTCCCGGGATCTGGGCCGGGACTTTCGTTCACGCCTTGCAGTCGAGATCGAGAACGCCTGAACGCCGCCAATGTCTTCCACCTTGTTCATCCGCCTGCAAACCCCGGCCATTCAGCTCAGCGACGGCTGGCAACTCGATTGCGAGTGGCTGGTCACCGACGCCCAAGGGCGCAGCCAAGGCCGCGGCATTGCCGACTGCAGCGAGCTGTTCGAGCGAGTGGCCAGCGAGACTCAGGCCGTCGATGGGGCCGAATCATTCGTCGAGTTCGTGGGGCTGG
>JAQAJJ010000002.1:0-157673 GCA_028278675.1 Candidatus Azophilus lithoversatilis
ACGAGTTGCCGCACCAAAAACCGTCGATCGCGGCAAGATCGGGCCAAAATCACGGGGTTGTTGGTAAAGATGGGCTAGGAGATTGCTGCAAGTGCAGGATTTCAACCCAACCGGGGCTGACCGCCTGTTCGTGGACACTGCGGGTTGGATGGCGCTCGCTGATTCTGGAGACCGCGCCCATGCCAGCACTAAGCGGGTCAGAGATAACACCCTGCACGACGGAGGTGTTCTGATCACAACCGACTTCGTGGTTGACGAGACCCTGACCCTGATCAGAATGCGCCTGGGCCTGCAGGCCGCTGCCCGATGGTGGGCGCAGGTTGACGCCAGCTCGCGGATTGGGTGGGAGCGGATCGACCCCGCCCGCGCAGAGAAAGCGCGGGCATGGTTCTTCGGATGGGCTGACAAGTCCTTCTCCTTCACGGATTGCACGAGTTTCGTGGTGATGAACGAACTCGGGATCACGCGGGCGCTGACGACGGACCGACACTTCCGGCAAGCCGGTTTCGAGTCGTTGCCAGCGGACGATCAACGGTGACCTGACGGCACCACACTATGTTCCGGCCATGACCGCCGCCTCCGCAGTTCGCCCCAGATTCGACGTCCCGCTGAACCAGAAGGCGGTCAGATGGACTATGCTCGCCAGCGAGTGGCGCAACGAATTGCGGCCGAAACAGGAAACCGACTCAGCATGAAAGCCCTTAGCTTGCCCCAGAACGGCACGCCGCCGATGCCGAGGAACAACCCGCCAGCCGCTGGGCTGTCTCCATTTGTTCCATGAAAGCCCTTAGCTTGCCCCAGAACGGCACGCCGCCGATGCCGAGGAACAACCAGCCAGCCGCTGAGCTGTCTCCATTTGTTCCATGAAAGCCCTTAGCTTGCCCCAGAACGGCACGCCGACGACGCCGAAGGAACAACCCGCCAGCCGCTGGGCTGTCTCCATTTGTTCCATGGAAGGCTGGCCGTGAAACAAAGAAACAACCGCAATCGGGACTCCAGCGGGCATTGGAAGTGGGGGATGATCTACCACAATCCCGACGATCCAAAAGTCTGGATTGCAAAGCGCTATGGGTGGGGCTGGACGCTCAACATGGCCCGGCCACAGTCCTGGGCGATCCTCGCGCTCTTGGTGTTGGCTCTCTTGGCCTTGGTGCCGCTGACAACCTGACGCAGGAACTGCGCCAAAGCCCGGACGCCCTAGTGCGCCTCGTCCCAGTTGGCGCCAACGCCGCAGTCCACCAGCAGCGGCACTGACAGTTCGGCGGCGGCTGCCATGCGTTCCTGAACGCCTTCAAGCAGCGCATCGACCGCGTCCTGCGCCACTTCAAAGACCAGTTCGTCGTGGACCTGCATGATCATCAGCGCATCGATGCCGCTGGCAGCGAGCCAGTCATCGACGCTGAGCATGGCCCGCTTGATGATGTCGGCGGCGGTGCCCTGCAGGGGGGCGTTGATGGCGGCGCGCTCGGCGGCTTGGCGGCGCTGCATCTGGCGGGCGTTGATTTCGCGCAGGTGCAGGCGGCGACCGAAGACCGTCTCCACGTAGCCCTGCTCATGGGCCAGCGCCCGGGTGCGGTCCATGTAGTCGGCAACACCGGGGAAGCGGCTGAAGTAGCGGTCCATGTGGGCCTTGGCCTCCTTCTGCCCAATGCCCAACTGGCGGCTTAGGCCAAAGGCGGACATGCCGTACATCAGGCCGAAATTGATGGCCTTGGCGTTGCGCCGCTGCTCATCGCTCACCGCCTCCGGCGCGCCGCCGAACACCTCGGCGGCAGTGGCCCGGTGGATGTCCTGGTTGGCTGCGAACGCCGACAGCAAGCCCTCATCCTGGGACAGATGCGCCATGATGCGCAGCTCGATCTGGCTGTAGTCCGCCGCCACGATGCGCCGACCCTCCGGGGCTTTGAACGCCTGGCGCACCCGGCGGCCTTCGGCGGTGCGGATGGGGATGTTCTGCAGGTTCGGGTCCGCCGACGACAGCCGGCCGGTGGCGGCCACCGCTTGGTGGTAGGAGGTGTGGATGCGGCCGGTGTTCGGGTCGATGTCCAGCGGCAGCTTGTCGGTGTAGGTGCCCTTGAGCTTGGTCAGGCTGCGGTGATTGAGGATCACCGTGGGCAGCTCGTGGCCTTGGGCGGCCAGGTCGCGCAGCACCGGCTCGGCGGTGGACGGCTGGCCCTTCGGGGTCTTGCGCAGCACCGGCAGGCCCAAACGCTCGAAGAAGATCTCCTGCAGCTGCTTGGGGCTGTCCAGATTGAACTGCGAGCCGGCTATCGACCACGCCTGCTCCTGCAGCTTGACGATCTGCTCGGCGAGCTCCTGGCTCTGCCGGCGCAATGCCGCGCCGTCCAAGGCCGCCCCGTTGCGCTCGATGCGGGAGAGCACCGGGATCAACGGCAGCTCGATCTCCTTGAACACCTTCACCAAGCTGGGGTGCTGCTGGAGCTTCGGCCACAGCGTTTGGTGCAGCTGCAGCGTCACGTCGGCGTCCTCAGCCGCATAGTCGGAAGCAGCGCCGACTTCGACCTGATCGAAGCTCAACTGCTTGGCCCCCTTGCCGGCCACATCCTCATAGTGCGTCGTGCGCACGCCCAAATGCTTCTGCGCCAGGTCATCCATGTTGTGGCGGCCTGCGGTGCTGTCGAGCACGTAGGACTCCAGCATGGTGTCAAAGGCGATGCCCGCCAGCGGCGCGCCCGCGCGGGCGAGCACATTCATGTCGTACTTCAGGTGCTGGCCGATCTTGCGCTTGTTCGGATCGGCCAACAGGGGCTTAAGCTTGGCGAGCACCAATTCCAGCGGCAGTTGGTCGGGCGCGCCGGGATAACCATGGCCGACCGGCACATAGGCCGCCCGATCCGGCTCCACGGCGAAGGAGAAGCCGACCAACTCGGCCTGCATGTAGTTGATGCTGGTGGTTTCGGTGTCAAAGGCGAACAACGGCGCTACCTCAAGCTGCGCAATCCAGGCATCCAGGGCCGCTTCGGTGGTGACGCACTCATAGTGCCGGTCCCGAACCGGCTCCGGATTTGGGTCCTCGAGTTCGTCCAGCCAACTGTTGAACTGGTAGCGCTCGAACAGCGCCCTGAGCGCCTCGGCGTCCACCTCGGGCGGCGCGGTCAGCGCCGTCATGGGCACGCCGACATCCACGTCGCACTTGATGGTGGTCAGCGTCTGCGACAGTGGCAGATGGTCGAGGCTGGCCCGCAGATTTTCGCCGACCTTGCCCTTGATGCTGTCCGCCGCCGCCATCACGGCATCGAGGGAGCCGTGCTCATTGAGCCATTTGGCGGCCGTCTTCGGCCCCACCTTGGGCACGCCGGGGATGTTGTCCACCTTATCGCCCATCAGCGCGAGGTAGTCGATGATGAGTTCCGGCGGCACACCGAACTTATCGACCACGCCTTGCCGGTCCATGCTGGTTTCGCTCATGGTGTTGAGCAGGGTGACGCGGTCGTTCACCAACTGCGCCATGTCCTTGTCGCTGGTGGAGATGAGCACGGTGCGGCCTTCGGCACCGGCTTGGCTCGCCAGGGTGCCGATCACGTCGTCCGCCTCGACTTGAGGGACGGTCAGCAGCGGCAGCCCCATGGCGCGAATGATCTCGAAGGTGGGTTCGATCTGCCGGCGCAGGTCGTCGTCCATCGGCGGCCGGTTGGCCTTGTATTCCGAATACAGATCGTCACGGAAGGTCTTGCCCTTGGGATCGAAGACGATGACCAAGGGACTGCCCGGATAGTCCTTGGCGAGCTTGCGGATCATGGCGATGACGCCGCGCATGGCGCCGGTGGGAAAGCCGTCCGGGGCGGTCAGCGGCGGCATCGCATGGAAGGCGCGGAACAGGTAGGTTGACCCGTCCACAAGGATCAGGGATTTGTCGTTTGCCGCCGCCTCTGCCACCATTGGACCCATGTCCGCCAACAAACTGACAGTGTGGCCCGCCGTGGGCGCTTTGGCAATGCGGTGGCTCTGTTCGGCCCGCCTTGGGCTCGTGGCGGCGCTGTTGCTGGCCTCCGCTGCCGCCTTGTCCTCCGAACCTGAAGCGCTTCGCGGCCCCGATGTCACCATCATCGCCGGGGAGGAGCGCACCGTCTATGAATACCGGCAGAACGGCCACTTGCGCATGGTCAAGATCGTTCCCAAATGGGGCAAGCCGTACTACCTGTTCCCCCGGGACCAAACCACTGGATTCGGCGACTTGGAAGAAGCCGACATGCTGCTGCCGACTTGGGTGGTCGTCGAGTTCTGATGAACGCCGTCACCCGCTTGGACCGGGCTGACCTGGAAGCTGTGCTTGGCCGATATGATGTCGGCAAACTTGAGGATTTCTGGCCCGCCGCCCACGGCATCGAAAACAGCAACTACTTCGTCCGCACCACGGCCAAGGGGATGCCGTGTGAGTGGGTGCTTACTATCCTGGAACAAGCGCCCAATGCGGGCGCGGTGTTCGCTCCGCTGCTGGACCTGTGCTTCGACGCCGGACTGCCGGTGGCGCCGGTGCAGCGCAACGCCGCCGGTGCCCTGCGGGATTCCCTGCGCGGCAAGCCGCTGCTGTTGACGCCGAGATTGCCCGGCAGCCATCCCCGACAAACCTCCGCCGCGCAGGTTGCAGCCCTGGGGTCCGCCATCGCGAAACTGCACTTGGCGACCCGCAACCCCAGCTTTGCGACGCCCAACCACCCCCGCGATGAAGACTGGCTGCGACGCACGGCCCAATCGGTCTGCGGCCAATTGACGGCGGATGCCGCCCAATTGCTTGAACGCTCGCGGCACCGGGTTGCCAGCCTGCTGCACAGCCCGGACGCAGCCGCCCTCCCCGCCGGCATCATTCACGGGGACCTGTTCCGCGACAACGTCCTGTTCGACGGCGACCGGCTCACCGGCTTGCTGGACTTCCACCACGCTTCCCGGGGCTGGCTGATCTACGATCTTGCCGTCGCGGCCAACGACTGGTGCAGCGAGTCTGACGGCGCCCTGGACGAAGGCAAGGCCGACGCCCTGCTCGCCACCTACCACAGGCACCGTCCGCTCACGCAAGCAGAATTTGAGCGTTTCCCCGATTTCATGACCTACGCCGCATTGGCCTTCTGGCTGTCCCGGCTGTCCGCCGCCGCCAAGGCGCAAGCCGGCGAGGCAGTTCGGGTGAAGGATCCGGACGAATTCCAGCGCATCATCGCAAGTCGCTTGAGCAGCGAGTTTCGGCTCAATGTCTGACTCAAACCGCTAACGGGTCGTGAAGTTTGGGGTCTAGGGCTTAACCAACCCTACTTGCGGGCTTGGACTGCCCACGGCAGACTTTCGTGTTATGCGCAACGAAGTCAGGACAGAGGAATGGCTATGAGCAAAGACAATTCAAAGACTGGAAGGACCGTGCGCTTCGCCAAAATGGCGGTCGCTTCGCTGCCAAGGCTGCCGGCGGCGTGGGGGTACCCGCGGTTGTATCGACGGTGATCGCTTCCGTGGGCACGGCGAGTACGGGCACCGCAATATCCACTTTGAGCGGCGCGGCGCTGACGAAGGCGACCCTCGCATGGCTGGGCGGCGGAACACTAGCTGCAGGTGGGCTCGGCGTTGCCGGAGGTGCGGTTGTCCTCGGCGCCATTGGCGTGGTGGGTGCTTTGGGATCGAAAATGTTCTATGACATGGCGACGAAACCAAAGGAGTAACGCAAGGCGACAAGGCCACCAGCGATGGCTATCTGGGACTGGCTCCAGGAACTTCCGTTCATTGACGACGTGGCGGATGCCTTCGATTTCTTCAACTAGTTTCTTCCCGAGGCAGACTCAGTCGCCACCTCGATCAGCAACTATGCCCAACTCCGCGAAGGCATGTATTGGACGATTGGAGAGGACGGAGTCGACACGCGACACCAATGGCTGATCGATTCTTCGTTGGAGCCCGTATCCTACGGCGAGAACGGGCAGGTCGAAAGCGGCCTATGGCGAGATTCACACACGGGATTCGAGTCGAGCAATCCCGCGGATTTCGACATTGACCACAGGATGCCGTTCCGGGAGATAGCGGACCAATTCCCCCGGCTATACGAGTTACCGAAGGAAGAGCAGCTCGCAATCTACAACGATGTCGAGAACCTACAGATAATTCACGATGTGCACAATCTTGAGAAGGGCGACGACCGACCAGCGCAGCATGCGCTGAAGTTGGCTGGTGTGGATATGAAGCGAGAGTTTCTTAAGAAGTGTGCGAACTATGTGGGACAACTCCAGCAGAGATTCAGTTGAGGTCCGAATGCTTCAGAAACTCGGGCCTGACGACAACACAACTCCGTCTGGGCGATGACGCCTTGATGAACGAAAGGTAGCCCCAACCAGCTCCGTCAGCAGGCCGCCTTAAAGGTATGCGGCTTGCCACCAACGGCTTCTAGCGGGTACAGGATGGCGGCGCAACCGAACGTCCCAACTCTTTCGTGATTGAGGCCAGATACCGGTTCGACTGCCCTCCCCCCCGCGAATTATGGCTAACCTTTGATCGCCCGCAAGTAGCGAACTAACTGATGTACTTCAGTGCATGGATTGTACTCTTGGGTTCTTAGCGCATCCGTCATTGCCTGCTCAGCGCGGATAGCGGCATCGTCAAGCCGGGCCTCAAGCTCCCGAAACTTGCACCCACCTTGTTTGGTGTAGCTAGGCTGGTGGCGCTTGAGAGCTGAGATGCAATTGTCGCACTTGCTTCTGCCCCCGCTACGCCCGAAAGGTTGTCGCGTGTACTCAAAATGAAGCAGGAACCAGAATTCAAAGCAGGGCCATGATCTGGCCAAGTGGATTCCCGCCCCTTTCGCCGCCAGGGAGACCGATGCGAAGTGCTTTTGGTCATCGTGATCGAATACGCAATAGGCGCGGTCGTAGTTCTCCCCGTTTCTTTGCTCCCGCCGCTGCTCTTCCTTAACCAGCTTGACCAAGCCCATTGGATCACGATGAGATGGGACAACAACTATATTCGCTGTGCTCAAGCCGTAAGCAACCACTAACTCCCGAAAGTACTGCGTCTCCGTGCGCTCACCTACGCACGCGATAAGCACACGATCATAGGGCTCGCGTTGCGGCCTCTGCCGCCTAAGTTGTCGACGCGGCACTCGGCGGGCCATGCAACTATCCCAGAATCGCCGCTTCAGCAGGTTGGAGATTCGGCACAGCGCCGTATCGACCGGCCAAATAGGACCGTTCCAGATTCTCCGCTCCCTTGCGCGGGCGGAAGTCCGTCAGCGGGAACAAACTCGTGGCCTGCTCCTTGTTGCGCTCGCAGAACCAGATTTGATCACGCCGGAAGACTTCCTGATTGAGGATTGATGTCTCGTGGGTGGAGAAGATGAGTTGCGCGCCCTTGCTGTTTCGCTTGGGATTGTGGAACTGTTCGATGAGGAATCGCACCAAGCCAGGATGAAGGTGGCCGTGCAATTCATCCAGCACGACGACGTACCCATTCTCCAAGGCGTCAATCCAAGGACCCGCCAAGGCAAAGATTTTCTGAGTTCCGTCCGACTCTTCATCCAAATCGATCTCTACCGCTCGACCGTCGGTAGCACGGTGAGACAGCTGGGGTCTGACAATCTTGGCATTGGACAGTTCCCGCGCCATCGCATCTCGTACAGCCGACGGCATGTTGCTAGGCATCATTTCGGGTGAGAAATCCTCCTTAGCAAGCCGAATGCCAGAAACAGCCAGATCCGCCTGTTGTAGAAATCCGATGACTTCTTCCTTCCGCTGTCCCTCGCAGCACTCAACGGTGAAGTGGTTGGCCCAGTCGCCGTCGACGGCCACATGAAGATGGGTCTTGAACCAGTCAAAAAGAGGCCTCAACTGAGCGCTGTTCAGGGCGACCGCCGTTGACAGCAATAGCGCATTCGGCCGTGTGGACCGGCGCCAAACCTCCTTGTCTCCAAGTAGCTTGTCACCAAACTTGACGCATTCCGAATCACTACGTTCAAACCAAGTCTGCACACGCCCGTGCGGCCAAGCGTATAGCCATTCGCCAACAATGGCCTCCGAGGTCGCCGAAAACCCATACTGGTAGCGAACTCCCCCCGCGAGACACTGCAACTCGAAGGTCGTGGGCTTGGCTTCACTTTCTAGGTCAAATCGGTAGGGAGTGATGGGTAGCGAATCCATCTCGCTGGCTGAGCGCATCACTGTCTGCTGCATCGTTTCAAGCGCTCTAAGCAAATTGCTCTTGCCAGCTGCGTTGGCACCATAAAGCGCTGCCGAGCGCAAGAGCGCAATTGGGCGGGCGTTGCCACTCGCCACGTCGACCACATGGGTATGCCGCCGCTCCCGCCCAGAGTCAGCCACCAAGCTCAAGTTGGCTCGATCCTTGATCGACCTGAAGTTCTCAACCGAAAATTCAATCAGCATGTCCGGCCCTTTTCAGCACGAGATTTGGCGACAATTTACAAAGATACCACTTAAATCGGCCTTGACGACAAGTTTTACTGGATTGATGCACATTCGTCGCCGGATACTGGCGACGAACTATTGAGCGATCAGCAAAAACAGCGTGAAGTAGGCATCGGCATCGCTCCAGCTGGCTTCGACTTTGAAGCCGCCGCCTGCGGCCAGGTCGGCGAACTGCTCGTGGCCATACTTGTAGGAGTTTTCCGTGTGCACCAGTTCGCCTTCGGCAAAGTCGATGATGCGGCCATCGACTCGGGAGGATTGGTCCTTCACACATTCGAGGAACATCTGCACGCAGCCGGATTCCTCGTTGTAGTCCGCCCGGTGGCGGAAGCCGGCGGGGTCGATTTCAGTGGCCAAGGCTGAGTTCAGGTGGCGCAGGATGTTGAGATTGAACTCGGCGGTGATGCCGGCGCTGTCGTTGTAGGCGGCTTCGAGCACGTTAACGTCCTTCTTGCGGTCCACGCCGATGAGCAGACGGCCACCGGCACCGAGGGTGGTCGCCACTTGGCGCAGGAATGCCTGGGCGTCGCCGGGTTCGAAGTTGCCGATGCTGGAGCCGGGGTAGAAGCCGAGCTTGTCGAGGCCGGCGACCACCGCCGGCAACTCGAAGGGCGCCGTCATGTCCGCGCATATGGGATAGACGCTTAAGTGGGGGTAGTCGGCGTGCAGCGCCTGGGCACTTTGCTCGAGGTGGCGCCGTGAAATGTCCACTGGCAGATAAGTTCGGGGTTGCAACTCCTCCAGCAGGCGGCGAATCTTGACGCTGGAGCCCGCGCCGTATTCGACCAGGCAGCCGCCCCCGCCGATGCGATCGTGGACTTCCGGCAGACAGGCGTCAAACAAGCCCATCTCCGTGCGGGTCAGGTAGTACTCCGGCAGTCCGGTGATGGCCTCAAAGAGCCTTGAGCCCCGTTCGTCGTAGAAGAACTTCGGTGCAATGCGCTTGGGCTGTTGAGTCAGACCCGCAATCACTTCGTCGAGCATCGCCGACGGCGGGGGCAGCTGGTCGAAGAGTCGGTATTCCGCAGGCTGACTGGCTTGCCGAACGGCTCGCGGCATCATCATTGAGCCCCGTTTCCGCTCATCCCCCTAGCTAGCCGTATGCCGCTGAACTGCCAGCGGTCGGCGGGGTAGAAGAAATTCCGGTAGCTGGCCCGGACGTGGCCCCGGGGCGTAGCGCAGGAGCCGCCGCGCAGCACCAGTTGGCTGCTCATGAACTTGCCGTTGTACTCGCCGAGCGCACCCGGCAGCGGTGCGTAACCGGGATAGGGGCCGTAGGCGCTCGAGGTCCACTCCCAGAGGTCGCCGAAATGCTGCCCATTGCCGCCGACCGGATGCAGGCGCTCGTCGTCGGCAAAGTTGCCCGCGTCCGGATCAAGTCCCGCCGCGCTTGCCTCCCATTCAAATTCGGTGGGCAGCCGGCAACCCGCCCAGCGGGCATACGCATCCGCCTCGAAGCCGCTGACATGAACCACCGGGGCCGAAGGCGCCACGGGCGCTTCGCCACTCAAGCGGTACTCCAGCCAGGCGCCGTCCCGCTCGCGCCAGTAGAAGGGTGCACGCCAGCCTTGTGCGCACACGGCAGCCCAGCCTTCCGAGAGCCACCAGGCCGGGTTCCGGTAGCCGCCGTTGTCCATGAAATCAAGGTACTCGCCATTGGTTACCAACCGGTCCGCCAGCGCAAAGGGCTCCAGCCAGACCTGGTGCCGAGGCAGTTCGTTGTCGAAGCAGAATCCGTCACCCTCGGCGCCAGCGCGGATCATCCCGCCCTCGTGAGCGCTGAACCCCAGCGGAGGCGCCGCTGCGGATTCGGCGGTCAAGTCCCGACGGTAGGCGGGCTTGAGGGGGTTGAAGCCCAAGTTGGCCTTGAGGTCGGTGAGCATCAGCTCCTGATGTTGCTGCTCATGCTGCAGTCCGAGCTCGATGCGCCGCCGAACCTCCCCGTCCTCCCGGTCCAGAAGCGGTTCCATGGCCCGGTCAACCAGGGTTCGGTAATCCTTCACGTCGCTGACGGTGGGGCGGGACAACAGCCCCCGCCGCGGCCGCGGATAGGGTTCGCCGACACCGTTGTAGTAGGAGTTGAACAGATGTTCGTAGCGCCCATCCACCGGCTGGTAGGCCGTAGCGAACGGCTTGAGCAGGAACGTCTCGAAAAACCAGGTGGTGTGGGCCAGATGCCACTTCGGCGGGCTCGCCTCATCCATCGGCTGCACGCCGTAGTCCTCAACGCCCAAAGGCTGGCAAAGCGCCTGTGAGCGGGCGCGGACCGCTTGATAGCGGTCCGCTAGGGAATGGATGGACATGGAATCAGCCAGTCAACCAACGCCAAGCCGAGACCAAGGCATCCGCCCGATGGGGCGACTTGATGAAGCCGCGGTAGCGGCCCTCGGGGTCGATCAGCACGATCTGCCCGGAGTGCTCGACGGTGAGGCCGCCTTGGCCGTCCGGCAACGTGGCGAAGGCGACGTCCACGTCGCGCGCGATCTTCAAGGTTTCCGAACGCGCTCCGCGCAAGCCCGTAAAGCGATCGGAGAACCGGGCCAGGTACGCCTTCATCTCCGCATTGCCATCCCGCTCGGGATCCACGCTGACGAACAGGCCGCGGAACCGATCGCCTTCTGGCAACGCCCGGATGCGCTCTTCGGCATCAGCGAGGGTCGCCAAGGTGGTGGGACACAGATGCGGGCAGCGGGTGAAGCCAAAGAACAGGTAGGACCAGCCGCCCGCCAAGTCCTGCGCGCCGAAAGCCTCGCCATCCTGGGTTTCAAGCGCAAAGCCGGCCACCTCGGCGGGTTCCGGCAGAATGTAGATGCCTTGTGCCCTGAGCGCCTCGGGATCGTCGCCCACGCAACCGGCGGCAAACAAGGCGAGCAGGAGCGCTGCTTCTTTCCAGCGTCGATGGCACACGACGTTAAGCTCCTTCAGACCGGAACGAGCCAGTAGTGGTCGATCAGCAAGGCGACAAACAGCGCCATGAGATAGATGATGGAGTAGCGGAACGTCTGCATGGGCACCTTGGGGCCGCGATTGGCCAGCAGCGCCGCCGACCAGTACAGGAATCCGGCTCCCAAGCCCAGCGCCGCGACCAGATAGCCCCAGCCGCTCATGCCTATGGCCACCGGCAGCAGGCTGGAGGCGATGAGGATCAGCGTGTAGAAGAAAATGTGCCGCCGCGTGTGGCGCTCGCCGTGGGTGACGGGCAGCATGGGGATGTTGGCCGCTTGGTACTCCGCCTTGCGATCCAAGGCCAAGGCCCAGAAGTGGGGCGGCGTCCAAGCGAAGATGATGAGCACCAGGATCAGCCCGCCCGGTTCGAGCGCGCCGGTGACCGCAGTCCAGCCGAAGAGCGGCGGCGCCGCGCCAAACAGGCCGCCGATAACAATGTTCTGCGGCGTCATGCGCTTCAGAAACAGGGTGTAGACCAGGCCGTAGCCGACCCAGGACGCCAAATTGAGCCAAGCCGTCAAGGCGTTGGTCCAGAACAACAGCACGGCCATGCCCACCACGCCAAGGGCGGCGGAAAACAGCAGGCCAGGCAAGGTGCCCACCCGCCCGGTGGCCACCGGCCGATTGGCGGTGCGGGCCATGCGGATGTCGATCTCGGCATCGGCGATGTGATTGACCACCGCCGCCGAGGCCGCCACCAAGCCAATGCCCAAGATGCCGGGCACAAGCACATCCATCGGCACCAGCCCCGGAGTGGCCAGAAACATGCCAACCAAGGCGCAAAGCAGCATCAGCGCCACCACCCGCGGCTTGCACATTTCCAGGTAGTCACGCCAACTGGCGCGCACGGTATGCGTCAACTCACTCACTTCTCACTCACTTGCCATGCCTGCAACGAAGCGTCTGTTTTCCTGAAACGCGCTCTCCCGCACCGTCACCAAAGCCAGCAGCAACAATGCACCGCAGGCATTGTGCGCGGTGGCGACGGCTAACGGCAGGGTCAGCAGAACATTCAAAATGCCCAAGGTCCATTGGGCGGCGAGCAGGCCCAGCACCCAAGGCGCCAAGACACTGCCAGCCTTCCACAGCCGCCAGCCGAGCAGGCCAGCGACCGCCAGCACAGCCACAGCACCCAAGCGGTGCGCGAACTGTATGGCGATTCGGGCTTCATTGTCCAATAACCCGCCCAAGTAATTGGGGCCGACCGTCTGCAGAACGTCAAATCCCTGCCGGAAATCCATGGCCGGCGCCCACTCGCCGTGACAGGTCGGGAAGTCCGGACAGGCCAGGGCGGCGTAGTTTGAGGTGACCCAGCCGCCGAGCGCAACTTGCAACACCACCACGGCCAGGGCAACGCTCGCCAAGCGCCCAAATTGCGCGCTTCCGCCGCGCACTGCGCCCGGGCGAACTGAGGGCTTCGCGCCAATGCCGAGCCGCAGTGCCAGCAGCCACAGGAGCGCCAAGGTGGCGAATCCACCGAGCAGGTGGGCGGTCACCACCTGGGGCCAGAGCTTCAGCGTGACGGTCCAAGCGCCGAAAGCGCCCTGTAAGGCCACCAGCGCCAACAAGGCCACGGGCAGCGCCCGAGGCACTCCGTTCGGGATCCCGTTCGGGGCCCGAAACGCGACGACGACGATGCCGAGAATCAGCGCCCCCAGGCCAGTGGCGAAATAGCGATGCACCATCTCGATCCACGCCTTTTCCATCTCCACCGGCGCATCGGGAAACTGCGCCTGGGCGGCCCGGACCTCGGCCTCGGTGTCCGGTACGCCGACATGGCCATAGCAGCCAGGCCAATCCGGGCAGCCGAGGCCCGCATCGGCAAGGCGCGTGTAGGCGCCCAGAACGACGACCACCAAGGCCAAGCCCACGGCAGCGACGGTCAGCCCGCGCATCAGTTTGGGGGAGGCCCATTCAGCCACTACGAGTAACCTTCAGCATCTTCTTCAAGTCCTCGGCCACCGTATCGACGTCCACTTCCATGGCGTAGCGCAGCACCACATTGCCTGGCGGATCGACGATGTAAACGCCATCGGCCAGCCGCTGTTCACCGGCGCTGCGAAACTGTTCGACGGCCACCGAATCCAACGTGGCGCTCGGCGCGGAGGTGACCGCGGCCAAGCGCACCCGACTCGCGTGCTCCGCAAGCCGTTCATCCAAACGCCCAAGCGCCGCGAGGGCACCCCGGCAGGCGGCAGCGCAATCGTCCGCCGCCACCCACACCCACCAAGCGTCGCTGCCGTCAACCGCACGCCCTTCGGCGTCGCTCAGCTCCAAATCCCGCGCCATCAAAGGCGGATCCACAAACTCACCGGCATTGGTGGTCTGCAGCAACGTATCCTGTCCAGCGAGGAAGATGAGGCTATAGACGGCAAACAGCGCCAAAAGCGGCAGGGAGACAGCCATGATAACCACTTGCTTTCGATTTTTCCTGACGATTTCCCGATTGACCATGACGTTCCTTCCTTGAATGAGCCTTATGCTGGCGTTCCCGGCCTGAGCGAGCGCAGCAGATCGCGTGTGCTCGGCGCGCACCCGCGCCAGATGGCGAAGGCGGCGGCGGCTTGCTCCACCAGCATGCCTAGGCCATCGGACACCCAAGCGGCACCGGCGTCCTTGGCCCAGCGGCAAAACGGCGTTTGCGCATCGCGGCTGTAGAGCAGGTCATAGCATTGCGCACCCGCAGCGAGCTCGGGCGCAATCAACCCGCCCTCCCCGGTCAGGCCGGCGGAGGTGCCGTTGATGATCAGGTCGAAGCGGCCGTCCAGACTGTCCAGGGACGCTGCTGCAACGGCGGCGCCTTGGCGCTCGGCCAAAGCCTCCGCCTTGGCGATGGTGCGATTGGCGATGTGCACGGAAGCCGGATTCGCATCGATCAAGGCATCGAGAACACCGCTGACCGCTCCGCCGGCGCCGATCAACAGCAGCCTGCGGCCCGATATGCGCACTTGCTGCGCTTCAAGGTCGCGCACCAATCCGATCCCGTCTGTGTTGAACCCCAGAGTCTTGCCGTCCTCCAGGGCGATGGTGTTCACCGCGCCGCAACGGGCGGCGGCGGGCTGCGCCTCGGCCACCCAACGGCAAGCCTCGCCCTTGAAGGGCAGGGTGACGTTGAGGCCGCGGCCACCGCGCTCGAAGAACTCGCCCACCGAGTCCGCAAAACCGTCGACGGGCGCGAGCAGCTTGTCGTAGCGCAGCCGTTCGCCGGTCTTCGCCGCGAAGGCCCGGTGGATCTCCGGGGAAAGCGAGTGGCTGACCGGGTTGCCGACCACGGCGTAGCGGTCCATCAGCGCAACACTTTCCCCGCCAGCGTGCGAAGCTGGCTGGGGCCTTGGCGGCCCAGGGTTTGGCCGGGGGCGATGTAGTCCACCACGTCGCCAAACCAGCGGCGAACGCGCAGGGCGCTGTCGGTGGCCGCAATGCCGGACGGATTGGCGGAGGTGGAAACCAGCGGCCCGCCGAATCGGGCACACAGGGCGCGAGCCTGGGCATGGCCGGGCACCCGTAGGGCCACGGTGGGGCGCGGGCCAAGCCCGGCACCCGTGATCCAGACCGGAAACCGCGCCGAGGGCAGCACCCAGGACACCGGCCCTGGCCATGTCGATTGCACGGTTTGGCGGTCCGCCGCCGTCAGCGGGGCCAACTCCGCCGCAAAGCAGTCCGCGCTGGCGCCAATGAGGATCAGGCCCTTGTCGGGACTGCGGCCCTTGATGGCAAGGATGCGGGCCACCGCCTGGCAATCGAAGGGATTGCAGGCGAGACCCCAGACCCCCTCGGTGGCATGAGCCACAACGCCCCCTTGGCGCAGATGACGCACGGCTCGCCGAAGATGGAAGTCATTAACTTTTGAGTTCGGCCTGCACCCGCTCATTCTGCGCTTGAACCTTGGCTTGGTTCTGCTCCCGGTCAGCCTGCAGCGCAGCGGCCAGCGACGCATCACCCAGCGCCAGCATCTGCGCCGCCAAATAAGCGGCATTGCGAGCGCCGGCGCCGCCCACGGCCACGGTGGCGACCGGGATGCCACCGGGCATCTGCACCGTCGCCAACAAAGCGTCAAAACCCTGCAGCGGGCCGCTGTCTATGGGCACCCCGATGACCGGCCGCACGGTGTGCGCCGCCACCGCGCCCGCCAAGTGGGCCGCCATGCCAGCTCCGCAAATGAACACCGCGCAGTCCCGGCCAGCGGCATCAGCCACATAAGCCGCCGTGGCGGTGGGGGTGCGGTGCGCCGAGGACACCCGCACTTCGAAATCAATGCCCAAACGCTCCAGCACCTCCGTGCATTTGCGCATGACCGGCCAATCCGATTCGGAACCCATCAATATGCCGACGAAACTCAATTTGCGCCTCCGCTTGCTAAATTTCCGCTGCCGTTCAGCGAGGCACGCGAATATACCCGTCCGGCGTCAACTGGACAAATCCCAACAGCTCCAATTGCACCAGATCGCCGGTCACCGCCTCCACGGGCAGGCCAACGGCGAGGGCGAGCTCATCAATTGGCGAGGCGCTGGCCGAAACGGCATTGAAAACCGGCTTTAAGGCCTCTGGCGGCGGCGGCGGGGAATCACGGTCTTGAACCGCGTAGCCCAGCTCCACCAACACGTCTTCGGCGCTCTCCACCAGCCCCGCGCCCTGGCGGATCAGCCAATGGCAACCCGCACTCACCGCATTGCCGACCGCGCCCGGCACAGCAAACACCTCCCGGCCCTGCTCAGCCGCCATCCGCGCCGTGATGAGCGAACCGCTGCGGCGCGACGCCTCCACCACGACCACGGCCTCGGCCAAGCCGCTGATAAGGCGGTTGCGCTCCGGGAAGCGGCTTCGATAAGGCCGCGCATCGGGCGGGTACTCGGAGATGACCACGCCGCCTGACTCAACGATGCGCCGCGCCAGCTCCTGATGCTCGCGAGGATAGATGTTGTTCAGTCCATTGCCGAGCACCGCCCATGCGCAGCCCTCCACGCCGCTGGCCAAAGCCCCCGCGTGGGCAGCGCCGTCGATGCCCCGGGCGAGGCCGGATATGACCCGGGCGCCTTGCGCGGCCAGCTCGCGGCCCATGGCCTCGGCGATGCGCAAGCCCAGCCGCGTGCCGCGCCGGGCACCGACCAGCGCGACGGCGGGGCCTTGGGCAGCCGCCATGTCGCCTTGGTAGTACAGCGCAAGCGGCGGGTCGGGGATGTGCCGCAGAGGCTCCGGGTAGGCGTCATCAACGGGCGTTGCAACGCGGATGCCCGTCACAGCCAAGGCGTCCGGCGGCCAATCAGGTGCCTCGCCATGACGAGCGTAGGCCGCCCGGGCGCTGTCCGCCTGCGCCAGCCAACGCCGCACCTGCGGGCGCGTTGCCTGCTGGCTGAGGTAGAGCAACGCTTCGGATTCGGAAACCGGCCTCCGCTGCTCGGCTTTCCGCAACCTGTTCTGAGTGATCATGGTTGGGGATTCTAGGCGGTTGACGAGCCAAGAAAAGGCGTCATTGTTCTTTTGGCTTGTAGGAAAACAGCCCTTTTGGCTCGTAGGAAAACAGCCCCTTCGGCTCGTAGGAAAATGGCCCCGCGAGCGGAAAAAGTTATACTGGCGGCATCAATTCAAAGCCAATCCCAAGTTTGAGGCGACGTGACCCGTGGCCCTTCTCGACATCCTCACTTTTCCCGACCCTCGGTTGCGGACCAAGGCCCAGCCCGTGACGGTGGTGGACGCCATGATTCGAACGCTCGTCGATGACATGCTCGAAACCATGTACGGCGCGCCGGGCATCGGCTTGGCCGCCAATCAGGTCAACGCCGCCAAGCGGGTGATCGTCATCGACATCTCCGAAAACCGCAACGAACCCCACGTGTTCATCAATCCGCGCCTCGAGGTGGCGGGCGGCCGGGTGGAGACGGACGAAGGCTGCCTGTCGGTGCCGGGCTTCTATGAGCCGGTGACGCGCCGGGAGCGGGTTCATGTCGAGGCGCTCGACCAGCACGGCGAGCCGTTCACCCTCGAGGCGGAGGGCTTGCTGTCGGTCTGCATCCAGCACGAGTGCGATCATCTCGAAGGCAAGCTGTTCGTTGATTACCTGTCGAACCTGAAACGCGCCCGCATCCGCCAGAAGCTGTCGAAATCGCAACGCGCTCGGGCCTAACCAGCCATGCTGCCCCGCTTCGCTTTCGCCGGTACGCCGGAGTTCGCCGCCCGCGCTCTAAGCGGACTGCTAGAGGGCGGGTTTCGCCCTTGCTTGGTGCTGACCGGCCCCGACCAGCGGCGCGGGCGCGGCCGCAAGCACCGGCCCAGCCCGGTCAAGCGACTGGCCACCGAGTGGGGCATCGCGGTCGGGACGCCCGCCAACAAGGAAGAGGCGGTTTCCGCCATCGACGGACAACAGCTTGACGCCGTGGTAGTGGCCGCCTACGGCATGATCCTGCCGCAGCACTTCCTGGACCTGCCCCGCCACGGTTGCATCAACCTGCACGCCTCCTTGCTGCCCCGGTGGCGCGGCGCGGCACCCATCGAGCGCGCCTTGATGGCGGGCGATGCGCAAACCGGCGTCTCCATCATGCAAATCGACGCGGGACTCGACACCGGCCCAATCATCACCCAAGCGCCGCTCCCCATCGGCCCGGACAGCACCGGCGAGAGCTTGAGCGACGCCATCGCTGACCTCGGCGCCCGCCTGCTCTGCGGCATACTCTCCGACCTGCCCGCCATTCGGCTTAAGCCCCAAGCCGGCCAGGCGACCTATGCCCGCAAGCTCAGCCCCGGCGATGCCGTCGCTGACTGGACGCAGCCCGCCACCCAGCTCGAACGCAACATCCGCGCCCTGGCCCACCGCCTGCCGGTCCACAGCGACCTCGGCGACGCCCGTGTGCAACTGCTCGCCGGGGAAGCCTTAGGCGAATCGGCGCCAAGCCATCCCGGCGAAATCATCACGGCGAACCGGCACGGCCTGATCGCCGCTTGCGGCACGGGCACGCTCAAGATCCAGCAATTGCGCCTCAATCGCGGCAAGGGCACAATCCTCAGTGCCGCTGAGGCGATCAACGGCTTCAGCGACCTGTTCCGGAAGGGCAACCAATTCCAATGCCGTTCGGCATGTTGAGACTGTGCGCGGTCACCTCAGCCATTCAGACCGAGCCCGCGCCGCTCGTCATCTTGCCCGCATCGTTGGCCGGGGCGACAGTCTCGACAATGTCATCCGGCGGGAAACGAATCCATTGTGCCTGGAGTTGACCTATGGGTGCCTGCGGCACCACTTCTCGCTGGTCGAAGCGGTTGAGGCGCGTCTGGCCCGGCCCTTGCGAGCCAAGGATCTGGACCTCTTCTGCCTGTTGTTAGTTGGCGCTTACCAACTCCAGAGAATGCGCGTACCGGGTCATGCAGCCATCAACGAGACTGTTTCCGCGGCCCGGGCGCTGGGCAAGCCCTGGGCCGCGGCACTGGTCAACGCGGTACTGCGCAAACTGCCCACGCACCCCATCGGCGACGCCAGCGACCACCCGCCTTGGCTGCAAGGCAAGATCGAAACGCAGTACGGGGACCACGCCCCGGCGTTGCTGCGAGCCAACAATCAGCGGGCGCCGATGGGACTGCGCGTCAATCGCCGCAAGATCGAGCCAGCCGACTACCGCGCTTTGCTCAAACGTGCGGACATTGCCTTCGACGACGCCTGGCTGCCGGAGTCCATCCTGCTGCGCAAGCCGCAGCCGTCGGCCACCCTGCCCGGCTTCAAGGACGGCGCCATCGCCGTGCAGGATGTCGGCGCACAACTCGTCGGCGGCTTCATGCGCGAACAACTGCAGGGCGGTTGCCGGGTGCTGGACGCCTGCGCCGCGCCGGGCGGCAAGCTGTTCCACCTGCTCGAATCCGGGCTGGCGCTGGACGTAACCGCCTTGGACAACGCGCCAATGCGCCTGCAAGCCCTCTCCGAAATGGCCCAGCGCCTCGGCCATGGGGGCTTCCGCGCCATCACCGCCGATGCCTGCGGCTTGGCGTGGTGGGACGGCGAGCCCTTTGACTTGGTGATCATCGACGCACCTTGCTCCGGTTCGGGCACCCTGCGCCGCCACCCCGACATCAAGGTCACCCGGACGCCGCAGCAGGTGCGCCGGACGAATCGGCTTCAGGGCGCACTGCTGCGGAACCTGTGGCGCACGGTTCGCCCCGGATGTACCCTGCTGTACTGCACATGCTCGATACTCGCTGAGGAGAACGATCAGGTGGTCGAGTCCTTTCTTGAGGCCCACGAAGACGCCCGCGCGACCGGCGTCGTGCTGCCCACCGGAGCAGCGACCCGGCATGGTTGGCAGATGCTGCCCACCGACCCCGCCACGGACGGCTTCTACCTCGCCCGGATCGACAAGCAGGCATGAAGATCCTCATTCTCGGCGCGGGCCAGGTGGGCGGCACCTTGGCAACCCATCTGGCCAGCGAAACCTTGGACATCACCTTGGTCGATCTCGATGAAGTGCGCCTGCGGGAGCTGCGCAGCCGCCTCGACATCCGAACCGTCGCCGGCTGGGCCTCCCATCCCCAGGTGCTGCGCGAGGCGGGCGCCGAGGATGCCGACATGCTGATCGCGGTGACGGGCAGCGATGAGGTCAACATGGTGGCCTGCCAAGTGTCCTATTCCATGTTCCGCACACCGCGCAAAATCGCCCGGGTGCGCTCCGCCGCCTACGTCAACGAAAAGTCCCTGTTCGCCGATGAGCACATGCCGGTGGATGTGTTCATCAACCCCGAACAGGTGGTGACCGACAGCGTCCGACTGCTCTTGGAAAACCCCGGCGCCCTGCAGGTTCTCGACTTCGCCGAGGGCAAGGTGCAGTTGGTTGCCGTGCGCGCGTACGCCGGCAGCCCCTTGGTCGGCCAGCAGTTGCGCGACGTGCGCAAGCGACTGCCCAACGTCAACACCCGGGTGGCGGCCATCTTCCGTGGCACCGAACCCATCCTGCCGACCGGAACCACCTCCATTGAGGCGGGTGATGAGGTTTTCTTCATCGTTGCGGCGGGCCAGATCAACTCGATGATGGCCGAACTGCGACACGTGGAGCGGGCCTTCAAGCGCGTAACCATCGCCGGTGGCGGCAACATCGGGGCCCGGCTCTCGACCGCCATCGAAAGCTACTTCAACGTCAAGCTCATCGAATTCGACCCCGACCGCGCGGAGCGGCTGGCCACCACCCTCAAGGACACGGTGGTGATTCAAGGCGACGCGACCAATCCAGACCAACTGCGCGACGCCACCAGCAGCAGCGACGTATTCTGCGCCCTGACCAACGACGATGAGGTCAACATCATGTCGTCCCTGATGGCCAAGCGCTTTGGAGTGCGCCGGGTGATGACCCTGATTGGCAAGCCGGCCTATGCGGAGCTGATGCGCGCCAGTGAAATCGACGTCGCCATTTCGCCGCAGCAATCCACCACCTCAAGCCTGTTGTCCCATGTGCGCCGGGGCGACGTGGCGCGGGTGCACAGCCTGCGGCGGGGCGCTGCGGAGGCCATGGAGGCCGTGGCCCGGGGCGACGCCAAGACCTCCCGCATCATCGGCCGGCCCGTGAAGGCCATCAAGCTGCCGAAGGGCGTCACCGTCGGCGCCATCGTGCGTGGCGAAACCGTCGTGGTGGCTTACGAGAACGTAGTCATTGAGCCGGATGACCACTTGATTTTGTTCCTGACCGACAAGCAATACGTTTCCGAAGTGGAACGCTTGTTCCAAGTCGGCTTCACGTTCTTCTAAACGGTCGCTTAAGCCGCGTGTCCTCAACGAACCTGTCAAGCCCACCAAGCGCAACTCGGGCCTTGGGCACCAGCACAAGCCTGCCCGGCTGACGCGAAGATGCGATTGCCCATCATACTGCGCACCACCGGCGCTCTTCTGGTCCTGTTCAGCCCGGCGATGCTGGTGCCCGCGGTCGTGGCGTGGATCTACGGCGAGGCAACCGTGCGCACCTTTGCGGTCGCCTTCGGCGTCACTTTGTCGGGCGGCATCGCCCTGTGGATTTGCGGGCGCGGACGGATTGGCCCGAGGGAGGGCGACGGCTTCCTGATCACCGCGCTGGCCTACGTTGGCCTCGGGTTGTGCGGTGCCGTTCCCTTCATGCTCGACGCCAGCACCCGGCTCGCCTTCCCCGAAGCGGCCTTTGAGTCACTTTCTGGAATCACCACCACCGGCGCCACGTTGTTGACTGGCTTGGACAGCCTGCCCAAGTCCATCCTCTTCTACCGCCAATTCCTGCAGTGGGTCGGCGGCATGGGCATCATCGTGCTGGCCGTAGCCATTCTGCCGATGCTTGGGGTCGGCGGCATGCAGCTCTACAGGGCCGAGTCGCCGGGACCGGTCAAGGACAACAAGCTGACGCCACGCATCACCCAAACCGCCAAGGCGCTCTGGCTTCTGTATCTTGGGTTGACCGCCGCCTGTGCCTTCGCCTATTGGGTTGCCGGGATGAACGTGTTCGACGCCATCTGCCACAGCTTCTCGACGGTCGCTATCGGCGGATTCTCGACCCATGACGCCAGCATTGGTCACTTCGACAGCGCCGCCATCGAGGCAGTGGCCATCGCCTTCATGGTGTTTTCCGGCATCAACTTCGCCCTGCACTTCACCGCTTGGAGCCGCCGCACCCTTGCGGGCTACAGCCGCGACCGGGAGGTGCGGCTCTACATAGGCGTTCTGGCAGGCATGGCGCTAATCACCTGGTATCTCTTGGGCCGCGACCCACAGGTGACCGCGAGCCCCTTCCGGGACGGCCTCTTCCAAGCCGTCTCGATCACCACGACAACCGGCTTCACCACCACCAACTTCAGCCTTTGGCCCTCGGTGACGCCGATCTTGCTGATGTTGGGCGCCTTTGCCGGGGGCTGCGCGGGCTCCACCGCCGGCGGCCTGAAGATGATCCGGGTGCTGCTGATCTACCGGCAATGCGTTCGCGAAGTTCGGCGCCTCATTCACCCGTTGGGCGTTTTTCCCCTGAAGCTGGCGGGCGAAAAGGTGCCCAGCCGGGTGGCCGATGCCGTCTGGAGCTTCTTCATGGCCTACATCATGATTTTCATCATTCTGGTGTGCTTGGTCATGGCGGCGGGGGAATTCGACTTCCTCACCGCCTTCTCCGCAGTGGGTGCCTGCCTGAACAACCTCGGCCCTGGCTTGGGGGACGTGGCGGGCAACTACGCCGATCTGCCGGATGCGGTCGCTTGGCTGTTGATGCTGGCGATGGTGCTCGGGCGCTTGGAAATCTTCACCCTGCTGGTGATCTTCACCCGCTCCTTTTGGCGACGCTAAGGCGCGGCCTGACGGCCGCGTTGGAGTTTCGCTGGCGCGAAACTCCTCGAACTAGGTGTCTCGCCCTCTTCGGGATCCGTTATCGAGGTCTGTGCTTCGGGTAGGGGTCCGGGCTGCCGGGCGGGGGCTTCTTGAAGCGCTTGTACTCCCATTGGTACTGGGCGGGATCGCGGCGCACCAACGTTTCAATTGAGCGGTTTAGGGCCGTTGCGAAGGCTGTCGGGTCGCCTAAATCGAAATCCGTTGGAAAAGGGGCGTACTCCGCCACAAACCCATGCCGCACTCGGCGCGCGCTGCCGATGAGCAGTGGCGCGCCACTCGTCTCGGCCATTCGTTGGGCGAGCGTCATGGTCAGCGCGGGGTGGCCGAAGAAGGGGGCATGGACGCCGCCTTGGGCGGGCACCTGGTCCGGTAGGATCGCCGCAAAGCCGCCCGCCTTGAGCGTTTTGTGCGCGGCGCGCAGTCCCGCCGGCGTACCCGGCACCAAGGTGGCGCCAAACCGCTGGCGGGAGCGGAGCAGCAACGGCTCAATGCCCGCCAAGCGAGGGGGGTCGTAGAGAGCGACGAAGCCCAGCCCGCCGAGCACGTGGCAAAGGTACTCCCAATTGCCGTAGTGGGGCACGAGCATCAACAGGCCGCGGCCTTGCTCAAGAGGTTCGGTGACCAGCGAGCGGCCCGATTCGTCAATCAGCAGCTTGCCAAGCCGGGCGCCGCTCCAGTAAGTCAACGGTCCGGCCTCAATCAGCAGCCGCCAAGTGTGGCCGAGGCTGCGGCGGGCGAGTGCTTTGCGAGCGCTTGGGTCGAGTTCCGGGAAGCACTTGGCCAGATTGACGGCGGTGATGCGGGCCGCGTCGGTTCTCAAGAACCAAGTCGCCACCCCGAGCCAATCAGCCAGACGCCACCCCAACCGCAGAGGCAGTGCGGCAAAGAGGCGCAGCAGTCCGGCGAGCAGCCTCTCAACTATTCTTCTTGATCGCGGGATTAAGGTTGCCACACGAGTCAACTTCTGCGCCCGGCGCCCGTCCTTTCATCGGTCTGAGCCGTAGCCTCGTTAGGCCAGCGCGGCGCACTTTGCGTAAGCCGGGCAATCCACCAAGTGATCATTGACCAACCCCGCGCTCTGCATGAAAGCATAGCAAATTACTGGGCCAACGAAGCGAAAGCCTAGTTTTTTCAACGACTTGGACATCGCTACGGAGGCATCGGTCTGGCTCGGAACCGCTTTGAGGCACCGCCAGTGATTCTGGGTTGGCACACCACCCACAAAGGACCAAACCACTTCCGAGAGCGAGTGCGGCAAGGCCAGCGTGGCTTGGGCATTGGTCATCACCGAGGCGAGCTTGGCTCGATTGCGGATCAGGCCAGGATCGTCAAGCCACCCTGCCATGACCTGCGAGTCGGCCGTTGCCAAGGCCTCAATGTCGAAGCCGAAAAAGGCATCGCGCATGTGGTCGCGCTTCTTGAGCACCGTCAGCCACGACAGGCCAGCTTGCATGCCTTCAAGAATCAGGCGCTCGAACAGGGGCTGCTCGGCGCGTTCCGGAACGCCCCACTCCTGGTCATGGTAGTGGATGAGCGACGGCTCAGCACCACACCAGCCGCAGCGCTTTTCCTTGGAAAAGGCGGAGACTGCCCCGGGGTTGGCCGGTGGCCCCTTAGGCGTCAGCGGCGCCCCGTTCCCCGGCAAGCTGAAGGCTCCCTTTGACCCTGACTCCACGATGGCCTATGTTCCGCGCCCGACTCCCGACCCATTCTAGCCCGGATGCTTCGCCAAGCCACCAACCCAACATGAAGAGCAAGGCTTCTTTTCAAAAAGTCGAAGTGCCAAGCAAGTGAATGCGCCCCAGCCCCAGGGCGGCATGTTTCGCGCCTGCCTCTTCTACGCCGGATACGTCCTGTTCACCGTCTTCTGGGGCACCCTGTCCGTGGCCGTGGGGTGGGCGATGCCGCCACGGCGGCGCTTCGAGTTCATTGTCGGCATCTGGAGCCGGGGCATTCTCGGCTGGTTGCACCTCACCTGCGGCGTCGGCGTCGAAGTGGAGGGGCTGGAGCACATCCCTCGTCAAGCCTGCGTGGTCTTCGCCCACCACGAAAGCACTTGGGAAACGCTGTTCCTGCAATCCCTGTTCCGCCCCCAAGCCACCCTGATCAAGCGGGAGCTGCTATGGATCCCGTTCTTCGGCTGGGCCTTTGCGCTGAATCGGCCCATCGCCATTGACCGCAGCAGTCCCCGGCGCGCCTTGCGCCAGCTGATCGACACCGGGCGTTCCCGGTTGGCTGGCGGCACCAGCGTGGTGCTGTTTCCCGAAGGAACGCGCATGCCGCCGGGTGAAATCGGTTCGTTTCAGCCGGGCGGCGCCGCCTTGGCCATCGCCGCGCAGGCGCCGGTGGTGGTGGTCGCCCACAATGCCGGACGGCACTGGCCCGCCCACCGGCTGCGCAAAACGCCTGGTGTCATTCAAGTGCGGATTGGACCGCCGGTTGCAACCGCAGACCGCAAGTCCAAAGCGGTCAACGCCGAGGCCCGCGAGCTGATGGCAGCATTGGTCAGGGACCTCTGGTCAAACGTCTAGATTGACCACCGACAGCGCGTTGGTTTCGATGAACTCCCGGCGCGGCTCCACTTGATCGCCCATCAGGGTGGTGAACATCCGGTCGGCGGCGATAGCGTCATCCACCGTGACCTGCAGCATGCGGCGCACGTCCGGATCCATGGTCGTCTGCCAAAGCTGATCCGGGTTCATCTCCCCAAGCCCCTTGTAGCGCTGGGTGTCGATGCCGCGCCGGGCTTGGGCGGCGAGCCAATCCAAGACCTGCCCGAAGCTGGTTGCCGCCTCGCTGCGCTCTCCCCTTTCGATCCGGGCACCGCTGTCGAGCAGCCCGCTGAGAGCGCGGGCCATTTCGGCGATGCCGCGATAGTCCGGGCCGGCAAAAAAAGCACGGGGCAGCAGCACGCGCTCAGTCATGCCCCGGTCCAAATATTCAACAACCGGGCACCACACTTGGTGCTCGGCGTCAAATTCGAGGCTCACCTGGGCATCGTCCAGCGCCGATTCAAGGGCTTCGGTCCAAGCCTTCATGGCCTCCTGGTCGCCCAACATGGGCTCATCCACGATGGGCAAATCGACCAGCGGCACGGTTACGGTGAGTGGATACACCCGGTACAAGCGCTCCAAGCGGGCCATGAGCGCCTGATAGCGGATGGCCAAGTCGGCGAAGGCCTGGTCCTGCATGGCCGGCGCATCGGGGTTGACGTACAGCTTGGAGCCCTCCAAAGCCAACTGCAGCAAGTAGTCGGTGAGCTCGCCATCGTCCTTGACGTAGCGCTCTTGGCGTCCCTTCTTGATCTTGTACAGCGGTGGCTGGGCGATGTAGATGTGCCCGCGCTCGATCAGTTCCGGCATTTGCCGAAAGAAGAAGGTCAACAGCAGGGTGCGGATGTGCGAGCCGTCCACATCGGCGTCCGTCATGATGATGATGCGGTGGTAGCGCAGCTTCTCGGGCTCGAACTCACCCCGCCCAATGCCGCAGCCCAAGGCGGTGACTAAGGTGCCAACCTCCTGGGAGGACAGCATTTTGTCAAAGCGCGCCTTTTCCACGTTCAATATCTTGCCCCGGAGCGGCAGGATGGCTTGGGTGCGCCGGTCCCGCCCTTGCTTGGCGGAGCCGCCCGCTGAATCCCCTTCCACCAGGTAAAGCTCAGAAGCCGCCGGATCCTTCTCCTGGCAATCCGCGAGCTTGCCAGGCAGACCGGCGATGTCGAGGGCACCCTTGCGGCGCGTCATCTCCCGCGCCTTGCGGGCCGCTTCACGCGCTTGGGCGGCCGCGATCATTTTGCCCACCACGGCCTTGGCTCCTTGGGGATTTTCGTCAAGATAAATGCCCAAATGGTTGCTCAATTCCTGCTCAACCGCCGTTTTGACCTCGCTGGAGACCAGTTTGTCCTTGGTTTGCGAGGAGAACTTCGGATCCGGCACCTTGACGGAAATGACCGCCGTCAACCCCTCCCGGGCGTCGTCGCCCGTGGTCGTGACCTTCGCCTTCTTGTGCAGGCTCTCCCGCTCAATGTAGGTGTTGAGCGTGCGCGTCAGGGCGCCTCGAAATCCGGTCACGTGGGTGCCGCCGTCCCCTTGGGGGATGTTGTTGGTGTAAGCGAACACCTGCTCTTGGAAGCTGTCGTTCCACTGCATGGCCACCTCGACGCCGATGCCGTCCTCGCGGTCGGTGTTGAAGAAGACCACGTCGTTCAGCGGCGTCTTGTTGGTATTGAGGTAGGCGACGAAAGCTTGAAGCCCACCGTCGTAGAGGAAGTGTTCGGCCTTGCCAGTGCGCTCATCGACTAAGTGAATGCTCACTCCGGAATTCAGGAAGGCCAGCTCCCTCAAGCGCTTGGTCAGGAGGTCAAAGTGGAATTCGATGTTGTTGAAGGTGTCCGGAGACGGTTCGAAGTAGCACTCCGTGCCCGTCGATTCAGTCTTCCCCACTTGATGCAAGGCACTGCGCGGCACGCCTTGCTCGTAGATCTGCTCATAAACGAATCCATCCCGACGGATGGTCAGCCGCAGCTCTTTGGATAGCGCATTCACCACGGATACGCCCACCCCGTGCAAGCCGCCCGACACCTTGTAGCTGTTGTCGTCGAACTTGCCGCCAGCGTGCAGCGTGGTCATGATGACCTCCGCCGCCGAAACGCCCTCCTCCGGATGAATATCAACAGGAATGCCGCGGCCGTTGTCGCGCACGGTCACCGCCTCACCGGGGTGGATCACGACCTGTATGTCATCACAATGGCCAGCCAAGGCTTCGTCGATGGCGTTGTCCACCAACTCCTGGACCATGTGGTGCAGGCCGGTTCCGTCCTCGGTGTCGCCGATGTACATGCCGGGTCGCTTGCGAACCGCATCGAGCCCGCGCAGCACCTTGATGTTGCGTGAGTCGTAGGTTTCCTCAGCCATGAATGCTCCTTGGCTTCTGTTGCAATAGGCCACCAACTGTCTGGAAGGGGCGTTTTCCCAGCGTCGGGGGAGAAAGCGCCGCGTCGGTGGCAACCTCCATGCGCTTAGGAGCGCACTTCGCCTTGTTCCACGTGAAACAAGACCAAGTTATCTTCGGAGGCCCAAATTTCAAATTCCTCTCCGGGCTGCCGTGTTGAAGTGGCGATCACTTGACAGGTGGCCGAGTCAAGAACGGCAACCAATCGGGCCAGATGGGCGCTATCCATCTCCGCACCCAACTCATCAATCAGAAACAGGCTCCGGCGTTGGGTTTGCACCTGCAGCAACCGAGCCTGAGCCAGAATCAGCGCCGTCGCCACCAGCTTTCCCTGACCTCTGGACAGCTTGTTGCGAGCCGAAGCCCCCGCGATGCCAAGTGAAAGGTCTGCTCGATGGGGACCGGCGTTGGTGGTGCCGGATTTTACATCTTTGGCTAGCGTGTCGCCCAACAATTTATCCAAGGGTTCGTCCCCCCAACCGTTCCAGTAGCTCAGCGCCAATTCACACGGCAGCTCGAGCTCCTCGAGAACGCCCCCCACCCAAGGCGTCAGCTCATCAACGTAGCTCGTCCGAAAAGCATGCACTCCTTCCGCATGGCGACAAAACGCCTCGGTCCAGACGTCCAGCTCCTGCTCAGAGCCCTGTCTCCCGCCGGCTTTCAATAGCGCGTTGCGCTGGCGACAGGCCCCATTAAAGTCCTTCAAGGCCATGAGATAGGCGGGTTCCACATGAAACAATCCGCCATCCAGGTAACGTCTGCGCTCGCCGGGCGCCCCGAACACCAACTCACTGACGTTGGGAAGCAAAAGTTGCAGGGGCAGCAGTGCCGCCGCCTCCGACAACCGCCGCGTCGGCTGCTGGTCAATGTGCAAGACGGTCTTTCCCCGGCGTGGTCGCGCAATTCCGAGACGGCGCCCTTCGTCCAATTCCGCTCGAACCACCAATCCGTCCTGTCCGTCGCCAATGACCGGGCCGACGGCATGGCCGCGAAAGGACCGTCCCCGCGTGAGCAGGTATGCGGCCTCAAGCACCGAGGTCTTTCCTGCCCCGTTGGGGCCGACGAGATAGTTGAAATGGGGGCCAAGCTGTAGGCGAACGGCGGTCAGGTTGCGAAGATGGTCAATCTCCAAACGGCGCATCACCACATGGAGAACCTAACGACGCGACGCCTCAGACCAACGAAGGGGGGTCGCCGGGCGCAAAAGTTGACTCATTTGACAACCCTTTCCCGCGATCAAGGAAACTAGGCGATAGAAAGGGGATTAGATCTTCATGGGCATGACAACATAGAGCGCACTTTCGTCGCCCTCGCCCTCCATTAGGGCGCTGCTGCCCGCTTCAGCCATGCTGATGCGAATGGTCTCCGATCCCACCACCCGCAAGACATCCTGCAGATAACCCACGTTGAACCCCAACTGCATGTTGTCGCCCTCATAGGCAACAGGCACCTCTTCCCGGGCCTCCTCCTGCTCCGGATTGTTGGCCACGATGGTCATCTGCTCGCCCTCGATCATGAGCTTGACGCCAGGAAACTTCTCATTGGTGAGGATGCGCGCCCGCTGCAGGGCCTGGTTGAGCGTGTTCTTGTCCACGGATAACGATAACGCCGGATTTCGGGGGATAACTCGCTCATAATCGGGAAACCGCCCGTCGATCAGCTTTCCAGTCAGGCTGAAGGCGCCCCGGGCAACGCGAATCTGGTTTTCGCTCAGCGAGAACCTGACCTCCCCGTCCTCGCCATCGAGCAACCGGCGCAGTTCGATCACGGTCTTTCGCGGCACGATGGCTTGGTGGCACTCTGCCCCGGCGACACCCTTGTCCAAAGTGCATTGAGCCAAACGATGGCCATCGGTCGAGACCGAACGCACATGCTCGCTCGTTACTTCAAACAACATGCCGTTGAGAAAGTAACGCACATCCTGCTGCGCCATGGCAAAGCTCACCCGGTCGATCAGCTCGCAGGCATCTGCCGTGGTGAGGGTGAACTCCACCGTTCCAGCCGCCTCGTCACCCGATGGGTAGTCGTCCACCGGCAGGGTCGCCAAGGCGAAGCGGCTGCGCCCGGAGCGCATCACCGCCTGCTCCCCTTCGGTCTCAAAGCTGATCCGCGCTCCCTCCGGCAACGACCGCCATAGGTCGGCCAGCTTGTGCGCCGACGTAGTGATCTCTCCGCCAACGGAAACATCGACCGAATCGACGTGCGCCACGAGCTCCATGCTCAGGTCGGTGCCCGCTATGGTCAAGCTCCCATCCGCGCTTGCCCGAACGCAGGCATTGGACAGTATGGGCATGGTCTGGCGTCGCTCAACCACGCCGGCAATGAGCTGCAACGGGCGAAGCAGGGCCTGACGATCAATTGCGAATTTCATGGGTCGCTCTTATCTCTTCAAGTCCGATATCAGACTGCGGACCTCCTGATCCAATACCAGATCGATTTGGATGAGCCGCTCGATCTTAGCGCAGGCGCTCTTCACGGTGGTGTGATGATTGCCGCCGAACTCCTTGCCAATGTCCGAATAGGAGCGACTGGTTAATTCCTTGACCAAATACATGGCCAAATGCCGCGCCCGAACCAAATGCCGATAGCGTCGCTTGGACAGTATTTCCGAAGGTTTGACATCGTAGTGATCGGCCACGGTGCGGAGAATCTCACCAATGTTGATCATTCGGCCCGGACCCCCAACCAAATGCCGCAAGGCGTCCTGCGCCAACCCCAAATTGACTTCGTCGCCGACGAACTGCGCCTGGCCGATTACGCTCTGCAGGGCACCGTCGAGCTCACGCACGTTGGCGTTGGCCACCGTCGCGATATAGCCCGCCACGTCCTCGCTCAAGGAAACGCCGCGGTTACGGGCCTTGCTCTTCAGGATGGCGACCCGCATCGCCTTTCCGGGCGGCTTGATCTGTACATGGAGACCACCGCTAAGGCGAGACTTCAGGCTACCCTCAAGACCCTTCACAAATCGGGGATAGCGGTCGCAAGTGACCACAATCTGCCGACCACCATCCCATAATCTATTGAATATCCTAAGAAATTCCTTCTGAGTTTGCGGTGCGCCAGCTATGAACTGGATGTCGTCAACCAACAGAACACTAGCGGATTGGTAGCGCCGCGCGAACTGCTGCATGGCTCCGCTACCCAAGCGAACGGCTTCGACCATGCTTTCCAGAAAAACCTGGCAATGGCAATACACAATACTCTCGTCGGCATCGCGGCTCTGAATGAGGTTGCCGATGGCCTGCATGAGATGGGTTTTGCCGAGGCCTACCGAGCCGTGGAACAGCAGGGGGTTGTTGTCTCTGCCCGGATTATCCGCCACCAGCCTCGCCGCGACCTTCGCGAACCGATTCGACTCCCCTTCAACGAAGTTCTCAAAGGTGTAGGCGGGATCAAGCCCTCCCCGCCCCCTATGCTTGCAGATTCTGCCCTGAATGCTCGGCTTGGGGCCCTTCGGCTCCGGTTCCGAAGGCTCTCCAACCTCGACTTCCAGCTCCCTAATCCGGCTGCCGCCACCAAACTCGGCGAGGAATTCAATAATGAGCGGCAGATATTCCCTATTGACCTCGTCACGGATGTAGCGATTGGGAGCATAGAGCTTGATTCCGCCTTGAACCGGCTGAGCCTGAAGTGGCCTGATGGTGGAATCAAAAGCGTCAGCGGAAATGTGCTCCTGCAGCCTTTGCAGGCACGTCTCCCATGGGGGCATGAATATACTCCGATGGCTCGAATTCTTGTTTGGGTGTAGCACTTCCCTCAAGTGCCCGACCATTCTAGCGACAGGCAATCAGCCTTTGGAATAGCCCGGATAAAAAAACCTATGGGGAAATTACTTAGTCAACAAAACCAAAGAGTTAGATGAAGAAATGAAAAAAGTCCCTAATAGGAAATCGGCTGACGGAGCGCGAATAACCACCGGAAAACCTGTGAATTTCCAAGCGGGTTTTCGCGGCGAAAGAGAAATTTTCAAGACTAACCAAAGAGTTAGTCACAATGACTCTAAAATGGCCGCTGCGAGCGCCGCGCCAAGCCCCAATCCGAGGCTTCCCGAACGGCCACATTCGTCTCAAGGGAGGCGCGCCCAACAAGAAACTTTTGACCCAAATCGAGAGAAACCGGTGGAATTCCGGTAGCGAAAACGGTGGGCTGACATTGGCACCCTGCAGCGAACGCTCTGCCAATCCTGTGGTCGCCCACAGGTTTTCCACAAGGTTTTCCTTCGCCGCAGCCCGCGTGAGCCGTGCGGAACCCGGTTTTATCCACAGGTTGCCCTCACTCGCTACAACAACAACTCTTATGTACCTATAAAACTCGTTATTGAGGCATTGACACTTTCGTGCTGCCGCTCCTAGAATCGCGCTCCCCGTTGGCACTGGACGCCCTGTGAAGAGAACCTACCAGCCGAGCAACATCAAGCGGAAGCGCACCCACGGCTTTCGCGCCCGCATGGCCACCAAGGGTGGCCGCAAGGTGATCAACGCCCGGCGCGCCAAGGGCCGCAAGCGGCTCACCGTTTAGCCGGGTCAATCGGACTGGGCAGGAGGGCCAAGCCGAACGGCTTGCCAAGGCGCTATCGGCTCAACTCCCCCCGCGACTACCGACGGGCGCTAGGCCGCAGGGCCCGCCGCATTCAGTCGGGGCCGTTAAGGATTTTCGCGGTTCGCAATACAATGCCGGGCGCTCGGCTTGGATTGATCATCGGCAAGCGCGCTGTGCGCCGGGCCCATGACCGCAATCGGTTGAAGCGCACGGCACGGGAGGCCTTCCGGCAGCGCCGAGCCGGGCTGCCGCCGATCGATGTCGTGCTGCATGTGCAGGCGCCGATTCACCATCGGGAACTGAAGCGGCGGCTTGAAGAGGCATTGGAACAGATGAGCGACCCGACAAGCGCATGATGCGGACCGCCGCCACACTTCGAATGGCCTTGAGGCCCTTGGCGCTGGCCGTCGCCAGGGGCTGCATCCGCGCCTACCAGCTCACCCTAAGCCCCTTCATCGGCCACCAATGCCGTTTTCATCCAACCTGCTCCAACTACGCGCTCGCTGCGCTGGACAGCCACGGGCCGCTGCGGGGCGCTTGGCTGGCCCTGCGGCGCCTGTCCAAGTGCCATCCCTTTCATCCCGGCGGCTTTGATCCACCCCCGGCTCCCCGAACTGCGGAGGAAGCCTTTAGCTTGTCCCAATGCGCCAAGCCACTGATGCCGAAGCAACAACCAGCCAGTCGGCGGGCTGTCTCCACGAGCCATAAGGAAGCGCCATGATTCCCATGATCTCCCCGGAGGTGCAGCGCATTGCCTTGCTGGTTGCCTTAGGCTTAACCGGCTACTTGATGATCTTGGCTTGGAATGAAGACTACATGCAGTCGCAGCCCACCGCCGAGCGGGCAATTGCGCCGGAATTGGAGGGCGGGGCCCTGTCCGGCTCGGCGCCAGCCGTCGATCCGGCGTCCGACATACCGGACGCCTCCTTCATCGGCACACCCGATCCAACCGCCGACCCGGCGGCGGCGCCGGTCGGCAACGCCAGCGCCGCGGACCGGCTGATCCGCGTGGTCACGCCCAGCCAGGAAGTGTGGATCGACCGCCGCGGCGGCGACATCCGCCGCGTTCACCTGCCCCGTTACCCGGTGAACCTCGATCAGCCCGACCTACCCTTTGAACTGCTCGATGTGGGCAACGGCCGCCTCTACATGGCGCAAAGCGGCCTGATCGGCCCGGATGGGCTCGATTCAGGCACTGAGCGGCCGCTGTACAGGGCCGTGCGCACACAATACGAAGTCGGCGATGGAGAGACCCTGGCCGTCGAACTCGAAGCCGAGGCTGGCGACGTGAAGGTCTCGAAGACCTTTGTCTTTCAGGGCGGCGACTACTTGGTGGACATGATCTACCGAGTGGAAAACCGCGGTACGGCGCCCTTCCAGGCCAGCTTGTTCGGCCAGATCAAGCGCGATGCCAAGGAGCCCCCCGGGCAGGAGACCTTCAGCCTCGGTCCGCAGCCCTACCTAGGGGCCGCCCTCACCACCACCGATTCCCGCTACGAGAAAATCGATTTCGAGGACCTTGACGAAGGCGACTTTCGTGGCCAAGTCGAAGGCGGCTGGATCGCCTTCCTGCAGCACTACTTCCTGAGCGCATGGATCGCCAACGAAGGCGAGGCGAACAGTTATTACGGCCGCAAGCGCGCCGACGGCACCTACATCGTCGGCTACACCGGCCCCTTGGCGACGGTGGCGCCCGGTGGCGAGGGCGAGTGGCGGTCCCGCTTCTACGCCGGCCCCAAGGACCAAAAACGGCTGGAGCAAATTGCCGACAACCTCAACTTAACCGTGGACTACGGCTTCCTCTGGTGGCTGGCCGTGCCGCTGTTCGCGCTGCTCGACTGGCTGCACGGCCTGGTCGGTAATTGGGGCGTCGCCATCATCCTGCTTACCGTGCTGGTCAAGCTGGTGCTCTATCCGCTGTCGTCGGCGAGCTACAAGTCGATGGCCAACATGCGCCGGGTGGCGCCGCAGATGAAGCGCCTGCAGGAACGTTATGCCGATGATCGGCAAAAGCTCTCCCAGGAGATGATGGGCCTGTACAAGAAAGAGGGCGTCAACCCGCTGGGCGGGTGCCTGCCCATGCTGCTGCCGATGCCGATCTTCATCGCGCTGTATTGGGTGCTTTTCGAAAGCGTCGAGCTGCGGCAAGCGCCCTTCATGCTGTGGATCGACGACCTCGCGGCGATGGATCCATTCTTCATTCTGCCGCTGCTCATGGGCGCCACCATGTACGTGCAGCAGCTCCTGAGCCCGACCATGGGCGACCCGATGCAGGCCCGCATCATGAAGCTGATGCCGATCATGTTCACGGTGCTCTTCCTGTTCTTCCCCGCCGGCCTGGTGCTTTACTGGCTGGTCAACAGTGCGCTGTCCGTCGCTCAGCAGTGGTACGTCATGAAGAAGGCCGAGGCCGCGGCGACTCCAGCCCGGAGCTAGCCCTGTTCAGCGACACGGACACCATCGCCGCGATCGCCACGCCGCCGGGGCAGGGCGGGGTGGGCATCGTGCGCATCTCCGGCTCTTCATCGCTTAAGATCGGCGAATCCATCGTCGGCGAGCCGTTGCCCCCGCGTCACGCCTTGCATGCCCGGTTCACCCATGAAGGCGAGTTGCTGGATGACGGTGTGGGCCTCTACTTTGCCGCACCCAACTCATTTACCGGCGAAGACGTGGTGGAACTGCAGGGCCACGGTGGCCCCGTGGTCATGCAGATGCTGCTGAACGCGGTGCTCGCCGCCGGGGCGCGGTTGGCCCGCCCTGGAGAGTTCAGCGAACGGGCTTTCCTCAACGGCCAAATCGATCTGGCCCAAGCGGAGGCGGTGGCGGACCTCATCGCCAGCGCCTCAATCCAAGCCGCACTCGGCGCGGTGCGTTCCTTGTCCGGGGAATTTTCTTTACATATTAACCAGTTGGACGAAAAAGTTCTGAAGCTTCGGGTCTCTGTGGAAGCCGCGATAGACTTTCCCGACGAGGAGGTTGAATTCCTGGAGCAGGGCCGCGTCGGCGAGCAAATCGAGTCGCTTGTCGACGCCGTCCAGGCACTGGCCCAGCAGGGTCGACAGGGCGCTTTGCTCACCCAGGGCGTCAGCATCGCCATCATCGGCGCACCCAACGCCGGCAAATCAAGCCTGCTGAACCGCCTCAGCGGCGAGGAAGCGGCCATCGTCACCGACATTCCCGGCACCACCCGCGACTTGCTCAAGGTGGACTTGGTCCTTGATGGCCTGCCGGTTCGCCTGGTGGACACGGCGGGCTTGCGCGACACCACTGATCCCGTGGAGGTTGAGGGCGTGCGCCGCGCCCGCCTGGAGGCCGAGAGAGCCGACCTCATCCTGGAGGTGTGCGACCTAGCCGCGATCCCAGTGAAAACAGAGCCAACCACCCCCGAACGCACCCTGCGCGTGGAGAACAAGATCGACCTATGCAACGCCTCCCCGGGACCCGTGAAGGACTTGCCGTCCACGGTCCGCGTATCCTGCCTGACCGGCGCCGGCATCGGAGCGTTGAAAAGCGCCATCAAGAAGCGAGTGGGCTTCACCGGCGAAAGCTCAGCCTTCAGCGCCCGCCAACGCCACATCGAAGCCCTCAACGCCGCTCTGGCGGCCTTGGAAAACGTCGCCGAGCACCTGCAATCCAACGCTGCCGCTGAAGTCATTGCCGAGGAGCTGCGCCTAGCCCACCTGGCGCTCGGCGAAATCACTGGCGAAACCACCCCAGACGACCTCCTAGGCAGCATCTTCGCGACCTTCTGCATCGGCAAGTAGCCGGGCTTCAAAGGCTTCCGCCCTCCAATGGGAGCCTTCAGCTTGCCCCAAACGGCACGCCGCCGATGCCGAAGGAACAACCGGCCAGCCGCGGGGCCGTCTCCATTTGTTCTATGGAAGAGCGACAGGCCTCGGTCCGATGAGTTCGTGCGTCTGATAAGGAGTTTCGCGTAGCGAAACTACAACGCCACCTGCGGTGGCGCCGCGCCCGTCAGGTCGCGCCGATGGCGCGCCGCCAGTGCACCATTTCGATGGCCGCCGCCGCCGCCTCGAGGCCCTTGTTGAATTCGTCGTCCGCGGCCCTGGCGGCGGCGTGCTCCATCTTCAGCACCGGCAGAATCTCCACCACCACCGGTCGGCGATAGCGCTGCATCACATCCCCCAAGCCCCGCATGCACTCGTTGGTGATCATCTCGAAGTGCAGGGTCTCCCCTTTGAGGATGACGCCGAAGCAAATGACGGCGTCGACTTCCTGGTCCACATCCAGCGCCAGCAAATCCGCTGCCGCCAAGGGCATTTCCAAGGAGCCGGGCAGCCGGTGCACCTCGATGCGCTCATAGCCGTGCGCCCGCAGCGCGCCTTCGCAAGCGTCCGCAAGGCTGTCCACCAACTCCGGGTACCACTTCGATTTCAGTATCGCGATGCGGCCCGGGTTCTCGATCGCCGGCAACGCGCTCAGGTCGGCGGTGGTTTTCACGATGCGGCCAGCGGTTCGGTTCCCTCAAGCTCAGCCAGCATGCGCTGCAGCTTGGGGATGGCCTCCGTGACCGGCCCCGGATCCGTCTCCGGCAGAGGCCCTTCGTCATCGCTCTCAGGGGACGTGAAGCCATCGAGACGCGAGCGGCGCAGCCAATCCAGGAGCGCCTCATCCTGCGACCACTCCGATTGATTCATGAAGTTGGCCAAGGTGGCGCGCAGAAAGTCCACGTCCGTATCCGGGTGCGGAACGGGGACGCAAAGCCGGTTCTTGGCCGCGTCATCGTCGCCGTAGGCCGCCTCGACATGGGCAGTGAACGCGCCGCTGAACACTTGCTGGCAGGTGCGCAGCGATTGCAGCGTAACGGTCTTGCCGTCAAACACCGGCACCGTTGGCCGCCGGGCCAAGCCATCGGCGGCGCAATGCACATGCAGCGTGGCGGGGGAGGTGGGCACGGTCCCCCGATCGAGAATGATGGCGTCCCGCTCGATCCGCCGCACATGCCCCAGACGCACCACGTTCTGGATGCGCCGCAGTTGCTCAAGCTCCGCCACGGTGACCGTGGCGCAGCGATACATGGTGGGCCACACGTCGTCATCGAGCCGCAGGAGCTGACCGGCCGCGTTGATGCGCTCGAAGACGTCGCGGTAACCGGTGCCTTCAACGATGGCCCGGGTCTGCTCAGCGAAGCCCCGGTTGATGGCGTCCGCGAACCGGCGGCCGGGCTGGATGTTGGCCCGGTCCAGCATCCAGGAGTCCCGGGGCATGACCCAACGGATGCTGGCCGGGTCCATGCCGTGGGCCAACAGAAACAGGCAGGCGTCCATGCCGGTCTTGCCGGCACCGACGATGACGTAGCGCTCAAACTGCCCGCCCAGCTTCGGCAGCTCGTTCAGCGGCGCCCAGTTGACGCCCGCATCGATGGCGAACGGCGGCGGCGACACCGAGGGCACGTTGACATCCATGTAGGTGGCGTCAACGATCTTGCCAGCCTGCACCTCAAGCTCGTCGTCGGACACTAGGGACTTGAAGCGCCCCTCGCCCTGATACTCGCTTAGGGGGAAGTAACGGACCCGTCCGGAAGGCAGGAACTGGCGCTGCATTACCTGCCCGAAGTAAGCGCACACTTCGCTATTGGTAGCCAATTCATAAAGGCCTTTGTTCCAGCCGTGGGTGTCGATCGCACCACTGCCCAAGGGTCGGGAGTTGACCCCGTAGAACGACGATGGCTGGTGCAGGCGGACGAAGGGATAGGCGTCATTCCAATGCCCGCCGGGCTGGTGGCGCCGATCGACCAGCACCACGGAGGCCTCGGTTTCGGTCATCAGCACGTCGGTGAACGCCATGCCCATCGCGCCGGCACCGACGACTAGGTAGTCTGCTTGGAGTGTCTTCATTCCGGCTGCCTGCGGCGCTCCTTTGGGTGGAAACCGAAATCATACCGAAGAATGGGAAGGGAAGGGCTGGCGGGTCGAAGACGGGTGGTCGGCCGCCGTGGCGGGTTCAAGTGATGGGTTACAATTTCGAGGCTGGCCCTGCCGCCGACTGGCAACCGGGCCGACGGAGGAGCTTTGGTGGGGACACTGAGAGTCTGGTGGGCAATCCCGGCGCTCGTGCTATCGGCTGCGGCATGGGCGCAGACGGTCATTCACGCGGGCAAGATGGTGGATGCGGCCAGCGGCGAGGTGCGGGAAGCCGTCACCGTCATCGTGGACGGCGAGCGGGTCAAGGCGGTTGAGGCCGGCTACCGGGGCCGGGCGGACATCGACCTTAAGGATGCCTTTGTGATGCCGGGCTGGATCGACATGCACGTGCACATTGCCAGCCAGCGCAGCCGCAAGTCATTCGTCGATCGCTTCACCTTGGAGCCGGCCGACCAGGCGCTGCGCGCCGTGCCCTACGCGGAACGCACGCTGATGGCCGGCTTCACCACCGTTCGGGACACGGGCACGTCGCACGGGCTCGCGCAGTCCATCCGCCGTGCGGTGGCGGATGGCCACATCGTCGGGCCGCGCATCTTCACGTCTGGCAAGAGCATCGCCACCACCGGTGGCCATGCCGACCCCACCAACGGGGTCAACAAGGAGTTGCGCGGCGACCCCGGCCCGGCGGACGGCGTGGTCAACGGCGAGGTGGATGCCTACAAGGCGGTTCGCGCCCGTTACAAGGAGGGTGCGGACCTCATCAAGATCACGGCCACGGGCGGTGTGCTGAGCGAAGCCAAAAGCGGGCAGAACCCGCAGTTCGCGGAGCAGGAGATCGCCGCCATCGTCGCGGCAGCCAAGGACTACGGTCTCCGGGTCGCCGCCCATGCCCACGGCACCGAGGGCATGCGGCGCGCCGTCGCCGCGGGCGTGGATTCCATTGAGCACGGCACCTACATGTCCGACGAAGTCATGGCGCTGATGAAGGAGAATGGCACCTGGTACGTGCCGACCATCGTGGCGGGAATGTTCGTAGCGGATAAGGCGCAAGTGGACGGCTATTTCTCGGAGGTGGTGCGTCCGAAGGCGGCGGCCATCGGCCCGCTGATCGCTGACACCTTCAGCCGCGCCTACCGGGCTGGCGTGAAGATCGCCTTCGGCACTGATACCGGCGTCTCCCCCCACGGCGAGAACTGGAAGGAATTCGTTTACATGGTGGAAGGCGGCATGCCAGCCATCGAGGCCATCCTGAGCGCGACCCGAAGTGCCGCACAGTTGCTGGACCAGTGGGATAGCTTGGGCTCGATTGAGGCGGGCAAGCTGGCGGACATCATCGCGATGCCAGACGATCCCCGGGAGGACGTGCAGGCATTCGGGCAGGTACACTTCGTGATGAAGGGCGGTAAGGTTTACAAGCAGTGAAGTTGGGCAGCGGCGGCAGCGATGGGTGATTACGTCTATCCGGGGATTCTCAGCAGCCTTGCGCTGCTCGTTTACTACTTCACCATGCTCAAGTCGGGCATGGCCCGCCGCCGCTTCGAGATCGCGGCGCCCTCCCACGATGGCCCGGAAGAATACGTTCGCCATGTGCGGGCGCACGAGAACACGATGGAGCACCTGGTGATGTTCCTGCCGGGGCTGTGGCTGTTCGCGGTGGCGGTGGATCCGATCTGGGCAGCGGGCATCGGCGCGATCTGGCCGGTTGGCCGCCTGATGTATGCCTTGGGCTACTACAAGGCGCCGGAGAAGCGCAGCATCGGCCTCATCATCAGCATGCCGCCGATCTACATTTTCATCCTGGGCTCGCTGATCGGTTTCGTGGTCAAGGCTACCTAAGCCTTACGACCAAGGGCGCAGCGCTCGCCAGTCATCGTCCGTGCCCTCGGCCGCGGCGTCGGCATCGTAGCTGTACAGCCAGTGTTGCTGGGGGGAGAAACCGCCGTCGAGCTTCTCGTCGTTGTGCCGGAAACGTTCATTGCGCCGGGCAACGGCCTCGGGATCCGCAAGGTGGTACCAGCCCTCGGCGTTGCGCGACTGCTGCACGATCAGGTGCGCGCGATCCATGCGCAAGGTCTGGTAGCGCGCAAGGTCAGCCTCCACAACGCCCGTGGAACCCGCGAGAATGCGTGCCAGCACCCAAGCATCCTCAAGCGACTGAACCGCGCCTTGGGCATGGTAGGGCAGCATCGCGTGGGCGGCGTCGCCGAGCAGCCCGATGCGTCCCGCCACCCACTCGCGCAGCGGATTGCGGTCATGGAGCGCGGTGACGAAGGTCTCACCGGTGGCCTCGATGATGCGCTTGGGCCGGTCGTACCATCCATCGAACGCGGCGGTCACCTCCTCGGCGCTCGCCGTCTGCGACCAGGACTCCCGCTTGTGATCATCGGTTTGGCCGAGCGCCAGCCAATTGAGCCGGGCGCCGCCGGAGACCCAGTAGTAAACGAAGGAGAGGCGCGGGCCCATGTCCACATGGGCCGACATAGGAATGCCGAGATCGGCGACTTTGCGACGCTCCACCACGCCGCGCCAAGTGACGTAGCCGGAGGCCCGCGGCGGGTCCGGCGAAAAAATCTGCTCACGCACGAGGGAATGGATGCCATCGGCACCGACCAGCACATCGCCGGTCACCCGCTCACCGGATTCGCAATCAGCCCAGGCTTGCCTGGCGTCCTGCCCGACAGCGACGACCTTGGTGTTCAACTGAAGCCGCGACGGGTCCAGCCCGCCGGTCAGCGCGGCGATCAGATCGGCCCGGTGGGCGTGATAGTAGGCGTAGCCATAGGCCTGGCGCACCCGCGGCATCAACGGCGTGCGCAATATGGTTTCGCCGGTATCCCACACGCTGTACTTGTGGAAGTCCGGCTCCGTGCAGAACGCGGCGAGCGCATCGCCAAGGCCGAGGGTTTCGAGCACGCGCACCCCGTTGGGGCTGAGCTGAATGCCGGCACCCACTTCGGCGAAGGCGGGCGCCTGCTCAAGCAGCACGTAATCGACGTCGAGCTTGGCCAACGCCAGCGCCAGCGCACTGCCGCCGATGCCCGCGCCCACGATGATGACCTTCACGCCGCTCGCCTCCCCACTGATTTGCTGGATAATTGTGGTTCAACCCGGAGCAAAACAATAGAGGCGGGCTTCCTCGAACTGAGGACATCTTGCCGTCGCGCTGAATCCGGGGAGTGCCATGAACTGCCGCGGCAAAGGATGCGCCAATGCCAGACAACCCATGGGCCAACGGCCACAACATGGAAACCCTGCGCCAGGTCGCTGCGGGGATTGTGCCGGAGGTGAGCGGCTTCCGGGCCGTTGCCGCGGATGCCGGCGGCGTTCCCGCCGAATGGGTCATCGCTGATGAAGCGAGGAGCTACCGGGCGGTGGTCCTCTACTTCCACGGCGGTGCCTACCTGTGCGGCCACCCGGAGCAGTACCGCAACATGACGGTTTGGCTGTCCCGATTAGCGAATGCGGGGGTCTTCTCGGTCGATTACCGCCTGGCACCCGAACATCCCTTTCCGGCAGCGTTTGACGATGCGATGTCCGCCTACCGCTGGATGCTCGAAATCGTCGGCGCCAAACCCGACCGCCTGTTCGTCGCGGGCGATTCCGCGGGTGCCGGGCTCGCCGTCTCGCTCACCGCCGATGCCATCGCTGCCGGCCTACCAAGCCCCGCTGGCGTCATCGGCAATTCACCCTACGCGGACCTGTCGCTCGCCAGCCCGTCCCTGGACGATCCGTTGCGCAACCAGGAGGAGCCCAACAAGACGACCATCGAGTGGCTGGCGCACACCTACTTGACGGCCGGCAATCCGCCCGCTGACGCAAGGGATCCACGGCACTCCCCGGTGTACCGCGACCTGACCGGCTTGCCGCCGCTGTTGATTCAAACCGGCGGCTTGGACAACCTGCAGGACGATGGCGCACGGCTCGCGGAACAGGCGCGGCGGTGCGGCGTCGAGGTTACCTACCGCGCCTATCCGGATTCACCGCACATTTGGCCGGTGTTCTTTCCTGCGGACAAGAATCCGGCAGCCCGCCGGGCGATTGAGGAGATGGCGGCGTTCATTGGCCGGTGTTTCGGAACGGCGGCTGATCCCGCTCCTCCGAAGGGCCTTGCATAGCGCCCCAAGCGATTGTCCGCGGGCTTCGGCCCCGGAGCCGGGGAAGGCCTCGAACAAAGGTCGGCTTGACGGCATCTTTTCCTGGAAGGGCGGGAGACCACGATCCAGTCGATCCCGTTTGGGCCAGCCGGAGTTTTGCGCCAGTGAAACCTCGAACCAGAGAGGATCACGATGCCAACCAGTTCTCGACCTTAAGGCCCGGCACCCGACCGAATTCGCCAGTATTTGCTGTCACGGCGACGAGGCCTTCGGCCAGGCAGTGGGCGGCGATCAACATGTCATTCGGCCCGATGGTCTTCCCCGCAGTGTCAAGATGGGTGCGTATTTCCGCGTAGCGCTGATCAGCGGGGGGTTTTAGCGGGAGTATCTCCAAGGCGGAGAGTATGGCGTTGAGGTTGTCTCTCAGCGCCACGGATTCACTTTTCTCCACGCCGAATTTCAATTCAGCAGCGACGATGATGCTGGTACACGCGGCGTTGTCGCCGACGCGTTCAAGGTGTGACCGAATGCGTCCCTGGGGGTGCCTCATCAGGTCAGACAGGATGTTGGTGTCGAGCAAGTGGCTACGCATCGGGGAGCAGGCTCACGTCATCAAGCGCTCCGAGGCCACTGTCGACGTCAGGAAACTCGTCCTTGACCGGCTTCAGTCTGGACAAAACCTCCAGCAACCCCGTTTTTTGGATGGGCTCCACGATCAGCCTGTTGCCTTCCTTGCGGATAATCGCGTCATCACCCTCGATCTCGAACTCCCTCGGTATCCGGATCGCTCGATTTCGCCCGTTGCGGAAGAGCCTCACATGTCGCTCTGCAGCCATGTCCCTAAGGTTCCATTGTCGGCATATGCCGAAGCATATGCCAAGTTGTTCGAGTGGACAAGCCTCGAATGCGGCATCTGCCCCCCGTTGACGGCTTCAAGCGCGTCCCTGTAAGTTCAACAACATTCGTCGACAAGGCTCTACTAGCCGCGTCGCCGGTTCAATTCAATATGCAAAGGAGTCCATCTTCATGAAACCCGTGGTTCTCGTCCTAGCCTTGGCAACCACCGCCTGCGGTGCGGAAAACACACCCGGCACCAGCGCATCGGCCGAAGCAATCCCCGAACCTGCGGAACCAGCAAGCGCCGAGCTATGCACCGACATGGGGCCGCAGACACCCCGTGACATCGGCAGCGCGTTGGGCCTGAACACCGAAGCGTTCCCGTTGGCGCCACCGGCCAGCGAGATGAATCTGTGCAACATCCACACGCACACCAACGCCGAACACAAAGGGCCGGGATTCAGCCTCTTCGTCAGCGACGCCGATGACGGCGGCTTCGCCTGCAACGAGACGCCTGACCTCAGCGAGGCCGAGCTTGCGCCGGCACCGGGCGCCTACCAGGGCGTGAAGCCCGGCGACACCATCGAGGTGCATTGGGTGCACACTTCCTGCGACGCAACGCCGGGCGAAGGGCTCGGCGCCTGCGTCCCGGAGGCCTGCAGCGACCCGCTCCTGCGCGTGGAAGCGCAAGCGTTCCTCGTCGTCAACGACCCCGAAGCCGCCGACTTCACCACCATGACTTACGACGGGAATGGGATTGACGGCCTGCGCCAAGCGAAATCGATCCCATCGGAAACCGGCGAACCCGTCCTGTTCCGAGGCTCGACCACGGGTCCGTCATACGATCAAAGCAACTGCTCCCCCGCCCGCGTGACCTGGAACGTGCGGCCGCAGTGCGCCAAACTCGACATCAACTCGCTGCACCGCTGGGCCGAGCAAGGGAACGTTTTCAACGAGACGCACTCGCATGGGGTTCGGCAATTGGTGACGGCGGCGGAGTTGTTGTCGCCTATTGAGTGAAGGTTTCTTGATGACCAAACTCGTTGAGAAACAGTCAGAGGAATCGGGACGAAGTCTATTCTTCGTAAGAGAGGTTGTGCGCTTCACCTTATGACTCTACTGCACTACGAAGCCACATTTTCCGCGCTCAACCTGCACAGTGCCAGGGCTCATTCGAGCCCTCATAAGGTCGCCATGCTGTTAGCAGTGATGGATTTGATCGAGAACAACGACCTTAAGGACAACAGAATCGAGTTTTCCGAGTCTCTGACAAAAGCGTTTGCGATACGCTTCAGAGAACTAGAAGAGCAGGGCGACAGTGCGAGACCAATCTACCCATACTTTCATCTACGCAGCGAAGGCTTTTGGCACCATCGGCTCAAGCCCGGACAGAGCGAGCCATACCACCGGCTGACTACCGTCACCAGCCGCAGCCAAGTCGAGCGGCACATTGCCTATGCGTACTTGGATGACGAATTGTTCGAACTCTTGGGCAACCGTACGGTGCGCGAGCTGTTGCGGGCCGCTCTTCTGGAAAACATGACAATCACGCCCGAAGAGCGGCGAGCGCGGCTGCAAGTTAACGGCTGGGACTGGCTTGAGTGTGAAGCATGTGTTCAGGACTACTTCGATATGCTCGGCAAGGAAATGCGGGGCGAAGACTACAATAAGAAGAGACACCGCCAGGCGCTGATCGAGAAACTGCGTGGTCGGTCCGAAAGTGCCGTGGAATATAAGCACCAAAACGTCAGCGCCATCTTGATCCAACTGGGCTTTCCTTACATTTCCGGCTACAAGCCGCGAATCAACTATCAGACCCAGTTGCGAAAGACAGTGCTTGCGCATCTCGCGAGACAGCAACATGACTTGGAGCGCGTCAATACCGTGCGTGATGTTGACCGCGCCCCCTATGCCGTGAATTGGGATAGAGTGCTTGATCCAGAGCTGCCGGAGCGCATACCGGCGATAACGCCGCCGGAACGCAAGTACTTGGCGCGCCACGTCAACTACTCCCAACGGGAGGCTGAGAATCGAGGCCTCGGGGAGTCTGGCGAACGGTTCGTCTTGGACTTCGAGCGATTTCACTTAACTCAGGCCGGACGAGAAGACTTGGCGAAAGAGGTCGAGTGGAGCAGCAAGGATCAAGGCGATGGCCTCGGCGATGACGTGCGCTCCTTTCCAATTGGAAGTGATGGCGTAGCGAGGGAGGATGAGATGTTCATAGAGGTCAAGACCACCAACAGCGGCAAGTACCAACCCTTCTATATCACCCAGAACGAGGTAGAGTTTTCAAGGGAGTTTGAGCGTCAGTACAGCCTTTATCGCGTTTATGATTTTGGGAAGCGGGGACGCCGCCTGTATCGAATGCCGGGCATGGTGGAGGACCATGCGAGGTTGAATCCGGTGCTTTACCGGGCGGGATTCGGATAGTTGCCACGTTCCGCCCGCTGGAGTTTGCTACCCCAGTAGTGGCTTGGTGCCGACGCCGGGTACGGCGCTTTTGCCGATTTGGCGCCACCGTCCCCCGCCAGGACTGAAATAACATCAGTCATTCTTGTCGCTTACGTGCCACGACTCTATGAAACCCAAGGTTTTCGCCGGCGCTGGATGTTAGATACTCGTCGCCGGAAGCACCGGTTATCTGATGCCAAAGGAGCCAGAGATCACGACCATCGGGTAGTTCGTCCGCACACTCCACGTCGACACATCTCGGGAGTGACCAGTGATGACGCCACCAGTCCACAGTATGAAACGAGCTGAAGTCCGATGGCCACTCTGGAGGCAACTCCTCAATCTCTTGTAGAACGCCCGCGTTCACTATGCCGATCTGACCTCTCGGTGATAGGTATTGGCTAATCGCTGGAAGGAACGATGCGTCTGTACCGAAATATTCGAATGCGTCAACCGAGACAATGGCGTCGAAGAACTCGTCGGCAAAAGGTAGATTTCTAGCGTCGGCTTGAATGGGAAAAACCGTTTCGCTCATGATCAGAGGTCGAGGACTTTTCGCAGTCGTCTGATCACTGCTTTGTGCCTGCGATCGCTCATCAATTGAATGTTGTGCAGCTTCCATTGAATGGCCGGCCACCGGTCCAGCCCTTCGAACGGTAACGACGACCAATCCGGTTTACCTTGCTTGATAGACAGGAGAAACCGGCGCTCGGTTCCACCTTGATACGCGCACGGGACTTTTCCACGAGCAACTTGGGCGCATCGCCTTCCACACGTTGGGCTTTTGCGCCTAGAACACCGCGTTCAATCGCTCCAGCGATTGTGGCAAGTTGGGCGCGGATGTCAACACAGCCGTTCTAACCGAATTCAACTTGATCGCTGTCCTTGACGACGATGACAGCATCGTCGCTCCCGAGATCATCAAGGACTGCGTTGTGGTAGCGCACAACTTCTGTGGAACTCAGGTCTCCCACGCCAGGCCCTGTGTGACAATCGCCAAGCAGGTGGACATTAAACCGACGGAAAACCGCAGATCGCGCCGTCGTGTCGATGCAAAAAGGCGTCATGCAACCAGCCAGCGCTATGGTTTTGGCATCTCCGTCACGAAGTACCTGCTCCAGACCCGTCTGATAGAAAGAATCGCTTACTTCCTTCTCCAATATCAACTCGCCGCTTCTCGGCGCCAACTCGGGGACCACCTGCCACCCAGGTGTCTTCGGGTCTAGCGCACCGCCTTCGTCTCCAACGTGCATCACGTAGACAACGTTCGCACCACGACTCCGGGCCCTGTCCAGCGCCGTGCTCGCATTCGCGATGACGCTCTCCGGCTGACTCACGTCGAACTCGCCTCTCAGCAAACCAATTTGGGCATCGACAATCAGCAAGGTATCGGCTGTTGACTGTTCAGACATCGAAAAACTCCATAAACCATCTAGATACTATCAACTATCGATCTATCACGACTCAGACTCTAGATCATCCAATATTCGTAGCATCTCTTCATCGGATGAAACTCGCTCGGATATTAGACGGTCCATACCAGCAATCGTCGGCTCCTCGAAAAACGATCTCAGCGGAATATCAACCTGAAACTCGTCTTGAATTCTAGCCTTGAGGTTGGTCACCAACAATGAGTGTCCACCCAGGTCATAGAAATCGTCATGTATGCTCATAGCGTCTACCTCAAGCAACTCACGCCAGATCTGGGCCAACAGTTGTTCACCCGGAGTAGCCGGGGGTGCGGATTCTTTTTGAATAACTGGACCTTGTTGTTCCGTGGCGAGGATCCCTAACAAACGGCGATCCGTCTTGCCGCTTGAATTCAGAGGCATCGACTCAAGCTGAATCATCATGCTCGGAATCATGTATTTCGGGATCGATTGCCGCAATTGGTGGCGTAGCCCCAGCGGTGAACCCCGGCGGTGAAATCAGTCGACAACCGCCTGCCATTGTGGCACGATCTGTCCCGTGGAAGGGGTTAGTAGCAGCAGCAGCGAGTTCCAGCGCCTTAGGCTTCACGCGGGCCTCAGCGTCTGCGAAGCGGCCGAGGTCACAGGCTATGCGGTGCGCACTATTCACCGCTGGGATCGCGGCGAAACCAAGCCGCGGAAGGCCACCATTGAATCTCTCCGTAGTCGGGCAAGGCATGTAGCCGTTCCAATTTCCCCTGCCTTCAAGTTCATTGATCTGTTCGCCGGAATTGGCGGGTTACGCCTTGGTTTTGATGGGATCGGCGGCAAGTGCGTGTTCACGTCGGAATGGAACCGCTTCTGCCAGCTCACTTATCAAGCCAACTTTGGCGCTGACGAACCCATAGCGGGCGACATTACCGAAATCTCCGCACACGAAATTCCCCCCCACGACGTGCTGCTGGCTGGATTTCCGTGCCAGCCGTTCTCGATTGCGGGCGTGTCAAAGAAGAATGCCCTCAATCGCCCTCACGGCTTCCGCTGCGAGAGCCAAGGAACGCTCTTCTTCGATGTCGCCCGGATTATTGCCCACCACCGCCCGTCGCTCTTCCTTCTCGAAAACGTCAAGAACCTCCTCAACCACGACCGCGGCCGCACATTTCGCGTCATCCGCGACACGCTTGAAGATGATCTCGGCTACCACATCGACGCTAAGGTGATCAACGCCCGCTCTTGGGTGCCCCAGCACCGCGAACGCATCTTCCTTGTGGGCTTTCGCGACCGCACCAGCTTTTCTTTCGACGACATGTCCATCCCTGACCCGACTGACGGCCCTCGTCTCAGCGCCATCCTTCACCCCGAGGATGGATCGGAGCCGCCCGAAAAGGGCTACACCGAGGGTGCGATGGCAAAGGTAGCGTCCCGCTACACGCTATCGGAACATCTTTGGAGCTACCTTCAGGCCTACGCTGAGAAACACCGAAAGAGGGGCAATGGGTTTGGGTTCGGCCTTGTCGGCCCAGAGGATGTCGCCCGGACCCTATCGGCCCGTTACTACAAGGATGGTTCCGAAATCCTCGTCCGCCAAGACCGAGGCCAGCCGCGTCGGCTGACACCCCGGGAGTGCTCTCGTCTCATGGGCTTTGACCAGCCCGGCGCAGCGCCCTTCCGTATTCCGGTGTCAGACACTCAAGCCTACCGCCAGTTCGGCAATGCAGTCGCGGTTCCGGTGGCGGTTGCCGTAGCCCGTTATCTTGAACCCTCAATCAAGGCAGCCCTCCATCCCCAAGCAACCCTCTTCGGCTAAATCGTGGGCTTGCCCCACCTTGGGACAGTTTCTGTGTGAAGTACGGTCAGTTACGCGATCAATTTAGGGGCGTTGGTGCCAAACGTCTCACGGCTGTTGATGCTGAACCACGCAGTTCCAACCAGCACGAAATCGGCACGACAAAGGCGATGCGGCAGGAGTTCCTTGGCGAAGGCGCCAAGAGAGAGTTCCCCGCAGTGTACATTTGGCTGGGAAAGGACCACGACGGCATTACCGTCGACTCAACCGCCACGTACTATGATGCGCGGGAACACCAGACTGACCGGGCGCCTGAATGGCGCTTGTACTACCCTTCCAACGCTGTGACAGCGGCTATGAGGGAGGGCGATAGCCTGTTTCTCGCCTTGGACACCGCCGGAGCGCTGTACTTCATCGTTACCCCCGCCTTATCGACCAGCGAACGCCAAGTGTCCTGGTTGTTCGGGGTGAAACCGGGTGACACATTCGAAGTGCGCGGCTTCCGTGAAGAAGGCCCCGACCTCGATTTCGCCGCCCACTTCATCTTGGATGAGCTGGGCATCGAGTTCGAGGATCCCAACGCTCCGAGCCTTGACGCAATCATCGAGCCCTTGGGCATGCGCTTTCCGCCCACCGCTGAGCTTTCGAGACTCGCTCGCGATACGTTGCAGGACGTGTCCCCGCTGGATGACCCGGATGAAGCGCTCTTGGCTTGGCTCAGCCACGAAGAAGCCCTGTTCCGACGGCTTGAACGCCGTATTGTGTCGGAACGACTCGAAAAGGGATTCGTCGATTCCAATGGCACCGACGTTGATGGCTTCATCAAGTTTTCGCTGAGCGTGCAGAACCGCAGGAAGTCCCGCATGGGGCACTCCTTGGAAAACCACTTGGAAGCCGTTTTCGTTGCTCTCGGGGTGCGCTACGTCCGCGGCGCTGTCACCGAAAACCGACAGAAGCCGGATTTCCTGTTTCCTAGCCGTGAAGCCTACGCGGCCGCTCCTGCAGAGGGCGCGGCGGGTCTTTTCATGTTGGGCGCCAAGTCCTCCTGCAAGGACAGATGGCGGCAGGTTCTCGCCGAAGCCGCGAAGATTCCGCGCAAGCACCTGCTGACCCTTGAGCCACGTATCTCCCGTACGCAAACCCAACAGATGAACGAGCACAACCTCCAACTCGTCGTGCCGAAACCGATTCAGGCCACCTATACGCCGCCCCAGCGGCACTGGCTGTGGACGCTTGGTGACTTTATTGGGGCGGTGAGATGATGTTCTTAACGGGAAGCTGCTCATTTCATGATTGATTGAGTGCGCCATTGCGGGACGACAGTTCATGTATTGTCCGCGCAGGGCGTAGTTCGCGAAGGAGTTCTCCCTAGATCCCGATATTGTCCTCAGTGCGCTGAGCGGGATGGCGAGCAGTTGGTTTGGGTCGACGTAAAGCCAGAGAGGGAGCGGCGGGCGATTGGCCGCATCGGGTTGAGGTGCAATGACCACCGTCGTGAGACTTTGACGCGCAACTACGCCGATAGACTCGCTCGGTCCGCTTGGCCGGGAGTTTTGGTGGAGGCGGCGAAAGTGAAAGGCCCCTGCATACCGAAGTAAATTGATGTAAATCGTACCTGCAACTTTCTGTTTATGTTGCGTATTCCAGCGCAATCCGCTTCGCGTCCCATGCGAAGTAGATCGCGGCTTTGATTACCATGTGGTGTTATGACAAATCTGTCGGCCCCCTGATTCGCACCTTGTCGCTGCCCCCGAAAAAACTCACCGCCGCGTTTGTCTCGCGGGTCCGTCCGCAACCCCGCGTCAAGTCGTACGGCGATGGCCGCGGCGGCTTCGGACTCACTCTCGACGTCCACCCCACGGGGGTCAAGTCGTGGCAGCAGCGCATCCTCATCAACGGTCGCCAGACCAACATCGGCCTCGGCAAGTATCCGGCGGTCCCCCTCGCCACCGCTCGGGCTAACGCACTGGACAACGTCCGGCTCGTCCGCCGCGGCGGCGATCCCCGGCGGCAGGGGCATGCGGTTCCCACTGTCATGGAGACGGTCGAGAAGGTCATCGCCCGGGACGCGCCAACCTGGCGCAACCCCGACCGCACCGCCCGGGAGTGGCGCGACGCTTTCCGACGCCACGCATCCGATCTTGGCCAGCGCCCAGTCGACGAGGTCACGAGCGCCGAGTGTACGGCCGTGCTGGGGGCGCTGTGGAACGACAGGCGCGACACCGCGTCGAAGCTCCGTCAGCGACTCGCGGCTGTCTTCAAGCTGGTGGTTGCGGAGGGCCGCCGCCACGACAACCCCGTTGATGCCGCCTATGCAGCGTTACCGAACCGTCGCGGCGATGCGCAGCGCAAGCGGCACCACGCCGCCCTGCCGCACGGCGAGGTCGCGGCGGCGCTTGAGGCCGTCGAGGCATCGGACGCCTGGGCCGGTGCCAAGCTCGCGCTCCGGTTCCTCGTGCTCACCGCCGCCCGTAGCCGCGAGGTCCGCGGCGCCGACTGGGAGGAGATCGATCTCGGCCACGCCGTCTGGACTGTGCCCGCAGACCGCATGAAGGCCGGTGTCGAGCACCGGGTGCCGCTCAGCACGGGCGCGCTCGACGTCCTGCGCGATGCCGCCGCGTCGGCCGGGAGCGGCTCACTCCCGTTTCCGACGGTGCGGGGCAAACGGATGTACGACAACGCTCTCAGCAAGATTCTGCGCGACGAGCGTGTCGGCTGCGTGCCGCACGGGTTCCGTTCCTCGTTCCGCGACTGGGCGGCGGAGCGTACGGACTTCCCGCGCACTGTCGTCGAAGCCGCCCTCGCACACCGAGTGCCCGACCGTGTCGAGGCCGCCTACTTTCGCAGCGACCTCTTCGACCGCCGGCGTGATCTCATGCAGGCATGGTCGGACTACCTCACGCTTCCGGCCGAGGGGGCAACGCGGTGAAGCCTCAGGGACTGCTGACCGATCGTTTCGTACAGCGCGTTCGGCCCGACACCGTGGTTCGCAACTACACCGACGGACGCGGTGCGCACGGCCTGTCGCTACGCGTCCAGCCGAACGGCTTCCGCCACTGGTACCAGCACATCCGGATCGACGGCCGGTACACGAGCCTCGGTCTCGGCGGGTACCCGATCGTGACCCTCGAGGAAGCGCGCGCCGCGGCGGCGGCGAACGCCCGCCTCGTCGCAGACGGCGAGGATCCACGGGCGACGGCGCGGGGCGCGCCGCCCGTGGGGCTGGTGGTCGACACGCCAACGTGGCGAAACGCTGAACGCACGGCAAAGGACTGGCGCAGCTCGCTGGCCAACCACGCGCCGGCGATCCTGCGACGCCCCGTGGACGCAGTGACAAGCCGCCAGTGCATCAACGCCCTGACGCCGCTGTGGAACACGAAGCGGGAGACCGCGCGCAAGGTCAAACACCGGCTGTCGGCGGTGTTCAAGCTTGCGGTCGCCGAGGGCCACCGCGACGACAATCCGGTCGATGCGGTGGACGCCGCGCTGCCCAAACGGCGGGGCACCGCACAACGCCCAGGGAACCACCGCGCTCTGCCGCACACCGAGGTGGCGGACGCCATGGCGACGATCGACGCGACGGACGCGTGGACCGGCACCAAGCTCGCCTTCCGGTTCCTGGTCTTCACGGCGACCCGCAACGGCGAAGTCCGCCGCGCCATGTGGGATGAAATGGACGTCGACGGCGCCCTGTGGACGATTCCCGGGACGCGGATGAAGGCTTCGGTCGCGCACCGCGTGCCGCTGAGCGACGCCGCCCTCGCTGTGCTCGACGAGGCGCAAGCGATCACAGACCCCAGCGGTCTGGTCTTCCCGATCGTCACAGGACGCCCGATGAGCGACGCCACGCTGAGCAAGCTCCTGCGCGAGAACGGCGTGGCCGCCGTCCCGCACGGATTCCGGTCGTCTTTCCGCGACTGGGCGGCCGAGCGTACCCCTTTTCCGCGGGAGGTAATGGAGGCTGCGCTGGCGCACCGGATTACCGATGCCGTCGAGGCAGCGTACTTCCGCAGCGACCTACTCGATAAACGGCGGAAGCTAATGGAACGCTGGGCCGATTACGTCACCACAGCAACCTGACCCCAAGCAGCACCCGCCCTGCAACGCGCGGTCGCTGACTCCGCGTGCAAACCCTCCTCAACGTGGGTTCACTCTGGTGTCGGCACGGAATCCACCACAGCTAGGTCGTCGTCCGAAAGCCCGAACAAGCCGTCCATTCGGTATTCAATCTGCTGCCTAAGATCATTGACCGAACGGTTCAGGCGCGTTCTCTCGTAGGGCGTTCGGGCGACCACCAGGCCCTCCCGCATACTGATTAGACTCGCCACCATGCCCTCGATCTCGCCCCTGGTCTCCTCGTCAGGCACGGGAATTGGCAACCCGTCGATGAACTGCTTGTCGTGCGAGTAGTACCCACCTCTAAACACGCTAGTCTTCGTCCGCACGACCGCTTCGCTGAGAGCGTGGTTCAACGCGGCTAACAGGTAGTGGTTCGAGACAGGCGCACCGGGTCGTGAGCGGATCAAATAGTAAGGCCTGTTACCTCCCCCGGTCACGATGATGTCTTGATCGTCGTAGGCGTAGCTTGGGCCAAGTGACAATATCGGCAGTATGATCTTCTCGCCCGCAAGTTTTGTAAGGCTCTGCGACCTGCCGTATTGGTACCACTGATGTTCCGCTGTCCGCCCGCCCATGATGCTTCGTTTCTCGAGTTCCCTCCGGCGGGCACTGAGATAGGCCCAGCATCCGGGAAACCGTCTCGCCATCTCGCGGGGCTGGATGAGACGCGCTCGCACGTTTTCCCCTGCATTCGCGACCAACTCGTAAGGAAAAATGATCCAGGTGTTCCTCTCGACGCGCTGGAACGCCGTTAGGGGCGCGTCCAGCAGGCTCGGCCGCAGGATTCCGCGCTCTATCGGCCAGTCGCGTTCGTTCCACCGTAGTACGCGGGCCGCCTCAGTTTCGCCGACCGCCTCAAAAATGTACGTCTTGTCAGCGCTCGTTTGCACCCCAACAAATACCTCCGCGAGCTCGGCAAGCCTTTGAGGGACCGTCGCCAGAATACGGGTGAACAGAGCCCTGGCATCGGCATCCGCGAACCGCCACGGGTCCTCACCCAATTCGGTGGCCGGGATCTCGTCCACGTTTCCTGCTTCCCCGTAGCGCCACGACCCAATTCGATCCGGCCGCTCGATTCGCACGGTATCTGCCGTCGCACGGTCCAGTACCAGTATGCACGTATAGTTGGAAGCGTCCGCCCCAAACACCTGCTTCGCCCCGAAGTGCACCATTTCGTCCAACAGCCGCTCGCCGGCGATCAGTCGGCGCAAAGCACCACCGGACTGGATCGTCATGAACTTGTGCGGCACGATCATGCCCACGCGACCGCTCTCATTGACCAGTTCCACCGCACGCTCGATAAACAGGAGGTACTTGTCGAAGTTGTCGTGTTCCGCCGTCGTGTACGGAGAGCCCGATTGCCGAAAGAACCGAACTTCCTTCGGCGAGTACCGGGCCATGTTCTGAATCCGGATATACGGGGGATTGCCGATCACCGCGTCGAATCCGCCACGAGCCATCTCCACTGCGTACTCAGTCTCCCAATCGAACGGGTTGACCCGGTCTCCGTCAGGTTCCGAGCCAACGACGGCCCGCCACTCCGACAGTCTGACCAAGCTGTTCCCGCACCGAAGCCCCGTATGGAGCGCCGGCAAAGCGGTGCATCCCGTGCGTTCCACGTACTCCCGCAACGCTTCTCCAGTCTCGCCCTCGATGAGTTTCAACAGCAGGCTGAACTGCGCGACCTCGACCGCATTTGGGTCAATGTCGACGCCGCGCAGGTGGGCCATCAGGATGCGGCGCCGCTCGTCAAAGGTCAGCCGCCACTGGTCCGCGAGCCCCTCGTAGATACGATGGCCTTCGTGCACTTCCCGATCATTGTTCAGATACCAATTCAGGTAGTAGTCAAGCAGGACTTCAAGCGCAGCCAGCTGAAAGGTGCCCGAGCCGCAACAAATGTCCGCGACCGTGAACTGCTCCAATGCCTCCGGACTCTTCCCATCCAACAGCGGGCCGAGCGTCCGCTCTGCGATAGCGTCGGCGACGTACCGTGGCGTGGGCAACACGCCACCACTCTCCCGCACTTCAGGCTTGTTGACGATCTCGACCTCACGTCCTTCGACCTCGATGACCTCGCCGAGGAAATGCTCGTAGATCTGCCCGAGTACCTCCGGCTCCACCACCGCAAAGGTGTAAGGACTCGCCGATAGTAAAGCTCCTCGATAATGCTCCCGAGCGTTGCATTGCCGATGCGGACCTCAAGCCCCGCGTCGTCGCGTAGCCGGAATAGGCCGCTGTCGTAGAACGCGTCAGCGCGCCGAAGCTCTTCCATCAACGCATCGAAAGTCGCGTTGCCGCCCAACCCCCGCAGTGTCTCGTACCGCTCGATGTCCCGATCTTCACAGATGCGCAGGAAGATGATTCTCGAAAGGAACAGCTGGACCACATACGTCAGCTCCGCAGATGTCAACCGCGGCGTGTTCCGATGGATGTCCTCCGCGAGACGCCGGCGCCAAGTGCGCACCTGTCCGAGAAACAGGTCATCGAACTGCTCCGCCTCACCAAACGCAGCGTCCGTTTCGAACCGCAGGTCGAATTCCCCAGAGTACACGGACGTCCGCGATAGCAGTGGCCAGAGCTCGTCAAAACGCGCGTCGAGTTCTTCGTAGGGCACCAGCAATCGGCGGCACATGTTCGCAGAATCCCCTACATGGGGCGCGATCCTACAGTCGTAGATCGCCAAGTGCCGGAAGTTGGTCAGCACCGATATTGGCAGGCCCGCTGAATAACCGTACCGCCGAATCTGGAAAGCCGGCGCCCCTTCAGTGTCGATACGCACGCTTGGTTTCTTGGCTTCTACGAACAGCTTGCGCTCGCGGGCCAGTCTCAACTCGTAATCGGGTCGCTTGCTCGCTGGTTCATCTTCGACCTCGACAGTCGGCTCCTCGATAACCTCGCGAAGCGCCAGCTGGTGTCCCCTTGCGTTTTCGACGTCCCATCCGAACGCCGCGAGCAGCGGCGAGATAAAAGTCAGTGCGGGCTTGTGTCTCATTGTAGACCGGCCCTACATAGTCCGCTTCGTTGCGCTTGAACGCGGTCACCAGTGCCGCAACGCGTACCCGAGCCTGCCGCTTCGCTCCCGGATCGCTCACGCCTTCCGTCGCCGCCTCGACAAACGACGGTCGCGCATCTTCCCCCAGATCGTCCTGAGCTGCTCGCATTCCCTCCTAGATAGTCCGATACCGTCCCGAAGAATCACGCCATCGTTGTGTCGAAGGACTTCGTCCAGCCGGCCCTGTCGGATCAACCGGTCGCACTCGTCGACCTTCATCGCCTCGCATAGCTCAGCCGGCATCAGGAGATTCGTAGCCTCGGTCGGCTCCAGCTCAAGGACTCCACCGCCATAACTCCGTCCCTCGATCTCGGCCGACGCCGCAGTCAGATGCGTATACGTGTTCGCGACTGTCTCCTCCACATCCCTCCGGCACTTCATCCTGTGTATGGTGTCAGTCGCCGTCGCTTCCGCCTTGTTGAGAACGACGCGAGGGAAATCGTAGATCTGCCGGAACATGAACGCATCCGGCGTCCAGACTGCCGGTACCGCGTACCAGGGCTTGCGGATCGAGCACTTGTAGCCCTTGTGGATCGACATCCGCTCGCCTTGCCCAATGTAGGCGTCGAGCTCTGGCGTCAGCTTCGACCCATTTAGGGGCTCAAGGTCCAGAAGATGAACGCGCTCGTCGGCGTCGGCGAGTCCCTGCCAATCCGCATCGTCCACCTTCGCCCCCTTGAGGTGCGCCGACCTGGACACTGGCGGGACCGTACAGCCGTGAATATCTAAGCTGTCGAGGTCGCTTCGCCGGAGCACGAAGAACTGATTCCTTCCTGTCACCACGCCGACATTCACGTCAGCAAATGCCTTCAGTGTCGTAACTCCGTCCGAAGCGCGCAGAGCCCGCATGAGCGCGATCTCCGCACTGGACAGAAAATACTTGAGCCACTTCTCGCTGTCGTGCTTGATCGTCTTGAGCGGCGCGCCACTCAGCACCTCTGCCACCGACGCGTCCAAAATGTCGCCAGCGGTCGCCGCCTCGGTAAGCGTCACCTCGCAGGTGTCCTCACGCGACGGACTCCGGGCACCGTCTGCGAGCAGCAGGATCACCTCTTGTTCGGCATCTGCGAAAATTAGTTCATTGCACGAAACAAGGTGAATGCGCCGAAATCGGTCAGTCAGAAACGACCGAAGCTGGGCCGCGTAGCTCACCTGTAGCAGTTCCGCCGGAAGCACCATCGCGAGCCGTCCTCCCGGCCGGAGGCTTGCAGTCGCCGCCGCCACAAACGGCACCCAGATGTTAGTGAGCCGATTCGGAGTGAGGCCCAAGGACTTCATGATTGCCATCGCCCGGCCGCGATGCGGCTCTGGGAAGCTCTGATACCTGATGAACGGGGGATTCCCGACTACGGCATCGAACGACGCGGTCTCGCTACCCCTCCACCAAGCGAAGAAGTCACCGTTCTCGACGATCCTGCCGGCTTGCGACTCTCCCGCACTTCAAGCCGCCGTCGAGCTTTCGCGGCTTCAGGTTCCAGTATCTCTACGCCAAGAATCTCGCCCACACGGCAGCCTTTGACGTCAACCGTATCCAGCCGATCGGCTGCCGCAGCCAAGAACGTCCCGTCCCCGCAGCTGGGCTCGAGGACACGATCCGTTCCGTATCGGATGGCCCACGAACACAGCTACTCCGCTAGCCCTGGGGCGGTGTAGTACCCACCCCGCAGCTTGTCGGGGTCGAGGTCCGTGAAGCGTCCGCTCTGCGTTCCGGATTGCGGCACCTTGCCCGATCTCCCCGACCTCATGCGGATCCTGACACGCTCAACGGCTTCGACTTCCCATTGACGGCGCCGTAACACTCAGCGACGCCCTAGCGGTTTCGTCGTGCCCAGGTTTCGCCAGCTCAAACGGCAACTGCATCTGGTCATCCCGGTGTCGTTCGAGGAACTCAGCCAGCGCTTGCCGTGCAATCCACGCCTGCGAGACACTGCTCTTCACCGACAGTGACTCTAGAGCATGGTGCTCCTCCGGCGAGAGACTGACTGTGACACGGTGCTTCGATGGCATCTCTGTCGACCGCTGTTTGACAGGAAGGTGCTGTCCAATGCAGCACCGTGCGGTACTGCACGAGCGATGTCAACCTGTCAACCGACCGAGCCGGCCGATCGACGTCCGCTCGGCACTCCACACAGTCCTGACTCGTACCAGGAGTGCACCAACCATCGCAGCTATCCCGTCTCCTCCAATCCAGCCGCGACGAGCCGCTTGGCGCGACCATGGAACCAAATCCGCGCCGGCAGCGCGACATCCATCCACTCCGTCAACTGGAACATCCATACCAGGCATTCACTCTGGGATGCTGGCAGCCGTCCAGCGACTTCGGCCAAACGCTCTTCAAGCCAAAGGAACCACTCGCGTTCCGCCCGATGCGCGGCGGCCGCTTGCATCAACGTGTGCACCGCAGACTCCACCTCCGGCCCCCGCCGCACCTCGCCCGCGCATGCGGCTACCGCGGCACCGACCGCGTTCGCCAGCGCAGTGTCCCCCGTCGCCGCCGCGACGACGCTCGCAGCATGCAACTGAACAGCGACGACCGAGTACTCCACCGTCCCTGCCTGATCCACGATCGATTCCACGAGGGCCAATACTCTGGCACGCTCGCCACTGCCTACGACGAACATCTGCGAGATCCCCGCCACCATCGCCAGACTCGTCGTCGGCTCTTCCGTTCGCCAGGACTCAGCAATCAAGGTTTCGACCCCCTCGGGTACCGGGGCATTGGGCAGGACATGCACCTCAGCCGGTCCACACGACGACAACACGGCACCGACGGATTCGCGACGCATTCGCGAAAGCTCGGCCTCGATCTCGGCCGCCATAGGCACGTCCCTGCCCATCGCGGAGTGTCGCTCCATCAACTGTCCGAGGCGCAACACAACCTCCCAACGCAGCGCTCCGATTCTCGGACTGTGACCTAGAACCAGCGGCTCGATCCGGCAATCGGCCAAGCGACGAAGGCTTCCAGCCGGGGTCTGTTGCTCCCTGCACCATTTCTCGATCTGTTCAACCTCCGGCAGTGCCCCGCAGACAACCGATGTGCGAACGATCAAGCCAGCCTGCATCCAGGCGCACATGCGCCTCCAGAACCCGGGGCAACCCGCCGCCCCTGGCACGAGACCCACACTGTCCATCTCAAAGTCCGCCAGGACCTCAAACAACTGGTAGCCGTCGTAGCCTTCGGGGTAGCCGAGGCGCTCGTCGAGCAACGTCCTCGCAGCTGTTTCCGCGATTTCCCGGAAGGGTTCGCGACCCACACGGTAGAGCGCCACGTCCATGGCGCCAAGCAGCGCTATCGGATTGCCCCCGACCGGCATCGACGCCAAAGCTCCCAGCACAATCTCGTCGCCAACTCCTTCAAGCCACGCCCCGGGACTCAGGTCATCCCGCAATGCGCCGAGACAGCAGATATCGAGCCCTTCGGCCACGTCCGCGTCGACAAGCGAACGACGGTACGGGACCAGTTCTTCGGCGAAGTACCGCTCAGGGTCCTCGCCCATCGGAACGGGGCCGCAAAAAAGCTCCCAATAGGATCGCGACCGCGGTACCAGATCGTCTAGAGCCAGCCGCCACCCTGAGAGAATCCCTGCTGCCAACTGCGATTGGACTGCCGCAACCCCCGCTGTTCTCTCTGCGAACACAACCGACACCTCCTCGGCAGCCAACGGCCTCGACTCGACATGCTCCAGCAGCGCCCGGCTTCCGGAAGCCGTCGGACCGAGCTGGCCTAGTGTCCGTCGGAGCACCTCTTCCCGCGCCGACGCATCGCTGCAGACCAGGGTCAAGTCCGGCACCTCTACGCGTTGCGCGTTACCATCCTCATCGGTCCATCGCAGCTCCGGCCCGCCTCCCGCAAGGATCAGTTCAATATCCGGCCCCTCGAGCCCAGCAATTTTCACCTCCCCGGCCCCGCCTAAAACGTCCACTGCCGAATCGACCAGGTCGTTTACCGCGACCCGAACAGCGCCAAGAATCTGCAGCACTTGCCTCGATTTAAGTCCGCAGTCGCTCGCCAACTCCGGATCGTCGTGCATCATCCGTTCCTGCAGGTCTTCTGGAAGAGCGTTAAGAAATGCTGCACCCAACATCTCCCGATGCTCGGTTAGCGCCCCGATGGTTGACCATGTCTCGCACGCCGCACTCTCGATGATTTTCGGACTAGACGTCCTGAGCGGGCCTAGTACGGATCGCTCAAGCCACACCCGGTACGCCGAACGCCTTGCAGCTTGCGCCATTGGCGGCGCCATCAACAGCATGCCCACTCGTCGCGAGACGAGAGCCTCGAACGGTGTCGGCGATTCCGTACCCGTCGACTCGTTGCGCACAAGGTGCGTTGCAACCGGCAGGTGCCGCCACACCCATGTCGCAAGTACTGCCGCAGCTTCCTCGTCGATCGACCCATCCGCCCACAGCGTCCTCACGACTTCGACGCTGGCGATGGCCAGTCCTTCGGACAAGGTTCGCGCTTCTTCACCCTTCAACAGCCCGGATGCGTCGAACCTGTTGACCGTTTGGCGAAGGGTCCTGAGCTCGGCGCTCTCCAATACGCGACCTCCCTCGACTTCCGCGTCCAACAGATGCGTGAGCAGCTCTTCCGACTCCACCGGCACGAACGCAAAACCCGCCTCGCGCAACCTGTGTCTAGCGCCCCAGTAATCGGCATCCTCGATGACGCCGTGCGAGCGCAAGTATCTGAGCACGTCCAATGCGCAAACGACGAGGACCGACTTCCCGCTCGGATCCTCGCTGGCCGGATGGCTGTTGATGAAGCGGTCGTCCACACACAGCGCGTCGCATGCTCCACAACCGAACAACAGCCCCTCGATCGAACTCACGCTCGGCACGCTCCCAAGCCCGTCCTCCGATCGTTCCGGGGGGCGGGGCAGCAACGACACTTTGCCGGACTCCATTGCGCCCCTCAGCGAGTCCCTTATCGCCTCAACCGCTTCGGCCAAGTCGTCCCCGGCCTCGCCGGCATCCACGAACGCGTTCGTCTCCTCCGCGACGCGCCCGTGCACACGCAGATCAAGCCCGCTGTTCGCCATCTGTTCCAGCACCCGTGCGGACTGCAGGTAGGACAGCGCGAGTCCGTCCAGATGGATCGGGCCATCCAAGACCGATTGGGACAACGGTTCCCCCGCCGTCTCTCCCTGGCTCGCCATGAAGGCCATTGCCCGCTCGTGTTGATCCCTGTCGATACGACCGGTCCGGCGCGCTGCAATGCATAGGTCCGCTGGCGACACGATGAGATCGTCGTACGCCGACGTGTCGGCGTTCTCCAGCATCGACGATCCCACCTTGTAGATCGGGCTGGCGCAGACCGCCACACCGTTCTCCTCCCTGCTCGCCTCGAGCAGTACTGCCAATTCCGCTCCCACTTCGTCCACGAGCTTCCGCGCCGGAACAGCCGAGCGCTCGATGACGTTGATCCGCCCCCGCTCCAAGAGCCTCCTTGCCTGCCTCGCTGACTCGACGCGGACGGGCTGATGAAAACGCGCTTCCGCCCTCTCGACGAACAAGCAACCCATGAGATCCGGCGCCACCTTGACGTGACTAAACGCCCCCAGCGCCACATCGAGCAAACCGAGCCGCGCGAGTACCATGATCGAGGTCACGTCCAGCCCGACCGTCCAACTGTCCTTCACATCCCTAGGGTTCCGCGTCCCGGACACTACCGGTATCAGCGGACGTCGCCTCCCGTCCCTGATTCCCATCGGCCGTTCCTCCAACAGGATGCGCGATACCGGAGTGTTCAACGCTCCCGCCGCCAGTACGATCGGCAACGCTCCATCGAGGAGCTTCCGCTCGATGTCCTCATTGCGTTCACGCATCCGCGGCAGCCAGTCGTTGACGACCTTTTGGTAATCAGCTGCCCAGATCGGGCCCTCCTCGGACGAGTGCTCCAGCGCTCTCGCCAACCACTGCGCGTCAGCGTCTTCGTCCCTCCCAAGCTCGACGTGGATCCCATGGGCGGCAATCAGCGCGCGCGGATCCTCGGGCTCCTTCTCGGCCGCCAATCTTGCCAATTGCACGGCCCGCTCCGACGACTGCCCGCCCTGGCTTGCGAGGCGCGCCAGCATCAGCAGCACTTCCGCGTCATGCTTCGTCCGCCGACCCCACTCGCGATCAACGATGGAAGATAGGCGCTCCCAGTCGCCGGTCGCCACCGCGATATTCACATCGAGACTTAGATCGTTCCGTTGGGTCCGTGCGTTCAACAGTCCGTCATTGATCGCCCACGACTCCCTAATCCGTCCCTCATGGAACAGACCCCACGCGAGCGCGGACTTCATGTCGTCGCTTTGCGCGACGATCCTCGAATTCCCTTCCAAGAAAGCCACCACTGACGGGTGGTCTGTCGGCGGTCGACTCAGTACGCCGACCACCTCGTACGCGTTGTCCAGAGTGGGTTCACGCGAGAACAACTCCCGGACGAGCAGTTCCACCTTCGTCCAGTCCTCCTGCGCCTTCAGGTAGCCGATGAGGTTTCGCAGGTCGATCAGCTCGTTCGAATCCTCATACAGCGCCTCCAGTTGCTCCCGCGGATCGCCTCCTCCCGCAGTATGGAGCGCAACCTCCATGCGTTTACGCGCCTCGTCGACTACAAGGTCATGTCGGTCCTCCAATACCGCCCGGGCTCGCTCGCTCTGACCGTCGGCCAAGAGCGCCTCAAACAACGCGACCGTAGTCATGGACGTTCCCAGGACGCGGTCAAGCCTCTCGAAGCGTTTCTCAACATACGTGGCGAACTCCCGCGGACCCATGGTGCTCTGATTCAGCAGACACTCCGCGAACACCTCCTCATCCACGAGACCACCGAACTGTTCCCGTTTCCCCAGCTCCTCTCGCAACGCACGACCGTCGAAATCGATCCCGAAAGCCCAAGCGAGCGAAACTAGGCCCACGCCTCTGTCTCTCTCCTCCAAGCGTGCCTGCACCTTCCGACGGCCCCTCGCTACTCCGTCCCCATCGGGGTTCATGAGCTCAAGCCAGCATTGCCAAGCGGCCACGCGCTCCACGATCCTATTGCCCGCAAGAGCCGGCAGACTGCCTTCGACGAACGTGAAACACTCAACTGCCCGCGAGTGCCGCTCCTTCGCCCCGTCCTCCAAGTTCGGACGAATCCCCATGTACGTCGGAAGGCCTTCTAGGGCCAAACCTCTCCGCTCGGCAGGTAGCAGCAGCGCGGCGTTGATCGTCCCTTCGAGCATTGCCAGGGTCGGCACCCAACGAGACGCCGACGCCAGCACCCTCAAGCCTTCGGCAGCCTCCTCCCATCGCCCCGACTTGGCCAAGCAAACGCCCCACTCGTGCCATCCCAGATCCTCGAAGTGATCCGGATTCTTGTTCGGATGCACATCCTCGAACCACTGCAACGCCGCCTCCGGTCCCCGGAAGCGGTGCAACACTCCGAACAGTACCGACCTTGCCGACGGGCTAGCGACGTCGCGAAGCAGTTGGATCGCGCCATCCTCGTCATCCTCCGTTGACTTGAGCAGGGCATCCACAATCCGCAAATCGCTGTCGCCGTACGCCTCCGGCAGTTCTTCTCGCATCAGGCGCGCGTCCACGACGGTTTCGGTACTGGACGCCAATAGTCTGCTCGCCCAATAGCACACGGAGTTCCTCGCTCGTTCAGGCGCCATAGCCAGATCGTCTTGCTCGACCCTTCGCCAAAGCGCCCTCACCCGAGCGACGGCGTCCTCGAAGTCAAACATCCTCCAGGCCAGAATGGCCGACAGTTCCTCGTCTGCGATCTTCCCGAGCGCCTCCCGACCAGCCGCATCCACAGTCGATGCTCGGTCGATCCGGTCCCCTATCCGATCGATCTGCCGGACTACTTCGCTGTGTCCCGCCTGGATCATGCCCGCTACCGGCCGCTGCTCTCGCGGCATGGAAGCGAAGTACCCTGCGGTCAGAGTCGCAACTACCACATCGATTGGCACTTCAGCGAAACGAGCCGCTTCTCCCGTCTGCTCCGAGTAACTCTCGGCAAGGCGTCCCCGGATCCCCACTTCATCGTTGGCCTCCTGTCCCATCACATGCGCCCTGGCAATCGCCAGGAACCCGTCCTCGACTTCCGCGAGTTCCAACCAACTGCGCACCATCGGCTTACGGAAAAAATCCGGGGCAACGTACGTTTGCTCCCATGCCATCAGCACCGATCGCCACCAACCGTCGTCGACGCTGCCGCCCCGCAATCGACCCAGAGTTTCCTTCAGCACACTATCGAACAGGTCCGTGCGCACCTGTGCAGGAGCTCGCGCCCCTTGCCGCTCCGCGCGCAGTCGTCGCACCCTCTTGGCTACCGTACCCGCCAACGGCAAAAGGGCCTTTGCCGCCACACTCCCCAACATCTCCATGCCCATCCCCTTATCACCTCACGCCGCGCCGACCGCCCGACGACGAGCCTCACCCGCGTCAGACATTAGCCGCCTGGACGCCAAAGCCGCGGCCAACCTCGCCGCGCTGGCTCCCGTCGCGGGCGTATCCTTAACCCTCTTCACGGCTTCCCGCCTCGACACGTCCGTACTCTTCCTCCAACTCGAGGCCGCCGCCCGCCTCCCCCATCGCGAATGCGACTAGCTTCCGCACCTCCGCCACGATTGGTTCGATCCCGGGCACCGGTGCCGCTGCCCCGTAGATATCGCGCAGCCGCTGCGCCCGCACGTACGAGGAGCCCCGACCCGCGTGCTCAAACGCCTCACCCCACTCATTGAAGTGTTCCTCTACGATGCGATCCATCGCGAACGAGTGCAGCGCGGTGTAGACCTCGGCCCGAATCCTAGCGATCGCCGCGGCGGCTTCGTCTTGGTCGCCAGCCGTCCGCTCCCACCTCGCCGGAGCGTCGAGAAACCGCGACGTTGCCTCCGAAAGACGTCCGATGAGTTCCGCCACCGGCATCAGGTGTTTGTACTCGTAGTTGTCCATTCGATACGTAACACGCCGCGTCAGTGCTCTAACCCGCGCCCAGTGCTCTTTGCTCACCCCGTCGCGCCTCCTATAGCCAAGTCTCGCGTCCCACAACGAGTGGAACTCTCGCGATGCCGACTGCACCGCGAACGCGAGCCCTGCCGGGTCGTACATCGGTCGCGCCTGGGGCTGCGGCTCCGGCTCAATGATGGACTGCACGAACCCCATCAGCTCCCCGAGTTGTTTGCGCGCCCCGCTTGGAATCCCCTCGGCCGGCTGGTCCAACCAGCCCAGCATGAAGCACCTTTCGTCCAGCCGCCGCTCGAGACCGCCGACGACCACATCACCAATCGCGTCCCGCAAGCGCGCCAACGCGAGCTTCACCGCCCCGAGCACGTGGTCCCTTTTCGCCGCAAAGTCGGGCAGGTTGTCCCCTTTGACGGCGTCGAAATGCGTGAACGCAACCGCCAGTTTGTCCGCGTGTCCGCCCGTCCCGACCGAACGGAGCACCGACAAGGGCGCCGCCTGCATCGGCTGCGTCGCGTTGTCAACGACCAAGACCACATCGACCGTTGCGTACCGCGACGTGTAGTGGGTGCTGACGTTCGCTGCGGACTCCGGCGTGTGGCCGAGTCCCTCGCCATCAATCAGTACCACCCTCGGGATCTCGCCGCCGAACCCGGTTACGAACGGGCCCCTGACGCGCATGCCCTGCACGACAGGCGTGAGCAGCCGCCCGTAGGCCCTGTGATAGTTACTCGAGAACCACCGTGCTTGACGCATAAAGTCGTTCCGGTCGTCGCTCCGAAACGTCCACTTCTCCGGCCATCCGCCACGTCTCGTCAGCGTCCCTTGCTCCAGATGAGCGAAACGCCGCAGCACATCTTCAGTGATCGCGTCCACCAGCGCCGCGTGGTCCGGCAGGCCCTCCGCTTGGTCCACAAAGAGGTCCGACGCCGCCTCCTGGTCTTCCGCCTTCATGTCCTTCAGCGGCTCGTCCAGCACTCCCGCTATCGCCGCGTCGGCTTGTGCTGCGAGTTGCCGGACCCTTTCCTGGTACCCGTCCAGCGCAGACTGCATCGCCGCGCGTTCCTCCGCCGTCGGCAGCGAGCCCGCGTCCAGCTCGTCCTCGGGTTCCTCCTCTTCAGTTGCATCCCCCCAGTCGTCCTCTTCCGGTTCTCCCTCGTCCGGCGACCAAGCCCCCAGCAGGTACCCCAGCCGGAACCGCTGATCCTTATGGTTCAGCAGATCGCGCATCACCCGCTCGTCTGAGCCGTCGCGCCACGCCGTTTTACACGCCTCCGACACCGACTCGCTCACGTAAGTCCGCACGAGTCTTCGCGGAAAAAAGGTCACGACCGCCTCGAAGTCGCCGGGGCCCACAATCACCTCGATGTCCGCGATCGTCGTCTTGCCTGTGGATGTCGACGGGAAGCGGTCCCTCGTCGGGTGCGACCCGATCAGTTGGCGCAGCAGCGAGGTCTTTCCCGCCCCCGTCGTGCCGATCAGCATGACTCTCGAATAGCCCTCGTCCCTGTCGGGTAGCCGGATTTCCTCCTCACGGATCGCCATCGGGTCCTTACCTGCCGGGTTGTCCATGGGTTCGTAGAACGCACGCACGACCACGCTGTGGAATCGCTGCTCGGCTCGACCCCGCTCTGCCACGTTCCAATAGCTCTCATCGCCAAGCAACGCGTTCAGCTCCGCCACGAAGGCGTCCGCCTCCTCGCTGTCGCTGGTCCCCAGGCCCCGTCGCACCTTGACGCCAATGCGCCCCTCGTCGTCGCGGCAAACCGGATGCCGGAAAGTCACCGCCCATGCTTTCCGGCCCTGCGTCCTCGACTTCGCCGCGGTATATGTTCTCGCCTTGGTTTCAATCATTATCTTCGCCCGACGTTGTACCCAGTTGTTCCAACTTACCACGCGGCGTCAGGCGACGCAATCGATCGGGTACACCCCGGTACAACAACAGCACCCTTCGATTTGCATCGTGCGGGCAGCAAGCCCAGACCGACGCCGCCGCCGCGCGCATGCTCGCCGCGATGGGTGCCGCCATCCAGACGCGACTGGACGAACCGCCGTCGGCGACCCAACGCGACCTCGACGAACCCCAGACCGCCCGGGACGCGCTGGCGAAGAGCCGGATCGCCGTGCTCAACCGCCGCCACATCGCGCGTCACCCGCTCGTGAAGCACCAGCTGCGTTACCGGCTGACCCAGATCGACAACCAGCTCAAGGCCATCGACGCCGCGATCCGCAAGCTCGTCAAGGCGGACGAGGCGCTTGCGCGCAAGGCCGCGGTGCTCACCTCGATCCCGGGCGTCGCCGCGATCACCGCCGCGGGGCTGCTTGCCGGGATGCCGGAACTGGGCCGTCTGGACGCCAAGACGGCGCCCAGCCTCGCCGGCTTGGCCCCCGTCGCGCGCGAGTCCGGCCAATGGAATGGCCGCCGCTTCATCGGCGGCGGCCGCGGCCGGGTGCGCAAGCTCCTGTACATGGCCGCCCTGAGCGCCGTCCAGCACAATCCGGACCTGGCCGGTGTCTGCAGCCGCCTCCGCGAACGCGGCAAGCCGGGCAAGGTCGCGCTCACCGCCGTCATGCGCAAGCTGATCGTGCTCGCCAGCACGTTGCTGAAGGAAGACCGCGAGTGGACCCCAGCCTTCAGCCCGAGCGCCGGAACATGACAATCAGCCGCCGTACGCAGTCGCCCGCACGAGGCCCGGATGGCACCTCCGCGACGACGCCGGACGCCCTGCCGCAACCGGTGCCGCACCGCCGCCGTCGCGCGTCGCGTTGCATCCGCTATGTGAGGGTGCTGCGCACCCTTCGACATAGCGGCTGCAACGACTCCCGGCGTTCGCGCAGTTTCCAGCCGCACCACCCCCAAGGCGTTGCCAAACGCCGCCGATCTCCGCGATATTCCCACCCACTACCAAGCCCGCTCCACCGCGAGCGGCAACGTTGGACCGACCGGTCCTAGTTCGCATCGGAGAAGCGGCGCACCGACGCCAGAACCGGGGCACCCGCACGCGGCTCCGGCGCGTGAAGACGCGGCAAGTGCCATGTGACACGAAGCGTACCGGGGGCGACGGCGGCCTCCCGCGCGGCGACATCCGCGCCAGCGCGAACCGGGGACACCCGGCCAGCGCAACGCCGACTGGCCATAAACCGATTCCCCGCCGGCCACGGGGACGTGCCGACCGACGGCAGCTACCACGGGGCGACCGCACGGCTCCCCGAACGCAGCGATCCTGCGACAGTGCGGCAGGAGGCCACCCACGCCTCCCGCGGGTCACGCCCGCGAAGTCGAGCCGGGCGGTCCCGGCAACACACCGTTTGGGCCACAAGCCCATAGCGACGAAGCAACCCGACGCGATCCATCGGCGCTTCCCAGGCGTCCATGCGCAACCGTGACGAAAGCGACATGGACGGGATGCGGCAGGGCATCCCGCGCGGCTTCAACAGCGCGACAACCACCTGCAACGGCGAGAGCAGTCCCGACCGCGTCCGAAAGGACGGAACGGGGGCGAGCCGGGGACGGAATCCGACAAGGCGATGGCCGACGTCGTGTCCATTACCCGCGGAGCTGCGAGAAGTACCAGTACGTCCGAGAGGGACGGCCTGTTCGCAGCGAAGTTCTTACGGAAACACAACTGGATTGCCAGACGCGCCCTGCGCTCGGGAGGAACGCACATGGGACAGCGCCGGTCGAGACTCGACCGCCACGGAACCGAACTGCTCGCCCTGCGGCGGGCCGGGACCACGCTCGCCCAGCTGACCCGCTGGCTGCTCGAGGAGCGGGATGTCGCCGTCGCCGCCACCACGGTCGGCCGCTGGCTCGACCGAGCGCGGGACCTCGATGTCGGTTTGCCGCCCGACGGATTCGACGCGGCCGGCATCGCCGAAGTCCTCGCCGAGCGCTCCCGCGCCGAGCGGTTCCCCAGGTACGCGCCGTCGATCCTCGATCGGTTCGCCCACGAGATCCTCCGCCTTCGCGCCGCCGGCGCCGGCATCGGCGAGTGCCATCGCGCCCTGCGCGAGCGGCACGGCCTGCGGATCGCCCGCTCCACCGTCTCCTGCTGGTTGCGCCGGCATTGCTAGGTTCAAGCGCCCGCGCCGCGGCCGCGACCAGCCGCGCCACCGGTTCCGCTCCAGGCCCGGCGACCCGAAGAAGCAGGCCGCCAGCGTCATGCGCCGCCTGCAGGGCACGCGTATCCGGTCTGTCGGCACCGTCAGGAACTACCAGGAGCGCTTGGCACAGGTCGCCGCGCGCCTCGACATGCCGCTGGAGAAGCTGACCCCGGCCGCGGCCGTCGCCTACATCGAGCGCCGCGCCGCGGAGGTGGGCCAGAAGACGCTCGACATGGAGCGCCAGGCGCTCCAGGCCATGCTGCGCCACGTCAGCTGCGCCACGTCACCATGCAGCTGCCGCCCGGAAGCACGCTGCGCGTCGTCAAGGCGGTCCGCGCCAGCACCCTCGAACCGTGTGCCTACTCGCCGGCCCAGGTCCGCCTGGTGGCCGCCCGGCAGGCCGAGCGCAACGCGCTGGCTACCGAGATCGTGCACGCCAGCGGCATACGCGCCCACGAGCTGCTGACCCTCGCCAAGCCAAGCGAGCAGCCGCCGGACGACCGCCGGGCCCAGTCGCGCCTCACCGGCACCGCGGCCGAGGGCATGAAGTTCGCCGGCAGGGACGGCGTGGTCTACACCGTGGCGGGGAAGGGCGGTCTCGTCCGCGAGGTCCTGCTGCCGCACCGCCTCGCCGAGCGCCTCGAGGCGCGCCGCCTCGATCGTCCCGAGCGCATCGTCGACCGCGGCGGTACGGCAATCGCCATCTGGCAGGTGTCGTTTCCGGCACTTCCGTCCGAGCGGAAAAACGGTCTCCGGGAGACCGTCGTCTCAGGCGGTCAGAGGTGTTGTCGGGCGCGCAGGTGCAGGTCGCAGGCGCGGCACACGCCGTCGCCTCGGTCGCCGCCGGTTCCCGGCAACTCGAAGAGCCCGCCGCACTGCCGGCACCTGCTCTGGCGGGGATCGGCGGCGTCGAACCGGCCGCCGCGCCGCGCACCGGCATCCGCGAGCGACCTCGGCGGCAGCCCCGTCAGGTCGCCGCGCACCAGCGCCGCGAGGCCCCGCTGCCGCGACCACGCCACGCGCCACTCGCCCAACTTGCCGAAGAAGTCGCGCAGGCGCTCCTCGATCTTCCCGCGGTGCGGGTCGTCGGCCAGTTCCTCGGCGACGAACCTGGCGATCGTCACGCGCTCCTTGCCGTTCCGGGCGGCACGCTCCGGGGCTGCGCCGCCTCCCTTGCCGCCCCGTTTGCGGCCGCTCTGCCCGGCCCCCGAGTCCCGGCCGCCGCCGTCGTTCCGGCGCTCCGGGCCACTGGTTCGGTTTTCGACACTACCGGATTCCGCCTCCGGTTCCCGCGGTCCGGACTTGCCGGAGGAGGTCGCCTCGCCCGAGGCCTTCGACGGCTGGTCTTCCGCTCCGGAGTCTGCGCCGCCGCTGTTCGTTCCGCCCTCGCGAACCGAGCCGCGCTGTCCGGCGCGGCGCGGACCCGCCTGCCGTTCCGCCGCCCGGCGCCGGCCGCGCACCAGCTTCGCCACCGGCGTGTCGAATTCCTCGCCGACCAGCAGCCCGCCCCAGAACGACTCGCCCAGATACCATGCGGTGCGCGGCGCGCCGTCCACCGGCACCAGCAGCCCGTGCCGCATCAGCGACGCCACCGCCGCTGCGAACGACGCGTTCGTCTTGACGCGCGCCATCGCCATCAGCCCCGCCCGCGTCTCCCAGCACACGAACGCTCCCGTCACACAGAACATCGACACCGCCGCCGGCAGCGCCGCCTCGATGGCCGTCAGTTCGAGCGAAACCGCCAGCTCCGCGCAGCGGTTCCAGCGCAGCTCGTGCGTGATCTCCCGGTCCCGGACCTCGGACAGCCGCCGAACTGCCACGGCCTCCCGCCGCTTGCCGCGGCCGCCGCTGCCGCGCTTCGTCTTCGGCCTGTCCAGGGCCCCGACCAGTTCGCGCGTTCGTTCCCGCGCCGGTTCCTCGCCACAGCCCTCCTCGGCGGCGATCGCGCCGCACACCGCGTCCTCGAGCGCCTGACGCGCCGCGTCCACGTCGGCCGCCGCGTTGAACGACAGTTCCGTCCGTCCGGCCAAGTGGCCGCGCTCGCGCGTCACCACCGCGACCTCCGTCCACCGCGCCACGTACTGCGTCGGCGTGCGCACCTCGCGCGCGGCGCACCGCGCCACGACGTCGGCCATGGGCGCCGCATCCACCCGGGCGCAGCGGCCCGGGGGACATCTGCGCGTCGGGTCTTCGGTGTTCGGCAACGTGCCCGACGATGCGGGCGCTACGGGGTCGTGCGGGCGGGGAAGGGGGAGGGTCTCCGGCATGGCCAGTCGTGCTCCGAAACGGGACTGGCCCTTCCATATACACGGATTCCGGGGGCATGCAACCAGTGCGGGGGGGTATCCGTAGCCAAAGTTACCATGTGGGAGTCCATACCAATGCTGAAATGTTTAAAACATCAATTAAAACAATCTGCTACAAAAGTTTGGTGGAGGCGGCGGGAGTCGAACCCGCGTCCGTGGGTTCGCCGCAATCGGCTCTACATGCTTAGGGTCCGTCTATTGCTTTAACCGCAAGCGGCCCGGCGGTCAGGGCGCTGTTGGCGAGCCCGGAAAAGTTTGACGCTGCCGCCCCCAGGCGTGGGCGAGAGCGCGATCCTGCTGTCTTTGCCGCCGATTTCACCCCGCAGGCGAGGGATCATCAGCGTTAGCGGGGTTTTAGGCCGCTAGTGCGTAGTTGTCGTCGTTGGCAACTATGGGTTTGCAGCGATTGTTTAGCGAGAGCCGCTACTCTCTCGGCATGCACCTTTTGCTTTGATACCGACGTCGAGACCGTATCGCCCCCAATGGACTTGATTGAACGGAGGCGAAGTTTAGCACGGTGCCGCAATCCGCTACCATCGGGGCATGATGCGGCCGTGGAGCAAGGTTGAGCAGGGATTTCGGGTCCGTGAGGGTTCCGTCGTTCCAATGAGCGGACCGCAACCCGTTGCTGTGGAGGTGGTTTCGGCGAGCCAGATCGAGGGCGGGACGCTGCGCGAACCGTTGGTTCGCTTGGTGGTTTCGCTGGCGCGAAACGCCTGTTCGATTGGCGGGCCTCCGCGGAGCGGGGGCACGACGAGCCGAACGTTCGCGCCCTCGCATCTTTCCGGCGGGGGGGCGCACCACCCTCGAAATACAGAGAAGCGGAAGCCGCCCCCTGCTCGTCAGCGCAGCCGACGCGCCAAAATTCTTCACGTGGCCACCGCCCTCGCCCTGTGCCTGACCTCGCTCGCCCACGGCGCTGCTTTCGATCCCCGCGCCTTCGTCAGCCGGGCCGTCGAGTTGATCGAACAGGGGCAGTTCGCCTTTGCCCGCGCCTGGCTCGACCCGGCGGTGGTGGCCCATCGGTTGCACCCGCGTGAACGCTCGCACGCCTATTACCTGCGCGGCTACAGCTTCCAGGCCGAGGGCCTGCACGTTTCCGCCGCCCAGGACTACGCCCGCGCCCTGGAGTTTGACGCCGGGAACCCGGCGGCGCTGGTCGCTAGGGGCAGCCTGCACTTTCACGGCGACGGGGTGCGCAGCGACAAGGGTCTGGCCTTCGGCTTTTTTGCGCGGGCGGCAGCCGTGGGGCATGCCGGCGGCGAATTCCACTTGGGCTACGCCTATCTCACTGGCGCGGGGCCGGCCCATGACCTTGATGAGGCCCGCATCTGGCTGGAGCGGGCGGCGGAGCAGGGCCATGAGGCGGCGATGGTGCAGCTTGCCGCCAGCTACCGGACGGCGTTCACCGACCAGCCGGACCCCGAACAGGCCAAGCATTGGTACGAACAGGCAGTGGACGCCGGCAGCGCTGAAGCACCCGTGGCCTTGGGCTACATGGCCCGCAGCGGCGAACTGGAAGGCATCTCTGCGGCCGAGGCCGTGGCCTACTTCAAGCAAGGCGCCGAGCGGGGCTCCGGCAACGGCATGGCCAACCTGGCCCACGCCTATCTGGTCGGCAACGGCCTCGATCAAGACTTCGACGCAGCACGGAACTGGTTCGCCCGCGCCGCCGCCTTGCTGGCACCGGGCAGCTTCGTCGGCCTGGGGCACATCCACGAGGCGGGCTTGGGCGTGGCTCAGGACATCGGCGAGGCGATGGCTTGGTATCGGCGCGGTGCGGAGGCGGGCTTTAGCCGCCCGACCCTTCGCTTGGTGCGCCTGCTGCTGGCGCAAGGCCAGGAGGACGAGGCTTCGGATTGGCTGGAACGGGTGCTCGCCGCAGGCACCGCCGAGGCGCTCAACGGCTACGCTTGGCTGCGCGCCACTTCCAGCGCCGCCGGTGTGCGCAACGGCGAATTGGCGCTCGCCCAAGCCCAACAGGCGGTGGCCTTGGAGCAAAATGCGGCCTATCTGGACACCTTGGCCGCTGCCTATGCGGAACTCGGGCAGTTCGACGAGGCGCTGGCCACCCAGCGCGAGGCGCTGGCCTTAGCCGCTGGCGACGAAGCCTTGGTCCAGGAATTGAATCGTCACTTGGGCGCATATGCGCAAGGCCGACCTTGGCGGGAATGAGGTTTGCACGATGAAATGGCTGACCATCGCAATCGGCATCTTGGTGGGCATTCCGCTGGCCTACCTCGCTGTCATGTATGCGGCCAGCGAGCTCAGTGGTGAGGTGGTGGTGCTGCACCGAACCGCCGAAGACGGCTCAATCGATCGGGTGCGGGTCTGGATCGTGGGGAACCGCACGGGAACTTGGATCGAGCATGGCAGCCCGGATGCCGCTTGGATCGCCCGCTTGGCCGAAGACCCGGTGATCACCGTCGAACGCGGCGGCGAGCCCCGGCAATACCATGCGACAGTCGACCCGGCGGCGCACACGCTCTATCACCGGCTGCGGGCGGAGGACTACGAATTGGCCGACCAAATCGTGGCCATGTCGCAGGGCGGCACCGAGGCCTGCGACGCAACGCCGGTGCGGTTGGACCCCGCCCTCGATTGAATGTTGGAAGCTCCGCGCTTGTGCGCCAGGTGCTGTTTTTGGTACAAGACCGCAGCACCATGAAGTTGCGGCCTGTGCCGCCCTTGGCTGAATTGCAATGAGCATCGATCAAAAGCGCACGGAAACACTCTTTGACCTGATCTGCGAGCTAGCCGCGTCAGGCCAGGCGGAATTTCGCCCCGGCGACCTCTGCACCATTCTGCGGGACCGCAACCAGCCCATGGGCGCGTGGATGGTGCGCCGTGAATTCTCCAAGCTGGAGGTCGAAGGGCTGATCACCTTCGATCCGGCGAGCGGGGCATGGCGCCGTACCGGCCAAGCGGCCAAACCCGCCTCCGACGCGGCCTGAACCGATGGCCGATGCCAGCCAGGAGGGCGCCGATGCCGAGGTCGATTTTGAAGCCGCCTTGAAGGCGCTTGAAGACCTCGTCAAGCAGATGGAATCCGGCGAACTCGGCCTCGAAGCCTCCCTGGTCGCCTTTGAGCAGGGTGTTGCGCTCACCCGGCAGTGCCAAGCCGCGCTCAAGCAGGCGGAATTGCGTGTGCGCACCCTTACCGAAAACAGCGAATTTGAAGACTTGGATCTCGGATCGTTGAATGACGGCTGAGCCGGATGCCGTCCGGGCCGCAATAGAAGAGGCGCTGACGGGTTATCTGCCGAGCCGTTCCCCCATTGCCCAGCCGCTGGTGGACGCCATGCGCTACGCGGCCTTGGGCGGCGGCAAGCGCTTGCGGCCCATGCTCACCTGCGCGTCTTGCGTGGCCTTCGGCGGCCGCGTGAAGGATGCGCTGCCGCCCGCCTGCGCCGTCGAGCTGATTCACGCCTACTCCTTGGTGCATGACGATCTGCCGGCCATGGATGACGATGCGCTGCGCCGGGGCCGGCCGAGTTGCCACGCCGCCTACGGCGAAGCGGTGGCCATTCTCGTGGGCGACGCACTGCAAAGCCTGGCCTTCGAGGTGCTCGCTGGCGCGCCGGCGCGAAGCGCCGCCGACCGGGCCGCGGCGGTCAGCCTATTGGCGAAGGCCGTTGGTTGGCAGGGGATGGCCGGCGGGCAAGCCTTCGACATGGCCAGCGAAGGCCAGCGACTGGGTTTGGCCGAGCTCAAGGCCCTGCACGCCGCCAAGACCGGGGCGCTGATTAGCGCCGCGGTGCAGATCGGCGCCCTGTTCGGGAGTGCCAGCGAGGCGCAGTTGGCGGTGGCAAAGGACTTCGGCGACCGCATCGGGCTGGGCTTTCAGATCATTGACGACGTTCTGGACGTCGCCAGCGACACCGCCACCCTCGGCAAGCTGGCCGGTTCCGACCAACAAGCGGACAAATCCACGTTCGTCACCCTCATGAGTTTGGATGAGGCGCGCCGGGAAGCGCGGGTTTTGAGCGAGGAAGCCACTGGCCTGTTACGCCGAGAAGGTTTGCAAGACACCTTGCTGGCCGAACTGGGGCGGCAGGCGGTCGACCGCATCAAGTGAAACACGCTGCGCCGGGCCGGTTCCTTGGACCGAGCGTCCCGCCCTCGATTGGGCAAGGAGTTTCGCGGCAGCGAAACTCCAATGCGACCGTATGGCCGCGCGGCGTCCCGCCCTCGATTGGGCAAGGAGTTTCGCGGCAGCGAAACTCCAATGCGACCGAATGGTCGCGCGGCGTCCCGCCCTCGATTGGGCAAGGAGTTTCGCGGCAGCGAAACTGCAATGCGACCGTATGGGGCAAGGAGTTTCGCGGTAGCGAAACTACAATGCGACCGTATGGTCGCGCGGCGCCCGCCCTCAGTTTGAATCGGGCGAGACTTTACCCAACGAAATCACAAACAATCCGAGAGGCGATCATGGCGACGGCAATCATTGAAAATTCCCAAGTTCACCGGCTTCATTCGGAGGTCGTGGGCGACGACTTTGAAATCAGCCTGTTGCCGCCGTTGGTGATGCCGGAGGAGCCGCTGCCGGTGATCTATTTCACGGACGCCAACAACGGCTTCGGGATGGCGGCGGACATCGTAGGCGGATTGACGCTGGGCGGCGAAATCCCGCCGTGCCTGCTGGTCGGCGTCGGCTATCCCATCGGGCGCGATTTTCAGCAGTTCATTCGCTTGCGCACGCGGGACTTCTCCCCGTCGAAAGACCCCTACCAAGCTGGGCAGATGGCGCTGGTGGCCGGCAGTGAGGTTCCCTGCGGCGGTGCGCCGCGCTTTCTGGAGTTCCTGACCACGGAGTTGCGGGACTGGGTGGGGTCAAGGTTCCGGGTGTCGGACGACGCCACCTACGTTGGGGACTCCATGGGCGGGCTGTTTGGCACCTACACGCTGCTGAACAAGCCGGCATCCTTCAACCGCTACGTCATCGGCAGCCCGTGGCTGTGCTGGGACCATCCGCTGAGCTTTGACTTCGAGCGGCGCTACGCCGAAGCCCACGACGACCTGGCGGCCACCGTGTATCTGGCCGCGGGCGATGAGGAGCACATGCTCTACCCCGGCTTGCCGGAACCGCTCGTGCCGATCTTCAAGACCGCCAACACCGCCGACTACACGCAGCAAATGTCGGATCGGCTCACGGGCCGCAACTACCCCAGCCTCAAGCTGACCACCCGCGTTCTGGCGGAGGAAACCCACTTCACCATCATCTCGGGCTTAGCGGCGAAGGGCTTGCGGACGGTGTTCAACTAGCTCCCTGTCCCACCAGCAACCAAGCACCGTAACCCACCAGCCCGGCCATGGCGCCTGCGGCCACGTCGTCGATCATCACGCCGAAACCGCCCTTGAAGCGCCGTTCCAGCGCGCCAACGGGGAAGGGCTTGAGGACGTCGAAGATGCGAAAGAGCACAAAGCCCACAAACAGCCAAAAAGCCTGCCGGGGCAGCGCCGCCAAGGCAATCCAGACGCCGATGAATTCGTCCACCACCACTTCGGATGGGTCGTTCTGCCCGTAGCGCCGGCAAACCTGCGCCGAAGCCAGCCAGCCGACGAGGAAGCCAATGACGCATACGCCGATTTGCCACATCGGCTGCGGCGGAATCAGCAGCCACAGGGCCAACCCTAAGGCCGAACCCCAGGTGCCCGGGGCTTTGGGAAGCAGGCCGGTGCCGAACCCACAGGCGATGAACGTCGTCGGGTGCTTCAAGGCGCGCCAGTTCAGATCAACGGAAATGGCGAAACCCCTGCTCATCAGCCGGCTTGCCGTCCACAAACAAGCCGCCGCCGGCGGCCACTTCGCCGATGACCGCGAAGCGCGCCGTCAAGGGCGGGTGCCGGGTGGTGAAAGCCAGGGCGTAGTCGTCGCCGCCGGATAGCGCATCGTCAAGCCTGGCGCCCTCGGCCAGGGGAATGGCGGCGCTTTCCAGGTGCAGGCCGACGCCGCTAGCGGCGGCCACATGGCCAAGGTCGGCCAACAGGCCGTCGGAGAGATCGATGCCGCTGCTGGCGTGGCTGCGCAATTCCGGTGCCAGCGAAAACGGTGGCTGTGGCCGCCAATACGAACGTTCCAGCGCACTCAGTTGGCCGGGTCGGGAAGCGGCGAGATCGACTTGCCGCAAGGCCGCCGCCGCACCGCCCACCGGGCCGCTCAGGCAGATGGCGTCGCCGGGCTTCGCCCCGGCGCGCAGCAGCATGGCGCCGGTCGGCACCCAGCCCTGCACGCTCACCGTGATGGCCAACGGACCGGCGGCGAGATTGCCGCCGACGATCCGCGCCCCGGCTGCCGCGGCCGCCTCGTCCATGCCCCTGGCCAAGGCCGTCACCCAGTCGGCATTCCCATCCGGCAGGCTGAGCGCCACCAGCGCCCAGGCTGGGGCCGCCACCATCGCCGCCAGATCAGAGAGGCTCGCCATCAGGCAGCGGTAGCCGATCAGCTCGGCGTCGGCGCCGGCGGGAAAGTGGACATCGGCCAAAAAGCTGTCGATCGAACTGGCAATGTCATGGCCCGCCGGTGGCCGGACCACCGCCCCATCGTCGCCCGGCCCCAGCACCAGCCATTGCGGGGCCTCGCCGCCCAACTGCGCCCCAATGCGTTCGATCAGGGCAAATTCGTCCATCAAGCCCGCGGCCCCATTTCGGTGGGGCGCAGCCGTCCGGCCAGTTTGTCCAGCACGCCGTTGACGTACTTGTGGCTCGCTTGCGCCCCGAACAGCTTGGCGAGTTCGATGTACTCGTCGATCACCACCCGGGCGGGCACGTCCGGCCGATGCCGCAGTTCGCAGGCGCCCAAGCGCAGGATGGCGAGTTCGATGCCGTCGAGGCGCTTCTGGTCCCGGTCGAGCAAGTCGCGGTAGAGTTCGTCGAGTTGGCTGGGGCTGGCCAGCACCGCGCCGAGCATCGCATCGAAGAAGGGCCGATCGGCCTTGTCCAACGACCCGCTGCCGGTGTACTCCGCGGTCAGCAGCCTGGCGCTGGTGCGGTTCATCTGCCATTGGTAGAGCGCTTGCACGAGGACGCGGCGGGCTTTGCGTCGCCGCCCCACGTTGACGCCCGGTGCACCTCGTCCGCCTTGCCCCGCCATCGCCCTAAAACCCCGTCAAGCGCAGGCGCAGGTCTGGGCCAAAGCGTTCGACCTCGACGATTTCGCCCGCCAGGGCTTGCTCCAAGCGATCGAGAGGCACCTCCAACAAGGGCCGGGCTTGGGCACCGAGAAACTTGGGTGCGAGATAGAGGATGAGTTCGTCGCAGAGGCCTTCCTTGAGGAAGGCTCCGGCGAGGGCCGACCCGGCTTCGACCAACACCTCGTTGCAGTGCCGCTCCGCCAAGCGGGTCAGCACTTGCGCCAAATCCACTTGTTCCGTGCCGCAGGGGATGCACTCCGCCTTGGGATGGCCGGCGGTTGCCGCGCCGGCGTGGGCGATTACGACGGTGCCGGGCGGCTCAAAAACTTGCGCATTCGCGGGGCTGCGCAGCCGGCTGTCCAGGATTACCCGCAGGGGCTGGCGCAACTTGCCGTCGCAGGCGCAGCGGTGGTCGCGCACATTCAGCCGGGGGTCGTCCGCGAGCACGGTGCCGACGCCGGTGACCACCGCGCAGCTTTGCGCCCGCCAATGTTGAACGTCCTGGCGCGCCGCCGGGCCGGTGATCCATTGGCTTTCGCCGGATGCCATGGCGGTGCGGCCGTCGAGGGAGGCGGCCATCTTCACCCGCACCCAAGGACGGGCCAGCACCATGCGCTGCCGGTGGCCAAGGTTCAAGGCTTGCGCGTGTTCATCGTTGGCCAAGTCCACCTCAATGTTCGCCGCCTTGAGCTGCCCGAGGCCCTTGCCGTTGACCCTCGGGTCGGGGTCGAGCGCACCGACCACCACCCGCTTGATTCCAGCTGCAATCAGGGCGTCGGTGCAGGGCGTCGTTCGCCCGTGGATCGAGCAGGGCTCCAAGCTGACGTAGGCGGTGGCGCCCGCCGCGTCCTGGCCAGCGTCCTTGAGGGCGCGAATCTCCGCGTGGTCCTGGCCGGCCCATTGATGCCAGCCGCGGCCCAACACTTGGTTGCCGCTTGCGATGACGCAGCCCACCCTGGGATTGGGCGTGGTGGTGTAGAGGCCCTCTTTTGCGAGTTCAATCGCTTCGGTGAGGTGGGCCTGGTCGGTGCCGGTGATCATTGCGCGCTGTCTTTGAGGCGCAGGATTTCCGACTGGAACTCGCTCACGTCCTCGAAGTTGAGGTAAACGGAGGCGAAGCGCACGTAGGCCACGGGATCGAGGTGGCGCAGTTCGCCCATGACTTCGCGGCCGAGCATCTCGGCCGCCACCTCCCGTTCGCCGGTGACCCGTATGCTGTGCTTGACGCGGTTGATCAGCGCCTCCACGTCCTCCACCGGGACGGGGCGCTTCTCCAGGGCGGTCTGCAGGCCGCGCCGCAGCTTGCTCTCGTCAAAAGGCTCCCGGGAGCCGTCGCGCTTGACGATTCTCGGCATGACCAGTTCGGCGGTCTCGAAGGTGGTCCAGCGCTCGCCGCAGTTGCGGCACTCCCGGCGCCGCCGCACCGACTCGCCGGCGCTGACCAGCCGCGAGTCGATTACCTTGGTGTCGTCGGTTCCGCAAAACGGGCAGTGCATGGTTGGCGCATGAAGTTCAGCTTAGGGCGAACCATACACCGGAAAGGCTCGGCAAAGCGCCACCACCTTCTCCTTCACTGCGGCGATCTTGGCGTCGTCGTTGATGTCGCTCAACAGGTCGCACATCCAGTGGGTCAGTTCGGCGCACTCGGCCTCCTTGAAGCCCCGGGTGGTGACCGCCGGGGTGCCGATGCGCAGGCCGCTGGTGACGAACGGCGAGCGTGGGTCGCCGGGCACGGCGTTCTTGTTGACCGTGATGTTGGCGCGGCCCAAGGCGGCGTCGGCGGCCTTGCCGGTGATGCCGGTCTCGATCAGGTCGAGCAGGAACAGGTGGTTGTCGGTGCCGCCCGAGACCACCTTGTGGTCGCGCTCGATGAAGCCCTCGGCCATGGCCCGGGCGTTGGCCAGCACCTGGGCTTGGTAGTCCCGGAACTCCTGGGTCAGCGCTTCCTTGAAGCACACCGCCTTGGCGGCGATGACGTGCATCAGCGGGCCGCCCTGGGAGCCGGGGAAGAGCGCCGAGTTCAGCTTCTTTTCCACCTCCGGGTTGGCCCGCGCCAGAATCACGCCGCCCCGGGGGCCGCGCAGGGTCTTGTGGGTGGTGGACGTGGTGACATCGGCGATGGCCACCGGGCTGGGATAGAGGCCGGCAGCGACGAGCCCCGCGACGTGGGCCATGTCCACCAGCAGATAGGCGCCCACCTCGTCGGCGATGGTGCGGAACCGGGCCCAGTCCATGCGCCGCGAATAGGCCGAGAATCCGGCCACGATCATTTTCGGTCGATGCTCATGGGCCAGGCGGGCCACCTCGTTGTAGTCCACCTCGCCGGTGTCCGGGTGCAGCCCGTACTGCACGGCGTTGTAGAGGCGCCCGGAGAAGTTCACCTTGGCGCCGTGGGTCAGGTGCCCGCCGTGGGCGAGGCTCATGCCGAGCACGGTGTCGCCGGCCTCAAGCAGCGCCAGGTAAACCGCGGCGTTGGCCTGGGATCCGGAGTGGGGCTGCACGTTGGCGTAGTCCGCCCGGAACAGCGCCTTGACCCGTTCGATGGCCAGCACCTCGGCTTGATCGACGTACTCGCAGCCGCCGTAGTAGCGCTTGTGCGGATAGCCCTCGGCGTACTTGTTGGTCAGCGAACTGCCCTGCGCCTGCCGCACCAAGGGGCTGGCGTAGTTCTCCGAGGCGATCAGCTCGATGTGCTCCTCCTGGCGGCTGTCCTCAAGGGCGATGGCATCGGCGATTTCCGGGTCAAATGCCCGAAGGGAGGTGCAGGAATTGAACATCGGTGGCCTCGTAACGGCTCAAGGAAAGATGAAGAAGCGGCTATTGTAGAGCAACTGCCCGCCGCGCAAGCATTCTCGCTTCAACTTCAAGGTGAATCACGCTCAGTAACGGATTTTCGCAGGAAGAAGGCTGCGGCCTAGAACCTAGTCGAGGGCAGGATGCCCTCGAACCAAGGAATTCGTCTGGCTCAATAGGAGTTTCGCGCCAGCGAAACCGCAACGAACCGGAGGTTCTCGCCCTTGGAGCGGCGCTCGCTGGAGCGTCGTCTATCCACTCCTGCCGGAAAACGCCTGGTCCATGGCGTCGAGCTTGGCCTTGCGCAGGTTCTTGATGACCCTGGGTGCTGCCGCCAGTTCGAGGGCCGCGTCTTCGGCCGGTTCGTAGCGCGGCCAGTGCGGCAGGCCTTCGCCGTTGGGGTCACCGGTCTTGGCGAAGTTGGTCCAGTAGCCGACCAGCAGCCGGGAGACTTCAACGTCGCTCGGGCGCGGGGTGCGGGATGCGCCGCCGACGGTGGTGGCGATGTTGCCGAAAGCGTAGGCGATCTCGGCGGCATGGTAGGCGCCCAGTCCGGTGCCGTAGTCGCCGCCGAGATCCGGCACATGGCTGAAGAAGTAAAGATAAGCGGGTTCCGGGAAGGGCGCCAGCGCCCGGGCCCAGGTCCGCATCTGCCAGGCGAACAGGACGTCGGAGCGAATCTGCTGTTGCGCCCGCTGGATGCTGATCTCGGCATCGTCCGCATAGGCTTCTAGGATGGTCTCGGCCCGCCCGCCCCACGCCTGCTCGACGCCCGCCCGATAGGCGTCGGCGTCCTGCTCCGTGAAGTCCACCCAAAGGGTGGTGCCTTCGTCGGCGTTCGAGCCGATCATTGTGGGCACCCGGTTGTGGGCGCCGGCGGCGAAGATCTCCGACATCTGCGCCGGGAAGGTATGCCCGTCCACGTTGACCAAGGTGCCGGGGTTCCATTGCGCTTGCGCGACCTTCGCATAGAGGGTTTCGGCGGGAATGGCCCTGAGTGCGGCCAAGTCCTGGGTGCCGAGCACTTCACCGAGCTCAGCGCCGACCGCGTGGGCGGAGCGCGCCGACTGCGGCGTGGTGCCGGCCTGGTCCAAGTGCGGATGGGGTGCGAAGCAGCCCCCGGATTGGCCGATGGCGCGGTGAAACAGTCCCTTGGCCAAGGGAGTCGCCACCTGGTAGCAAACGCTCCAGGAGCCGGCGGACTCACCGAAGATCGTGACGTTGTCCGGATCCCCGCCGAAGGCGGCGATGTTTGCCTGCACCCACTGCAAGGCGGCGGTCTGGTCCTGAATGCCTTGGTTGCCGGAGGCCTGGTGCGCGGACTCCTCGGTCAAGGCCTCGTGGGCGAAGAAGCCCAGTGCCCCCAGCCGGTAGTTGATGCTGACCAGCACGACGCCCTGCTCGGTCAAGGCCGCGCCGTCATAGACGTCGAGATGGCCGTGGCCGATCAACAGCGCCCCGCCGTGGATCCAGACCATCACCGGCGCGTTGTCGCCGGGGTTGGATCGGGTCCAGACGTTCAGATGGAGGCAGTCCTCGCTGCGGGGGATGTCGCCCCGGTCGTAGAAGCCGTCGATTCGGTTTTGCCAGCAGGGTGTGCCGAATTCCACCGCGTCGCGAACCGCGGTCCACGAGGGGTGCGGCTGCGGCGGCTGCCAGCGCCGTTCGCCCACCGGCGGGGCGGCGTAGGGAATGCCCCGAAAGGTGCGCAGGTCGCCGTCCGCGACGCCGCGCACCGGCCCATTGGCGGTGACCACCAGGTTGGCGGAGGCGGCGGCAGCCTCGGCATCGCCGCCCTCACCGCCCCCGCTGCAGGACGCGGCGCAGGAGACCAATCCCAGAATGAGTGGAATCCATGCCAGCCCCGGTCGTCCTCGCTTCAAGGGATTCCCCTGAGGTTCCGGCGCGAATCTACGGTTCGCGCCGGATCGGTTCGAGATTCGTCCCAGTGATGCGCGGGTTGATTCACGGCAAATGCTCCTTGTTGAGGCTTTGGGGTTAGGGCAGTCCGGCCACCACGTCCAACGCAGCGCCCAAGGTCTTGACGCCGTGCACCGCCATTCCCTTGATCGGGTCGCGGGGCTGGTTGGCGTGGGGGGCGATGGCCGTCTTGAAGCCGTGCTTGCGGGCTTCGCGCAGGCGCTCCTGGCCGTTGGCCACAGGTCGCACTTCGCCGGTCAGACCCAGCTCTCCAAACACGATCAGATCCTTTGGCAAGGCGCGGTTGCGCAGCGACGACAGCACCGCCAGCAGCGCCGCCAGATCGCCGCCCGTCTCGGCGATGCGCACGCCGCCCACGACGTTGGCGAAGACATCCTGATCCGCCAATTGGATGCCGCAGTGGCGGTGCAGCACTGCGAGGTGCATGGCGAGGCGCTGCTGGTCCAGGCCCACGGCCACCCGCCGGGGGTAGCCGCCCTGCACGTCGTCCACCAGCGCCTGCAGCTCGACCAGGATGGGCCTCGTGCCTTCCCAGACCACCGTGGCGACGCTGCCGGGGGACTGCGCCTCGCCGCGCTGCAGGAAGATCGCCGATGGATTGGCGACTTCCCGCATGCCCTTGCCGGTCATGGCGAATACGCCGAGTTCGTTGACCGCCCCGAAGCGGTTTTTCAACCCGCGAAGGGTGCGGTAGCGGCTGCCGGCGGGACTGTCGAGCATCATGAAGCAGTCGATCATGTGCTCAAGCACCTTGGGTCCGGCGAGGTTGCCCTCCTTGGTAATGTGGCCGACCAGCACCACCGCGGCGCCGGTGCCCTTGGCCAGGCGGGTGAAGTAGGCGGCGGTCTCCCGCACTTGGCTGACGCTGCCCGGCATGCCGTCGATGCTCTCCAATTGCATGACCTGAACGGAATCGAGCACTACGAGGCTGGGTTTTCGCTCCTCGATCAGGCCAGCGATGGTTTCCGCCCGGGTTTCCGCAGCCACTTCCAAGTTGCCGGCCGGCAGCCCCAGCCGCTCCGAGCGCAGGGCCAACTGCTGCAGAGACTCCTCGCCAGTGACGTAGAGCACCGGGCATTGCTGGGCCACGCCGGCGCAGACCTGCAGCAGCAGGGTGCTCTTGCCGGCGCCGGGGTCGCCGCCGATCAATACCACCGAGCCGGGTACCAAGCCGCCGCCGAGCACCCGGTCGAGCTCACCGAAGCCGGTGGGGAGCCGTCCTGCGGCCTCCGTCTCCACCTCCGAAAGCTTGCGCACTTGTGCCTCGGCGCCGCTGAACCCCAGCTTGGTCGCGGGTGTCGCGCCGATGCGCAGCTTGGACAGGCTGTTCCACTCGCTGCAGGCGCTGCACTGGCCCTGCCACTGCACATGCTCCGCGCCGCAGGCGGAGCAGACGTAAATCGTTTGGGGCTTGGCCACGGAACTAGGCGGTTAGGGCGGTTCGAGGTCGTCGTAACGGCCAGGCGCCAGGCTTTCAAACTTCGTCAGCTCGCCGAGGAAGCTGAGCCGTATGGTGCCGGTGACGCCATTGCGCTGCTTGCCGATGTTGATTTCGGCGACTCCCTTGTCCGGGGAGTCCTCGTTGTACACCTCGTCACGGTAGATGAACAGGATCAGGTCGGCGTCCTGTTCGATGGCACCGGAGTCGCGCAGGTCGGCCATCATGGGCCGTTTGTTCTGCCGCTTTTCCACGTCCCGATTGAGCTGCGAGAGCGCCAGCACAGGGCACCGCATTTCCTTCGCCAAGGCTTTCAATGAACGGGAAATCTCCGAAATTTCATTGGTCCGGTTCTCGGGCGAGCCCGCGATGCGCATCAATTGCAGATAATCCACCACGATCAGGCCGATGCCGCCCGCTTCCCGCGAAACCCGCCGCACCCGAGCGCGCAGTTCGCCTGGCGTCAGCGCGGGGGTGTCATCGATGTAGAGCGGCCGATCCTTGAGCCGCGCCACTTCGGCGCTGAACTTGGTCCAGTCATAATCCTCGAGTTCGCCGATGCGCATGCGGCTCTGATCGATGCGCGCCAAGGAGGACAGCAAGCGCAGCACGAGCTGCTCGGCGGCCATTTCGAGGCTGAACACCACGCTTGGCTTGTCGCACTGCACCACCGCGTACTCGACGATGTTCATGGCGAAGGAAGTCTTGCCCATGGAGGGTCGTCCAGCGATGACGATCAGGTCGGAGTCCTTGAAGCCGGCGGTCTTCTTGTCCAGGTCCTCGAAGCCGCTTGGCAGGCCGGGCAATTGGCCTTGGTTCTCGTAGAGCTTGCGCAATTCCTCGGCAGCCCGATGCAGCATGGGCGTCACCGGCTGCGGCCCTTCATCGCCAATGCGCCGTTCGGCGATGCCGAAGACCTCGCTCTCGGCGAGTTCCACCAGGTCGTCGCCGCTGCGTCCGTCGGGGTCGAAACCCGCTTCCACGATGCGCTGTCCGGCGCGGATCAACTGCCGGAGGGTGGAGCGCTCGCGCACGATGCGCGCGTAAGCGGCGGCGTTGCTGGCGCCCGGCGTGTTTTCCGCCAGATCCGCCAGATAGGCGGCGCCGCCAATGCGGTCGAGCTGGCCGTTGCTGGTGAGCACCTCAGCCACAGTGATGGCGTCTATGGGCTGATTGTCCCGCCACAGCCGGTCCATGGCATCGAAGACGATTTTGTGCTCGGAGCGGTAGAAGTCGTTGACGTTGAGGACGTCGATCACATCAATCCAAGCGTCAGGCTTCAGCATGAGGCTGCCGAGCACCGATTGCTCCGCCTCAATCGAGTGCGGCGGAACCTTCAGCGGGCGCGGGTCCGCAGATTCGTTTGTGGGCGCTGGTTCGGACACGACACCGAGTGTTTAAGTGGACTGAGCAGACCGGAAATCGTCATTCTTTCCCGCCAGCATTGCAAGCGAAAGTTTTGCCACGAGGGGGCAAAAAGACGGTTGCCTTCCATCCCCGATCGTGTTTTACTAATGCAAATGCGACTATTTCGCATTTGCATTAGTAAGGAGATCAGAATGTTTACCGCTGCCTGCCGCGCCGCCCTTGGCCTGTTGTGCGCCAGCCTTGCATCCGCCGACGTGGAACCCGAACCCCTCGTCGAAGAGACGATCACTGTGGTCGGAACCCGCACGGAGCACAGCTTTGAAGAGGTGGCCGCCACCGTGTCGGTGACCACCGCTGAGGACATCGAGCGGCGCTTGGCGCGCAACATTGCTGATCTCGTGCGTTTCGAGCCAGGCGTCACTGTCGCCGGCGGCGGGCGCTTCGGTCTCGACGGCTTCACCATCCGCGGCATTGGCGGCAATCGCGTATTGACGCTGGTGGATGGTGTGCGGGTGCCGGATGAGTTCTCGTTCGGCCCGTTTCTGTCGGCGCGCCGGGACTTCGTGGATGTGGATAGCCTAAGCCGCGCCGAGATCGCCCGAGGGCCGATCTCCGCCCTATACGGCAGCGATGCGCTGGGCGGGGTGGTCGCGTTCACGACCAAGGCCCCGCAGGACTATCTGGACGAGGACCGGCACCGGCACTTGGAACTGAAGGCCGGCCACACGAGCGCGGACGACAGCCTCATGGCAGCGGTCACCGCGGCGGCGGGCGGTGGCCGGCTTTCCGCCCTGCTGCACTTTTCCCAGCGCCAGGGACACGAGCGGGACAACGGCGGCAACGCCGCCGGTGCCGGTCCAGCGCGAGAGCGCCCCGATCCGCAATCCATCGACACCGCCAATCTCACGGCCAAGTTCGCCTTCGCGCCGAGCAACGCGCACCGCTTCACCTTGGGCTTCGACGACTACCGCAACGAAACCGACACCCAGATCCTGTCGGATTACGGTCTCTCCGTGTTTGGCGCGACCATCGACCGACGCAACGCCCGGGATGCGCGCGACCGGCAGCGATGGTCCCTCGCCTATCGCTTCACGGGCGTCACCGCATTCGCGGACAGCGTGCACTTGGTCGGCTACGAACAGCGCTCGAAGACCGAGCAGTCCACGTTGGAAGACCGCACCACGCGCACCCGCGCCGTCCAGACGCGGACCCGCGACGCCGAGTACAAGCAGAAGATCCGCGGTGCCTACGCGCAGTTCGGCAAGGTCTTCGACCTTGGCCCATCGCGGCACCTAGTCACCTACGGAGCGGACTACTACGAGACCGACAACCTGTCGTTGCGCGACGGCGCGACCTTTGACGCGACCGGGGCGCCGATGCGCGAGTTCCATCCCTACCCGACAAGGGATTTTCCGCCCACGAAGGTCGTGCAGATCGGCATCTTGGCGCAGGACGAGATATCGCTCTTCGATGGTCGGCTGCTGCTCTCCCCCGGTGTGCGCTTCGACCGTTTCGACGCCGACGCCGCGCCGGACGCCGTCTATTTCGTCGGCAATCCGGGCTCCCCTGCGCCGGAGGACTACGCGGATTCCGAGGTCACGGTAAAAATGGGCGCCGTATGGGCCGCCGGACACCACACTTCGCTGTTCGTCCGCTACAGCGAAGGCTTTCGGGCGCCGCCGTACGACGACGTCAACGTCGGGTTCACCAACTTCCTCGGCGGCTACAAGACGGTATCCAGTCCCAGCCTGTCCTCCGAGCGCAGTCAAGGGGTGGAAGCGGGCCTGCGGTGGTTCGGAGACGCTGGCCAGATGCGCTTCTCCGCGTTCCGCAATACCTATGACGACTTCATCGAGTCGTTCGCAGTTGCCCCGGCCTTCGCGGGGAGTCGCGGCGTGGATCCGCAGGACGGCCTGCTGACCTTTCAGTCCGTCAACCGCGCCCAGGTGCGCATCGACGGCGCCGAACTGTCGGCGCTCCTGGACGTCGCGCGCTGGCTGGCCGGGCAGCAGGATGTGACCTTGCAGGCGGCGATCGCCTGGGCGCAGGGCAGGGACCGGGAGAGCGGCGAGCCGCTCAACAGCATTGAACCCCTGACGGCGGTGCTTGGGTTGGGTTACGAAGCGCCGAGCGGCCGCTGGGGTGCCCAACTTCGGTGGACGCTGGTGGCTGGCAAGGATGTCTCCGAGATCGACGCAGCCGAGACGCGGATTCCGACCAGCGGATATGGCATCGTGGACCTCCTCGGCCACGTGCGCCTTACCGATCGCATCCGGCTGAACGTCGGGCTGTTCAACCTTGCCGATCGAACCTATCTGCGTTGGGCTGACACGGCGGCCATTGGCCAGGACGCGCCCACTCGATTCACGCAGCCCGGCTTCCACGCCGGCGTCACCCTGCGAGCGGAGCTTTGAGGGTGCGAGGCGCCCTCGCCCTTGCGGCCATGCTGGCTGGCGGCGGCTTCGCCTGCGAGCCAGCCGCAGACGCGTCGAGAATCGCTGTCGCCGGTGGTTCGCTGACCGAAATTCTGTACTTTCTCGGTGCGCAAGACCATATCGTGGGGGTGGAATCGACGGCCAACTATCCCCCCGAGGCGGTCCGTCATCCTTCGATGGGTTACGTGCGCGCCCTGTCGGCGGAGGGCCTGCTCTCCCTGTCGCCGAGCCTCGTGCTGGGCGAGGATGACATGGGACCGCCGGAGGTCCTGGCCCAGATCCGCCGTGCGGGCGTCGATGTGGTGCGAATCGAGGCGATGCAATCCGCGCAAGGGATTCTCGCCAAGGTGCGTTGCGTGGCTGCCGTGCTGGGTCTTCAGGAGGCCGCTGAGGCCCTGATCGCCGCTCGCCTCGCTCCCCAAGCCGCGGCGCTGGCGGCACTTGCGGCCTCCGCATCGCCATCGCGACCACGCGTGGCGCTGCTGCTCGGCACCTCGGATGGTGCGCCCTTGGTCGCCGGTCAGGGAACGTCCGGCGATGGGCTGCTGCGCATGATCCAGGCCGAGAACGTGTTCGGAAACGTCGTGGGTTGGAAGCCGATGTCTGCTGAAGCGATGGCGGTGGTCGACCCCGACTTCGTGTTGATGGCCGCTCGGGGCAGCGCCGAGCTGGAAGCCGCGCAGTCCGCGGCATTGTCGCCCGCCCTGCGGCTCACCACGGCGGCACGGGCAGGACGCATTGCCGCGCTGGATGGCATGGCCCTGCTCGGATTCGGGCCCCGTACGCTTTCGACCGCTCTGGAGATTGCACGAACACTGCAGGAACCTTGGCCCGAATGACGCCGGACACCCCGATGTCCGCGGACTCATCGATGTCCGCGGACTCCTCGACGGTATGGATTTGGGGCCTGCGGAGGCAGCCCGCGGTGTTGGTGTTGCTTGCCGCGGGTCTCGCCGCCGTTGTCGCGGCAGCGCTGACCTACGGGGCCGTCCCCCTCTCGCTTAGCCACCTGTTCGACGCCGGAGCCGATTTGGAGCGGGCGGTATTGTTCGGCATCCGCGCACCGCGCGTGGTCTTGGCAGGACTCGTCGGCACCGCCCTGGCCGTTTCAGGCGCCTGCCTGCAAGGCATGTTCCGCAATCCGCTTGCGGATCCGGGCCTCATCGGGGTCTCGAGCGGCGCTGCGGTGGGTGCGATTGCCATGATCGTGCTCGGCTCAGCCCTTGGGCTCGCAAGCTGGGCGACGCCTTTTGCGCTGCCCCTGGCGGCCGTCGTCGGCGCTGTGCTGGTTACTATTCTCCTCTATGGCTTTGCGAACCGTTACGGTCACTTCAGCGTCGTCACGATCCTGCTCGTGGGCATTGCCCTCAACGCGCTTGCTGGGGTGTGCATCGGCGTCTTCCAGTACGTCAGCGACGACGGACAGCTGCGCAGCCTCGTCTTCTGGATGATGGGTAGTTTCGGGCGCGCCACGTGGCTCATCACCATCCCGGTCGCGCTGTTGATTGCCGCCGCCTATTTTGTGCTCCGCCGCCAAGCCCGGCCCCTCGACCTGCTGCAGCTTGGCGAACCGCAGGCCTTCCACCTTGGCGTGGACGTGAAGCGTGTGCAGAAGCGGGTCATCTTCTGCTCCGCCACGGCGGTCGGCGCGGGCGTCGCAGCATCCGGCATCGTCGGTTTCGTGGGCCTCGTCGTGCCCCACGTGGCGCGTCTGCTTGTTGGGTCCGGGCATAGCTGCCTGATGTCGGCGGCAGCCCTGCTCGGGGCGGGCTTGACCATCTTGGCGGACCTTTTCGCACGCACGGTGATGGCCCCGGCCGAACTCCCGGTGAGCCTGGTCACAAGCGCACTCGGTGCCCCGTTCTTCCTTTGGCTCATTGCCCGGGTGAGGCCGCAGTGACCCTCGCCGCACTCAGGGTGGGGTTGCGGCTCGGCCAAGCGTCGGTGCTGGAAGACGTCTCCATCGAGGTGGTTCCCGGCACCCTGACGGCACTCATCGGGCCGAACGGAGCGGGCAAGTCGAGCTTGGTCCGGGTGCTCTCCGGGGAGTTGGCGCCCACCGCCGGCGCGGTGCGGCTGGGCGGCGTTTCCCTCGACCGTCTTGGCGCCGTGGAACAGGCGCAGCGGCGCAGCGTGATGACTCAGTCCGCTGATGTCGTTGTTGACTTCCAGGTCGAGGAGATCTTGCGCATGGGCTGGGTGCATGGAGGCCGGGAACAGTTGAACGCATCGCTCGGTGAGCTAGCCCAGGCGTGCGCCATCCGCCACCTGCTCGGCCGTCGGTTCCGGACCTTGTCTGGAGGCGAGCGGCAGCGGGTGCAGTTTGCTCGCGCCCTATTGCAGGTTTGGTCGGGCGGCGAGAGCGGCGCATCGCGATACCTGCTGCTCGATGAGCCCACGTCGAGCCTCGACTTGGCCCACGAACAGCTTGTGTTGCGCTTGGCCAGCCGCGCGGCGCAGCGGCGCATCGGCGTTATCGCAGTGCTCCACGATCTCAACTTGGCGGCTCGCTTTGCCGATCGAGCCGTGCTTCTGTCGGGAGGCAAGGTCGCCGCGAGCGGTCCGCCCTGCGCAGTGTTTCGGGACCGCCGGCTGACCGATGCATACGGCACGCCCATTCGCGTTGAGCGGCACGAAGCCCTCAAGCGCCTGGTCGTACACACTCTATCCGTCTCAGCATGAGAGGCGCCAACACGGGGTGGCGCTGACGGCGAACATCCGTCCCTGAAATCAATACAACACCAAACTCGCTTGAGGAGACAGCCTATGTTCATTGCCATGAACCGCTTCCGAATCGCCCGCGGCCATGAAGCCGACTTCGAGCGCCTGTGGCGCGAGCGTGAATCGTTCCTCGACAAGGCGCCAGGATTCCGCTCTTTCGCGCTCCTCAAGGGGCCGGTGGGCGACGATCATGCGCTCTATGCGTCCCATACTGTCTGGGAGCGGCGGCAGGCGTTCGAGGCGTGGACGCAATCCGACCTCTTCCGCAAGGCACATGCCCAACGCAGTGCGCCGAATGGAACCTACTTGGGCCATCCCGAGCTTGAGATGTTCGAGGCGGTCTTGCTGACCGACGCCGTGCAGGTGGCCCAATCGCAGGTCTAGCCAAGGGTGGCTGCCGGATTCCGGTGAGAGGGGTGCCCTCCGGATTCTTCAACTGGACCGGGCTCAGGCTCCCGCGCCTCGCGGCGTCCGTTAGTGGCCGTGTGCCCTGACGGGCAAGCCCAAGGCTTGAAGCACCTTGTTGACTCAACGGGTCCGGCCCCATCGCCAAGCCGTTTGCACCGGGGAACCATGTTATCGTTTCCTCTTGTGCGCCAGCGGAGGCAAGCCTTTCGTCATGCCGGACAACTTGGATCGAACCCTGCCCGAGGTTCTTCGGGATGCCACGGACCGCTACCCCGACCGGGCTGCCATCGTTGGCGGCAAGGCGGCGATCACCTTCTCGGCGCTTAAGGCGGGCGCCGATCGCTTGTCCAAGTCGGTCATTGCCTTGGGCCTTGAACCGGGCGAGCGCTTTGTCATCTGGGCGCCGAACGTCGCCGAGTGGGTCGTGGCGGCGCTCGCCGGACAGCAGGTGGGCGGCGTGCTCGTGCCCATCAACACCCGCTTCAAGGGCGAGGAGGCTGGCGACATCGCGCGCCGTTCGGGGGCGCGGCTGGCCTTCGCGACCGGCGAGTTCCTGGGCGTGGACTATGCGGCGCTGCTGACCGCTCAGCCCTGCCCCGCTCTGCGCCAGGTGGTGCGTCTGAACGGCTCCGGCGGCGAACTGTCGTTGGCGGCCTTTGCCCGGCTTGGTGAAGGGGTGTCCGATGCCGATCTCCAGAGCCGCATCGAGGCAGTGCGTCCCACGGACGTTTCCGACGTTCTGTACACGTCGGGCACCACTGGTGCACCCAAGGGGGCGATGACCACCCACGGACAGAACATCGCCACGTTCATGGAATGGTCCGAGGCCGTGGGCCTGACACGGGAAGACCGTTACTTGGTGGTGAACCCGTTTTTCCACTCGTTCGGCTACAAAGCGGGCTGGCTGGCGGCTTTGTTGCGCGGTGCGGCGGTCTATCCCGAAGCCCAGTTCGATGCGGCGCGGTTGCTGCGCCTCATCGAGCGGCAGCGCATCACCCTGCTGCCCGGACCGCCCACGCTTTTTCAGTCACTGTTGATCCATCCAGGCCTGCCCGACGCGGACTTGAGCTCATTGCGCTGCGCGGTGACTGGGGCCGCTTCGGTACCGGTGCAGTTGGTTCGGGACATGAAGCAAACGCTCGGCTTCGATGAGGTTTATACCGCCTATGGACTGACTGAGTCATCCGGAGTGGTGTCGATATGCCGGTCGGGCGACGATTTGGAGACCATAGCCAACACCTGCGGGCGGGCCATGCGCGGGGTCGAGATCCGAATCGCCAGCGTCAACGGCGACGCACTGCCGGCTGGCACCGCCGGTGAAGTCTGGGTGCGCGGCTTCAATGTCATGCAGCGCTATTTGGATGATGCGGCCGCGACTGCCGCCGCCATCACGCCGGACGGTTGGCTGAAAACCGGCGATATCGGCGTTCTTGATGAGCGGGGCTACCTAAAGATCACCGACCGCCTGAAGGACATGTACATCTGCGGTGGCTTCAACTGCTATCCGGCGGAGATCGAAAATCGCCTGCTCGACCACCCGGCGGTCGCTGATGTGGCGGTGGTGGGCGCGCCCCACGAACGGTTGGGTGAGGTGGGCCATGCGTTTATCGTTCCGGCGCCGGGCACCCGTCCGAATCCAGACGAAGTGCTGGCCTGGGTGCACAGCCGCATGGCCAATTTCAAGGCACCGAGGCGGATCACTTGGATGGACGAACTGCCGCGCAACGCCTCCGGCAAAGTCCAGAAGTTTCGACTGAAGAATGATGCGGCAAATGCCTAGGCTCGATGTGACCGGCCGGGCTGGGGCCCGGCATCAGCTAAACGCTGACGCCGGTGGCACCCTGATGGAGGCGCTGCGCGACGCGGACATGGGCATCGAGGCCATCTGCGGCGGGCAGTGCGCCTGCGCCACCTGCCATTGCTGGGTGGCTGCGGATTGGTTTGCCCAACTGCCCGATGTTTCCGATGACGAACGGGAGCTGCTCTCCAGCTTGGATCACTACGATCCCTTGCGGTCGAGGCTGACCTGCCAGCTTGAGATCACGGACGTCCCCAATGGCCTGCCGCTGATCGTTGCGCCGGAGGAGTAGCGAGGCATTCAATCGGCGGCGGCGCGAACCTTTGGTTCGCGTTGTGGTTTCGCTAGCGCGAAACGCCTGTTCCATCAAACGGATCCCGCGGACCGAGGGCAGGAGGCCCTGGTTCGAGATTGAGCGCTAGGTGGTGGCCAGCCGGGGCAAGGTGTAGGACTTCAACTCACCGACGTAGTCGCGCAGCGCTTGAATGCCGGTGGCCTCGGCGTCTCGGCACCAGTGGCGCAGCGCCGCCAGCAAGTCGTCGGCGTTGCCGCCGCGCTTGGCCCAGATGTCGTGCAGGCGCAGGCGCAGATTGTGGGCCGCGGCGAGGGTTTGGCTGGCGCCCACGGCCGCCTCGATGTGCCGCCTGCCACTGGCGCTAACGCGCGCCTGTTCCCGGCACAGGGCGGCCCGCGCCTGCCGGAACAGCTTTTCGGTGGCTTGGTCCGCCTTGGCGCACTCAAGTTTGATGAGCGGCTTGACCACTTGATTTTTGTATTTGGCCATCAGCCGGAAGCGGTCGTTTAGCACCGCCCAAGCGGTATCGATGTCCAGCGTGGTCTTGCCGGGCACCTGCTTGACGATGGGACCGGTGCTTTTCGGCTTGGCCAGTCCAAAGGCCTGGAAGAGGCGGATCCACAGCCAGCCGATGTCGAACTCCCACCGCTTTTGCGAGAGCTTCGCGGAATTGGGGTAGGCGTGATGATTGTTATGCAGTTCCTCGCCGCCGATCACGATGCCCCAAGGCAGCATGTTGGCGCTGGCGTCAGGCGATTCGTAATTGCGGTAGCCCCAAACGTGGCCGATGCCGTTGATCACGCCAGCTGCGAGCACCGGAATCCAGAGCATCTGCACCGCCCAGACCGTCAGGCCGATGAAGCCAAACAGGGCAATGTCGATCGTGAGGAGACTGAGAACGCCGATGGTGGGGTAGCGAGTGTACAGGTTGCGCTCCACCCAGTCGTCCGGGCAGCCGGACCCGTAACGCTCCATCGAGCGGCGGTCGGCGGCTGCGACCCGGTAGGCTTCGGTGCCCTTCCAGAATATCGTCCCCAACCCTTGTCTCTGGGGGCTGTGTGGGTCGTCGTCGGTTTCAGTGGTGGCGTGATGCTTGCGATGCACCGCTACCCATTCCCGAGTGATCATGCCCGTGGTGAGCCACGACCAGAAGCGGAAGAAGGTTTGCAGCGCCGGGTGCAGGTCCAGCGCCCGATGGGCAGCGTGACGGTGCAGATAGACCGTCACGGTGATGATGGTGATGTGCGTGGTTGCCAAGACGTAGGCGACGATGCCCCAAGCGGAGAGATTCCAAAGTCCATGGCCAAGCCAATCCAGTATGTCCAACGGCAGTCGCTCCCGTAGCTCGTTTCGGTGAAGTGTCTCCCCCCTGCGCCCATTGGCAGGGCCGTCTCCGCGTTGCGGCGGATGAGTTTGCTCTCTACGACCCCGTTCGCCTCAACCGCGGGCGGAGGCGGACTGTGACAACAACACACTCACATTGCAAGCCTTTCGGCCAACCTCAGCCCGATGGGCAGGGGCTGGGGCCGGTGGTCGCACGCGCCAGCATGCGCAACTTGGCAGCGGGCTCGTCGATGTCCATATAGCATCCTTGCAAGTGGCGCGCTCCCAAATTTGGATCGAAGCCGGTGCGACCGTGCAGCACCCGGGTGTTGTTGAGCATCAGCAGATCGCCGTCGTTGAACCGGGTGCGCAACACGAACTCCGGGTTGGCCAGCAGCTCGGCGAAGCGTCGTCTCGTTTGGTGGTAGTTTTGGGTGGCGGCTGCGCTCATCAACGGCAGATGGTCGAGCTTGGTGTTGTAGCGAACGCCGGTCATGCGGCCCTGCGGGTTGCGCACAATCAAGGGCCCCTCGCTGACCAGTTCCGCTTCGGCGTCCATCCACCAGAAGCGCAGCGGCACGGTGGCGAGCTGTTCGAAACCTTCAGGGTCTTCGGCGGCCAGCGCCTCCCCGGCCGCCAAGGCATCCGCTAAGGTGGTTTTGCCGCTCGGATTTTGGTTGACCAGGCAATGCAGGAACTGGATGCCCGGCATCGGATTCCGGTAGGGGAGATCGGTGTGCGGGAACAGGGCCACGCTGCTGTAGGCGAGGTCGTTGGATTGCGGGCGGGCATAGACGTCGAACAAGCGCCCGAAGTTGGTTTCCCGAATGCGGCCGAAACGGGACGCCATATCGACCAGCGAGCCGGGCTCCTGGGGCGTTCCGGTAAAGATGACGAAGCCCTGCGCGAAGAACAGCTCGATGGCTGCCCGCAAGCCCTCGCGATCGGCTACCGACGCCCAGGGAACGGCCTTCGTCAGCGGCGAATTCCGGTGCCAAGGGATTTGCGGGGGCGTGACGGGCGGCGGCGCGATCTCTTCGGCTAGGGCTGCGTGCGCGAAGACGCCTGTGTAGCCGTCGCTGAAGCGCAGACACAGGCTGCCAAGCTTGGCCGAAGCATCGACGATGCTCAGATCGGACGGGAGCACATGGGGGTTGTAGAGGCGTTGCCGGGTGACCGGGTCGAGCGCCTCCGGCTCACGAACCCGTTCGCGCAGCCAAAGGGCCGGCAATTCGCGCTCCCGCCGGCCCGGCCCGTCGGTAACGGAAGCGAACACTCTGAATCCTTGGGGGCTTGATTCGATTCTAAGCGCATCCATAAACGTACCTCCCCACGGGCTGCCATCGAAATTATCCGCCCCGCGAAAACGGCTTGCAAGCGGGAACGAGCAGTAGCGAACAGCAAAATGAAGCGAATGGAAAGGGGTGGCTAAACGAATTCCGCGCTGACGGCGGCGAAAAGCTGATGGACAAGCGGCTCGAAATGGGCCAGGGGCTTGGTGAGGTAATTTGGATCGAAGCAGTTCTGGTCCCAACGCTCGCAAAAATCCACACAGGCTGCGTAGTGGGGATGGTCCGCGTAGCGATCCCGCTCGTTCGGGTCGCGTTGGTAGTGGGCAAACCAATAATAGCCTTGGAACAAGCCATGATGCCGCACGACCCACCAGTTGCGCTCGCTGACGTAGGGCTTGAGGATGGCGGCGGCCACTTGGGAATGATTGTGCGGGGAGATCTGATCGCCGATGTCGTGTAGCAGGGCGACGGCGATGGTCTCGTCGTCCGCCCCGTCCGCCTCCGCCCGAGTGGCCGATTGCAGGACATGCTGCAGGCGGGAAATGGGGTACGGCGAGGGGCCGTCCATGGACTTCAGCAAAGCAATCATCCGCTCGGCCACTTGGTCCGCGTTGGCCGAATCGTGCTCCGCGATCAGGTCGTAGTCAGCGCGGGTGCCGTCCGCCATTGCCGTGAAGCTGACGCGGGGCGCCACTGAGCCGTCCGTTCCCGTTGCGCTCATCGGCCACTCCTGTGCCGGGTTGCCAGTGTCCGCAATCCTATTGCACACAGGCACTGGCGAACAAGCGTGGCCGCGGATTGCGCATGGCTGGGCACCACGGTCGAAAGCCAGCGTTGGGCTGACAAGCGCCTGCCCCACCTTGCCGACGCGGGTGTGCGCATTCGCTTCGTTTCTTGTGAGCCCGTGCTCGATCAAGTCGAGCTGGCGCCTTGGCTGGAACGCAAGGCTGTCAATTGGGTCATCGCGGGCGGCGAGAGCGGCCCGCACGCGAGGCCGAGCGATCCCAATTGGTTCTATGGCATCCGGGATCAATGCATCGCCTACGACACGCCGTTCCATTTCAAGCAATGAGGAGATTGGGCACCCGCCGATGCAGTGCCTGGAGCCGTGCCAAAGTCCGTCGTCAATGGTGGAACACACTCCGCCGCGATGGGTCGATACGGCAAGAAGACCGCTGGCCGGGTTCTGGGCGACCGGAATTGGGGCGGCCTGCAGGTTACTTCAGGACGCGGCCGACTAGCTTCATGGGACTGCCCCTGACGCCGAACGGATCGATCATTACGAATGCTGGCGCTCGTGTGCTGCATCGGCTTGTGCTCCTCAAGCAATTGCCGTAGGCGACGGGCTCTCGCTGGGTCTGACTCAACAAAGTGAAACACGATCTCAACGTCGCGCAATCCATCGCGACCAAGGGGGAGCCCTGTTGCCCGCTCTCGCACTCCCCAGGACCGGCGAAACCGTCTATGAACAACAACCGTCCGTTCCATCGGCTGAGTATTGGAAACCAGCCGTTGAGGTAATGTCGCAGCAAGCGGTGCTTGCCGGCGGTTTGCTCGTCGAGCGGCTACAGCGGTCTGGTCATTGGGGGGTGCTTGTTGGTCGAGCAGGAATGGACGTCAATTGGGCCGAAGGACCGGACCGAGGATATGCCTCGTGCAGGCTGTTCAGGGAGCCTCAGGCGGACGGCGTCGGCGATTCCCGAATGGCGGCGTCAAACACTTCAGGGAGGTGCTCCGCGAAGGTGATGGTCATGTCGTCGCGCACGCTTTCCGGCAGCTTGATGAGGTCCGCTTCGTTGTCCTTGGGCAGCACCACGTGGCGCAGGCCGGCGCGATGGGCGGCCAGTACCTTCTCCTTGACGCCGCCGACCGGCAGCACCAATCCGGAGAGGGTGAGCTCGCCGGTCATGGCCAAGTTCTTGCGCACGCACTTGCCGCTGTAGGCGGAGTAGAGGGCGGTGGCCATGGTCACGCCGGCCGAGGGGCCGTCCTTGGGCACGGCGCCGGCCGGCACGTGGATGTGGATGCCGCAGTCCTCGATGGTGGTGCGTTCCAACCCTAAGGTATCGGCGATGGACCAGATGTAGCTGCGCGCCGCCTTGGCGGACTCCTGCATCACTTGGCCCAAGTGGCCGGTGAGGGTGATTTTTTCGTCCTTTTGGGTCAGCGCCGCCTCGACGTAGAGCACGTCGCCGCCGGTCTCGGTCCAGGCGAGTCCGGCCGCCACCCCGGGCGCGATCTGCTCGCGGCTCTTGTCGGACTGGAATTTCTCCGGGCCGAGCAGTTCGCCCAGTTGCTCAAGACCGATTTGGCCTTCCGCATCCTTGGCCGTCACCACCTGCCGTGCCCGCTTGCGGGCCAGCCGCCCGATGACCCGCTCCAACTCCCGCACCCCGGCCTCGCGGGTGTAGCGGCGGGTCATGTAGGTGAGCGCCTCATCGCTGATGTCAAGCTGCGCCTCGCTTAAGCCCGCGTCGGTCTGCTGGCGCGGAATCAGGTACTCGCGAGCGATGGCCCGCTTCTCCGCGTCGCTGTAGCCGGACAGCTCCAGCACCTCGATGCGGTCGAGCAGCGGCCGCGGAATGCCTTCCAGCGTGTTGGCGGTGGTCAGGAACAGCACCTTGGAGAGGTCGTAGGGCAGGTTGAGGTAGTTGTCGCGAAACTCCTTGTTCTGCGCCGGGTCAAGAATCTCCATCAACGCCGCCGCCGGGTCGCCGCGAAAATCCCGGCCGAGCTTGTCGATCTCGTCAAGCATGAGGATCGGATTGGTGACCCCGGCGCGGCGCACGCCCTGCAGGATGCGCCCCGGCATGGCGCCGACGTAGGTGCGGCGGTGGCCGCGCAGCTCGGATTCGTCGTGCAGGCCGCCGAGGCTCATGCGCTCGAACTTGCGGCCCATGGCCCGGGCAATGGATTGGCCCAGCGAGGTCTTGCCGACGCCCGGCGGACCGACGAAGCAGAGGATGGGGGCCTTGGCGTCGGGGTTGAGTTGCATGACGGCGAGGGATTCGAGAATCCGCTCCTTGACGTCCTCCAGTCCGTAGTGGTCCTCGTCGAGCACCGTGCGGGCGTGGTCGAGGTCGAGCTGATCCTCCGTGCTTTCGCTCCACGGCAGTTCGGCCACCAGTTCCAGGTAGGAGCGGGCGATCTGGTAGTCCGCGGCGTGGTTGGACATGCGCCCCAAGCGCTTCAGCTCCCGGTCCACTTCGGTGCGCACGTTGTCCGGCAGGTGCGCCTCCTCGATCTGCTTGCGCAGTTCGGCGACGTCCTCGTCGTCCTGCTCACCCAAGGCTTCCTCAATGGCTCGTTTCTGCTGGCGCAGCAGGTGTTCGCGCTGCTGTTGGTCTATGTCCTCCCGAGCCTGCTGGGCAATTTGCCGCCGCAGTTCAGTGACCTTGAGCTCGTGGCGCAGAATCTCGTGGACGTGCTCCATCAAGGCCCGCACGGTGTCGCATTCGAGCACCGCCTGCTCCTGGTCCAGCGGGATGCTGACCAGGTTGGCGACCCGGTACATCTGGATGATCGGGTCGTTGATGGAACCGATAAGCTGCTGAAACATCTGATCGCCGTTGTCGCCGCCGTAGAGGTGGGCGATGCGCTTGGACAGTTCCAGGTTTTCGCCGAGCAGCGCGTCCACATGGGCGGCGTCCTCGCCTGCATCTTCCATCTTGAGTGATGGCAGGCGCTCGTACTCCGCCTCTAGGTAGTCGTCGTGCTGGGCCGCTGGGCGCAGGCGCACCCGCTCGGCACCCTGCACGATGACCTGGGAGCCCTTGTCGCGCTTCTCGATGTGGTTGATGGTGGAGATGGTGGCGATCTCGAAGAGGTTATCCCAAGTGGGATCCTCGACGCCCGCCTCCTTCTGGGCGGCGGTGATGATGCGCCGACCGGCTTCGACCCCGGCCTTGACCGCCGCGAGGGATCGTTTGCGGCCCACGGCCAAGGGAATGACGATCTGCGGAAAGACCACCGTGTTCTTCAACGGCAGCACGGAATAGGTTTCAGCCATGGGGCCTCATCGGGTGTGTTGCAATGAACCTATATGGCGACGAATCGCGCCGGATTCAAGTGGGGGAATTGGCGCCCGGCTCACAATGTCCGCGCTAAGCCGCCAACTGCTGGGCGCGGGCGGCCTCCTCGCGCACCAGTTCCGGCGCGCCCAGGGCCTGGCGGTTGAAGCCGATGCGCTTGAACCAGTAGTGCAGCCCCAGGAGGTCGGTGAAGCCCATGCCGCCATGCACCTCGGTGGCCGTGCGGGCGACGAAGGTGCCCACTTCCGCTAGATGGGCCTTGGCATGGCAGGCGGTCAGGTGGGCCTCCTCCGGCACCTCGCTCAGGGCATGGCCGGCGTACCAGACCAGCGCCCGGCACGGTTCCAGGTGGGCGGCCATTTCCGCGCACATGTGCTTGACGGCCTGGAAGGAGCCGATGGGGCGGTTGAATTGCTCGCGCTCCTTGGCGTAGGCGACGGCTTGGTCGAGCATGTTCTGCGCGGCGCCCAGGGTGTCCGCCGCCAGCATCACGCGCCCGGCGTCCAGCACTGCCTGTAAGTGGGCCGGATCGGTGCTCAAAGGGATGGCGGGGCAATCGTTGAACACCAACTCTCCAGTGGGCCGAGTTTTTTCCACGGTCGCCAACGGCCGATGCTCAAGATCGCTGGCGCAGACCAAGTGAAGGCCCCGGTTCGAGTCCGCCACTAGATATTCGTCCGCGCCGTAGTCCAAGACGTAGAGCGCCTTGCCGTTGAGCTTGCCATCAGAGGCGCGGACGCCCGCCTCGGCCCGGGCGGCGATGGCCTCGCCCAAGGCGATGCCCATGCGTAGATCGCCTGCGGCCAAGCGCTCCAGGCGTTCGCCTTGGCCACCGGCCAGCAACAGCGCGGTTGGCCCCATCACCGCGGAGCCAAGGAAGGGGCTCGGCGTCGCGTGGTGGCCCAGGCATTCGGCGGCGATGGCCGCATCCAGGGGCTTGAGCCCCACCCCGCCGTGCGCCTCCGGCGCCAGCAGCGCACAGACGCCGAGTTCAGCCAGTTCGGCCCACACCGCGCTCGCGGATTCCTCCCCGGCCGCGATGCGCCGCACCCGTTCCAAGCCGACCTGTTCGGCGAGAAAGGCGTTGAGCGTATCTTGAAACAGGGTTTGCTCTTCGGAGAGTCCGAAATCCATGGCGATGCTCCCTAAGCCACTAGATTCCTTGATCGCGGGTCAAGATTGCCACATGAGCCAACTCTTGCGCCCGGCGCCCGGCGACTCGTTGGTCTGAGGCATCGCCCCGTTAGGCCGTAGCCGCGGCTTTCGCAGCGACCTTGGGCTCCCGCGGCAGCCCCAGCCCCCGCTCGCTGATGATGTTCTTCTGTATCTGCGAGGTGCCGCCGCCGATGATCAGGCCCAAGTAGTACATGTAGTGCGTCTGCCAATTACCGTGATCGCGCAAATAGGGGTTTTTGCCGTAAGCGAGTCCTAACTCACCCATGGCGTCGATGCCCAGTTGCTCCAGCTCGTGGCGCAGTTCCGTGCCTTGCAGCTTGACCACCATGCGGGCGAGGCTGGCGTCCTTTTGGTTGATGCGGGCGGAGAGGATGCGCATGTCATTGAAGCCGAGCGCCATCACCCGGCCCTGAATGCGCATCAGCCGGTCGCGGTAGGCGGGCAGGTCGATGACCCGGCGCCCGTCGATGGTCTCGCTGTGCATCAGCTTGATGAGCGCGTTGAGCCTTGAGAGCATGATGTTGGGATCGCCCAAGGAATCCCGCTCGTGGCGCAGAATGGCGTTGGCCACCTGCCAGCCCTCGCCCCGGGTGCCGACGATCTGCTGCTTGGGCACCCGAACGTCGGTGAAGAAGACCTCGTTGAAGTTGGCCGCTCCGGTCATGTCCACCAAGGGCCGGATTTCGATGCCGGGGGTGTCCATGCGGAACAGCAGGAAGGAGATGCCTTGGTGCTTGGGCGCATCCGGCTCGGTGCGCACCAGGCAGAAGATCCAATCTGCCAGATGCGCGGTGCTGGTCCAGATTTTCTGCCCGTTGACCACCCACTCGTCGCCGTCGAGCACCGCCGCGGTGCGCAGGCTGGCCAGGTCGCTGCCCGCGCCCGGCTCCGAGTAGCCTTGGCACCACACCATCTCGCCGTGGATGGTGGGCCGGATGAAGGTCTGCTTCTGCTCTTCCGACCCCACCTCAAGCAGCGTCGGCACCAGCATGGAGATGCCCTGCCCGCCCAACCCCTGGCTGACTTGGGCATTGGCGAACTCCTCGGCAATGATGCGCGAGGCCAGCACGTCGGGCTCGGCCCCAAAGCCGCCGTAGGCCTCAGGAATGGTGCGCGCCGCATAACCGTGCTCGATCAGTAGCTTCTGCCAGTCAAGCACCGCCTTGGAGCGCATGTTTCCCCCCTTGGGGGCTTGGTCGCGGTGGGCGCTGATGAAGTCGCGCACCTCGGTGCGAATGGCCTCGTACTCGGCCCCGTAGGAAAGGTCCATGGGCGTCCTTGGCTGGTGATTGGCGGAATGTGGATGCTATCAGATTCGGATGGGGGAACCGGAAGGGCTGGGGATCAATGGGCTGGGGATCAATGTCGAACAGGGATCCTCGGCCCAGCAGGAGTTTCGCGCAGTGAAACTACAACGCGACCGTTGGGCCGCTGTGCGTTCGCGCTGCGGCTAGGTCGGGAGCGAGAACGCTATGTGGTGGTACCCCAACCGTGGTGCTTTCCGCTGACGGGGGCTTAGTGTTCCGTATCCCGAGGCGGCAAGGGGTCATTGCCAGGGGCGATAGTGTCCTTGCTCCTAATGCGCCCATCCATCCCCATCGTTGTGAGTTCTCCTCCGCCTTTTTTTTGGAGCAGTTCCTTGGCTGAATCGAGCGCATCGCGCTGGGTGGAGTGTACGCTGGATGGACGACTCGCGTCGTTGCGCTTGTTGGCCCATTGGCCATCTGGCCGACGGTAAACCGTACGGTCTTGATCCTTGCTCATGTATGGCTCCGATGTTAGTGGTTGCGTTAACACCGATACCTTTGGTCAGGATCTCGGTTTTCAAGGTCTGCATGTGAAATTCCTTCATCGAGGAGCGGTCGAGCAGCACGGCGGGGTCATCGCCCAGGGGCATATGCTCCCGCATTCAGTACAACCCGAATGCTGCCAGAAGCTACGCCGCCCCCCAAACCGAGCTACAAGCTGTCAGATTCAGTCGCGGCTATCGGAAGGCCGGGAGACAAGTTCGAACCCAATTCCTCGTCATTCGGCACCTAGGGGCTTCTGCCGCCAGAGTTCAGAATTCCCCCCACGATGTTTTGCAGGCGCTCGACCAGATAGAGCGGCAGGGACACAAGCCAGTAGTGGACCAGGCGGGAGGAGTTTTTGGTGCGCACTTGCGCCTGCACCTTCTGGAGGCTTGGCGGAGAGGCGTCAAACCGAACCGCCAAGGTGGTTTCTTTCTCCGCTACGAACTGGTGCAGCGATTTGAGGGTGCCGGCGCGGCCTGCTTTAACCTCTATTGGCACAATCTGACCCGCCAGTTCGACCACATAGTCCACCTCTGCGTTGTTGGACCGGCCCTCGCGCAGCCAGTAGGTGAGTTCGCGATTGGGTCGCCGGGCCAGCAGGTACTGAAGGTGCTGGCCGATGAATTGTTCGGCGCTGGTGCCAGAGTTGACTAAATCGGTGGTTCCGGTGGCCTGAATCGTTTCCCACCCGACGCCGCAGATCGCGTTCATCAGCCCAACGTCCAGAAAGAGCAGTTTATAGACGTTCTCTTTGAGGTCAGCCTCTAGCGGCAGGCCGGAACAGGCACTGTGGGTCACCTTGGCAACAACCCGAGCCATTGCCAACAAGTCGATGTCGCGGCGAATGGTTGCGCTCTGGTCGTTTGGCGAGATGTTGCTGAACTTCACCTTGCGGCCGGGCTGGCGGGCCGCGAAGTTGAAAACGCGCAGCATCCGTGTCATGTCGCGGCGAGCGGCGTATTTGGGGAAGTCATCGCGATAGGCGTCAATGATGTTGGCGTGGATGCCGCTGACATCGCGCAGACTGCCGGAATCGGCGAAGACGCGCACGGCCTCGGGCATGCCGCCGACATATTGATACAGCCGGAGGTGCTCCAAAAGGCGCTCATGGACTACTTTCGGAATTGGGGTGTTGTGCCCAATGGGCCACTCAAACTGGTCAATGGTGCGGGCGAGCCCGCCCTTGCCGATGCCGTTCAGGAACTCTGTGAAGGTCATGGGCCCGACTTGGAGGTACTCCACCCGGCCTACTGGCATGGAGAAGGCGTGATTCGCCAACGCAAACTCCATCAGCGACCCGGCGGCCATGACGGGTAGGCGGGGCATTTCCTCTAGAAAGTACCGCAACGATGCGATGGCGGCGGGCACGGCCTGAATCTCGTCGAGGAAGAGAATGCCTTCAGCCGACAATGGCGCATCGAGAATGCTATGGAGCATGTTCACAATGGCCAACGGATCGTTGCTCGCAAATGCCTCACCGAGGTATGGATGCCGTTCCAGATTGATGGCGGACAGGCTTCTGCCCTCTTCCTTGGCGAGCAGTTCCACCAACGTGGACTTGCCGACCTGCCGTGCCCCACGAATCACCAATGGTTTGCGCCGCCGGGAGTGCAGCCAAGTGCTAAGGTCTATCGATTGGTGTCTGTCCATGTTCAGGGTATACGTCAACAGGGGCCAAAAATCCATCTTTTAATATGATTTTTGACCCCTGTTTTCGTATCTTAGAGCACATGATGGCGATCCAGCACTAGACTCCAAGGCAAGGGCGGGATGCCCTCGAGCTGGGGGATGGATTCGAGCGGAGCCCGGACTTAAGGGCATCTTGCCCTCACGCCATACGAAACCGCTCTCACTCGTTGTCGAGGTATTCGGCCTTGAAGGCGTCGGACGGTTCGATTGGCATCCCAACGTCAACGAGCACACCGTTGGGATCCACGCACATGAAGTGTCTTTGTCCGTATTCCTCGTCCGCAATGCGCGCCACTAAGTCCGCTCTGTCCTGGAACTTCGAATAGACGGCTTCGACGTCTTCGACCTCCAACGCCAGGCTGACGCCTTTGGCAATGGCCCGAAACGCTGGGGGGATGAGTTCGTGGTCGTAGCGCTGGACACCCAATTCAAGTTCTCCGTTGGCGCCCCCTGCCAAGTTGACGAACCAGTCACTGTCGAACTCGACTTGGAAGCCCAACAGCCGACAATAGAAGTCCTTCGTCTCTTCGAGTTTTTCCGAGTAGATCACCGGAAACAGCCTCGCAAGTTTCGTCACTCAACACCTCGTTCCTAAATGCTTCACCTTCGCAGCTTACACGGGAGGGCCTCCCGGAACACCGCAGAGATTCCTGACGGTATCATCACACGTCCACACCTCGAGTAGGAAGCCAGTCAATGACTCCCTCTGATGCACGGGTGCCCACCCAACCGAATGCAGGCGCAGCAAGTGGTTCTTGAGTTGGCGTTGCTGGACGTGAAGCCCGGCGAGGAAAACGACTTCGAGGCGGCGTTCGCCCGTGCCCAGTCGATCATCGCGTCGATGGGCGGCTACATTTCCCACGAACTGCAGCGCTGCGTGGAGAATCCCAGCCGGTACGTTTTGCTGGTTCGCTGGGAAACGCTGTCCGACCACACGGAAGGGTTTCGAGGCTCCCGCGAGTACCAGGAGTGGAAGCGGCTGCTGCACCACTTCTATGACCCATTCCCCACCGTGGAGCACTTCGAATTGGTCGAGCGCGGCACAGCGAAGGTGGCGTGATCCGGCTAAGGCCGGTCCAACGGGGTTGATCTAACGCGCCCCTGGGGGGTGGCGCTGCGCGGAGTCTGTCACCGTGGACTATGATGGCCCGCTCCACCCAAGGATCCTGTGGCATGAAGGAAAGAGGGCCGAATACCTTGGCCGTGCATGCGGGCGAGGTGCCTGATCCGGTGACGGGCGCGTCCGCGCCGAACCTGGTCATGTCGTCCACTTTTGCCTTGGACGAACCGGTCGGGTTCTCCATCAACGCGTTCGAGGGCGAGCGGCCCTACATCTACACCCGCTGGGACAACCCCACCGTCAGGATGCTGGAGGAGAAGCTGGCGGCGCTCGAGGGCGTGGAGGATTGCGTGGCCTTTGGTTCCGGCATGGCCGCGACTGCGGCGGTGCTGCTGGCTGGCCTCAAGGCGGGCGATCATGTGGTGATGAGCGACGTCAACTACGCGGGCACCGCCGAGCTGGCGCGGCACACGCTGCCCGAATACGGGATCGAAACGACGCCGGTGGACACCAGCGACCTGTCCGCGGTGGCGGCGGCGATGCGGCCGCAGACGCGGATGCTCTGGATCGAGACGCCGGCCAATCCCATCCTGCGCCTGACGGACATTGCCGCGGTCGCCGCCATTGCCGCAGCGCATGAGGTTCCGCTGGCGGTGGACTCGACCTTCGCCACCCCCATCGCCACCCAGCCGTTGGCGCTCGGCGCCGACTTCGTGGTGCATTCGCTGACCAAGTACATCGGCGGTCACGGCGATGCCCTCGGCGGGGCGGTGCTGGGCAGCCGGGAACGCATCGAGCCGTTGCGGACCAACCCGCTGGTGCACTTCGGAGGTGTGATCAGTCCGTTCAACGCTTGGCTGATCGCCCGCGGCGCGGCCACGCTGCCGATCCGCATGCGCGCCCACGAGGAGGGCGCCAAGCAGGTTGCGGCATTCCTTGAAGACCACCCGGCGGTGGGGCGCGTCAACTATCCGGGGCTTGCCTCCCACCCGCAGCGGGCGTTGGCGGAGCGGCAGATGGCCAACTGCTCCGGCACGCTGTCCTTCCAGGTTCGCGGCGACGGGGAAGCCTTGGCGGCGCGGATGGCCAAGCAACTGGAGATCATCCACTACGCGGTGTCGCTCGGCCATCACCGCAGCCTCATCTATTGGATCGACACCGACGCCATGATGGCGTCATCCTTCCATCTCGAAGGCGATCAGCTAGCGGGCTACCAGGCGTTCGCCGGCGACGGGGTCTTCCGCCTGTCCGTTGGGCTCGAGGATGGGCAAGACCTGTGCCGGGACCTGGATCGAGTACTATCCTGACCCATGAGCGACCCCTACGTCATCTACGGCGGCGAACTGAGCTACTTCACGCGCAAGCTGGAGGCGGCCTGCATCTTCTACGGCCTCGACTTCGAGATGCGCAGCAAGAACAAGCACGATCCGGCGGACATCGAGCGCCGCTCGGGCACCCACCAGGTGCCCGTGCTGCAAACCCCGGACAACTGGATGATTGGCGACACCACCCCGATCCTGCATCTGCTCGACGCCCGCGTTCCCCGCCGCCGGATGTTCCCGGAAGGTCCCCTCGGCGTCCTCGTTCATATCGTGGAGGAGCACTTCGACGAGTGGGTCGCCCGCACCATGGTCCACTATCGTTGGCACTACCCCGACAGCGCCCTGTTCGCTTCGACGCGGATGGCGGACGGCATGGCTGAAGTGGCGGAGCGGGTGCGCACCTGGGGGCCCCGAGCCTGCCGGGCCACCGGCACCGAATCCGAGACCCAGCGCCAGGCGGCTGAAGACGAATATGTGCGCATCCTGGAGGCTGCCGAGGCGCAGCTCGGCAAGACCCGCTACCTGCTCGGCAACCGGCCCTGCGCCGTGGATTGCATCGTCCTCGGCGGGTTGCGCGCCCACACGCACATGGACCCGGACCCGAAAAAGGTCACCGCGGGCTACCCGCGGGTGGTCGCCTTCTCCGAAGGCGCAGCCGACGGCTGGGACGGCAGCGGGGAGTTGGCGCCCTTCCCGGCGTCAACCGATTTCGCCCGCTTCGTGCTGGGGGAGATGACCACCACTTACCAGCCCTATGCGCTGGCCAATCGAGCCGCCCAGCAGGCCGGGGCCAAAGCCTGCCATGCGCACATCTACGGCGAGGACGTGAGCTACCTGTCGCGGCCGTATCCGGAGCGGTCGCGGCAGATGATTCTCGACAGGATCAGCCACAGGCTGTCGGATGCGGATCGCCAGCAAGTCATCGACTGGCTCGCCGAGGTCGGCCTGCACTGCTTCATCCCCGGCGCTTAGCGACGCTCAAGCCCGTTTGCCCAGGAACGTCCCACATGCAGACCGATCGCTTGGCCATGCTCGACACCATGGCCCGCATGCAGGAAGCCCACAACCGCCAGGTGCATGCGGACTGGCGCGTCAAGCACTATGAGTACTACCGCGCCGTCTGGATCGAGTGCGCCGAGCTGCTCGATCATTTCGGTTGGAAGTGGTGGAAGCGGCAGGTGCCGGACTTGGCCCAGGTGAAGCTTGAGTTGGTGGACATCTGGCACTTCGGCTTGAGCGAACTGCTGCGCGCGGATGCCGTCAGGCCGGAGCTTGCCGACGCGCTGGACGTGTCGCCCTTGGAGGAGCCGGACCCGGACCCGGAGGGCCTGCGGCAAGCGGTTGAAGCGCTGGCGGGCGCCTGCCTGGCGTCCAGGGGTTTTTCCGTCGAACGGTTCGCCGACGTGATGCGGGCGCTGCCGATGTCCTTCGACGAGCTTTTCCGCCTCTACGTGGGCAAGAACGTGTTGAACGGATTCCGGCAGGACCACGGCTACAAGGACGGCACCTACCGCAAGACTTGGGCAGGGCGGGAGGACAACGAGCATCTCATGGAACTGCTCGATGGCGTTGACGTGCCCGCAACGGCGGCGGCAGACCTCTACGCCAAGCTCGAAGCCCGCTACTTGGAAACGGCCGCCCGGTAAACCGCAGCGGTGTCTGCGTCGAAGCAGGCGAAAGTCACCTTGCGCACGGAACCGGCTGGCGCCGCCCGCACTTCGGCTACCGCGATTTCCGTGGCCGGGTCCAGCGGATAGCCGTAAACCCCGGTGCTGATGGCGGGAAAGGCGAGGCTCGTCAAGCCATGCTCCGCAGCCAGCGCCAGACTGTTGCGGTAGCACGCCCGGAGCAAGTCCGGCTCGCCCTGTTGGCCACCGTGCCAGATCGGCCCCACAGTGTGGATGACGTGGCGGGCGGGCAGGCGGTAGCCGTCGGTGATCACCGCTTGGCCGGTAGGACAGCCGCCGATGGCCCGGCATGCCTCAAGCAGTTGCGGCCCGGCGGCGCGATGAATCGCCCCATCGACTCCGCCGCCGCCGAGCAGGCGCTCATTGGCCGCGTTGACGATGGCGTCCACCGCCAGTTGGGTGATGTCGCCGATGTGAATTTCGATGTCCGCTGTTTCAATGTTCACGAGGCCAACTTAGAGTCGCCAGCGGCGGTTTGCAACGTGGCGGTTGAGCAGTGACACTGCGCTGCCCATGAGCATGAGCAGGCGCCAAACGGTACAGCGGCGACGGGAAGCCGGCGGCGGTGACGCTCTGCTAGGGGAACTCCAGCAACGGCTGGCCGGCTGGCGGCCGCAGTTCATCGGCACCCTGATGTTCATTCGCGATGGCGGCCGGGTGCTGCTGATCCGCAAGCAGCGCGGCTTGGGCGCGGGCCGCATCAACGCGCCGGGCGGCAAGATCGAAGCGGGTGAATCGCCCCTGGCCTGCGCGGTGCGGGAAACCCGGGAAGAGATTGGCGTGACCGTGCGCCAAGCGGCCCTGATGGCCGAGCTGCGGTTCGTTGAGCGGGTGGACCAGCAATGGTACGGCTACGCCTTCGTCGCATCGGACTACGACGGCGTGCCGACGGAGACGGTCGAAGCAACACCCCATTGGTTTGCCGTTGATGACATCCCCTACGACGAGATGTGGGAGGACGACCGCCTCTGGCTGCCCCACGTGCTGGCCGGACGCTTCGTCAAGGCCAACTTCCTGTTCGAGTCCAGCGCCGCGCTGGCCCACGAACTGCGGTGGACGGCGATACGTCAAGGCGGGTTGCAGCTGCGCTGACGCGCCGGTTACCGGGTCCGTATCCACTCGTGGGCCGTTCCTCGGAGCGTCCCGCCCTCAATGGGATCCCGTGGTTCGGTGCGAGGGCGTCCGGCTCTCGGTCCGGGCTTCGCTCAAGGCTGTTCCGCCGCTTGAGAGTTGCAATTCGCCATTGCCGGTTTGCTGCCAACATGTTGAACTAGGCGACCGCACAGCAGTAGGAATCCCCATGACCGTAGAACGGCCCAGTGGCCGGGCGTTTGACGAATTGCGTCCGGTGCGAATCGCACGAGGCTTCACTCGGCACGCCCAAGGCTCGGTGCTCATCGAATTCGGCGACACCCAAGTGATCTGCACGGCCTGCATCGAGTCCCAAGTGCCTCGGTTTTTGCGCGGCAAGGGCACCGGCTGGGTCACCGCCGAGTACGGCATGCTGCCCGGCGCCACCCACAGCCGGAGCGACCGGGAAGCGGCGCGCGGCGGACAGGGTGGCCGCACGGTGGAGATTCAACGGCTGATCGGGCGCGCCGTTCGCTCCTGCGTCAACATGAAGCGCCTGGGCGAGCGCACGGTACGCCTCGACTGCGACGTGATCCAGGCCGACGGCGGCACCCGCACCGCATCGATCACCGGCGCGGTGGTGGCCCTGCGCGATGCGCTCGACAAAGTGCGCGCCCAGGCCGCATTCCGGGAATTCGCCGCCTCGGTGTCGGTGGGCATCTGGCGGGGCGTCCCGGTGCTGGACCTCGACTACGCCGAGGACTCAACGGCGGACACCGACATGAACGTCGTGATGCTGGCATCGGGCGGCTTCGTGGAGATTCAGGGCACGGCGGAGAAGGCGCCCTTCGACGAAGCCGAGTTTTCCGAAATGCTCAGGCTGGCTAGACAGGGTGCTACGGACCTCATCGCGCTGCAAAGGACGGCTTGACGGTGGGCGCTGCCGGGACCAAGGCCGACTTTGTCGCCTCGATGATCCGCCAAGGCGTGCTGCGCTTTGGCGAGTTTGAGTTGAAGTCCGGGTTGCGCAGCCCCTATTTCTTCAATCTCGGCAACGTCAGCGGCGGCGCGGAACTGGCCGAACTCGGCGGCTTCTACGCCGACGCCATCCAAGCCTCCGACCTTGCGTTCGACGTGCTGTTCGGCCCCGCCTACAAGGGCATCCCGATTGCCGTGGCCACCGCCATCGCGTTGGCGCAGCGGGGACAATCGGTGGGTGCGGCTTTCGACCGCAAGGAAGCCAAGGCCCACGGCGAGCGCGGCAAGCTCATCGGCGCGCCGCTCAAGGGCCGCGTCCTGATGGTGGACGATGTGGTCAGCGACGGCGCCACCAAGGAGGAGGCTGCCGCGGTCATCAAGGCGGCTGGCGCCGAACTGGCCGGCCTCGTGGTGGCCTTGGATCGGCAGGAGATCATCGCTGGCGGCCAGACCGCCGTCGAGCGCCTCAAGGACCGCTTGGGCGCTCCAGTCCTCAGCATCGCCGCCTTGGCTGACGTGATCGCCTACTTCCACGCCCAGTACGCCAATGCGCCAAGCGAAAACCTCGACGCCCTGCTCCGCCACCGGGAGCTTCATTGCCGCTAACCCCCAAGGTGTGCGGTTTCGATCCCTAAGGCGCCTAAGGCATCTCGGGGCCGCACGAGCGGAATGTTGGTCGGCATTCCAATTCGATGTTGACTCCACTCTAACTAAACGGCAATATGTGGCCGATAAAGTAGGAATTTCGCCCTTTTAAGGCCAACAATGGCACATTCCATAAGTGCGTTGGAGACCTCGCCCAAGCTACGGATCGAAGTGGGCAGGCGGCTTGCCAAACTGCGCCTTGCCCGGAATGTCACTCAGCAGATGCTTGCTCGCGAAGCCGGCATCGGTCTGCGCACCCTGCGCCGGCTGGAAGCCGGTCAAACAACAAGCCTCGACACCTTTCTCCGCGTCGTCATCGCGCTCGACTTGGGCGACGGTCTGCTGACCGCCGTTCCATCCTATGACATTCGCCCCATCGAACGTGTGGAGAACCGCGGGAGGGAGCGCCGCCGCGCCCGCCCGAAGGCCGTAAGCCAGCAAAGCGGTCCCTGGACTTGGGGAGACGAGTCGCGTGACTGACGCTTTGGTGAACTTATGGGGTCGCCGTATCGGGGGGGTTTCGTGGGAGGGTGGACGAGCGGTGGGCATCTTCGAGTACGACCCGGCGTTCCGGGCGGCGGGGATGGAACTGTCACCCTTCGTTATGCCACTCCGCGAGGCGCCCTACGTCTTCCCCGCCCTCAGCAGCAGCACCTTCATCGGGCTGCCCGACCTCCTCGCGGACGCCCTGCCGGGCCGTTTCGGCAATCGGCTGATCGATGCTTGGCTGGCGACGACGGGGCGGCGGTTCGACCTCGCGAGACTGCTGGCGGAACGTCTTCTGAATCGCCACCAGAGCGAACCCCTGCGGGCAGTCACCAAGTCTTATACCTACCGGCAAAAGGCGCAGCGGGCACTTGCGGCCGAGTTTCTGGCGCCCATTGATGCGGTGGATGCCTTTTTGGCGGGTGACTGCTCCGAGGAACGCCAGACGGAGGCGGCCGAGCACTTCGCAATATCCCCGTACGCAATTCAGTCCTTGCTCGTGAACAACCACCGGCTCGGTCATCAGGGGGCACCGGAAGCGCTCGACCGCCTGTAGGGACGGCTGACCGACAACGCCCTTCCTTTGCCTCTATGTCTTGAGCGTTGTCCATCCGGTGGAACCATAGTGACACTACGGAGAGTTGGCGGTGCTCGAACCGTTCGAGGCATCCTTAAGTACTCGGGACGAGATTTGGTCAATCGTCCCCGTCGGTGCAGCGTGAACGCGGGATTTCGTGGACAATGACGGTACATTGATTCCAGATCTGGAGTGCTAATGAACTACGTTGAGCCCGCTGCGGCGCACGAGATGGACGGCCTGCGTCTGGCCCTGACTGCGCACGCGCCGGCGCCGTACAGCCTTTCGGCGCGCGCGATACTCGATCACCACGGCGTCTCCTACGTTCCCGTGCTGCAGGTCGGGGGCGGCGGCAACGAGGACCTCGTGGCGTGGACCGGGCACCGTAACGCGCCGGTGGCGGTGTACAACGATGAGGCGCCCCGCGTCGGCTGGCTCGAAATTCTGCATCTTGCCGAGCGATTGGGGGCCGGGCCTTCCCTGATTCCGTCCGACATCGATGACCGCATGTTGATGGTGGGCCTCGCCAACGAACTGATCGGCGAGAACGGCTTCATCTGGAACCTGCGGCTCGTGATGCTCGGCTTGGGTGGCCCGGAACGGGTTGCCCAGGAGCGCGTCCGCAACCCGATGTACGACCAGTACGGCTACAGCGAGGCAGCGGCCGCGGTGGCCGTGGATGGCGCCAAGGCGACGATGGAGCGGCTGACGGCCCAGCTCATCGCCCAGCGCAAGGCCGGCAGCCGCTACATCGTGGGGAAGGCGCTCAGCGCCGTTGACATCTACTGGGTGTACTTCTCCCAAGGGGTGGGGACGTTTCCGGAAGCCCGCTGCCCGATGCCAGCGGGAATGCGCAAGGCCTACGAGATCGTGGGGAGCCTGCTCGGCGAGCTTGACCCCATACTCGTAGAGCAACGCGATTGGGTGCTGGCCGAACACGGCCTGCCGTTGGACTTCTGATCGGTCGAGCGCGCCGGAGCGCAATCCCCGGATGGGGCAGCAACAGAGCACCGAGGTAGCGACAGGATCGATTTGCCGCTGCCCGGACGCCACTACGGCTGGCCGCTCGACAGCATCCTTTCGCTTCAGCGAACCGCTTGAACCCAAACGAGGGCGGGACGCCCTAGCGCCGAGGGGCTCGGCTGAGGCCCTGGCCGGAGTTTCGCGTGGCAAAGCTACAACGAGAACCGAAAGTTCGTGCCGGTCCGTGGGCATCTTGCCCTCGCAACGAACCCCGGACAGACAATCCAGAATTGCTCAGATGTCGAGGTAATGACTTAATCGTGCTACATTAAAGTGGTTTAATGACTCACTAAGCCAACAATGCCAACACCTCACCACCCACCTGCGGCAGCCCGCAGAGCGCTATTGCAACTTGGTGCCGACATGCGCGAAGCCCGTCTCAGACGGAGTTTGACCATGCAGATTGTTGCGGAGCGCGCCTTCACGTCCCGCTCCACCTTGCAGCGGGTGGAAAGCGGCGATCCCGGGGTGAGCATCGGCATCTACGCCGCCGTGCTGCACACGCTGGGACTGCTCGACGGTCTGCGCGAAACCGCTCACATCAACCGCGACCAAGTGGGTCAAGCGTTGGCGGCAGCGGCGCTCCCGAAGCGCGCCAGGAGTTCGCGCCATGGCTGACATTGAAGTGTGCGCTGCGGTTGGAGACGAAACGCAACGGGTTGGCCTCTGGCGCTGCCGAAGTCGGAATCAGTTGGGGTGTGGCGCAGATCCGAGCCAGTAGTCAAGAGCCTTCTGGATGTCCATACCGTAGCTTTCAAGACGGACCTGTGCCGAATCGACGACGTGGCTGGGGAAATGACTGGCCCGGGCAATGACGAGCGCCTCGAAGCTCAATTCAAGGATGCCGAGCTCATTGAGAATGCGAAAACCATCCGAAGGGCTAGGCTTTAGTGTCATGTCCTCCACCGTCTTGACTTCTCCGTCCCTTCGAATCTTCTGGCGGGTCCTTGAAAGCCGTATGGTCTTGCCCCGCTCCTCGCTGAGTAATTCCTCAAACGCGTAAATCGTGCGCCAGACATCGTGGGCGATTGTGCCAACCTCGGCGGATGGCTGAATCCGTACAAGCCTCTCGAATGCAGCCCTGTAAACGTCGTCGGCGTCCCTTAGACGGGCGTTTTTCGTGATCTGACGCAGGCTCGCGGGCTCATCGCGCTTTTGGATGGCTTCGAAAATGCGTGTGCGATCCGGCGATGTCATGTAGGAGATTTCTCCTTGGCGGTCCAGGCATCCAGTGCCCGACTCTCCCCGGTTTTCAGCGGCCTAGTTAAACAACGCCGCCTGCAAGGCCGGCCAATGGTGGTTGAGCTGCGCAGTGGGTTGCGCGGTGAAGTCCGAGCGGACGAATTGGGCGATGCGGCCTTCGGCGTAGGCGAGCAGCAGGTTGGCGGCCTTGGCGGGGGCGAGGCGTCCGGGGGATTCGGCGTTGCGCAGGATTTGGCGGATTTCGGTTTCCAGGCGGTCGAACAGTTCGCGCATCCGGCCGCGCAGGCGGGCGGTTTCGCCCTGCAGGACGTCGCCGCTGAGCAGGCGCATGAAGCCGGGGTTGCGCTCCGCGAAGGTCAGCAGCAGGGTGATGATCTGGCGGCACTGCTCGGCCTCGCCCAGCGGTTGCTCGGCGATGTGGTGGATGCGGGGGAACAGGCTCTCCTCGACGAATTCGATCAAGGCTTCGATCATCTTCGCCTTGCTGGGGAAGTGCCGGTAGAGGGCCGCTTCGGAAACGCCCACATGGCGGGCGATGGCGGCGGTGGTGATGCGTGAGCCGGGCGCCTCCTGCAGCATGGTGGCGAAGGCTTGCAGTATCTCCTGGCGGCGGTTGGCGCTGGCCATGGCTCTCACTCCGTTAGGGTTTTCCGCCGGTGATTTGGGTGCCGATGCCGGCGTCGGTGAAGATCTCCAGCAGCAGGGCGTGGGGAATGGTGCCGTCGATGATCTGCACGCTGGCAACGCCCTTTGCCACCGCTTCCAGGGCGCAGCGCACCTTGGGCAGCATGCCGTCGGTGATGCCGCCGTCCGCGATCAAGTCGTTGACTGCTTGCGGCGAAAGGCCGGTGAGGGTTTCGCCCTCGCCGTCGAGTATGCCGGGCGTGTTGGTCAGCAGGATCAGTTTTTCCGCGTTGAGCGCCTCGGCCAGGCGTCCGGCCACGAGGTCGGCGTTGATGTTGTAGGACTCGCCGTTCGGGCCGGCGCCGATGGGGGCGATCACCGGGATGAACCCGGCGTGCATCAGCGTGTCGAGCACTTTGGCGTCCACCGATTCCACCTCGCCGACGTGGCCGATGTCGATGATTTCCGGGGCGGCGAGTTCCGGCGCCGGTCGGGTGAGCTTCAGCCGGCGGGCGCGGATCAGGCCGCCATCCTTGCCGGTCACGCCGACCGCGTGGCCGCCGTGGTGGTTAAGCAGGGCGACGATCTCCTGGTTCACTTGGCCGCCGAGCACCATTTCCACCACGTCCATGGTGGCGGCGTCGGTGACGCGCATGCCATCGACGAAGCGGGTGGGGATGTGCAGCTTCTCCAGCAGCGAGCCGATCTGCGGGCCGCCGCCGTGCACCACCACCGGGTTCATGCCCACCAGCTTCATCAGCGCCAAGTCCCGTGCGAAGGTGTTCTTGAGCGTGTCGTCAACCATGGCCGCGCCGCCGTACTTCACGACGATGGTCCAGCCGTGGAAGCGCCGAATGTAGGGCAGCGCCTCGGTGAGTATGCTTGCGACCTGGCTGGCTTGGGCTTCGGGTAGGTTCATGACGTCGGGAAGGCTAGTTTCGGGTCGATGGCGGCCAATTGCGCTTGAAAGAGGCCTTGGATGCGTTCCAGGGCGGATGGTTCATCGGCCTCGAAGCGCAAGGTCAGCATGGGGCTGGTGTTGGAGGCTCGAATCAGGCCCCAGCCATCCTCGTAGTCCACCCGCACTCCGTCGATGGTGGTGCGCCTGCCAAGGCCGAAGTCGGCGTCGCGGGCCAGTGCCTCGATGATCTGGAACTTGGCGTCCTCCTGGGTCTCGATCTTGATTTCCGGCGTCGATAGGCCTTCCGGGCAATTTTGAAACAGGGCATCCGCGTCGTTGCCGTTGGCGCTCAACAGTTCGACCAAGCGGGCGGCGGCGTAGAGCGCATCGTCGAAGCCGAACCAGCGGTCGGCGAAGCAGATGTGGCCGCTGAACTCCCCGCCCAAGGGTGCGCCGGATTCCCGCAGCCGGGCCTTGATGTGCGAGTGGCCGGTTCGCCACATGCAGGGGCGCCCGCCCAGGCGCTCGATCACCGCACCCAAGTGGCGGCTGCACTTCACGTCAAAGATGATCTCGGCACCGGGTTGGCGGGCGATGATGTCCTGGGCGAACAGCATCAGCAGCCGGTCCGGCCAGATGATCGAGCCGCTTTGGGTCACCACCCCCAAGCGGTCGCCATCGCCGTCGAAGGCCAAGCCGCAGGCGGCGCCGGTGGTGCGCACCCGGTCGATGAGGTCGGTGAGGTTTTGCGGCTCCACCGGGTCGGGGTGGTGGTTGGGAAAGTCGCCATCGACTTCGCAGTAGAGTTCATCCACTTGGCAGCCGAGGCTGCGCAGCAGCGCCGGCGCCACGGCGCCGGCCACGCCGTTGCCGCAATCGACCACCACTCGGGGGGCGCCCTGCACCTTGGCATCGGCGAGCACCGCTTGCCGGTAGGCCTCGATGAATCCTTGCTCGACGATGCGGCCACTGCCCAGCGTCAAATCATCGGCCTCAATGCGCAAGCGCAGGCCCTGGATGGCGTCCTCGGCCAACGGCTTGCCGCCGAGCACCATCTTCAGGCCGTTGTAGTTGGCGGGATTGTGGCTACCGGTGACCATGACGCCAGCCCCGGTTTCGGCAGCGTGGGTGGCGAAGTAGAGCACCGGCGTCGGCGCCATGCCGATGTCGATCACCTCCATGCCGCCCTCGGCAAGGCCTTCGTTCAGCGCCTGTTGCAATGCTGGCCCCGAATGACGCCCATCCCGGCCGGTCACCACCCGATGCTGGCCCAAGGCCAGCGCCTGGGCGCAGAATGCCCGCCCGATCTGGCGCACCACGGAGGCATTGAGGTTTTCATCGACGATGCCGCGAATGTCGTAGGCGCGAAAGATGCCGGGATCGAGCAACGGGGTGGGCAAGGGCGTGGTCCTAGCTATGCCCGCTCGAAGTGGCTACCGAAGACAGCGGTGTGGCCCTCAATTTCGGCCTGGCGTTGGGCATTTCGCTGGCGGGTCGAAAAAACAGGTCGGCCAGATGTTGGATGAGGCTCGCGGCCAGCGCCGCCTTGCTCTGGTAGGAGAGTTCGACCTCGCCGTCCGCCCAGATCAGGGTGGCGGCATTGTGGTCGCTGTTGAAACCGATCTTGGGATTGGAGACGTCGTTGACGACGATGGCGTCGAGGCCCTTGCGGTGGCGCTTGTGCCGGGCGTTGCTCAAGGCGTTCTCGGTTTCGGCGGCGAAGCCGACCACCACCGGGGCGTTAGGCAATTCCGCCACCGAGGCAATGATGTCGGGGTTTTCCACCAAGGTGAGCGACGGCGGGCCCGCGTCGTCGTCGACTGCCCTGGCCTTTTTTATTTTCTGCGGCGCTTGGGCTGCGGGGCGGTAGTCCGCCACCGCCGCGACACCGACCACCAGCGCCTGTTCGGCGGCGCGGGCCTGCACCGCCTCAAACATCTCAAGGGCGCTGGTCACCTCGATGCGTTCGACGTTGTCCGGCGCGGGCAGGCCGCAAGGTCCGGAGACCAAGGTGACGCGGGCGCCCGCATCGGCAGCCGCCTTGGCGATGGCGTAGCCCTGCTTGCCGGAACTATGGTTGGACAGGAAGCGCACCGGGTCGAGCGCCTCCCGTGTCGGCCCGGCAGTGACGAGCACGTTGAGGCCCGCAAGGCGCGGGTTGGCAGGATGCCGGGACTTGAATGCCGCCTTCACGGCATTGAGCAGGGACTCCGGTTCTGCCATGCGTCCGGGGCCCACGTCGCCGCAAGCCTGCTCGCCCTCGTCGGGGCCAATCAGGCGCTTGCCGTCGGCGGCGAGGGTGGCGGCGTTGCGTTGGGTGGCGGCGTCGCGCCACATCGCTTGGTTCATGGCCGGCGCCAGCAGGACCGGCGCATCGCTGGCCAGGCACAGGGTGGTGAGCAGGTCCGGCGCGGCCCCTTGGGCCAGGTTGGCCATGCAGTGGGCGGTGGCCGGGGCGACCAGGATCAGGTCCGCCCAGCGGGCCAGTTCGATGTGGCCCATGGCGGCTTCGGCTTCCCGGTCCCAAAGGTCGTCGCGCACCGGGTGCCCGGAGAGCGCCTGCAGGGTGACGGGCGTCACGAACTGCGCCGCGCCCTTGGAGAGCACCACCTGCACCTCGGCCCCTTCGTTGCAGAGATGTCGCACAAGAATTGCAGACTTGTAGGCTGCAATTCCGCCTGTCACCCCAAGCAAAATATGTTTCCCAGCAAGCGTCATGCTTGCATCTTAGCAGCAATGGACCGCGAATGAATCGAACGCCACCCGGCGAGCGGCTGCCCGCCGACCGGCCCCGGCAACGGCTGCTCGCCGCCGAGCAGGACGCGCTCAGCGACGCCGATCTGCTGGCCGTGCTGCTGCGCGGCGGCGCGGCCAATGCCAGCGCCATCGACGTCGCCAACCGTCTGCTGGACAAATTTGGCGCCATGCATCGGGTGCTGGACGCCCCGGCGCGCGAACTGCTCGGAAACCCCGGCCTCGGGCCGACTCGGGTGGCCAGCCTCAAGGTGGTTCTGCCGATCACGGCCCGCTATGCGGCCAGCCGCATGAAGGAGGTGCCCACCTTCGGCGGCTCCAACGACGCTTCAATGTTCCTGATGGGGGCCTATTCGGGTATCGAACGGGAGGTTTTTGGCTGCCTGTTTCTCGATGCGCGCAATCGTCTGCTCCGTTTTGAAAAACTGTTCTTCGGCACCGTGGACCGGGCCGATGTTTTTCCGCGGGAAGTCGCCAAGGCGGCGCTCGAATGCAACGCCGCGGCGGTCATTTTCGCCCACAACCACCCTTCCGGGGTGCCGGAGCCATCGGTTTCCGACATTCATCTCACCGACCGCCTTGTCGCCATATTGAAGGAGCTCGACGTGGAAGTGCTCGACCACGTCGTGATCGGCGGCAACCAAACGGTGTCGATGGCGGAGCGGGGCATGATCGCCACTGAGTAACCTGTTTTGCGCGGAGTTTCGCGCCAGCGAAACGCTCCCCCGGCCCACGAGCCCCGACCGACCGCAAGCGCGGACCAAAGGTCCGCCGCGACCGTCAGGTCGCGCGTTCGCGTGGACACTGGCGGAAGCCTTTGGTATAAACGCGCCCTCATTTTTTCGGGGCCTCCCATGTCTCAGGTGTGCCAAGTGACCGGCAAGCGGCCGATGTCGGGCAACAATGTCAGCCACGCGCAGAACAAGACGCGGCGGCGCTTTGCGCCGAATCTGCACTACCATCGGTTTTGGTTGGAGGACGAGAAGCGCTTCGTGCGGCTGCGGGTGTCCGCCAAGGGCATGCGCATCATCGACAAGAAGGGCATCGACCAAGTGCTGGCCGACATGCGGGCACGGGGCGAGAAGGTCTAGCTAATCCGGGGCGACAACGTAGCAGCCAACTGCTAAGGAGGCCTGTCATGGGCAATCGGGAGAAGGTCAAGCTGGTGTCGAGCGCCGGCACCGGCCACTACTACACCACCGACAAGAACAAGCGCAGCACGCCGGATAAGCTGGAGATGAAGAAGTTTGATCCGGTGATCCGCCAGCACGTCCTCTACACGGAATCCAAAATCAAGTAACCGCCTTCCTCAGTGCCTGAGCTGCCGGAAGTCGAAACCACCCGCGCTGGCTTGAAGGACCGCATCACCGGGCAGCGATTAGCTGGCTGGACGTTGCGCACCCCATCCCTGCGGTGGCCGATTGAGATCCCCGCCACCCTACGTGGGGAGCCTTTGCTGGCCCTGAACCGCCGGGGCAAGTACCTGCTGTTTGAGTTTCCAACGGGCACCCTGCTGGTGCATCTCGGCATGTCCGGCAGCCTGCGCCTTCTGGCAGCGCCGGAGAATCCTGCCCGGCACGATCATGTGGACCTCGACTTTGGCGCCGCCTTGGTGCGCCTTAACGACCCGCGCCGCTTCGGCTGCGTGCTTTGGCACCCGGCGGGCGCGCCGCCCCATCCCCTGCTCGCCCACCTCGGCGTGGAGCCGCTCAGCGGCGAACTGACCGGCCGTTACCTGAAGGAGCGGGCACGCAAACGCAAGGTGGCCGTCAAGAACTTCATCATGGACAGCCGCATTCTGGTGGGCGTCGGCAACATCTACGCCGCGGAAGCCCTGTTCCTGGCCGGCGTTCGCCCCTCGGTGGCTGCAGGCCGGCTGACCTTTGTGGCTTGGACGAGCCTCGCGGGGGCCATCAAGCAGGTGTTGTCCCATGCCGTAGCCGTCGGCGGCACCACCCTGCGCGATTTCGTCAACAGCGACGGCCAGCCCGGCTACTTCAAGCAGCAACTCAACGTGTACGGCCGGGCGGGAGCCCCTTGTCGGCGTTGTGGCGGCGCACTCAAGAGTCAACGCCTTGGCGGGCGGGCGACAGTGTTCTGCCCAAGCTGCCAACGCCCTTGGGGATGGCCTGCGGCCTGAAGTGATGTCATCGCGCTGGGCGTCGTCGCCTTTCGGAACTTGTGCTGGAAAGCGTCCCGCCCTCGCTTCGGCCATGCGCCGTTCACATCGCATGAGATTCAAACTGAGCCACTACCGGAATCCGATTCACCGGAATCCGATTCAGCTTGTCAGTGCCTTGGAGCGGGCTTAGCATGGCACTTCAGCCACAGCACTTGGCGGACGCTGAGCTGTGACATTGCTGCCAGCCGATACGGAGAGAAGACCGTGGCCAGTTCGCTTGAGCGGTCCGCAAAGTTCCATGAGCCACCGTTTTCCGGGGCTGACTTTCCCGGCTGCGACCCGGTGCGCATCGCCCGCGAGGACGTCCGCGACCACGAGGACCGCTACGAGTTTTGGGACGCTGACACCGAAATCGCGTGGGTGGTGCGCGAGGGCCCAAGCGTTGAGCACGAGCACCCTTGCCAGCGTCTCGCGCAGGTGGTGGAACGCATCGCCCTTGAGCGCGGCTCGCCCATCGAGGCGTTCGGCACCGCAGCGCTGACGCTGCGCAAAGGGCGGCGCGAGTGGTGGCGCGTCCTGCGAGCGGATCAGATCTTCTACTTGCACCCCCAGGTTGGTCGCCCTCGTGGCGGGTCCATTGCTGTCAGCGAGGACCGGTTGCCGGATGTGGTGCTCGAAGTGGACCATACCACCGATGTGCGTCGCCGCAAGCTCGGCATCTATGAGTCTTGGGGTGTGCCGGAGCTCTGGGTGGAGGTGCCCGACAGCCCGGCGCCGAGCCGACCCAAGGGTGTGCACCCCGGCTTGACGATCTATGTGCTTGAGGATGGCGCCTACCGCGAAGTCCCCAAGAGCCGGGCGTTTCCGGGCTGGGGCGCTGGCAAGATCCACTTGGCGCTGAATGAGCCACGGCTGTCTAGCGTGACACTGCGGGAGATCGTTCGCGTTGGCCGGGCGCTCGGCAAGGCTGAAGGCACCGGGCCGGATGACGATCCTCAACTCGGTGGCCATCGGCGCCGCATGTTGCAGGTTGGGCTGCAACGCGGACGCCTTGAGGGTCACGCGCAAGGGCAGGCGGAAGGCCATGCTAAAGGGCAGGCGGAAGGCCGTGCTAAAGGACTGGCTGAGGCACGGGATCAAGCCTTGGCGGCGCAGCGGTCGCTGCTCGGCATGCAGGCGCAGCGCAAGTTCAGCGATGCAGTGGCGGTGCAGCTTGGGTTGCTGTTGGAAAGGGCTGAGAGTGCGGATCAGTTTTCCGAAATCGCGCAGTTGATCGTCGATTGCGGCACCGATGAGGAGGTTTCTGCCCGCTTGCGGTGAGTTGGCCCGGCGCCGAAAATTGACAGCCACCGCCTAAACCCCAAAAATACGCAGTTCCGTGCGCTGTAGGGCGCAAAATTTCCTCGAAATCAAACGGTTGACCAATAGGTCCAAGGCTGCTGCCATGAGCGAGACGTTGTCCGGCGCCGACATGCTGGTGCGGGCGCTGCAGGATGAAGGGGTGGAGTACCTGTTCGGCTATCCGGGCGGGGCGGCGCTGCACATCTACGACGCCATCTTCAAGCAGCAGAAGGTGGAGCACATCTTGGTGCGTCACGAACAGGCGGCCACCCACATGGCCGACGGCTACGCCCGGGCCACGGGCAAGCCCGGCGTGGTGCTGGTCACCTCCGGCCCCGGCGCGACCAATGCCATCACCGGCATCGCCACCGCCTACATGGACTCAACCCCCTTGGTCGTCATTTCCGGCCAGGTGCCGACCTCGCAGATCGGCACCGACGCCTTTCAGGAGACCGACATGGTCGGCGTCTCCCGGCCTGTGGTGAAGCATAGTTTCCTGGTCAGGGATTGCGCCGAGATTCCGCGTACGATCAAGACCGCCTTCCACATCGCCACTACCGGACGGCCCGGCCCAGTGGTCATCGACGTGCCCAAGGACATTACCGACCCGGCCATCACGGCGCCCTACGACTACCCCGAGGCGATCAGCCTGCGCTCCTACAAGCCCGCCAAGCGGGGCAACGGCCGCCAATTGCGCAAGGCGGCGAGGGCGCTGGCCGAAGCCGAGCGGCCCATCATCTACAGCGGCGGCGGCGTGGTGCAGGGCGATGCGGGCCCGGCGCTCACCCGGCTTGCGCACCGGTTGGGGGCGCCGGTCACCAACACCCTGATGGGCTTGGGCGCCTTTCCCGGCGACGACCCGCAGTTCATCGGCATGCTGGGCATGCACGGCACTTACGAAGCCAACATGGCCATGCATCACGCGGATGTCATCTTTGCGGTCGGCGCCCGTTTTGACGATCGGGTCACCAACAACCCGGATAAGTTCTGTCCGAATGCGCGGATCATCCACGTCGATGTGGACCCGGCCTCCATCTCCAAGATCATCAACGCCGACATCCCCATCGTCGGCGATGCGCGCAGTGTGCTTGAGGAGCTCGATGCGCTCGTTGAAGCGGAACTCGGCAAACGCCCGGAGCGGCCCGCAGCCGCGGCCGGCAAGGCGTGGTGGGGCCAAATTGGCGAGTGGCGCGACGCCTACGGGCTTGACCACGTGATGAAACCTCGGGAGGATGGCGTCATCCTGCCGCAGCAGGTGATTCAGAGCCTATACCGGGCCACCGGGGGAGAAGCCTACGTCACCAGCGATGTGGGGCAGCACCAGATGTTCGCCGCGCAATACTACAAGTTCCCCGAGGGGCGCCGCTGGATCAACTCCGGCGGCCTGGGCACCATGGGCTTCGGCCTGCCGGCGGCCATGGGCGTGCAGTTCGCCTACCCGAAGGCGACGGTGGCCTGCGTCACCGGCGAGGGCAGCTTCATGATGAACATGCAGGAACTCTCCACCTGCCTGCAGTACGGCTTGCCGATCAAGATTATCTGCGTCAACAACCAGGCGCTCGGCATGGTCAAGCAGTGGCAGGACATGCAGTACAGCGGCCGCCATTCGCAAAGCACGTACAGCGACTCGCTGCCGGATTTCAAGACGCTGGCGGAAGCCTTCGGCCATTTGGGCTTCCGCATCGATCACACCAGCGACCTGGACGCCGCCATGGACGAGGCCTTCAGCGCCAAGCTGAAGGACAAGGTTGTGTTCGTGGACGTTTGGGTGGACCCCGATGAGCACGTCTATCCGATGGCCATCAAGGGCGGCTCCATGCGTGACATGTACCTGAACAAAATCACCACCAGCCAGCAGGGAGACTACATGTGAGCCGCCGGGTGCTGGCCGTGCTGCTTGAGAACGAGCCGGGCGCCCTGTCCCGGGTGGTGGGGTTGTTCGCGCAGCGCAACTACAACATCGAGACCTTGACCGTGGCCCCCACGGAGGACCCCACCCTGTCCCGCGTGACCTTGAGCACCGATGGCTCGGACCAGAAGATCGAGCAGATCACCAAGCACCTCAATCGCTTGGTTGACGTGGTCAAGGTGCTGGATCTGCACGAGGCCGCCTGCGTCGAGCGGGAGCTGATGTTCGTCAAGATCAGCGCCCAGGGGGCCGACAGGGCGGAGGTCAAGCGCACCTGCGACATCTTCCGCGGCCAGATCGTCGATGTGACCGCCACCGCCTACACCGTGCAGTTGACCGGGGAGAGCGGCAAGCTCGATGCCTTCATTCGCGCCCTGGACCGCTCCGCGATCATCGAGGTGGTGCGCTCCGGCGTGTCCGGCATCAGCCGCGGCGAGAAGGTGCTGAGCGCCTAAGCCCCGCGTACTTTGCGGCACCGGACACTGACCTTAAATTGGCCCCACAACACTGACTCCAACCAACAGGATTGACCATGCAAGTCTATTACGACAAGGACGCCGACCTCTCCATCATCCAAAAGACGCGGGTTGCCGTCATCGGTTACGGCTCCCAAGGCCACGCCCACGCCAACAACCTGCGCGACTCCGGGGTCGGCCATGTGGTCATTGGTCTGCGCGCCGGCTCCGGCTCCGCGCCCAAGGCCCGTGCGGCGGGATTTGAGGTGCGCGAGGTGCCCGACGCGGTGGCCGATGCGGACCTCGTCATGGTGCTCACCCCGGATGAACTGCAGCAAGGCATCTACACCGAGCAGATCGCGCCCAACCTCAAGGAAGGGGGCGCGATCGCCTTCGCCCACGGCTTCAACATCCACTTTGAGCTGATCGAGCCGCGAGCGGACCTCGACGCCATCATGATTGCGCCCAAGGGGCCGGGGCATACGGTGCGTTCGACCTATGCGGCGGGCGGCGGCGTGCCCAGCCTCATCGCCATCGCCCAGGACGCCACCGGCCAGGCCCGGGACATCGCCCTTTCCTATGCCAGCGCCATCGGCGCCGGACGGGCGGGCATCATCGCCACCACCTTCCGGGAGGAGACCGAGACCGATCTGTTCGGCGAGCAGGCGGTGCTCTGCGGCGGCGCCGCAGCACTGGTGCAGGCCGGATTCGAGACCTTGGTGGAAGCCGGCTACGCACCGGAGATGGCCTACTTCGAATGCCTGCATGAACTCAAGCTGATCGTCGATCTGTTCTACGAAGGCGGCGTCGCCAACATGTGGTACTCGGTGTCCAACACCGCCGAGTACGGCGGCCTGACCCGGGGGCCGCGCATCGTCACTGAAGAGACCAAGGCCGAAATGAAGCGCATGCTTGATGAAATCCAGACCGGACAGTTCGCCAGGGAGTTCGTCACCGAGAACCAAGCCGGGGCGCCGGGCATCAAGGCGCGGCGGCGGCTGATCGCCCAGCACGACATCGAGCAGGTCGGCGGGCGGCTGCGCGGCATGATGCCTTGGATTCAGGAGAATCGCCTGGTCGATCGCACGAAGAATTGAGCCGGGCTGAAAAGCACGTCGATGAAAACCACCACGCGCACGTTGTCGGACATCGTCAACACCGTGCTCGCCGTCCCGTGCGTTGGCGTCGCTATATTCGCCACCCTGCTCTCGGGATGCACCCCCGCGCCAGCCGAGCAGGAGCTGCCGCCTTCGCCTGTGGGCATCTCGGAGGTCTTCGGTTGGCAGATGGTGGACCTCAGCCACGCCTACGGCCGCGACACCCTCTATTGGCCGACGTACACGGAGGGCTTCCGGGTCGACACACTCGCGGAAGGAGAGACCGCTGGCGGGTATTTCTACGCGGCGAAGGCGTTCTCGACCGCCGAGCACGGCGGAACGCATCTCGATGCGCCCTCCCACTTCACCGAGGGCGGTGACGACGCTGCGTCGATCCCGTTGGATCGGTTGGTGCTGCCGGGCATCGTGATCGATGTCAGCGAGGCCGCTGCTGCCGATCCCGACTACTTGGTGACGGTCGAGGACGTTCAGGCTTGGGAACGGGAGCACGGCCCGGTGCGGGCCGGTTCAGCGGTGCTCATCCGCACCGGCTGGGCCGCTCGCTGGCCCGATGCGCTCGCCTATCTCGGCGACGACACGGCTGGCGAGAGCCGCAACCTGCACTTCCCGGGAATCGGCGCGTCGGCGACGCGCCTGCTGGTCGAGGAGCGGCGCGCCGGGCTGCTCGGCATCGACACCGCCAGCATCGACTATGGCCAATCCAGGGACTTCCCTGCCCACCGGATTGGTGCTGCGGCCGGTGTGCCCAACTTGGAAAACCTCGCGAACCTGTCCGGATTGCCGCCGACCGGGTTTCTGCTCGCCGCGCTGCCGATGAAGATCCGAGGTGGAACCGGCGCGCCGGTCCGGGTCGTCGCGCTGGTTCCCTGACCTCGCTCCGGCCGCCGGACCGAAGCTCGTCCGACGACGAAAGGGTTGCGCAACGTCCCGATTTGACGAACCGCTCAAGCAGCCACCTTGGTGAAGGACTCGGGTTAAGCGTCAATTCGGAATTGATTTGTCGTGCCCGCCGGTGGCACCATCGGTGTCATGGAAAAGCCGGACAAACCTCAGTTGCGGGCGGTCGATGAAGCGGATCAACCCGCGGTAGCCACCTCGGACGGGCCCACCAACGCTCGTCGCCGGGGCATCTACCTGCTGCCCAACATCGTCACCACGGGCGCTCTGTTCTCCGGCTTCTATGCCACCATCGCCGGCATGAATGGCCGCTTCGGCGCCGCGGTGCTGGCGATATTCGCCGCCATCGCGCTCGATACCGCCGATGGGCGCATCGCCCGGCTGACCCGCACCCAGAGCCACTTCGGGGCGCAGTACGACAGTCTTTCAGACCTTGTGGCCTTCGGTGTCGCGCCGGCCTTTGTGGCGTTCTCCTGGGGCTTGTCCAGCCTCGGTCAGGTGGGCTGGGTGGTCACCTTCCTCTACATCGCCTGCACCGCCCTGCGCTTGGCGCGCTTCAACACCCAAAACGACATTGCCAGCTTCACCGGCCTGCCATCACCGGCGGCGGCGGCGGTCATCGCTTGCACCATCTGGGTCTGGGAGGAGCAGATCACCGGAACGCCGGGCCTGTTCGCCGCATCCGCGGTGGGCTTGGTCACGGCCGTCATCGCCTTGTTGATGGTGTCCAACTTCGCCTACTTTTCGGCCAAGCAACTCGGCATCAAGGGCCGGGTGCCGTTCGTGGCCCTCGTGCTGGTGGTGCTGTCCTTCGCCGTGCTGCTGGCCGACCCGCCCGGCATTCTGCTGCTGCTGTCCGTCGGCTACGCCCTCTCGGCCCCGGCCCGGTTCGCTTGGGACTGGCTGCGCCGGCAGAAGCCCGATTGACCGCTGTGTTCATGGGCACGAAGTCCCGCATGGCCTGTCCGCAAATCCCGATATCAGGAGCCTGCCTTGCTTATCAAGCGCCGTGCTGACCCAGCACCTTCCGAAGTCACCTCAGAATCTGCATTCCATGCCCGGCGCCGATTCGTCAAGGCGCTCGCCATGGGGGCGGGCGCAAGCCTTGCGCCGCCCAGCCTTTTCGCGAATGCGCCCTACGAAGGCAAGACCAGCGAGCGGGGCGAGGTGCTGACCCCCGAGGAAATCGTCACCAGCTACAACAACTTCTACGAGTTCGGCACCGATAAGGGCGACCCGGCTCGATACGCCCATGAAATGACCATCGAGCCCTGGACGGTGGAGGTGCGGGGCAAGGCGGCAAAAACCGGCAAGTTCGCCTTGGAGGAATTGACCAAAGGCTTGGCCGAGGAAGAGCGCATCTACCGCTTCCGCTGCGTGGAGGCCTGGTCCATGGTGGTGCCTTGGACGGGCATTCCGATGGCTAGGTTCCTAGCCCAGTTCGAACCCGAGGGCAGCGCCAAGTACGTGCAGTTCACCACCCTGCACCGGCCCAGCGAGATGCGCGGCCAGCGGGCGCTGTTCAGCGGCATCGACTGGCCCTATGTGGAAGGTCTGCGCCTCGACGAGGCCTACCACCCGCTAACGCTCATGGTCACGGGCGTCTATGGCAAGCCCCTGCCGAACCAGAACGGTGCCCCGCTGCGCTTGATGGTGCCTTGGAAGTACGGCTTCAAGTCGGTCAAGTCCATCGTCAAGATCACTTTCACCGAACGACAGCCGCGCAACACTTGGAACATCCTGGCCCCCCAGGAGTACGGCTTCTACGCCAACGTCAACCCGGAAGTCGATCACCCCCGCTGGAGCCAAGCCACCGAGCGGCGCCTGCCGAGCACCCTCTTCAACCCCAACCGCATCCCAACGCTGCCCTTCAACGGCTACGGCGAAGAGGTGGCCGGACTCTATGCGGGGATGGACTTGCGGCGGAACTACTGACGCGCTTCGCCTTTGGCGAGGCATCCTCCGTCGCCCTGCGGCTAGCGAGCCGCTGATCAAGTCCCGCTAAGGCGCACAGGGCAGTCCTCGCCCGTCAACAGCCGCCAGTAGGCGCTGCGCTGTTGGAGTCGCGCGGTCCGGTCCACAACGTAGCGAACGTGCGCCCCGGCCCCGGCGTTCGGATCGAGTTCGATGCCCCACAACGGGTCGATGGTGTTGGGCACCACGGAGTAGCGGACGTCGATGACCCGGTTGGGCCGGTGCGGGTCAGGGGCGACGTAGTCGCTTGAGAACCAGCGGAACCGCTCCAGGTCGCGGGCCTGTTGGCTGCCGGGATCAAGCCAGGGCAGGTCGCGGCGCTGGTCGAGCCGCAGGACGCTCGCGCCGGGACAGGCGCTCATTGTCAGGCCGGTTCGGATGCCATCGACGTGAAAGCGCCCGTCGTGTTCGTAGACCACCTTCCAGACCAGCAGATTGCCAAAGCCCGCCTTCGCGGAGAGGCGCTGCGGCTCATGGCCGCGCTGTGCCGCCAACCGCATGCCTGCCGCCTCGGCCCGCTGGTGCTGGACGACGCCGAAAGTGAGATAGCCAAGCGCCCAGATCAACCCGGCCACGGCCAGGGCGCGGCGTCGCCGCACTGTGGCCAGGATCACCAGACTGAGCAGCGGCAACGTGAACAGGGGATCGACTACGGAGACGTTGTTCCACGCCACTCGATAGTCGGAAAAGGGCCACAGAAGCTGGGTTCCGTACGACGTGCAGGCGTCCAGCAAGCCGTGGGTGCCGTAGCCGAGCAGGCAGGCCAGATAGGCCTCCCGGAAATGCAGCTGCCGTCGCGCAAACCCGTGCAGAGCCAACGCGACGACGGCGGCCCCGATAGGGATGAACACCAAGGCGTGGGTGAATTGTCGGTGGTATTCGAGAAACAGCAGCGAATCGGTGGATGACTGGATGAACACATCCAGATCCGGTGCCATGCCCGCCAGGCAGCCGAGCAGTGCGGCGGTCCGGAGCTTCTCGCTGCGCTGAACGACTTGCGGCGCCACCGCGCCGATCGCGCCTTGGCTGATGGGGTCCATAGGGGCGTTGCCTCTGGGTGGCCGGTTTTCCGATCAAGGCCTCGCTCCCGCTTCGTCAGCCTTTGTTGGAGGCGCACGGGAGCACACATGGGCTTTATCCCGGTCGCCGACGCGATAGTCAACAGTCGCTGCGGTCCCGAGTCGCGGGCTCCCCGCTACGAGGGCATCCCGCCTTCGTTTCGAATAGTGCGCAAGTCCGTGTGGCAATGGCTTAGCATACGCAGCCCTGTCCGAAACATGACGAGACTGGGCGACGACATGGAATTGATCGAAGTTGGCCAAGACGAATGGCATTTTTCCGACTCCTCACTCACCTCCGAGATCATGGATGAATTCCACGATGCGTTGGATTTGCGCGAGGAGGGTCGTGATCATGAGGCCGAGTCGTTGATCAGCTCGGTCTTGACCGCTTGCCCCAACCACATCGATGCGCTGCACCACTTGGGGCTCTGGCTCGCGGAGGAAGGCGATGCTCTGCAGAGCTACGCCCTGTGCTTGGCGGCGGTGGGCGCCGGGCTGCACGCCGTGCCACCACGCTTCAGTTGGGCCACCAGCAAGCTCCCTTGGCCAGATTTGGACAACCGGCCGTTTCTTCGGGCATACCACTGCTTGGGGATTTGGCGGATGGACCAACGCCTGTGGGATCAGGCCATAGAGATTTTCTCCCGGCTTTTGCGGGTCAACCCGAATGACAATCAAGGCGCGAGGTATCTATTGCCCCAGTGCTGGTTTGAGAAGGGCGATTCAGCGGCAGTGATAGAACTCTGCCGAAAGTTTCCTGAGGATCCGGGGCCGGACTTGCGCTATTCGAACGCTTTGGCGCTGGTTCTCTCGGGCCAGGAAGCAAAGGCGCGGGAATCGCTGGCTCAGTGTGTTCAGCGCCGCCCTTTGGTGGCGGAGGAACTGCTGAGGTCCAGTCACCCCGAGCCGGATCGCAAGCATCCCGGCATGATCACGCTGGGTGGCGCCGATGAGGCATGGGAGTACTGGCGCAACTGGGGCCCCTATTGGGAACGATCTGAGAAAGCGATGGATTTGCTTCGAGAGGCCAGCGGTTAGTCGCGAGCCTTCAGCTTGCCCCAGAACGGCGCGCCGCCGACGCCAAAGGGATGACCGGCCAGCCGCTGGGCTGTCTCCATTTGTTCCATGCGAGGGCAAGGTGCCCTCGCGCCAATTCAACTCCAAGCGGCCCATTCCATTGGACTTAGCGGCCGAATTTGCTGAAATGCCCAACCCAGTTTCCGCCGCCAGGAATTCGACATGACCCAAGCCAACGCCTTCTACGCCCAGTCGGGGGGCGTCACCGCCGTCATCAACGCCACGGCCTGCGGCCTTATCGAGACCGCCCGGCGGGAGAGCGCCCGCATGGGCACGGTCTTCGCGGGGCGCAACGGCATTCTCGGCGCGCTCAACGAGGAGCTGATCGACACCAGCCTGGAGTCCGACACCGCCATTGCGGCGTTGCGGCACACGCCGGGCGGCGCCTTCGGCTCCTGCCGCTACAAGCTGCGCTCCATCGAGGAGAGCGAGCGGCAGTATCGGCGCCTGATCGATGTGTTCGCCGCCCACGACATTCGCTACTTCTTTTACAACGGCGGCGGCGATTCCCAGGACACGGCGCACAAGGTGTCGCTCATTGGCGAACGGCTCGGCTATCCCATCACCGCCATCGGCATCCCGAAGACGGTGGACAACGACCTGCCCTTCACCGATTCCTGTCCCGGCTTCGGCTCGGTGGCCAAGTACGTGGCCATCTCCACCCGGGAGGCGGCCTTGGACGTGGCCTCGATGAGCGAGACCTCGACCAAGGTCTTCGTTTTGGAAGTCATGGGCCGACACGCGGGCTGGATTGCCGCGGCCTCGGGCCTTGCCCAGGAGAAGCGGGGCGATGCGCCGCACATCATCCTGCTGCCGGAAGTGCCGTTCGATGAGGAGCGCTTCCTTCGGCGGGTGCGGGAAGTGGTGGAGCGGCGGGGCTACTGCGTGATCGTCGCCTCGGAAGGCGCCCGTTACGCCAGCGGCGAATTCGTGGCTGACGCCGGTGGCAAGGACGCCTTCGGCCACACTCAGCTCGGTGGCGTGGCCCCGGTCATCGCGGATAGGGTGCGCGCCCGGTGGGGCTACAAATACCATTGGGCGGTGGCCGACTATCTGCAGCGCTCCGCTCGCCACATCGCCTCCGCCGTGGATGTCGAACAGGCTTACGCCTTGGGCCAGGCGGCGGTCGAATTCGCCTTGGCGGGCAGGAACGCCGTGATGCCCACCATCAAGCGGCTGAGCGATGCCCCCTACCGTTGGACCATCGGCGAAGCGCCGCTGGCCCGGGTCGCCAACGTGGAGCGCAAGATGCCCAAGAGCCACATCAGCGCCGACGGCTTCGGCATCACCGCCAAGGCCCGGCGCTACTTGGCGCCGCTCATCGAAGGCGAAGCGCCGCCGCCCTACCGCAACGGGCTGCCGGACTATGTGCGGCTCGACAACCGGCTGACCGCAAAGAAGCTGGCCGCCTTCGAAATCTGACGGCTTGGCCGGTCCTTGGCGGGTCGGCCCTAAACCAGCAACGGGCCCGTTAAACCAGCAACGGGGCAATCACCAGCGAGACGATCGCCATCACGTTGATGAGGATGTTCATGCTCGGCCCGGAGGTGTCCTTGAACGGGTCGCCCACTGTATCGCCGACCACCGTGGCGGCGTGAACGTCGGAGCCCTTACCGCCGAGGTTGCCCTTCTCGACGTACTTCTTGGCGTTGTCCCAAGCACCGCCGGCGTTGGCCATGGTCAGTGCCAGCAGCACGCAGCCGAGCAGGCCGCCGCCCAAGGCGCCGCCCAAGGCTTCCGGCCCGATGCCGAAGCCAACCACCGGCGGCACCGCCACGGCAATGGCGCCGGGCAGCAGCATGCGCTTCAAGGCCGCTGAGGTGGCAATGTCCACGCACTTTTCATTGTCCGGCTCCGCCTTGCCCTCCAGGAGACCGGGGATCTCGCGGAACTGGCGGCGAATCTCCTGGATCATTTCCATGGCCGCATCGCCCACCGCGGTCATGGTGATGCTGGCGATGAGGAACGGCGTCAGGCCACCGATGAACAGGCCCACCAGCACGTCCGGGTCGCCGAGATGCAGCACGAACTCGCCGCCGGTGGCGAACTGGATGGTCTCCACGTAGGCGGCGATGATGGCCAGCGCCGCCAGCGCTGCGGCACCGATGGCGAAGCCCTTGCCCATGGCCGCGGTGGTGTTGCCGAGCTCGTCGAGCGAGTCGGTGATCTTGCGGGTCTCCTCGCCGAGGCCGCCCATCTCGGCGATGCCGCCGGCGTTGTCGGCAACCGGTCCGTAGGCGTCCACCGCCATGGTCATGCCCACCGTCGCCAGCAGCCCCACGGCGGCAATGCCGACGCCGTACAGCCCGGCAAGTGTTGTGGAGACGAAGATGATGGCGCAGATCGTGAGCAGTGGAATCACCACCGATTGCATGCCCACCGCCAGCCCGGTGATCATCACCGTGGCGGAGCCGGTCTCGCCGGCTTTGGCGATGCGAATCACTGGCTTGGATGAGGTGTAGTACTCGGTCACGAGGCCGATAACGATGCCGCCGATGGAGCCGAATACCAGCGACCACCAGATGTTGCTCGACAGGCCGGTCTCCTGAACCACGAAATAGGAGGCGGCGATGAACAAAGCGGGCGTCGCCATCATGCCGATGCGCAGCGCCAGCGCCGGTGCGGAACTCGACCGGGAACGGACAATGGCGATGCCGATGATCGAGCAGATCAGGCCGGTGGAGGCCATCGCCAAGGGCAGGAACATCAGCGCCGCCCGACCCTCTTCGCCCATGCCCGGCGCCAAGTGATTCAAGGCGGCCAGGGAGAGCGTGGAGGCGATGGCAATGGTGGCGATCATGGAGCCGCAGTAGGACTCGAAGATGTCCGAGCCCATGCCGGCCACGTCGCCCACGTTGTCGCCCACGTTGTCGGCGATCACGCCGGGATTGCGCGGATCGTCCTCGGGAATGCCGGCCTCGATCTTGCCGACCAGATCAGCGCCCACATCGGCGCTCTTGGTGTAGATGCCGCCGCCGACCCGTGAGAACAGGGCCACCGTGGAGGCGCCCATGCCGAAGCCGTGGATGTGGTGCGCGGTGTGCGGGTCGCCGCCGAAGAAGTAGTACACGAGCCCCAAGCCCATCAGGCCCAGCGAAGCCACCGCCAAGCCCATGATGGAGCCGCCGAAGAAGGCCACCGACAGCGCCGCCGCCGGGCCGTCCGTATGCGCCGCCGTGGTGGTGCGCACGTTGGCCTTGGTGGCCGCGTACATGCCGATCCAGCCCGCCCCCGCCGACGACAGGGCGCCGGCGATGAACGCCCAGACCGTCTCCACGCCGAGCCCGGAGAAGAACAGCAGCACCAGCAGCGCCACGGCGAACAGGGCCAGCATGCTGTACTCCCGGCGCATGAACACCATGGCCCCGGAGTGAATGGCGTCGGCAATCTTCTTGATGGCCTCGTCGCCTTCATCGTAGCGCTTGACCAACGCATAGATGATGAATGCGGCGATCAGCCCAACCACCCCCAAAAGCGGGGGCACTAGGGTAAGTTCAGTCATTGGCTGTCCTGTCGTCTGTGGTCTTCGGGGGTTTGTTCAATGCGCCGCTGGTGCGGGCGGCGCGTATGATAGCAGCGTCTGCGCAAAAGGCACCTGCCGACCTTGAAGCCGAGCGCCGAATCGTCGTTGCGGCGGCACTCGGGCGTTTCCCCAGCCCAGTGCCGTGGAGACGGTGCCTCTCAATCGACTCATGGCGCAGTTGAGGGCGAAAGGGCAGTGATTCGGCTTGAGCTGAATCGCTTCCGAATTGGCAGCCTCGGTGAGGGTTACAGCCGGTCCTTGAGCTTGTAGTAGAGCATCCCCAAGGCGATCAACTGGTTGCCCAGCCAACGGGAACCCGGCAGGCGCAGGTGCTTCATGCTGGCGAAGAGATCGAACTTTTCCAGGGTGCCGCCGACCGCGTCGGCAACGATCTCGCCCATGACGTGGGTCGAGTTCACGCCATGGCCCGAGTAGCCTTGGCTGTAGTAAACGTTGCCATTGATGCGGCCCACCACCGGGATGCGGTTCGGCACGATGCCGATCATGCCGCCCCACTGGAAGTCGATGCGCACGCCTTGAAGCTCTGGATACACCTTGAGCATGCGCGGCGCGATGTACGCCTTGATATCGGCCGGGTCGCGGCCCGAATAGTTGCAGGCGCCGCCGTATAGCAGGCGCTTGTCCGCGGAAAGCCGGTGGTAGTCGACGACGTCGTTCAAGTCGCAAACGGCCACGTCCGCCGGATTGATGCGCTCGACCACTTTCTCGTCAAGCGGCTCGGTGCCAATGATGTAACTGCCCGCGGGGAATATCAGCCCCGAGAGGTGTTTGCGCTCCAACCGGCTGTAGGCGTTGCCGGCCAGCACCACCGCATCGGCCTGCACGGACCCCGCTTCCGTAATCACGCGTGGCCGAGGGCCGTGTTCAATGTCCACGACCGGCGACTGCTCGAAGATCCGGGCGCCGAGGCCAGCCGCCGCCCGCGCCTCGCCAATGCAGAGATTCAGCGGATGGAGGTGGCCATCGCGATAGCAGGCAAAGGCGCCCAGGTAGGCATCCGTGCCCAGCATCTCGCGGGTCTTGTGCCGGTCCCACACCTCGTAGCGATAGGGGAAGTTGCGGCGGGCGCGGTTCTCGGCGTACTCCTCGATTTCAGCGACCTGCCTGGCCTTGAGCGCCACATTGACGAAACCGGGCTTCAGGTCGCAGTCGATGGCGTACTTCTCGACTCGCTCGTAGATGATCTCGTGGCCCCGCCAGCCGAGATCCCACATGATGTCGTCGGTGCCCGGGCGGTGTTTCCTGACGATCTTTTCGTGTCCGTTCATGCCGTTGATGAGTTGCCCGCCGTTGCGGCCCGACGCCCCCCAACCGACCCGGTTGGCTTCGACCAGCGCCACGGAATATCCCCGTTCCGCCAGCGTCAACGTGGTTGCGATTCCGGTGAAGCCAGCCCCGACGACGCAGACGTCGGCGCTGACGTTGCCCTGAAGCGCCGCATAGCCGGTCACTTCATTCACCGTCGCGGCGTAGTAGGAGCCGGTGTGTTCCTGCTTGCGGTGTTTCGCTTCCATGGTTTGGACTGGCGCCCGGTCAGCAAGCGCCTGCGCGGAGCTTGCGCATCAGTTAAGGGGGTTCCGCCGCGTATTGCTCAAGATCGTCGGTGATCTCGTGCCACGGCGCTTTGGAATCCACGTACTGATGGTAGCCCCGGGGACAAGGCGGGTTGCCCGACACCGTGCTCATGCTCAGGTACAGATAGTCTGGATGGCGATGCGACGCCACCAAGATGGCGGAGCCGCACTCACCGCAGAACGCCCGGTCGTTGAACTCGGAAGAGGCATAGGTCCGGATTCGGTCGGCTCCGGACACATAGCGGAAGCGCTCCTTGGCGACTTCGGCAAAGGTGGCATACGCGGCACCATGCAGCCGGCGGCATTGAGAGCAGTGGCAGTGGCTGAAATCCGTGATCTCTCCATCCACCCCGTAGCGGACCCGGCCGCATTCGCAGTTGCCGTTGATCATGCCTGCACCGCCGCCATTTCTTCTTCAAGCATTTCTTCTTCAAGCATTTCCTTGCGCCACTCGCTCAGGTTCATGTCGATGGCCATGAACCCGCCGATCCAGAGGATCTCGTCCCACAGGTACAGCCAGTGGGAGAGTGTTGCCCAGTACACGCCGACTCCGAGAATGGAGAGGTACAGGAGGCTTTTCCCCCACTTGGCCGTTCGCATCAGCGCCCCGCCGGTCACGCCCCGGTCCTGCAGGCGCACCACCACTTCGATGGCGAGCAGCACCAGCAGCCAGGCGACTCCTTCATAGACATCCGCCCAGGCCAGTTGCCGCTCCAAGCTCAGCCCGGCAATGTCGCTCACCACCGGGTCGTCGCCCACCCGGTAGAACTGCGCCGCGCTCGACAACCCCTCGCAGGTCTCTGGGGTGATGGCCGTGTACTCCAAGTTGTAGACGTAGGAAAGGTCCTGGTCGGCCAAGTCGCACAGGTTGGTGGCGTCTTCGACTGGCACGGTCGGCTGCAGGTTGATGACACTGTCGGCGTAGGCGTAGATGGTGTGCGCGATCATCACGAAACAGAGCAGACGCACGCCGTGCAGGAGCCGTGCAACCCAGCCTTTCAGCGCGTCATCGCTGAGCGCGTAGGTTTCCAGTTCGAACATGAACAGCAGGATGAACCAAGCCGACTCGTCTATGGTGACGGCAAAGTTGTTGGTCCAGTCGAAGAAGGTTGATTCGGCTGTGAGGGTGTGTACGGCTCTTATGGAGTCTTCAGCGACGTAGTAGCCGAAATTGACCAGCAGGAGCGCATAGACCGTCCACTTGACGGCCTGCTGGATTCGGTGCAGCCGCAGGTCCGCCGCGACCGTCAGGTCGTGCGGCGTCAATGGGTTTGGCGCAGAAGCCATCGGCGGTACTGAGCGGGCGCTTGGCCGACTGTTTTCTTGAAGGCGGTGTAGAACGCGGAATTGGAGTTGAACCCCACAGAGAACGCGATGTTCAGCACCGAGTCGCCGTGGTCGTCGAAGTCCGCGAGCAGTTCCTTGGCGCGGTCGATGCGGTAGCGGTTCACGTAGTCGAAGAAACTCCTGCCGAAACCGGAATTGATCACCTGTGAGAGGTGGTTCACCGAGCAGCCCACCGCTTTCGCGAGTTCGGGCAGGGTCAGGTCGGGCCGCAGGTAGATTCTCTCCGACCGCATCAAGCGTTCCAACCGCATCTTGTGCCTGGCCAGTTGCGCATCGGTCAGTCCCGACTTCGCGTACTTGGGGCTTTGTCCCCGCTGCGACGCAAGGCTCGCGATCTGGGCACGCTTCGTCGCGGCGGGAACCTCGTAGTAGTCGGTGATGGTCGATGCCGAATTGCCGCGCAACGTCATGAACTCGGCACCGTGAATGCAGTCCTCGGGCGCGCCGGTGCGCGACGCCCCAAGGGGATGCATCCGGTACTGAAAGGCGATGGTGTGCCGGCTCTCCAGAATGTCGCCGACCAACTCGTAGCGGTGCCGGAAGTCGGCAAAGAACTCCTGCAGGTCGACAATCAACTCGTCGCGCGATATCTGCTCATTGTCCGGAACGTCGAGGTAGGTGCCATCCGCCGCCAAATGCCCCGCCACAGCTTCTGGATCCTTGTGATTCCAAGCATCGAAGTAACTCTGCACGAATTTCGCGGCGCGCATCGGCAACACCTCCCTGAGAGGTTCTCTATACCGACGGTCGCGGAATGTCAAACTAGGGTCCAAAGGCAAGTCTAGAAATCGGGTGCGGGGGTGGCGCGGGCGCGGGCGGGGGTCCAGAAGGGCTTGTTCCGACTGGTGCAGCGAGCCACGCGGTTGTAGTGGCGCAATTCCTCTTCGTAGTAGATCTCCGCCCACATTGCTCCGTTCAGGAATCTGGGCTCGATCATCGCCAGCGCGATGTTCGCCTTTACGGCGGGCGACCACATGGCGGATGTCACGTAACCGATCTGTTTCGTGCAACGCCGATTTCGGTAGATGTGGGAACCCTCCGCCGGGCGGTTGCCCTCAATGTCCAGTCGGGTGAGGCGGTATTTCGGCCCTTCCCGCTTCTCCTTCGCCAGTGCGCAGCGACCGCTGAAATGCGGTTTTCGAAAGTCGACCAGCCAGTCGAGGCTCAGTTCGAAAGGCGTCTGGTCGTGCTCGAAGCGGACGGTCTTCAAGGCCTCGTTGAACTCCATCGCCGGCATGATGAAGCCCGCCTCCAGCCGCGCCATGTTGGTCGCCGCCTCGCCGTAGGGCTGTATGCCGTAGGCTTCGCCCGCATCATAGAGCGCGTCCCACAATTCCAGGGCATGCTCCGGCGACACCCAGAGCTCGTAGCCCAGATCGCCCGTGAACCCGGTTCGGGATACCATGAGGCTGGCGCCCCGGAAGTCGAAGTGCCGAATGTCAAACGGCCTTGCGGTTTCCACGTCTGCAAGCCCCATTCCCTTCAACACCGCGCACGAGGTGGGGCCTTGCACCGCCAGTGCCGCCAGCTCATCGCTCTGATCGGTGATCGTTATGTCATCGAATCCGAAGACGCTTTTGGCGAGCCAGGCGCCGCATGGGCTTCCGCAGGTCAGCATGAACCGGTCGGCGCCCAAGCGGAAAATGGTGCCGTCATCGATCAGCCGCCCTTCGTCGGTGCACCACAGGGTGTACCCGACCCGGTTCAGCCCGATCTTGGCAACGTCGCGGGTGACCATGCGATTAAGCATGGCTTCGGCATCCGGCCCCTTGATCTCGTACTTCTGCATGGGGCTGATGTCGTAGGTCGCGACTCGGTTGCGCACGCAGAAATACTCGTACTCCACATCGTAGTAGTACTCAGCGAACTTGTAGCCGTTCCACGCTGACCAGGCCTCGCGCACGTTCAGCGCCTCCAGCCGCGGATGGAACGGCGACGGTTTTGGCCGCTCACCGGCAAGTGGGTCTAGTGTCGTGTCAAGCGTCATTCGTCGAAAAAGTCGTCTTCCGGCACCGAATTCGGGCGCCGCAGGTCCATCAGAATCTCCCGCGCCGCGTTGGCGCCGCAGGTGGCCGAGACGCCGCCGCCTGGGTGAGTGGATGAACCGCACATGTACAGGTTCCTCACCGGCATGCGGTACTGTCCATAGCCGGGAAACGGGCGGTTGAAGAACAGTTGATCGAGCGTGAGTTCGCCTTGGAAGATGTTGCCCTCGGTCAGGCCGATCTCCTGTTCGATCTCGTGGGGGGTGCGCACCTCCATGTGCACGATCAGGTCTTTGAAGCCAGGGCTGTAGCGCGCGATCTTGTCGATCACGGTCTGCCCGAAGCGGTCGCGCTTTTCCGGTGTCCAGGGTCCGTCGGCGAGTTGCGGCGGGCAGTACTGGATGAAGTTCGACATCCAGTGCTGGCCCGGGGGCGCGACGGTGGGGTCCCAGGCCGATGGGATCACCGACTCGACGAACGGATCGTCTGACCAGCGGCCCCGCTTCCAGCAGTCGTAGGCGCGCTCCAGCGTCTCCATCGACCCGCTGAATGCCTGGCCGCCGCGATTGACGTATGGATTGTCGGGAACCCCGGTGAATTTCGGCAGTGCGGACAGGGCGATGTTGACCTTGCCCGATGAGCCCCGGATCTTGAAATTGTCGGCCTTCTCCCGGATGCCGTCCGGCAGGTCGCCCGCATCCATGATGCGGGTGAAGGTGCGCTTCGCATCCAGGTTGGAAACAACGATGCGGGCGCTCAGTTCATCGCCGTTGTCGAGCACCACACCGGTTGCCCTGCGGTTCTTCACCAGCACTTGGCGCACGCCGGCTTCGGTTCGGATCTCGCCGCCGTGCTCGCGCACCGCGCCCGCTATGGCCTCGGAAATCGCGCCCATGCCGCCCCGGGCGAGGCCCCAGGCGCCGATGTTGCCGTCCACATCGCCCATCACGTGGTGCAGCAGGATGTAGGCGGAACCGGGCGAGTAAACGCCGAGGGCGGTGCCGATGATGCCGGGTGTCGCCATGGCGGCCTTGATCAGGTCGTTCTCGAAATAGTCTTCCAGGAACTCGGCAGCGCTCATGGTGAAAAATCGAATGTACTCGTAGATTTGCTGCTCGCCCATCGACCGGAACTGCTTGGCCAGGAACAGCAGTTCGGAGATGTCCCGGGGGCGCAGCCTTGCGGGGTCGGGAGGCGTTCGCAGCAGCGTCTTGCGGATGAGTTGGGAATAGCGGGTGAGGTCTGCCTGGAAGCGGTGCATCGCATCGGCATCGTGGGGCGAGTGGCGCTTCAGTTCCAAGTAGGCCGCGGTCTCGTCGTGGTAGGAGATGAGCCGTTCGTCGCCATCGCCGAAATTCACGGTGCCCAGGTACGGCACCAGGATGAGGCCGTGCCGGCTCAGATTCAGGTCCCGGTGGATGGCCTGGCGCATCATGCTGCACATGTAGGAACAGTTCGAGTAGGTAAAGCCCTCGTGCAATTCCCGGGATACCGCCGCGCCGCCGATGTAGTCGTTCTTCTCCAGCACCACCACCTTCAGTCCGGCCTTGGCGAGGTAGGCGGCGTTGGTCAGGCCGTTGTGGCCCGCGCCGATGACGATGGCGTCAAGCATTGGCGCGCCCCGCCAATGACGCTCTGACGTTCAATGCAATATCTCCCGCGCCGCATTGTGCCCCGGAGCACCGGTGAGATCGCCGCCAGGGTGGCACCCGGCGCCACACAGGTACAGGCCGGGTATGGGTGTGCGGTACTGCGCGGCTTGATAGGTCGGCCGCATCATGAGCAACTGATCGATGGCGAACTCGGTGTGATGCCAGTGCCCGCCGGTAACGCGGCATTGCGCTTCGATGTCCGCGGGCGTGAGGAATTCGCAGGCAACGATCTGGTCGCGGATGCGCGGCGCATATTGCGCAATGGTGTCGATGGCTCGCTCGCACACCGCTTGCCGCGCAGTATCGCTCCAGCCGCCTTTGAGGCTGTATGGCACATACATGACGTGGGCGGAAAGCACATGCTTGCCAGCTGGCGCGAGCGAGGGATCCTGCTGGCTGGGCACGACCACTTCCATGACCGGATTTTCCGGACACTCCCCGTATTTGGCCGCATCGAACGCGAACTCCATGGCATCGAGGTCGGGTGCGATGATCATGCGTCCGTCCGGCGTTTCAAGCCCATCGAATTCCGGCACGCCGTCCAACGCCAAGTGCAGCTTCGCAACCAGCCCCTGGCAGCGCAGGCGCCGAATCCGGTTCGTGAACCCGATGTCCAGGAAAGGGACGCCGACCAGATCGAGGAAGGTGCGCTGCGGGTCGGCCGACGAAACCACGCAATCGACGTCGATGCGTTCGCCGTTCTCAAGTTCAACGCCGTTGACTGCCGGGCCGCCGCAAGCAGGGCGGCTGCTGTTGCCGGTTGCGTCCGCATTGCGCGCACCGATCAGAATTCGACGTACCGGCGCGCCGCAACGTATGTCCGCCCCGGACGCGGTGGCTGCGGCGCACAGCGACCTGATCAGGCTGTCGATGCCACCCGGAGGCATGGCGTGCGCCCCGCCTGACGCTTCCCCCATGCGATAGAGCATGGCGAGGACGGCGCCATTCGGCGAGCGTGGCGCGAGCCTGGACCCGACCAGACCATCCCAACTCAAGGTGGCTTTGACGATGTCGCGCTGAAAGCACTCATCCATGAGATCGCGGGCTGGCAGCGTGGCGATGCGCAGGAATTCCCGCATTTCAACCTTTCCGAGGCGCCGCAGGCGGTAGCCGATGTGCGCGAACGTCATGGAACCGGCTAGGCCGGCGCTGCCGATAGGGGGCGCGGTCTTGAGCCAGAACGGCTGCAGGGCGTTGGCAAAGCGCGTCATGCGTTCCCGGTAGCCGGCAAAGGCCTCCGCCTCAGCGGCCGCCGCTGAGATCAACGCCTCTCCATCGAGCACGGCGTGGTCTCCGTCGCGTTGCAGCCCAATGGTCTTCAAGTTGCGCGAGGGGTTCTCGAACCCGTGTTTGCGAAGGTCGAGTTCCCCAGCCACCTTGGCCGAGAAGTGGCTCACCGTGTGCGCGACGGAGGCGTGGAAGCCAGGATGAAACTCACGACCCGCAGCCAAGCCCCCGGGCGTCTGCCCCGCCTCGAGCACCAGCACCCGATGGCCTGCCCGCGCAAGGTATGCAGCGCACACCAGCCCGTTGTGCCCTGCCCCGACAATTGCCACGTCGTAGCGGTTCAATCCAGTCGCTCGTTACAGCCAAGTTGTTGCAGACACTAGGTTAGCCACCTAAAAATACCAAGGCTTCGCCGCCTATACGCAACGCAGCATCGCGGCGCCCGGTCAAGACCCCAGGCGATAGCGCAGCTATGTCGTCAACTATAGGGGGAACAGGCTCCACTGCTGGCGCGGGTCGACGCCGTTGCGGCTGGCCAGCGGCAGGATGCTCAGGAACCGGGCCTGGGTCAGCGGAATCGGCCGGTTGCCCCAGCGTTCGCCGGCCAATGCAACTGCGGCGCTCGTCGCGCGCTCGGGCACGGCCATCTGCGACCGGGGGAAGAACAACTCAGCCGACCGCCCCCGGGCCGTTTCAGCAGTGGCGCCCAACCAGGCACCGTCCCAATCGGTGCGGAACTGGCGTTAGCGCAGCACGGTGCCGTCAGTCAGGCTGCCGCCCGCGGCCGGATCGCTCCGATGTCCATTTGATTGCCAACGATGGCTGCGACTTGCGCGAAACGACAAATGAGTTGGAGGCTTGTCGAATGCCGGCCGCGCCAGCCAGCGGACACCAAATGCGCGTGGTAACTCATTAGCCGTGCCGTCACCCTGATTCAGCGTTTCGGATGGTTATTCCTATGCCCCGGCCCAGCGCGTCCCTATAGGCCCGGATGTCTTTGCCCCGCCGAGGGGTAACATCAGGATGCGGTAAGTGTGGGAGAGTGGACATGTCGCGACACGATGATCACCTGTTCGTGAGAACCCCCGTTTCGCTGGGCGTTATGGCCGCGATGGCTGGAACCGGCGCACCCGTGGCGGTTCAGGCCGAAGAGACCGAAAGAACCAACGAGATCGAAGAGATCATCGTCACCGCCCGCAAGCGCGCCCAGAGCATCCAGGACGCGCCGCTCCCCATTCAGGCCTTCGATACTGAGGCGATCCGCGAGAAGGGCCTGAAGACCTTTCAGGACTATGTGAAGGAACTGACCAGCGTTTCGTTTGGAACGGCATCGCCGGGCGCGACCACCATCGCCTTCCGGGGAGCGCTCGCCCAACCGACCGGGTTCGACACGATCAGTTCGTCCACCCTTTATGTCGATGAAATCCCCATCACCCGGGACGGGCAGAACGCCGATGTGCGGATGGTTGACATCGAGCGGCTCGAGGCGCTGTCCGGCCCGCAGCCCACCCTGTATGGCGCCGGCTCCCAATCCGGCGTGTTGAGAATCGTCACCAACAAGCCGGACACATCGGAATTCGGCGGCTACTACCAGCTCGGCGGCAGCACCACGAGGTACGGCCAGGGCAGCTACGACGCCAGCGTTGTGCTCAACATTCCGCTTGCCGAGGAGCGGTTGGCCGTGCGCCTCGTTGGCTTCCAAGAGTTCGAGGGCGGCTACATCGACAACGTGCTGGGCACCACCAGCGCCTACTCGCAGTACAACGGCGATCGGGACAATGCGGACGTCGTTGAGAACAACATCAATGACTACCAGAGCCGCGGCGGCCGGGCACTGCTGCGCTACCAGCCGAACGAGAACTGGACCATCGATGCCGGCGTCATCTACCAAAAATCGCAACTCGACTACATGTTCGACTTCAATCCCAAGTTTGGCGACCTGGAAACCATCAAGTTCAAGGACGAGAACGACGAGGACGAATGGTACAACTTCTCGCTGACCCTGCAGGGGGACCTTGGCTTCGCCGACCTGACAGTTGCCGCCGGTTGGCACAGCCGCAACATTGACTACGACATAGACGCCACCGCATACATGACCACCTACAAGGAGAACGGACTGCAGTTCGCGACCTACTACGTGGGTTCCCCGATGTTCGTGGACTACGCCACCTGCTACGCGACGGCCTACTGCTACCAATGGATCACCCAATACGACTTCGGCGCCGACCCGACCTCGCGGATCAGCCTCGACCAGCGCATCCGTTCGTTCGCCGGCGAGATGCGCCTGACCTCCAAGGACGATGGCAGCAGCCGCTTCAACTGGTTGCTCGGCACCTTCTACGAGCGCACCAACAACGACTGGGACTACATCACAATCGTCGACGACTTCGCCGAAAACGGCGGCCAAGGGGCGGTGTTCACCTACTACGGCGTGGCCCCCACGGATGTCTGGTTCGACCAGGGCTTCCGAGAGGGGTGGACCTACAACGGCTTGGAAGGCAACGACTTCAACGGCCAGCACCAGGACATCGAATCGATCGCCGCATTCGCCGAGTTCAGCTACGACATCACCGAAACGGTGCGCGTATCCGCCGGGGGGCGATACTTCTCCACCGACCGCCGGATCAACGAGAATTCCTATTACATCAACACGGTTTTCGACGACTTCGATGTCACGGAAAACACCAAGGACTTCAGCCCGCGGGTCAACCTGACCTGGCAGCCCAACGACGACATCCTGACCTACTTCACCTACTCGGAGGGCGTGCGCATCGGCGGCCGCAACGGCGCCGTTGCGCAGCGGCCCGCAGCTGCTGCGCTCGGTGCGCCCTTAAGCTTCGATTCCGACCGGCTCATGAACTACGAAGCGGGGTTGAAGTCCATCTGGGCAGACGGACGCGTGGTCGCAAATGTCAGCGCGTTCATCATGAACTGGGAGGACTACCAGATTCGGGTGGCGCTGCCGGTCGCCGGCGCGACAACGGTCAATGCGGGCAACGCCTCGATCGATGGCTTCGAGGCGCAGTTCGCCTTCAAGCCGTCCCCCAACTGGGAGCTTTCCCTGGCAATGACCTATCTCGATGCGCGCATCGATGACGACATTTCCCTGAACGACGGCAACATCATGGCCGGGCAGGCGGGCGATGCGCTGCCGGCGGTGCCCGAACTGAAGCTGGCCGCAGGCATCCTGTACTCCACTGATCTACCGTGGTCCGGGTACGAGGGCTACGCGCGCTTCGACTTCTATCACACCGGTGACTCCGTCAACGCCACCAGCGCATCGATTCTGCTGTTTGGGGCGGAACGGACCGTGCCGGCCCCGCAGCCGGCCTACCAGACCGGCTACCTGAGCTTCGGGGTGAAAGGTGATAATGGCTGGGAGGCATGGCTGTCGATCAACAACCTATGGGACGAGCGCGCCATCACTTACATCTATCCACGGTTCGCCGACGATCGCGCCTTCACGATCCGTCCGCGGGAAGTCAGGGTCGGGATCTACAAGGCCCTCTGAAACAGGGATGCCACTGAAGCCCGATCCGCCGAATCCGGCGGCACGGCTCGCATTCGATCAAGCTGTGGGCCTGATGCAGGCCAACGACTTCGGCGCTGCCAGCGCGGCTCTTAAAGCCGCGCTGGAGCACTCGCCCAACGACCCCAACCTGTTGCGGCTGCTCGGGGTGTCGTTGACGCGGCAGAACCGCGGCGCCGAGGCGGAGCGGACGCTGACCCAGGTGATCCGACTGGTGCCCAACTTCGCGCTGGCCCACGAGAATCGCGCCGATGCGTTGTTGCAACAGGGCAGGCTCGACGAAGCGGCCGAGTCGCTGCAGACCGCAATCCGGCACAACCCGGCATTGGATGCGGCCAATCGCAAGCTTGTTGAAGTGCTCGCTCTGACCGGCCGCGGTGGCGAAGCGGACGAGGCTTTCCAACAGTCGCTGCAAGGCGACCCCGATCGCGCGGCGATCGTTGAAGCCATGGAACTCAATCGCGGCGGCGAGACGGCGCAATCGGAAAAGATCCTGCGTGGCATCCTGCGGCGCAAACCCGAGCACCTCGATGCGTTGCGCCTGATGGGTGTGCACTGCGCCCGCAAGGAGCTCTACAACGATGCCGAGGCGTTCTTTCGCCGCGCCGTCGATCTGGCCCCGGATTTTTGGCTGGCATGGATCAATCTCGGCGCGGCGCTTAACGAGCAGCAGAAGTTCGACCAGGCCGATGCCGCCTACAAAGCGGCACTGAAGCTCGAGCCGCGGTCGGTTTTCACGCTCGAAAAACTCGGCGCCAACAGCCTGTTCGATGGCCGCCACGACGACGCCATCGGTTGGCTTGATGCGGCGCTCGAACGCGACCCGGCCCACTTCCCGTCGCTGCTTTGCTTAGGCCATGTGCTCAAGACCGTGGGGCGGCAGAAGGAAGCCGTTGGCGCCTACCGCCGCTGCGCCAAGGCCAAACCCGACTTCGGGGAAGCCTACTGGAGCCTTGCCAATCTGAAGACGTTCCGGTTCAAGGGATCGGAAGTCCGCGAGATGGAAAAACACGTCGAAGCGGTCTCCGCTGCGGCCGGCGGGGAGGATTCCGAGATCGCCTTCTCCTTCGCCCTTGGCAAGGCCTTCGAAGACCGCCGGAACTACCGCAAGGCGTTTGAATACTATTCCCGGGGCAACGCCAGGAAACGTCCCACGCTCAACTACGACCCCATCGAGTTCCAGAGGACCAACGATCGGATCATTGACGTATTCACCAAGGCCTTTTTCGAACAGCGCGCCGGACAGGGATGCCAGGACGATTCGCCGATCCTGATCGTCGGCCTGCCCCGGTCGGGTTCGACCCTGCTGGAGCAGATCCTGGCCAGTCACTCGCAGGTCGAAGGAACCGCCGAGTTGCACTATCTGCTGCGCTTGGCCACGGAGACCGGCCTGACTCGCTCCGACGGCATCCGCTACCCGGAATGCCTGCTCGAAATGAGTCCCCATCACTTCCGGGACTTGGGCAGGGAGTACCTTGACAACGCCCTGCGCCACCGCTCCGGCGCACGCTACTTCACCGACAAGATGCCCAACAACTTCACGGGCATCGGCTTTCTGCACGCGATCCTGCCGAACGCCAAGGTCATCGATGCCCGGCGCCACCCGCTCGACAGTTGCTTGGGATCGTTCAAGCAGCTCTTCGCCCGCGGCCAGATATTCACTTACGACCTCTACGACCTTGCGCACTGCTACATTCAGTACAACCGGTTGATCGATCACTGGAGCGAGGTGTTGCCGGGCAAGGTCCTCACCGTCCACTACGAAGATGTGGTCGGCGACCTCGAGCATCAGGCAAGGCGCATAGCCGCCCACTGCGGACTCGAGTGGGAAGAGGGGATGCTGCGCTACCACGAGACCGAACGCGCCGTGAAGACCGCGAGTTCCGAACAGGTGCGCCAACCGATCTACTCGGGTTCGGTGAACCTCTGGCGCCGCTACGAAGACGAACTCGACGAGCTGATCGATTACCTCGAACCCGTGCTGCTCGAACTGCCCGAAGACCAGCAGCCGAAATCCCTCCTCAAACCGGCGCTAGCCGGAACCGTTGATCCGCAAGCGGGCTAAGCCTTGGCGATCACCGATCCGGCCAGGGGTGAGGCCAGACCTCGATGCCGTGTATGGCCTGCCTCAAGTCGAGCGACAGATTGACGACCGTGACGGGTTGGCCTGTGTCGAGATCGTAGATCGAAATCGTCGCCGGAGACGACCCCGCGGCAATTTCGCCATCAGAAATCACGCATAGGCCGCGCCCTAATGCCGGCTTCGCACTGTGTGCATTTTCGGAGTTCACGGCCGTGCCCTGGCGCGGCGGCGAGCGAGGCACGGGGAACGCCATGCGGGAATCTGGACTTTCGAAGCGCACGGCGCCGGCGTTGGTGTCGTTGAACAGGATGCCGTCCCGGTAAGGACGAGCGTCATGAGCGCCCTGCGGCAGGGTTGCCATGACGCCGACGCGCTCGCCCGAAAACCGCAACAGGGCGCCAGTGCGCCTGCCGCTGACGTACATGCCGCCCTGATCGCAATGCACGTTGCCGAGCCCCAGCTTGTTGATCAGCAGCGGTCCGTCATCACCGTTCGGATCGAAGCGCCGCGCCCCGAACACCCTCCCGTCGGTGACTATCCTTAGCGCCCAATCGAACGTTTCCGTTTCTAGATTGAAGCCGAGGATGGCGTCATAGCCCGCCGACGTCAGAAAGAGGTGGCGTTCGAAGATGCAGATGTCCTGACAGTCTTCGAGGTAAGCATTGCGAAACGAAGCAACGGCATTGAACGCCGGGTCGAATGCCACCAGCTCGTCGTTCCCCGTTATGTAGATTCTGTCCCCATGACAGGCTATGCCCCCCAAGCCACGTTCGCTGCCACCGCCCTGCCGGCCGGTGTCCATTGCGTTCCAGTCCACGGGTTTCAGTATCCGGCTGCTCTCGAGATTGATCAGGTACACCCCGCCGTGACTCTCGCCAGGGTGGTTCCCGCGCTGCACCGAGGTCGCTATCAGGTTCGCCATGTGGCCGCCTCCGAAGTGCCCGGGCTAGGCATCCAAGCGCGGTTTGGGATCCGTTCGGGAACCCGGCACGTAATCGAATATGAAGGTGATCCGGTCTTCGTCACCGCCGTTGAGCACACTGTGGCGTTTTTGGTTGTTGACCTCGTAGGCATTGCCGACCTGCAACCGGTGCGGGCGGCCCTCGATCATGAAGCGCACCTTGTTGTTGGTGGTGATGGGCACGTGGATGCGGTGGCTGCGGCGGAACGAGACGTGATGATCGGTGTGCGGCGTGATGACCTTGCCGGCTTTCAGCTTGGCGGCCATGGCGCGAATGATGGTGCCGCCCTTCGGGTAGAGCCGCTCGATGATGTCGTGCATGAGCGGCACGGCCAGATGCGAGAGCCGCTCCCAGCCGGCACCCTTCACGAGGTCGATGTTCGGCCAGCCGTCGTGGTCGCAGAAGATCAGGATCACGGACTCGGTGTCGTAGTGTACGTCCTCGTATTTTTTCTGACGAATCTCCTCCTCGCGCCAGACAGGCTCTTCCAACGCGACGATGGCATCGGCCAGCCCCGCCGAATCGACGCGTCCGAGATCCCGGATCGGTACTCCTATGTCCATACTCCCGATCCCCGTTCCTCCACCAGGACCCCTAGTCGATTCTACCCTGTTCCGCCCGCCACATCGTGGAACTTGAGGCGTTCGTCAAAAGGCGGCAAGATCGCCGGACGGCAACGGGGAGGGTCGGCATTGGGGCGGCCACACCGGTGTGGTCGACTGGAGGGCTTTCGAGCTGGCTGGCATCACCAACGCGACCCAACCGCGTTGTCGCCCTTTCCGGCAACGGGAAGGCCCTTGCACGGGAACCCAAACGGCCTAGCGCCTAAAACCCACTTGTTTGCGGGACAGGACACTAGCCGCGGCCAGCCTTCAAGCGCACCGCACCGTGCAGGAACTCGGTTGAATTCAGTCCGCGATTCCGCCTCCTGTAGTCAGTTGGATGGCGCTCGGTCCATTCTTAGTCGTTCACCAGCCGCCCTTGCCACAGTGCATCCAGAAATGCCTCCCAAGGCGTCACCTCAATGCCCTTCACGAGGCGGCTCATGGGCTCCATGCACACCAGCAGATGACGTTTGGTGATGCCTTCCTCGTTAAGCGCCGTCAGGCCGCGCCAGTCACGGGCGCCGACGTTGGCCTTCGCCTTCACCTCGACGGCAATGTCCTGAAATACGAAGTCCACCTCGAATCCCGACTTCGACCGCCAGTAGCCGGGCGGGTCAAGCCGGTGGTAACTGCAGTAGGCGGCGATTTCCTGGTGGATGAAGCTCTCGAAGGCTTCCTCGTATTCGGCTGTGCCCGGCGCAAGTCCTCGGCGGCCTTGCAGATGCCGCGCCAAGCCGATGTCGAACAGATAGTACTTCGACGTGGACACCGCCTTGCGCTTGCGGGTCTCCGTGATGGCCCTGACCTCTTGCCCGATGAAGGTGTCCTTGAGGATGTCGTAGTAGGCCCTTGCCGTCGAAGCGGGCACTTGGGCATCGTTCGCGAAGCTGGCGAAGTTGATCATCTGTCCGTGCGCCAGAGCAGCGGCGCTCAGAAAGCGGCTGAAGGCACCGACGTTGCGCACCACGGCCTCCGCCGCAATCTCCTCTCTGAGATAGTCGCCGGCATAGGCCGCCAAGTCCTCGCCGGGCGCTTCTGAAAAATAGATCGGCGGCAGCAAGCCATGCTCCAAGGCGCGGGTCAGGTCGAAACGCGCCCCCAACTCATGCCGGGTGAAAGGGTGCAGCGCACGGGATCGAGCCCGGCCGCCGAGCAAGTTCACGCCCTTGCGGCGCAGGCGGCGGGCACTGGAGCCGGTCAGAAGAAACCGCACCCCATACCGCTCGATCATGAGATGCACTTCGTTTAGAAGCTCCGGGAGTTTCTGAATTTCGTCGATGACCACAAGGGAAGTTTCGGGCGTCAGCGCTTCGCGGATCAGCGCCGGGTTGCGGGAAAGCCGCAGAAACAACGTCTGATCGAGCAGGTCGTAAACCGGAGCGCCAGATAGCTGCTGGCGAATCAGCGTGGACTTGCCGGTCTGGCGGGGACCGAACAGGAAGCAGGACTTGCTTTTCAGCACCTCCGCAATCTTGAGGTGGCGCGGCACGACAGGCTGGGACATTGATGATAATCAACAGCTTCTTTGCTGATTATCATGACAATCAGCAACAAAAGAGTCAATTGTCACCAAAATAAGGTGAAAACCAAGCGGGCTCGGCAAAGTGCCTTGAACAGGCTCAGCCCTGCGCCAGCAGCGATCGCAGGTCGATGATGGCGGCGTTGACGCGGGAGATGTGGGAAGCCATCACCAACGAGTGGTTGGCCAAAAAGCCCATGCCGCTGCCGTTGAGCACCACCGGGCTCCAGAGCGTGTCTTGGGTCGGTTCCAGATCGCGGATGATCTGTTGGACGCTGACCCGGGCGTTCTTGTTGTCAAGCACGTCGCCGAAGTCGTGCTCGATGGCCCGCAGCAGATGCAGCAATGCCCAAGTCTGGCCCCGGGCTTGATAGAACACGTCGTCGATTTCGAGCCAAGGCGTCTTGTATTCCTGCTCGCCGGGCGCGTCGGTCGCCTGCACGGCAGCGGCGTCCCCCGCCAGGTCGATGTTGAGCTGCCGCTTGCCGACGCTGGCCGAGAGCCGCTGCGCAAGGCTGCCCAGCCGCGTCTCCACCCCTTGCAGCCATTGCTGGAGGTTGTCCGCCCGGGCGTAGAACTGCGCACCGGGCTCGGCTGGGTCCGCCAGGCGGCGCAGGTAGGCGTTGACGTGGCGAATGCCTTGGCGGTACTCGCCCTCGGTGCTGGGGAATATCCAACTGGAGTTGTCGAAGAAGAACTGGCCCTCGGCCAGTTGCAGGTCCGCGTCCTCCTTGGATTGGCTTTGCGAGCGGGCGAAGTCGATGCGATAGGCGCGGGCCGCGTCGCGAATCTGCACCAGAACGCCGAACTCCCAATTGGGCACGTTGTCCATCCACAGGCCGGGCGGGAAGAGGTCGTTGGAGAGGTAGCCACCCCGTTTTTCCAGCAGGGTTTCGGCCAACCGAATGAGGGTGGCCGTGGTGGTGGCGCCGATGACGATGGCTTGGTCCTTTGCCTTGGACTGCAGGGCGGCGTTTTGCCGCACGTCAAAGAGCGGTGGCTCATCATCCCACCACCAGGCCAGGAACGCGCAGGCTCCGAGATAGGCTAGGACCAAGCCAGTCACAGCTTTAGCCGCCCGCTTGCCCGGGCCGCCGAAACCATGGGTCTTGAAGTTGGGCTTTGCCCGCCAGAATTTCCAGTTCATGTCCGTTTACCGTCCAGCGGCGGGAGCTCTCCCCGGCACCATAGCACTGCCTGCGGACAGAACACTACCCGTTGGAAAAACACATCAGTTCCACGGTCGGCGGCGAGGCCACAGTGAGGCGGGCGCGCACCCGAGCGTCACCGGCGCCGCTGTTGAGCTGTTGATACATCCAACGGCCTTCGGCGTCGGAACGGGCGTTGATGTTCACCCGGCAGCCCGCCTCGCTGGCCCGCCGACCTAGGCGCTTGAGCTTGCCTTGCACGGCGCTGGCGCGTTTGGCGAGCGCTTCCCCGTCGAGCCGCACCTTGTCCCGGCGTGCGTTGTCCAGCAAATCCAGTTGCCGCTCGGTGGGCGCAATGCCCGGGTGCGCCGGGTCAACTTGGCGCGCCCGCTCGAGCATTGCCCGGCCTTGGGCGTAGCGTTGCCGGTCGGCAGCGGTGAGCGCCAGCCTGACGTAGCGCTCGACGATCTTCTCCAAGCCACGCTGGGCGCGTTGATCGTCAGGGTCGAGCTTCAGGACCTCTTGGTAGAAGCCGTGCGCGCTGCCCACTTCCGGGGTGGTGAGCCGGTCTTCCGCCAACGCTTGGGCGGCCGCCTCAAGCAGCCGCTCGATGCGCTCATCCTCGACCGGCGCTTGCTGCACGGGAGGCGGGCGATGCTCCGCAGGCAACTGCTCTGGCGCTTGAGCAGTTTCACAGCCTGCCAGCAACGCGGCGAGTGCCAGCAGGGCAAACGGGTGGGCATTGGGGACTGCACGGGAGGCCATCGGCCGATTCACGATCAAGTTGCCAAACGGAGTATATTGCCGCCTGACTTCCTAACTTGCCAGCAACGGGGCAACGCAGATGATCACAACCGACCCAAGGCGGTGCGCCCCCGAACCGGAGGTTCGCATGGAACAAATGGAGACAGCACGTTGGCTGGCCAAGTGTTCCTTCGGCATCGGCGGCTTGCCGCACTGGGGTGAGCCAAGGGCTTTTGCATGGAACCAAGAAGGCCCAAAGGCGGGATGCCCTCGCTTCGAAGGAACCCGCTCGCTGGCGCAGGAGTTCCGCGCCGGCGGAACGACAATGGACCGCAGGTCCGCGCCCTCTCGTTGTTTGTGGATGTGGTTGGTGGCACTGGTTCTTGGTGTCGCGCAGGCAGCAGCGGCTGCGGAGTTCGAGTGGCTTGATGAGCAGCCCGAATTCCTGCCGGTGGACGAAGCCTTCGCGCTGTCCACCGAAACCGCTGACGATGGCGCGTTGCTGGCCTACTGGGACATGCCGGACGGCTACTACCTTTACCGCCATCGCTTCGACTTCGCTTTGAAGAACCCTACAGCGGCGGTGTTGGATCCGGTGGAGATGCCGTCGGGGAAGGCCAAGGTCGATGAGTATTTCGGCGCGGTGGAGGTCTATTACCATCGCGTCCAAGCTCGAGTGCCGATTCGCGACGCCCAAGGCCCCGTGGAGGTGGGCATTTCCTACCAAGGCTGCGCGGAGGCCGGCCTTTGCTATCCGCCCGAGCGGCGCTGGGTGGTGGTGGATGCCGCGCTCACGCCGCCTGCCGCGCCAAGTGCTGAGTCGACTTCGGCGGTCGACGAGTCCGCCACTGAAGAGCAGCGGCTCGCCACCGCGCTTGCCGAACGGGGGCTGCTGCTGGCGATGGCGTTGTTCTTTCTCGGCGGCATTGGTTTGGCGTTCACGCCCTGTGTGCTGCCGATGGTGCCCATCCTCTCCAGCATCATCGTCGGCGACGCTGAGGCGCCAACCCGCTGGCGGGCCTTTGGCCTGTCGTTGGCCTACGTGCTCGGCATGGCCTTCACCTACGCCGCGGTCGGAACGCTGATGGGGCTGTTTGGAGCGAGCCTCAATCTGCAGGCGGCACTGCAGTCGCCGCCGGTGCTCGTCGGGTTCGCCGCATTGTTCGTCCTGCTGTCGCTGGCCATGTTTGGCTTTTATGAACTGCGACTGCCCGAGCGCTGGCAGAATGCCCTCGATGCCTTGGGCGGACGGGTCGGCGGCGGCAAGCACCTAGGCGTTCTGGTCATGGGCGCGTTGTCTGCCTTGGTGGTTTCGCCGTGCGTCTCCGCCCCGTTGGCGGGGGCGCTGATCTACATCAGCGCCAGTCAGGATGCCCTGCTCGGCGCTGCCGCCCTGCTTGCCCTTGGGCTCGGCATGGGTGTGCCGCTGCTTATCATCGGTGCCAGCGGCGGCCACCTTTTACCTCGGGCGGGCGCGTGGATGAACGCCGTCAAGGCGGTCTTTGGCGTCGGCCTGCTGGCCGTCGCCATCTGGCTGCTGGAACGGGTGGTACCCGGACCGGTCTCCTTGGCCCTTTGGGCGGTGCTGCTGATCGGCAGTGGTGTCTATTTGGGCGGTCTGGACGCGGCCGCCAAGGCGGGTTGGGGCAACTTGAGGAAGGCGGCGGGCTTCGCTGCCGCGGTCTATGGCGCGCTGCTGCTGATTGGCGCCGCCAGCGGTGCCAACGATCCATTGAGGCCATTGCTGAACTTCACGGCCACCCCGTCGGCGCAACAGGGCGGAGAACTGCAATGGCATGCGGTGGCAAACCTCGATGATGTCCGCGCCGGAATCAATGCGGGCGCCGGTCTCGGCCGCCTGACGCTGCTCGACCTTTACGCGGATTGGTGCATCTCCTGCAAGATCATGGAGCGCTCCGTCTTCCCGGAACCGGATGTGGCCAGCCGCTTGGCCGAGCTCCATCTGTTGCGCGCTGACGTCACCGCCAACAATGCGAAGGACAGGAAACTGCTCGATGCCTTCGGCCTTTTCGGCCCCCCGAGCCTCGTGTTTTTCGATCGCAACGGCGCCGAGCTGAAAACGCTGCGGGTGCAGGGGGAAATCGGTGCGGAGGCGCTGGCCAAACACTTGGAAACGGTCCTTCAAAGCCGTGGCGGAAAGGGCAATTTGGCTTTAACGTCTGGGAAATTCGGCGAAATTGCAGGCATTTGACGTTTATCTGTACATCTAGTGCACGGTAGGGGAGAATCCCCCGCATCCATCAGGAGTGCATCTTCCCATGGCCAAGTTTCTCGTGTTGCACGGCCCCAACCTGAACTTGCTCGGCAGCCGGGAGCCGGAGATATACGGCCACGACACCTTGGCGGGCATCGACGGGCGCATCAGGGCTTTGGCCGCGTCGAGGGGCCACGAGGCGGAGTGCCTGCAGTCCAACGCCGAACATGAACTCGTGGAGCGCGTCCATCGCGCCAAGGGCGAATTCGTCAGCATCGTCATCAACCCCGGCGCCTTCACCCACACCAGCATCGCGCTGAGGGACGCCTTGCTGGGCGTGGACATTCCGTTCATTGAGGTGCACCTGTCCAACGTCCACTCGCGGGAGGTCTTCCGCCAAACCTCCTACCTTTCCGACATCGCGCAGGCGGTGATCACCGGCTGCGGCGCACGGGGCTACCTGTTCGCCCTCGAAGCGCTCATGGCCAAGGTCGAAGGCTGAACGGCGGTCAGGAGAAACCAATGGACTTGCGCAAGGTCAAGAAGCTGATTGAGTTGGTGGAGGAATCCGGCATCGCCGAACTTGAGGTGAAGAGCGGCGAAGAGGCCATTCGCATCGTTCGTCCGGGTGGCCGGGGCCAGGTGGCTGAAGAACCTGCCGAGGGGCCAGCGGCTCCGGTGGCAGCGCCCTTGCCCGCGCCGAGAAGGCGCCGGACAACCATCAACGCGCCGATGGCCGGCACCTTCTATGCCGCTCCATCGCCCGGCGCGGCCCCATTCGTCCATCTTGGCTCCGAAATCAGCGTCGGCGACGTTCTGTGCGTCATCGAGAGCATGAAAATGATGAACGAGATTCCGTCGGAAGCCGCTGGCCAGGTGGTGGAAATTGTGGCCACGGACGGCGAACCCGTCGGCTCCGGCCAAGCCCTGTTTCGCATTGAGTAGCCGGCTCCGTCTGCTTCGTCACCCATGCCGTGGTTGAAGATCAGCGTCGAAGCGGCTGGCGCTTCGGCCGAGGCGCTGTCCGAACGCATGCTCGCCTGCGGCGCGCTGTCGGTGTCCTTCGGTTCCAGCGAGGCGGCGGACGACGAGGTGCTCGAGCCACCGCCAGGCGCGGTTCCGCTGTGGCCCCGGGTGACGGTGGCCGGGCTCTTTCCGGCGACGCAGGATGCCAGTGCGCTGAACTCGGCGCTCGGCTCCGCTGGCGCGAGCCGCATCGACTGGCTGGGCGATCAGGACTGGGCTGCTCCCGGCTCCGGCGACGTGCCCGACCTGCGCTTTGGCGGCCGTCTGGCAGTAGTGGCCCGCGATGGGACGCCAAGCTCCTTTCCCGGCGTCGCTTTGCGTTTGGACCCGGGCTTGGCGTTCGGCACGGGACAGCATCCGACCACCCGATCGTGTCTTGCTTGGCTGGCCGATGCCCAACTTGAGGGTCTGTCGGTGCTCGACTACGGTTGCGGCTCCGGCATTCTTGGCATCGCCGCTGCCCTGCTCGGTGCGGCACGCGTGGTGGCCGTCGATATCGAGCCGCAGGCGCTTTGGGCGACGCACGCGAACGCGGGCTTCAATGACATTGCCTTGGATGCCGTCATCACTCCGGACGAATTCACGGTGCAACCGGAATTCGACTTGGTGCTTGCCAACATCCTCGCCAATGCCCTGATGGGGTTGGCACCGTCGCTCAGCGGCTGCTTGAAGTCCGGTGGGCGACTGGTCTTGGCGGGGCTTTTGGAATCGCAGGTCGGCGCGGTGACAGCCGCCTACCCCTGCCTTGCTTTTGATCCGCCGTCCATCGACGGCGAGTGGGCGCGCCTGACGGGAAGGCGGCGTGGTTGAGCGTTCCGCCCATGCGACCGTCGAGTGTCCCCACTGTGGCATTCGCTTCCACGCCCAGCAAGCCGACCTTGCGGCTGCCGGCGGGCGCTTGCGCTGCGGGGCTTGCCTAACAGTCTTTCGTGCGGCCGAAACCCTGGACGCGACCAATAAGCCCTCCGGCCTTCGTAGGTCCTTCCCCGGTTGGGTGGTGACCGGTCTCGTCCTTGCCTTGGCCGCCTTGGCCGTGCAGATCACTTGGCTGCAAACCGACTATCGAGCCCGCAATCTGAAGATCAGCCACCATGCCGAATCGCCTGGCACTCTCGCCGTGCAGTTCGTGGTTCTCCACGATGCGCCCATTCCGGTGCCCTTGCCCGCCTTCGACGTTGAATTCGCCACCGCCGACGGTGAGCCGGTCGGCAGCCGGCGTTTTCTGCCCGGTGACTACCCGAACTCGGAAAGTCTCCAAACCGAACGACTGGCCGGCCTAGGCCTGCTGGTCCCGGAAACCGCCCACCCGGTGACGGTGAACATTCTCCATCCCGGTGCGGCGGCGGCGCAGGTGACGATTTCATTTCCCTCGCGATTTACAATGGGGTGGTGATGAAAGCCCTTAGCTTGCCCCAGAACGGCACGCCGTTGATGCCGAAGGAACAACCCGCCAGCCGCTGGGCTGTCTCCA
>JAQAJJ010000002.1:157743-179030 GCA_028278675.1 Candidatus Azophilus lithoversatilis
CATTTGTTCCATGAAAGCCCTTAGCTTGCCCCAGAACGGCACGCCGTTGACGCCGAAGGAACAACCCGCCAGCCGCGGGCCTGTCTCCATTTGTTCCATGAAAGCCGATCATGAATCCTAAGCTCGCCCTGCTCAGCGTATCCGACAAGACCGGCTTGATTGAACTGGCCATCGGATTGCGCGAGCTCGGCATCGAAATCCTCTCCACGGGCGGCACCAGCCGGGCAATTGCCGAGGTGGGCCTGCCGGTGACCGAAGTGGCCAGCCATACCGACTTCCCGGAAATCATGGACGGGCGGGTGAAGACCCTGCATCCCAAGATTCATGGCGGCATCCTCGGGCGCCGGGCGATCGACGACGATGTGATGGCCGCGCAGGGCATCGCGCCCATTGATATGGTGGTCGTCAATCTCTATCCCTTCGCCGCTACCATCGCCAGGGAGGACGTCACCGACGCGCTGGCCATCGAGAACATCGACATCGGCGGGCCGGCCATGATTCGCTCCGCCGCCAAGAACCATGCGGATGTTCTGGTGGTGGTTGATCCAGCGGACTACGAAGCTCTCTTGGCCGCATTGCGGGCGGGCGGCGTTGATCGGGCGATGCGGCGAGAATTTGCGGCCAAGGCGTTCCGCCACACCGCCGCTTACGACTGCGCCGTGGCGGGCTATTTCGGGCGCGGCGATCCCTTGCCGGAAGCGTTCAACTTGGGTTACCGCAAGCGGCAGGCCATGCGCTACGGCGAGAATCCCCACCAAGAGGCTGCGTTCTATGTGGGTAATGCGGTGCCGCCGGGAACCATTGCCGCCGCAGAGCAGCTCCAAGGCAAGGCACTGTCCTACAACAACATCGCCGATGCTGATGCCGCCTTGGAATGCGTAAAGACCTTCGCCGAACCGGCCTGCGCGATCGTCAAGCACGCCAATCCCTGCGGCGTCGCCCTGGGTTTCGACCTTCGCGAAGCCTACGAGCGAGCCTTTGCGACCGACCCCACGTCAGCCTTCGGCGGCGTCATCGCCTTCAACCGCGAACTCGACGGCCGGGCCCTTGAAGTCCTGCTTGAGCGGCAGTTCGCCGAAGTGGTGGTCGCCCCGGCCATCGCGCCGTCCGCAGTCGCTGCGGCCCGCTCCAAGCGCAACCTGCGCCTGCTGCGCTGCGGCCCATTCGCTGGTGCGAGCCGAGGGGTTGAGCTCAAAATCGTGGGCGGTGGCTTGCTGGTGCAGACCGCCGATGAGCGGGAGGTGGATGAAGAAGCGCTGAAAACCGTGACTGAGCGGCAGCCCACCGCCGAAGAGGCGCGGGATCTGCGATTTGCCTGGAAGGTGGCTTGGTTCGTCAAGTCCAACGCGATCGTCTATGCCCGGGACGGGCAGACCATCGGCGTCGGCGCGGGCCAGATGAGCCGTGTGGTCAGCGCCCGCATCGCCGCCTTGAAAGCGGCGGATGAGGGGTTTGAAGTGACCGGGTCGGTCATGGCTTCGGACGCCTTCCTGCCGTTCCGGGACGGCTTGGACGCCGCCGCCGAAGCGGGGGTGACGGCGGTGATCCAGCCCGGTGGCTCTGTGCGGGACGCGGAGGTGATCAAAGCGGCCAACGAGCAGGGCATGGCCATGCTGTTCACCGGCATTCGCCACTTCCGGCACTGAAGTTTGAGGAAGCCCTTGGCGTGCTCCGGTGCAGTCCTCCGCTCCCACTTGGGCGAGGGCGGGACGCCCTCGATCCGAAGGGCTCTTCGGACTGAGGGATCTTCCCATACAAGGAGGAATTGGCACTAATGAAAGTTCTGGTGACGGGAAATGGCGGCCGCGAACATGCGTTGGCATGGCGGGCGAGCTTGGGGGAGTCGGTGTCGCAGGTGTATGTGGCGCCGGGCAACGCGGGCACGGCGCTTGAACCCAACGTCCAGAACGTGCCTATTGCTGTGGATGACTTCGCCGGCTTGGCGGACTTTGCCAAGAGCGAGGAGGTCGGCCTCACGATTGTCGGCCCGGAGGCGCCCTTGGTCGATGGTTTCGCCGATTACTTCGCCGAGCGCGGCCTGCGCTGCTTCGGGCCGAGCCGGAAAGCTGCCCAGCTTGAGGGTTCCAAGGCTTTTACCAAGGCGTTTTTGAAACGTTGGGACATTCCCACGGCAGCTTCGGAGACCTTTGCGGCGCTGGTGGACGCGAAGGCCTATGTGCGTGAATGCCCCATGCCCGTGGTCGTTAAGGCGGACGGCCTGGCCGCTGGCAAGGGCGTGATCATCGCCCAGACGTTGGCCGAGGCCGAGGCGGCGCTCGAATCCATGCTGTCCGGCGCAGCGTTCGGCGATGCCGGGCGCTGCGTGGTGGTCGAGGAGTTCCTTCGCGGCGAGGAGGCCAGCTTCATCGCCCTCTGCGATGGCCGTACCACCCTGCCCTTCGCCAGTTCCCAAGACCACAAGGCCGCCTTTGATGGCGACGCGGGCCCGAACACGGGGGGCATGGGTGCCTACTCGCCAGCGCCCGTGGTCAGCGACGCGGTTCATGCACGGATCATGGACCAAATCATGCAACCCACCCTCAAGGGCATGGCGGCGGAAGGTTCGCCCTACCTAGGCTTTCTCTATGCGGGCTTGATGATCGCGGAGGATGGTTCGCCGAAGGTCATCGAGTTCAATTGCCGCTTCGGCGACCCGGAGGCGCAGCCAGTGATGATGCGCCTCAAGTCCGACTTGGCAGCGTTGTGCAGCGCGGCCTTGGATGGGGCGCTCGGGAGCCAAACGCTGCGCTGGGACAAGCGCGCCGCCCTCGGCGTGGTGATGGCGTCCGGCGGCTATCCGGGCGACTATGCGACGGGCCATCCCATTACCGGCCTGGATGCCGCCGAGACCCCGGACTGCAAGGTCTTTCATGCCGGCACCCGGCTAACGCGGGAATCCCTCGGACCGACGAGTGGGCGGTCGCCGGGCGCAAAAGTTGACTCATTTGGTGACCCTATTCCGCGATCAGGAGATCTAGGCCGCGGCACCGTGCTCACCAACGGTGGACGCGTTCTCTGCGTGACTGGATTGGGTGGCAGCGTCACGCAAGCCTGTGAGAAAGCCTACCGGGGTGCTGCGCGAATAGGCTGGCATGATGCCCGATATCGCTCAGACATAGGTTACCGAGCTCTAGCAAGAGAGGCGGGCGGTTAGCCTACAGGACGTTAAGCGATAACCACTTCCAGCCAGCTTGGGCGCCTGCCATGCTGGCTGCATGATTACGCACTTGTTGAAGCGCTTTGAAGCCTTTGAGGCGCTGGCCACCGCCGAGCTTTCGGGCGTCGCCCGTCACACCCAAGTCATTGGCGTTCCGGCCAACCGTTGGGTGTTGCGTGAAGGCCGAACGCTCAGCGGCAGCTACTATCTGGCTCAGGGCCGGGTGCGGCTGTTCTCGCCCGCGGCGGTTGTTGGCCACAAATCGCGTGATGCCCGCTCGCCGCTTTATCCCGGCCACGCCGCCATCCGCACGCTCACCGGGGTGCGCCTACTGCATGTGGATACCGCTTCAGCGGCCTTGCTGTTGGGCCGTGCGGATCTACAGCCCGAGCAGGACGTGCTGCTGCCTTGGGAGCAGCGCTTTCTCGGCTCGCCGCTCATGCGTCGCCTGGACGCGGGCGTGTGGCAGAAGCTGTTCAGCGAACTTGATGAGCGCCCGTTCGCGGTGGGCGACGACCTGATCGCCGAAGGCGAACGGGCCAGTGACTTTCTGGTTCTGAAGTCGGGCCGCGCCACCGTGCGCCGCGATGGCCAGACGCTGGCCCACCTGATGCCCGGCGACTTCTTCGGCGAGGACGCCCTCATCATGAACGGCCGTCGCAACGCCACGGTCAGCGCCTTGGAGGCGGGCGTAGTCCTGCGGCTGCCCAAGGATCGGTTTGTGGCGCTCCTGCTCGACCGGGTGGTGCGCTTTGTCGAGTGTTCGGAGGCGGGCATCAATCTCGACGTTGGCGAGCCCGGCGCATTGGCCAAGCTGCGCCAAACGATGACCGCCTTGGATCCCAAGCAACGCTACCAAGTCATCGGCGGGCGCCCCGAGGAGCGGGCGCTGGCCACCTTTATCCTGGCCCAGCAGGGTCTCGACGCCTGGGCCATGGAGGAGGACTGAGGTGAATGACCCAGCGAAATCCACCTTGACCTTCGTTGCGGCAGGGAGAGTTGCTTTGGGCCTGCGCCGAGTTGCGAAGCAACTCGAAAGCTTCGCCGTGCGCGAAGCGCGGTTACCTTCAGAACGGTTTTCCGCTACAGTCCGCATGACCCTCCAACGTGCGCCGCACAGGAGCGACGAGTTGGCCGACGACTGCATTTTTTGCAAGATCGCAAACAAGGAACTTCCCGCCGACATCGTTTTCGAGGACGATGAGCTGATCGCGTTCAACGACATCAGCCCGCAAGCGCCCACCCATGTGCTCGTGGTGCCCAAGATCCACATCCCCACGGTGAACGACTTGGGCGACGACGATGCCGAGCGGATGGGCCGGCTCGTGCTGTGCGCCCAGGCGCTGGCAGAGGCAAGGGGCATCGACGGCGACGGCTACCGGTTGATCCTGAACTGCAACGAGGGCGGTGGCCAGACGGTCTTTCACATCCACCTGCATCTGCTGGGCGGCCGTCAAATGCGGGCGCTGGGGTAGCCGCGGAGTGGTGGATGAGGCCATTGGGCGGTTCGATCGGGCGCTACGGACCCTCGCGGGCGGTTTAAGCGCCCGGCGGCCCAGTCCGGGCGCAAAGGTGCCCGATGCGCCGCTCGGCGATGCCGAACGCCGCCACGCCGGTGGCCTGATGCGGGTCAACCACACTGGCGAGGTGTGCGCCCAAGCGCTCTACGAAGGCCAGGCCCTGACCGCACGGCGCGACGAAGTGCGGGCCAAGCTGCGCAGCGCCGCCGACGAGGAATCCGATCACTTGGCTTGGTGCGCCGAACGCTTGGCGGAGCTCGATGCGTCCCCCAGCCTATTGAATCCCCTGTTCTATGCCGCCTCCTACGCCATTGGCGCTTTGACCGGCCTCGCGGGCGACAAGGTGAGCCTAGGCTTTGTCGAAGCCACCGAGGATCAGGTCTGCGAACACCTCGACCGCCATTTGCAGGCTCTGCCGAAAGACGATGGCCGCAGCCGCGCCATCGTCGCCGGCATGCGCGCCGAGGAAGCCCGCCACGGCGCCGCGGCCCTCGAATCCGGGGGTGCCCCGTTCCCCGAGGTGGTGAAAGCGGCCATGACCGCGCTGTCCCGCGTCATGACCGAAACCACTTACCGAATCTAGCCCTAGGCCAACTCCAGTTCGTACTGCCGCGGACGGATGGTGCCGCCGGACAGGTCACCTAGCCCGCTTCCGTTCCGGTGCTGCCGTCGGTTGAAGGCACGTCGGCGGTGCCGCGAATGGCCAGCTTGTCGGTGAGGTTTTTTGCCGATGAACAGTCCCTCAACCGGCGTTGCCCAATCCACCTGCACTTCGGCGCCATAGGTCTGCGAGCCACCCGCGTTCGAGGTCACGAAGGCGAATTGGGCGTCGTTGAAGAAGTCCACTTGAAGGCCGCGGAACTTGTAGTAGTGCACCTCCAGGGAGGCGAGCATGGAATTGTCGAGCAACGAAGCCTTTGTGTTGCGCCCCGTTCAGCGTTGGGCGGCTCAATGTCCGCCACCGCCACTGGACGCGGTTTGCTCATGGCGGGCGTAGGAGCCCATGATGTCGTCGCTGAAACGGTCGCTCAGGTCGCCGGCTGCGGTCAGCCGCGCATGGAGCGTCTCGTCGCCGGGCCACCATTCACCTGCTGCCACCGGGTTCTCCCGGACGTTGCTGGGTGGTGGCCGCGTCAAAGTTGGCGTAGGTGTTGGCGCCGGCGTTGTTGCGGATCCAGCCCTTGTTCATGTCCGAGGTTTGCACCGCCGTGCGCTGCCCCAGCTTTGCGTTGACGGGCATCGAGATGAGGCCTTCCAAGGTCAAGTCCTCCGGCTCGAACTCATTGTTGATCCTATCCCACGCCAGCAACAAAGGCCCCCAACGCCTCATTGACGGCCTCCGGCACTTCCTGCTGCACCCAATGGCCCGCGTCCGGCACGATGGTGGCGCCGCGAAAGTCATCCGCCGCCGCGTCGGCCAATGCGTAGAGGTCACCGCTCGGTGCGAAGTGGCGCACAAGGTCGCGTTCTCCGGCGATGAAGCAGGTGGGCTGCTCAAGCCGTTTGCCGTGAACGGCGCTGAGTTGCTCGGGATCGAGGCGTTGCGCCCGATAGCGGTTGATGGGGCCGCGGAAGCCGCCCGCCTCGAAGGCGTCAGCGTACACCGCCAAATCTTGCGGCGTCATCCAGTCGGGGAAGGGGTCAGGATCTTCCAGACGCTGCAGCAGGGTTTCGGTGGCTGGACGCTGCTGCAGCCACATGTCCGGCGGTGCATCGCCGGAGAGCGCGAAGTAGATTTTGCGCAGCGCTGCCGGAATGTCGGCTTCCAGTTCCGCCTCCGCCACACCCTCCTGCTGGAAGTAGAGTTGGTAGAAGAAGCGGTTGGCGAAGAGGCGCGTTGCGAGGTCGAGAAAGGACTGCGGACCGGGCGGCGTGAACGGCACGCTCAGGCCGGCCACCGCGCGCACCGCGTCTGGATGCAGCAAGGCGGTGGCGTAAACGATGGGGGCGCCCCAATCGTGGCCTAGGAGAATGACGGGTTCAGGGGACAGGTGCCGGGCCACCGCGGCCACGTCGGAAGCCAGTTCGCGCAGGGTGTAGGCGGCTATCTCGTGGGGCTTTGAACTGCCGCCGTAGCCACGAACGTCCATTGCCGCGACGCGGTGGCCGCGTTCGGCAAAGTAGGCCATCTGGTGCCGCCACGAGTACCAGAGTTCCGGCCAGCCGTGAACGCTTAGGATGAGCGGGCCCTCGCCTTGGATTGCCACCCGCAGGTTGATCTCGCCGTTGCTTGCCGTCTCCAACTGCATGTCCCTTCTTCCTTGTTTGTTGATTCCTAGCCGTAAGCCATGCGCAGCAGATCGATCACGTCCCCGACCTGGCGGCTCCAGAACCAAGCGGCGGCGGCGATGACCACCGCGGCAAAGCCGAATACCGCTCTTTCCAATTTTTTTCTCTTCATGGTGCCTTCAGGAGAAGCCGATCCACCGCCCGCAGGCGGCCACGGAAAACCAGATGACCAAGCTGGTGACCGCCAGCAGCCGCAGCGCCCAAGGGTTGATCGTGGCGTGCTCGAAACGCAGCAGCAGGGGGCGGCGGATCCCGTAAACGAACGCGATGCCGAGGCCGAGGCCCGTCATCTTGGCCCAGAACATCTCGTTGTAGTAGAGCTTGATTGCCACCGCGCCGCTCATGAACAGGCCGCTGGCGGCGATCAGGACCAGCGCCGCGTTGAACCATTGCTGGGTGTTTCGGATCACGGTCTCGGAGGGCACGTCGGCCATCACTAGGCCCAGCAACCGCAGGTCGCCGAGGATCACCGTGCCGCCGAGCAGGGCCAGTGCCAGCAGGTGGAACATCTGCACCACTGCAAACACGCCCCCGTAGGCCTTGGCGGCCTCGCCTAGGGCTGATGCTTCGAGCCATTCAAAAAAGGGCAGCAACTCCATCGCCGAACCTATTCGAATCGGGCCATCTCGTCCACGCAGCCTGCTGCCCAGTAAAGGAAGTAGGGCAGCTGCTTGTGGCAGTCGAACCAATCATAAGCGATGGTGCGGCCGGTGATGACCACACCGGCCCAAAGCGCCAGCGATAGGCCGGCGCTGATGCGCAGGCGCCTGGGTGGCTTCGGATCCCGATCCCAACTGCCGTCTGCCGCTTTCATGCGGGCGCGGAACAGGAGCGCGTTGATGCCGGCGGCGATGAGCAGCACCACCTTGATGCGGAACCACAGGCTCTGGGTGGTGCGCACGGGAATGGCGAAGTAGAGAATGAAGCCGGTGGCGAACATGACCGCGAAGCCGATGAGCATGGGCACATCGAGCCGCTTGGCCACGGTGGAGGCAGGCACGTCGGTGAAAATGAGGCCCAGCATTCTCAGGTCGATGATGAACAGCATGCCCAAAAAGACCATCAGCGTGAGCACATGTGTGGATTCCGCCCAAGCGTAGAGGTATAGGGATTCGTGCAGCGCCGTGCTCCACGGCATCGCGTCGAACCAGTGCGCCAGACTCAGTAGCAGGTCGTTCAGCATCGGTTGCATTTTAGCCCGCCCGGCAGAGGTTTCCCCATGAACCGGAGCGGCGGATTGCACGTTGGGCCGTGGGTTTCCTAAAATCCGCACCCCATCGCGCCGACTAAGGTCCGCTATCGTGCCAGCAATTGATGAGTTCCGTGCCGCAACCCGCGCTTGGCTTGAGGCGAACTGCCCGGCGTCCATGCGAACGACGACGCCGGACGATGAAGTCGTCTGGGGTGGACGTAGGGAGTCGTTCACCAACCCGGATTCCAAAGTCTGGCTTCACCGCATGGCCGAGCGCGGCTGGACCGCGCCCCGCTGGCCCCTGGCCTACGGCGGCGGCGGGCTGTCCTTCGAAGAGGACCGGGTGCTGCGGGAGGAACTGGGGCGGATCAACGCCCGCCCCCCGCTCAACAGCTTCGGCGTTTGGATGCTGGGACCGGCGCTGTTGGAGTTCGCCACAGAGGAGCAGAAGCAGGAGCACCTGCCGAAGATCGTACGCGGCGAGATTCGTTGGTGCCAGGGTTACTCGGAGCCTGGGCAGGGCTCCGACTTGGCGGCGTTGCAAACCAAGGCCGAGGACCACGGGGACTACTACCTAGTCAATGGCGGGAAGATCTGGACCTCCTACGCCGACCAGGCGGATTGGATATTCTGTCTGGTCCGCACCGATTCGGCGGCGCCCAAACATCAGGGCATCAGCTTTCTGCTATTCGACATGGCTTCCGACGGGGTCAGCACTTCCCCGATCGAGCTCATCAGCGGCTCGTCGCCGTTCTGCCAGACGTTCTTCGACAATGTGCGGGTGCCCAAGGGCAACTTGGTGGGCGAGGTCAACCAGGGTTGGACCATCGCCAAGCGCCTGCTCCAGCATGAGCGCAACATGGTGGCAGGCATCGGCGGCAACTCGGCGCTTGGCGGTTCGGGCCGCAGGATGGAGGACATCGCCAAGCGCTACGCCGGCGAGCGGGAAGGGCGGATCGGCGACCCGGTGCTGCGCGGCAAGATCTCAAGCCATCGCATGAACGACCGCGCCTTTCAACTGACCCTGTCCCGAGGTGGCGAGGAGGCCAAGGCGGGCCTGGCCAGCGGCCATATGGCGTCGATGTTCAAGTACTACGGCACCGAGCAGAACAAGCGCAAGTACGAACTCATGCAGGAAACCATGGGCATGGCCGGCCTTGGCTGGGACGGCGCTTCGTTCAGCGAGCGGGAACTGGCCACCACCCGCCAATGGCTGCGCTCCAAGGCCAACTCCATCGAGGGCGGCACCAGCGAAATCCAGCTCAACGTCATCGCCAAGCGGGTGCTGGGCTTGCCCGACTAGGCTGGGTTTGGAGCCTACCCAATTGCCGGGTGGCGCACTAGAATGCGCCTTTCCGGCAGCGAGGCGCAAATGGAACCAGTGGAGACGGCCTCGCGGGGCCAGGGGCTTCCTTTGACGTCAGCGGCGCATCGAACTGGGGCGAGCTAGAGTCTTTCATGGCCGAACCCGCCATTCCTGCGAACGGCCTCCCCCGGGAGCTGGCTGCCTTGGACTTGGGCTCCAACAGCTTCCATCTCATCGTCGCCCAGGAATCGGGTGGCCACCTGCAAACGCTCGACAAGATTCGCGAGATGGTGCGGCTCGCCGAAGGGCTTGACGGCCGCCAACGCCTTACCTCGACGGCAAGCCAACGGGCGTTGGAGTGTCTTGAGCGATTCGGGCAGCGGCTGCGCCACTTGCGTCGCGAGAACGTGCGCGTGGTGGGCACCAACGCCCTGCGCAAAGCCCGCGATTCGGAGGCCTTCATCGCCATCGCCGAGCGGGCCTTGGGGCACCGGGTGGAGATCATTTCCGGGCGGGAGGAGGCGCGGCTGATCTATCTCGGCGTTTCCCACGCGTTGGAGGACAACCACGACCGACGGCTGGTGATTGACATCGGCGGCGGCAGCACGGAGTTGATCCTCGGCCGCCACTTTCAACCGGAAGTCATGGAGAGCCTCTACATCGGTTGCGTTGCCCAAAGCCAGCAGTGCTTTGCCGACGGCGCCCTCACCCGGCGCGCCTTCAGAAAGGCGATCAACCACTGCCTGCGGGAATTGGAGGCGGTGCGCAGCCAATATACGCAATCCGATTGGGATGTCGCCATTGGCGCGTCCGGCACGGTGCTTGCGGTGGCCAACGTGCTGGCCGGGCTGCACGTTGGCCAAGCCAACGGCATTCGGCCGAAGGGCGTGGCTGACCTGATCGACCGCCTGATCGAGGCCAAGCGCCTGGATCAGATCGACTTGCCGGGTCTGTCGCCCGAACGGCGGGCGGTGTTTCCCGGCGGGGTGGCGGTGCTCGCGGCGGTCATCGAGTCGCTGAACATCAAGTCCCTGGAAGTCAGCCAAGGGGCGTTGCGCGAGGGGCTGCTCCACGACCTGATCGGCCGGGTGCATCATCAGGACATTCGCGATGCCACCGTGCGCAACCTCATGGACCGCTACCACGTCGATGCCGCCCACGCCAAGCGGGTGCGGGACACGGCTTTGGCCTTGCTGGCCCAAGTCGCGGTGTCTTGGCGGCTGCAGGCTGCGGAGCACCGCCTCTTGTTGGCTTGGGCAGCGGACCTTCACGAGATTGGCATGGACATCGCCCACAACCAGTACCATAAACACGGCGGCTATCTGCTCGCCCACATGGACATGCCCGGCTTCTCAAGGCTCGATCAGAGCCAGCTCGCCGCCTTGGTGCGCCTGCACCGCCGCAAGTTCGCCGTTGACGACGAAGCGTTGCGGGCGGCAGGGGACATCCTAAGATTGACGGCGCTGTTGCGGCTGGCGGTCGTCCTGCACCGCAGCCGCAGCAACGATCCCCTCCCCCACGTCGCCATCGAGGCCGATGGCGGGCGGATGGAGGTCACGCTGTTCAAGGAGTGGCTGGCGAAGCACCCCCTCACCAAGCTCGACCTCAAGGAGGAGGCCCGCTACCTGCAGAATTCGTCGATCACGCTGAAGGTCAAGACCCGCTAGGACCTCAACCTGTCACCGCTGCCAAGTCACCCGGAAGTCGTAGTGGCTGAAGATCAATAGACGTAGCGCATCTTGACATACCACTGGCCGCCACTATAGCCGAACGGCGCAGTAGCAGGGTACCTGGAGCCAACCACGCCCGCCCAAGGGTTCCGATCGGGCATGTTGTCGAACAGGTTGGCTGCGCCAACGATGAGTTCCATGTTTTGGAAACCGGTATAGGCGACTTCAGCATCCAAGGTGATTTCACCGTCGGCAACGATATCAAGGTCCGAAGAGTCCAGATGGGCTTCGTAGTACTCGGAGTGCATGTTCAACCGCACCAAGGCTCGCCAACCGTCCCGCAAGTGACGCCAAGACAGATTGCCCTTCCAGTTGGGGATGGTCTCCTCAAGCTGACGCAACCGGTGGGGGACAAGGATGCCCTCGTCGGTGACCTTGGTGTCCGTGTAGTTCAGGGCGAGGGCAAGGCCGTTCTCGCCGCCACCAGCGCTGACCCTTTGGCTGGCCACGATGTCCACCCCTTGGGTCCGGGTGTCGAAGTCGTTGAAGAAAAACTTGAAGGATGCCAAGTCTTCCGAGCCCGCAAAGTCGGCTGCGTTCAAGAGGCCCGCACCATCGAGCGCATTGAGAATTTGGCTCGTTTCCGTGCCGCCGTCAAGGGCTACGCCCTGCTGCTGGGCATAGTCCATCAGCAAACCCTGAAAGTCCTGTGGCGAGGAAAGCGCGATCCGATCCTTCACCTTGATGTTGAAGTAGTCCACGGTCACTGCGGTATCGCCGAAATTCAGCGCCACGCCAAGCGAAAGGTTCTTGGCCTGCTCCTCTTCCAGGCTGTAAACGCCGCCCGCCTGATCGTTAACGAACTGGCCCGCCCCGCTATTCAAGGGAAAGGTGCCTTCGTCTCTCAGCACACCGTTTTGGAAGGCAGTGGTGACGTTGACCACGTTGGCCTGGCCGGTGGTGGGCACATGGAACCCAGTGGACCAAGTGCCCCGCAAGCTCACCGCGTCGGTGGCTCGAAACAGTGCGCCGATCTTGTAGTCGAGCGTACTGCCGTAAACGTTGTAGTCTTCCCATCGCAGAGCACCCTGCAGAGTAAACTGCTCCACAACGTCCGCCTCAACTTCGCCGTAAACTGCGATGTTGTCCTGCGCATCCGAAGTGTTGACGGTAAAGCCGCCGAAGCCGTTGGACGACGACGAGAACCCCTGCCCCACTGGGAATGCGGCGGATGGCTGAGCCAATATGCCAATCTGCGTGGAGGCAGTGTCGCCTTCGGTGATCTCGAATTTCTCTTCCCGATATTCAAAACCCGCCGCGATGCTGAGATCGGATGCGAAGGCGTCAACGGGCAGGGCGTAGGTCAGGTCGAGGTTGAAGTTGTTGTCGGTCTGCTCATAGGCGCCGGGTTCGAAGTGGGCCCCCGCCGGTTGGTCCGGTCCCAAACTCGCATTAACGGTATTGAAAATGAAAAACTCGGTCTTGTTGTTGCCCAAGGTGTAGCTCAGGTCGTAACCAAGGCCAGTGCCGAACAATAGTTCGCCACGCAGGCCGACGACGATCGATTTGTCTTCGGTATCGCCCCCGAAACGCGGCACAAAGCCGCCGGGATAGAGTTCGACGAAGGAAAAGCAGTTCGGGTCCGCCGCAACGCTGGCCAGAATGTTGGCGTCTGGAATCACGCCGTTGGTCCCGGTCAAGGGAATGCCTGCCGGGCAATCACCGCCACTTGCCAAGGAAAGGTCGCCGACGCGCACGGAGGGCACGCCATTCTCATCCGCCATGCCCGTCTGCGGGTCCACCAGAACGCCTTGGAAGACGCCGGGGCGATTGGTGGGGTTGCGATAGAAGAAACCACCCTCCACACGCCGCTGCGCGTAGTTGCCAAACGCGTAGATCTCCGCTTGGGGGGAGATGTCCATGCCGGAGTTGAAGAAGATCTTCCAGTCATCATCCACTCGTGGCTGACCCCATATCTGCGGCACTTCGTCGGTGATGGTGTTGACCGCCACGTCGCCGACCGACGCATTGCCCGCAGCCAGCAAACCCGCCACGTCGTCCCGTTGTGCGGAGCGGATGGTGTCGTCAGTCTCGCCGTATTCGCCGGAGACATTCAAAAACCCGGTTTCGCCCAAGGGTAGGCCGATGTTGCCGGAGAATTGGTAGTTGTCACCGTCGCCATCGTAGGTGGAGCCGTACTTCACCTCGAATTCGCCGCCTTCCCGGTCGTCCCTGAGGACGAAGTTGATCACGCCGGCAATGGCGTCCGAACCGTACTGGGACGAAGCGCCGTCTCGCAGCACTTCCACCCGTTTGAGGCCGATGGCCGGAAAGACGCCCACATCCGGTCCGTGGGCGCCGTCGGCGATGCCGCCGCCGAGGAAACTAATGACGGAAGCGCGGTGGCGGCGCTTGCCGTTCAGGAGCACCAGGGTGTTGTCCGGGGAGAGGCCGCGCAAGTTGGCGGGCCGGATGATGGTCGCTGCATCCGAAATGGGTTGCGTGTTGACCATGTAGGATGGCACCACCGAACGCAGGATGTCCGGAACGTCCGAAGTGGCCTGGTCGGTGAAGTCCTCTCCTGGGATGACGTCAACCGGGGCCGGAATGTCGGAAGCCGAGCGTTCCGCCCGCCGACTGCCGGCGGTGACGACGATCTCTTCGATGACTTCGTTGTCTGCCTGTTCCACGGCTTCGGCCTGAAGGGGGATGAGCGGACTACTGGCCAAAGCCAACACGGCCACGGTGGTTGTCGTGCATAGCGGCTGAAGGATTTTCGCTGCCGGCGCAAATGCCGACCCAACCATCGTGCCTTTGGTTAACCTTGGCATTGGAATCTCCCGATTGAATTTGAAGCCACTTTGGCTTTGCAGTGAACCCGAACTCACCTCAGTTCAAGCCTTGTCTGACAACATCGCCAGCAAGGACAGCTGAGCGCTCCTGCGCTTGGTCGGCGAACCGCTTGCGGTTCGGTAGGTCCCGTCTTCGTCGAGTCGCCAAGCTTGACAATTATCTTGCATGTAATTGTCGATGGATTCAAGCACAACGCGCTTTTTCAAGTCTTCATTTTCAATCGGAAAGCACACTTCCACGCGGTTGAAGAAATTACGTCCCATCCAGTCGGCGCTCGACAGGTAAACCCTGGGTTTCCCGCCGTTCTCGAAATAGAAAACCCGGGTGTGCTCGAGGAAGCGGCCCACGACGGAGCGCACTCGGATGTTCTCCGACACCCCCGGCACCCCTGGGCGCAGGGCGCAGATGCCGCGCACGATCAGGTCGATGGCGACGCCGGCTTGGCTCGCCCGGTAGAGCGCCTCGATGACGCTGCGGTCGATCAGTGAGTTCATCTTCGCCGCCACCCGGGCCGGCTTGTTGTTGCGGGCGTTGTCCGCCTCCGCGTCAATGTACTCCAGCATCGACTTGTGCAGGGTGAACGGCGACTGCAGCAACTTCTTCAGCCGCCCGGCCCGGCCCATGGCGGTCAACTGCGCAAACACCTTCTGCACATCGTTGCCCATCGCCGGGTCGCAGGTGAACAGGCCGTAATCGGTGTAGAGCCGCGCCGTGCTGGTGTGGTAGTTGCCGGTGCCGAGATGCACGTAGCGCTTTAGCGCCCGCCCTTCGCGGCGAATCACCATGCACATCTTGGCGTGCGTCTTGTGCCCCACTACGCCGTAAACCACCTGAGCGCCTGCGCCTTGCAGGTGGTTGGCGAGCTCGATGTTGGCGGCCTCATCGAAGCGCGCCCGCAGCTCGATCACAACCATCACCTCCTTGCCGTTGGAGGCGGCTTCGGTCAGCGCCTCCACCACCGCTGAGTGGGCGCCCGTGCGGTAGAGGGTTTGGCGAATGGACAGCACGCCGGGGTCCTTGGCGGCTTGGCGCAGAAACTCGAGGAAGGGCGCAAAGGACTCGAACGGGTGGTGCAGCAGCACATCGCCGGCGGCGATGGCCTCGAACATGTCGTTGGCGCGGCGTACCCGGTCGGGGACGCCGGGCAGAAACCCCGGATACTTGAGGTCCGGCCGTTCCACCAAGTCCGGCACGGTGGCCAAGCGCATGAGATTGACCGGGCCGCTGCAGCGGTACACGTCCTCCCGTGAGAGATGGAACTGGGCGGTCAGAAAGGCCTCCAGCTCCTCCGGGCAGTCCTGGGCTACTTCGAGGCGCACCGCTTCGCCGTAGCGGCGCGAGGGCAGCTCCCCTTCCAAGGCGCGCAAGAGGTCGTCGACCTCCTCTTCGTCAACGAACAAATCGCTGTTGCGGGTCACTCGGAACTGGTAGACCCCGGTGGCCTGCATGCCGGGAAACAGTTCATCCATGTGCGCGTCGATGATCGAAGACAGCAGCACGAAGTCGTTGGGGCCGTCGGCGCAGGACTCCGGCAGCCGCACCACCCGCGGCAGGGCGCGGGGCGCCTGCACGATGGCCTTGCCGCTGTTGCGGCCGAAGGCGTCCTTGCCCTTCAGGTTGACGATGAAGGCCAGGCTCTTGTTGAGCGGGTCGGGAAAGGGGTGCGCGGGATCCAGCCCGATGGGACTCATGATGGGCGCCAGCTCGTGATTGAAGTAACGCTTGATCCACTTGCGCTGGGCCGGGCTCCAATCGGCCTTGTTGATGAAGTGAATGCCCTCCCTGTCCAGGGTCGGCAGCAACTCCTCGTTCAAAACCCGGTACTGCTCGTCGATAAGCGCCCGGGCCTTCGGCGCGATGCGGCGCAGCTGTTCGGAAGGTGACAGGTTGTCCGGGCCCCGCTGCACGGCGCCGTAGGCCTCCTGTTGCTTGAGCCCCGCCACGCGAATCTCGAAGAACTCGTCGAGCACCGAGCTGGAAATGCAGAGGAAGCGAAGCCGTTCCAGCAGCGGCAGGGTCTCATCGCGGGCTTGGGCGAGCACCCGGCGATGGAACTCCAGCAGGGAGAGCTCCCGATTGATGTAGAGATCCGGATTGTCAAGGGCGTCGGAGTCCACAGGCTGCGGCTACAATACGCGGAGGTTAAACAACTAGTCTAACATCGGCGACGACCTGCCCATGTTCCCGAAGGACCGCCTCTACCAGCAAAAACGCCCGCAGATCGTGGACTTCGCCTTCGACGAAGCGGTCGCCGAGGTGTTCCCCGACATGATTCGGCGCAGTGTGCCCGGTTTTGAAACCGTGATTCCGATCACCGGGCTGATCGCCGCCGAAAGCCTCCCGGAAGGGGGGGTGGCCTTCGATTTCGGCTGCTCCCAGGGCGCCACCACCATGGCCCTGCTGCGTGCCTTGGGCAGCAAGCCCTGCCGAATTGTCGCCGTGGACTCATCCGCGCCGATGCTGGACCGGGCGGCAGCGAACATACAGGACCCGCGGGTGACCTTTCGCCTGCAGGACGTCCGGCGAACGGACATTGCCGGCGCCAGCGTTTTGCTCTTGAACTACGTCCTGCAGTTCATTCCGCCAGCCGACCGCCAAGCCTTGCTGGATCGCTGCTTCAAAGCCTTGCTGCCGGGTGGCCTGGTCATTCTCTCAGAGAAAATCCGCTTCAGCGGCAACGCGGACCAGGCTTGGTCCGAATCGCTGCACACCGCCTACAAAAAGGCCAACGGCTACAGCGACCTCGAAGTCAGCCAAAAGCGTGATGCACTGGAAAGGGTGATGATCGTCGATACCCAGGCCGAGCACCGCCAACGGCTCGAAGCCGCGGGGTTCAAGGCCGTCCGCACCTGGTTTCGCTGCTTGAACTGGTGCTCCATCGTTGCCGTCAAGGACTGATGGCGCCCTCAAAGACGGAAGCCCGCTTCACGGCGCTCTATGAGGCACTCCCGGATTGGGCCGAGCTCGATGCGACGCTGTTCGCCAACCTCAACCGGCACGGCGACAGCCGCGGTTGGCAGGCGGCTTTGGACGGCTTGCCTGCGGTCCGCAGCATTCGGGCGGACTATGGCGATGTGGTTGCGGTTGAAGGCGATTTGGCAGCCGAAGGTCGCGCTCAACTGGCCGAGATCCTCCAGGCTCTGCATCCTTGGCGCAAGGGGCCGTTCGATTTGTTCGGCGTGCGCATCGATGCGGAATGGCGCTCAGACCTGAAATGGCGCCGGGTGGCACCGGCGGTGGACTTGGCAGGCGTCAGGGTGCTCGACGTCGGTTGCGGCAACGGCTACTTCGGCTGGCGGATGCTTCAGGCAGGCGCTGAACAGGTGGTCGGCATCGACGCCACCCCCCTGTTCCACATGCAGCATCAGGCCATCAGCCACTATGCGGGCGGGCACCGCAATACGGTGCTGCCGGTCCGCTTCGAGCAACTGCCGGAACGGCTCACCGAGGCCCGCTTCGATGCGGCGTTCAGCATGGGGGTGCTCTACCATCAGCGTAACCCCGGCGAACATCTCCGGCGCCTGCGGCGCAGCCTCAAGGCCGGTGGCCAGGTTATCGTGGAAACCCTCATTGTCGAGGGCGCCGCCCCGCTGCGCCCAGCGGGACGCTACGCCCGAATGCGCAACATCTGGGAGATTCCCACCCCGAACAGCTTGCTGAACGCTTTGGCTGCGGCGGGGTTCGAGGAAGCGAGGATCATCGACATCGCGGCCACCGGCCCGGCGGAGCAGCGCTCGACGCCCTGGATGCGCTTCGAATCCCTTGCCGAGGCCCTGAATCCCGAAGATTCCGAGCAAACCATCGAAGGGCATCCGGCACCCAGACGTTGCGTTGCGGCGGCGAGGAACCTAAATTGAGGGGCTATGTTCGGCCTCATTCCCGTCAACTTTAGGTTTCGCGGCAAGGTTCGCCAGCTGTTCGACCTCTACGAGTGCTTTCTGAGTCACCCGGGCCGGGGCTTGCACCCGACCCAGTTGTCCCGCTACACGGGCATTGCCTTCGCGGATGTGGCCCGCATGCTGGATCGCACCCCGGAATTGTTCGTGCGGCTGCCGAAGCGAGACGGCATCACCCGCTACCGCCTCACCAGCGCCATGACGGCTCGTGAGCCGGAGCAGGTGGAGCAGTTTCTGAAGACGTCGGCCCGCCGGGAGAGCTTGATCTTATACGCCTTTGGGGCAATGGTGCTGTGCGCCCTGCTGATTGTCGCGATCCTGGTCGCGCCGGCGCTGTAAAACCTCCTCTTGAGAAACCCCCATGCCCGAATCCCTTGACGCCGATCTCCAGGACTTGCGCCACCGCGCCAAACGCTTTGCGGAATCGACCCTGCTGCCCTTGGCGGGCCAGGCCGACGCACGGACCAAGGTGATCGCAGCAGCCCAGGCGGAAGGCTTTCACGGCATGACCCAACCCCGGGACTATGGCGGCACGGCGGCGGGCCCGCTGGCGCTGGCCGTCGTGCGGGAGGAGCTGGCGGCCCACAATCCGCCTTGGCTGGAGGCGGTTTTCGGCCCCGGTCCGGGTGTGCTGGCCAATTGCGGGGAGCCTTTGGCGAGCGACTTCCTTGAGCCCATGCTGCGCGGCGGGAAACGGGCCGCGTTCGGCTTCACCGAACCGGAGGATCGGCCGGTGACCGGCCGCTTCGACGGCGAGGAGTTGATCGTCAACGGCTGCAAGTCCTACGTCACCGGCGGTGCCGACGCCGACTTCATCAACACCTTGGTGCGCATCGACGGGGCCGGGCCCGCGCTGGTGGTGATCGAGACGGCCAGCACGGGCCTCGAAATGACGCAGCGTTTCGAGTCTTTGGACGGCAGCCACCATGCCGCCTTTGACTTCAACGCCGTTCGCGTGCCGAAGGCGCGCATCATCGGCCAACCTGGCGAAGGGCTGCCTCGCGCCCTTTGCCAGATCGGCAGCACCCGGCTGATGATTGCCGCCCAGTGCGTGGGTCTCGCCCGCTGGGTGATCGACACGGTCACCGCCCACCTGCACCAGCCGGACCGCAAGGGAACGGCGAGAGGCGCGAAGGAGGTTGTGCGGCTGCGCTACGCGGACATGCGCATCAAGGCGTTCGCCGCCCGCAGCATGCTCTACCGCACAGCCCGCTTGGCGGAGAGCGGCGCCAACACCATCAACGAAGGCATCATGTGCAAGGTGTTCGCCACCGAAGCCATCACCGAGATCGTCGATGCCGGCATCCAGCTGGTTGGCGGTGGCGCCTTGGTGGTGGGCCATCCCTTGGAGCGCCTTTACCGCCGGGTGCGGGCCTGGCGGCTGGCGGAGGGCGCATCCGACGTGCTGCGCCTCAATCTGGCCCGCGGCAAGCTGGACTTGGACAGGGGCGTCATCTAGGAGCCTCTGCCTGCGGAATTCACGGCTGCAAATCCGCTCCCATCCGCCCCTTTGGACGTTCGATTTCGTCAAATACAGCTGGACATTCTCCTCAATCGCCAGTCCAAAGGGATGCGGCGGCGCGAACCTGCGGTTCGCGTCGAATTTTCGCTTTCGCGACTTCCGAAGGCGCAGGCTCCTGGCTCGGATAGTTCACCAAGCCGTCGCCCGCTTCACCGAACGGACCGGTGGCTGGGCCGTGACTTGGCGAGGAACCGGCAACCGCCCTTCCCGCTGCGCGGGCGCCACCATCATCTTGTTTACCCGGCGCTCGCAACCGCGATGCGCAGCCGCTGCCGCTTGCCGTAGGTCAGCGAACGCCACAGCCATTCCAACGGCCCGAACCGGTAGCGGTTAAGCCACCAAGGGCTGAAGGCCAACTCAAAGGCCCAAATTGCCAGCGTCACCAAGGCGAGTTGATGAAGGCGAAATTGGCCAAACAAGCCAAGGCCAATGAAAATCAGGTTGCAGAGCAGGGTTTGCAGGATGTAGTTGGTCAGTGCCATGCGCCCAGTCGCAGCCAAAACTTGCCGGGCTCGGGCAAACAAACCCGATTTGCAGCCCAGCATGACCAGGCCGATGTAGCCCAAGGCGGTGGCGAGGCGCCCGATGTCGTAGGTCCAGTAAAGCACCATGGGCTCGAAGTCGTTGTTGAGCGAACGCTGAGTTTCCCAGCTGTTCACTGAAAGCCCGATGACCAACCCGACCGCCGCCATGGTGGCGTAGAAGCGCACCGAGCGACTGGCGTCAAAAACGCGCCACGCGTACAGCGCCATGCCCACCAGCATCAACCCCAAGGCATCCCAGAGCAGCCGCAGCAGCGCCAGCGTGACCTGAAATTCGTACGCATGGGGCAGGTTCTGCCAGAAAGCGGGCACGTATCCGGCGCTCCTAGCCTCGATTTCCGCCTCTATTTGTTCGGCTGGCGGCTCAAAGCCCGGCAGGCCCGCCATCATGTCGATCAACTCCTGTTGGTCTGCGGAAACCTCACTTCCCGAAGCCGCCAGTTCCTGCGCTTCCCTTGCCGCCTGGCCAAAATTGGAAACGGCAATTCCCACTAGGATGTTCTGCAGCGCGATGAACGCCAAAACGACGACCCCAAGAGCGAGCAGCCGGCTCGGCCGCACTCGCCGCAGGGGATAGAGCAGCAACCCGGCCACGCCATAGAGGAATAGAATGTCCCCGTACCAGAGCAGCAGATAAGCATCGATCAATCCGAACAGCATCAACAAAATCGTGCGGCGGTAGTAAACGCCGGCCACGTTGACGGGACTCTCCGCGGCCTCCAAGCGGCTGGTCAGCAGCACCACGCCAGCACCGAAAAGCATGGAGAAAATGGCCCGCTGGGAGCCTTCGAAACCCACCCACATGATCTGGAAAACCAGGACGTCCAAGCCTTCGAACACGCCGACCAGCGACGGGTTGACGCCAGCGGCGTAGGGCAGCCCGAACATTGAGATATTGATTGTGAGGATGCCAAGCACGGCGACGCCGCGCAGGACGTCGATGGAGTCGATGCGCTCCTTGGAAACAATCGGATCGACCATTGATTTCATGTCAATTTCCCTGCTGATCGTAGCATGAGCATCCACCCTGTCCTGGTCCCGCGAACAGGGGCGCAACGCCTTCCGATAAGCCCGCGATGAAAATCATCCCGGCATGTCCTCCAGTTCGATCCCCTTTGTTTCGTGAACGAAACGGATGACAAAGAACGCCGAAACCACCGCCGCGGCGGCGTAGAAGGAATACGCGCCCGCGAGCCCGATGGCGGTGAGCATGATCGGGAAAGTCATGGTGATCCCGAAATTCGAACCCCACTGAGCCAAGCCGCTGACGGCAATGCCCGACCCGCGAATCTGGTTGGGGAACATCTCGCCGAGCATCACCCACATGACCGGCCCCCAAG
>JAQAJJ010000020.1:0-24950 GCA_028278675.1 Candidatus Azophilus lithoversatilis
CTGAAGTTCTTCGCCGGGCGACTCGAGCGCAACGAACCCCTGCCGCCTGGCTACCAAGTGGGGTGGCTGGATTTTGACGAGCCCGTTGATGGCCCATGACAGTTGATGGCCCATGACACGACACTGGGATTGAAGGCGTGTATGGTGTGCCCCTTGCGGACCAACAGTGTGATTTGAGATGGAACTGACCCAGGAGGTTCGCCGCGAGGCGACCCCGCGCTCCTTGCACTTGGCTGTCCTGATCGACGCCGACAACACCTCGGCGAAGTGGGCGGACGCCATTTTTCAGGAGGTGGCGACCTTGGGCGAAGCGATGGTGCGGCGCATCTATGGCGACTTTTCGGGCCAGGGCCTGAAGAGTTGGGAGGGTGTGCTGCGCAGTCATGCCGTGATCCCCAATCAGCAGTTTGCCTATACGAAGGGCAAGAACTCTTCCGACATCGCCCTTGTGATCGACGCCATGGACCTGCTGCACACTGGCCGTTTTGACGGTTTCGTGCTGGTGTCGTCCGACAGCGACTTCACCCGGCTGGCGAGCCGGGCTCGGGAGGCGGGGCTGGACGTGTTTGGCATCGGCCGGCGGACGACGCCCGACGCCTTCCGCAAGGCTTGCAAGCGCTTCATCTTTGTGGAGAACTTGCTGGCTGAGGACGCTGGAGCCGGCCAGGACGAGTCGCGCCATCCCAAGGCGGCGGCCGCGAGCGACGAGGACATGAGGAAGCTGCCGCCGAGCAAGGTGGTGCCCCTTGTCCTCAGCGCCATGGCCAACCCGGATGGAGAGGAAGAGGAATGGGTCTCCTTGGGCGGGGTCGGCTCCCGTTTGCGCCAGGCGGAGCCCGATTTCGATGTGCGCACCTACGGCTGCGCGAAGTTTACCGACCTCATGGAGAAAACCGGCCACTTTGAAGTGGACCGCAAGCATCAGCGACTGCGCGTGCGGGGCAAGCGCTCGAAATAGCGCCTTAACGTGAATCAAGCTGACACGCTCCCGGGTTATGGGCGTACCACCAAGCGACAGGCTTGCCTACAATAAGACGGTTTGTTCTTGACTGGGGTGAGGAGGAAAAGTTGCCACGTATTGAGATTCCCGGCACCGAGGCGCAGCTTGAGGCGGCGCTTGAGGATGTCAGCCTGCCGACGCTGCTGATTACTTTGGCCCACCTGACGGGGGACGATGCTTGGTTGTCGCCACGCTACGCACCTGCGCCCATCGTCGCGCCCGAAGGTGAACTTTTTCCGGACAACACCGGTGGCTACGAAGCGAACCTCGCGGCGGAGATTCGCGCCGCGGCCTATGCGACGTTGTGCCGCCTGCGCCGCGAACCTCCCGAGCTGCCTCCGCCGCCAAGCGTTGGACGGATGGCGCAGTTAATGGCCTTTTCGGTGGCCGAACCGATTGATGAGACATACGCTGCCATGCTTTTGGAGGAGACCAGCTTTGTTGACCGCGACCAGCAGTGGCGGCGGCAACTCGCCGGGGCACCCGGCGCGACGGCGGATTTCAATGTTGTCGTCGTCGGTGCCGGCATGTCCGGCATCTGCATGGGGGCGAAGCTCAAGGCGGCGGGCATTGCGTTCACGATTCTCGAGAAAAACGATGCCGTGGGCGGCACTTGGTACGAAAACGCTTATCCGGATTGCGGCGTCGATACGCCCAACCACTTCTACTCCTACTCCTTCGAGCGCAATCCCGACTGGTCGGGCTACTTCTCCAAGCGCGATGAGCTCCACGCCTACTTCGAGCGCTGCGCCGACCAGTTCGGGCTGCGCCCGCACATCCGCTTGCAAACCGAAGTGACGGCAATGACCTATGACGAGTCCAGCGGCCGCTGGCGCATTGACGTGCGCAATGCCGCGGGCGGCGCGGAGACCCTTTCCGCCAACGCCGTGGTCAGTGCCGTCGGCCAGTTGAACCGGCCCGCCATGCCGGACATTGAAGGCATCGAGTCCTTTGCTGGAAACCTGTTCCACTCCGCTCGGTGGCGCTCGGATGTCGATTTGACGGACCGTAGGGTGGCCGTCATTGGCACCGGCTGCAGCGCTGTGCAACTGCTGCCGAAAACCGCCGCCGCGGCCGCTAAGGTGAGCGTCTTTCAACGAACGCCCCACTGGGTTTCGCCCAACGAGGACTACTACCGACCCGTGGAGAAGGGGCAGATCTGGGCGCTCAAGCACATCCCGCTCTACGCGGAGTGGCATCGCGCCCGCATGGTGTTCGCCTTCTCGGACCGCAATTGGCCGGTCGTGGTGGCGGACCCCGAGTGGACGCGCCCGCAACAGGCCATGAGCGAGGCCAACGATGCCTTTCGCGAAGCGCTGGCCGGCTACATTGTTGACCAGCTCGGCGAACGCAGCGACCTTGCCCCGCGCTGCACGCCGGATTTCCCGGTGTTTGGCAAGCGGTTGATCATCGACAACAATTGGTACGGCACCTTGGCGCGGCCCAATGTGGCCTTGGTGACCGATCCGATCGGGCGCATCGTTTCCGAAGGACTCGTAACGGTTGACGGTACGCTGCACGAGGCCGATGTGATCATTGCCGCCACCGGCTTCAAGACCAACCAGTTCCTCTGGCCGATGGCCGTGGTCGGGCGCTCCGGGGAAACGCTGGAACGCCGTTGGGGGGATTGCCCGCAGGCCTTTCAAGGCACCACCGTGCCGGACTACCCCAACTTCTTCTGCCTGTACGGCCCCAACACCAATATCGTGCATGGGGGCAGCATCATCTACCAAGTGGAGTGCCAGGTTCACTACGTCATGCAGTGCCTCGCCCTCATGGTCACCAAGGGGATTCGCTCAATGGAAGTGCGCGAAGCCGTGAACGACGCCTACAACGACGAGGTGCAGGTCTTAAGCGAAACCTTGGCCTGGGGCCATCCGGGCGTCTCGAGTTGGTACAAGAACAGCCAAGGCCGGGTGGTGAACAACTCCCCGTTCAGCCTGCACGAGTTCTGGCAGCGGCTGCATGATCTGGAACCCGGGCACTACGCGCTTGTCTGAACGGGCGGGTTTCAACCTATAATCCACCGACTCCTGATCAAGGACCAACCCATGCAGCTCTACGACAGTAAATTGGCCCCCAATCCGCGCCGGGTGCGCATGTTCATGGCGGAGAAGGGCATTGATTGCGACACCGTGCAGGTGGACATCATCCAGGGCGAGAACTTGAGCGATGACTTCCTCGCCATCAATCCCCGGGGGGTGCTGCCAACCCTCGTGCTTGATGATGGGACGGTGCTTGACGAGTCCGTTGCCATTTGCCGTTACTTCGAGGAGCTTGAGCCGCAGCCGCCGCTGATGGGCACCGACCCGGTGAGTAAGGCGCAGGTTGAAGCGCGCCAGCGGCACATGGAGTTCGATGGTCTGATGGGTGCGGCGGAGGCGTTTCGCAACGCCTTTCCGGGCTTCGCCAATCGGGGGCTGGCCGGCAACGCCGGGACGGTGGACGCTGTTCCGGCGCTGGTGGAGCGGGGCAGGAACACAGTGGTGCGCTTTTATGAGCGGTTGAACGAGGCCCTGGCGGAATCCGAATTCGTGGCTGGAGATGCCTTCACCATTGCCGACATCACGGCGCTATGCACCATCGATTTTGCGGCTGGCGCCGCCCGGGTGCCGATTCCGGACGGCTGCGAAAACGTCAAGCGTTGGCATGCGGCGGTGTCCGCACGCCCCAGCGCAGCGGCTTAGCGGGTTCGTCGTGCGCCCGCTGGTCACCGCGCTTGCATTGTTTCTGGCCTTGGCGGCCTGCGCCGCTCCCGAGGACGCCGGCGGGCCGCGCGGCGAAGCTTGGAAGGCGCCGCGGGGACCGGATGGCGTTCATCCGGACCTGAACGGCGTCTGGCAGGCGCTTAATGAAGCCAACTACGACATTGAGCTGCACATGGCGCGCTCCTCCTTGCAGGAGCGTGAAGGGCCGCACGGGCCGCTGCCGGCGCCCAAAACGCTCTACCTAGGCGCGGTGGGGGCCGTGCCGCCCGGCATGGGCGTGGTTGAAGGCGGCAAGATTCCTTACAAGCCGGAGGCCTTGGCGAAGAAGCGGGAGAACCAGGCCAACTGGATTGACCGCGATCCGGAGGTTAAGTGCTACCTGCCCGGCGTGCCTCGGGCGACCTACATGCCCCAGCCGTTCCAGATTTTTCAGAATGCAGACTCCATCTTCATTGCCTATCAGTATGCCGGCGCGGTGCGGGACGTCTATCTGCAGGATCCGGGGCCGGCACCCATCGATTCCTGGATGGGCTGGTCCCACGGCCGCTGGGAAGGCGATACCTTGGTGGTCGAAGTCACCGGCCAACTGGATTCGACTTGGTTCGACCGGGCCGGCAACCACCACAGCGCCCAACTGAAGGTGACGGAGCGCTACACCCCGACCGGGCCGAACCATCTCCACTATGAGGCGACGATCGAGGATCCGGAGACCTTCACCGAGCCTTGGACCCTGTCCATGCCCCTCTACCGGCGCATGGAGCCGGACGCCCGCCTGATGGAGTTTCGCTGCGTGGAGTTCGTGGAGGAATTGATGTACGGCGAATGGCGGCGCAATCCACTCCCCCGGTCGATCCCCTGAGCGGTTACGGGGAATTGGCGATAAGATTGAAATCAGGAGGTTCAAAAGATGACGAAATCCCTCTATCGCTTGTTTGGTGGCGGCTTGGCTTGGGCCTTGGCGTCGGGCGCGCAGGCGCATCACGCCTTCGGCGCTGAATTCGACCCCAACCGGCCCCTGATTCTGCGCGGCCCGGTGGTCAAGGTGGAGTGGGTCAATCCGCACGCTTGGATCCACGTGGAGCACACCACCGAAGAAGGGGAGACGGAGGTCTGGATGGTGGAGGGCGGCACGCCGAACACCTTGCTGCGTCGCGGCCTGAATCGCAATTCGCTGCTGCCGGGCACGGAGATTGTGGTGGTCGGCTACCAGAGCAAGGACCGCTCCAAGCGGGCCAACGGACGTGACGTCACCTTCACCGACGGGCGCAAGATATTCATGGGCTCGTCGGGCACCGGGGCGCCCCGTGACGGGCGCGACCCGACGGAGTCGCCGCCGGGTTAGGCAGTTTCGTGCGAGGGGCGGACCCCTCGCGCTCCCCAAGCTGACGGCTCCGGCATATGGCTGCCTACAGCAAATCAACGATGCGGCTGTACTTCAAAATGATCTCACGGTGGGGCTCGCCGGAGAAGTTGCGGTCGTCGAACTCGTTGTAAACGAGGTACAGGCCAGCGTTGGCGGTCTGCAGCCAGGCGAAGCGCAGGTTGGTGGCGAGGACATCTGAGCGGTCATCGTACTGAACAAGAGCTTGGATTGACATGCGCGGGGTGAATGAGTAGGTGGCGCGCAGGCGCGCCAGGTTGACGGTGAAATCGCCGCCAGGCAGCTCGAAGTCGTTGTAGCTCCAGGACAGTTCCGAATTGAACTTCTCCCCCATTCGCCAACGCAGGTTGGTGTCAAAGTTGATGCGGTCGCCCCCGAAGCGACCACCGATCCTGGATTCGACGACTAGGCTCAGTGGCCGGCCCTGATCGGTTTGGAGCCGAAGATCGGCCTCCTTGTGCTCGTAGGCGTCCGGCGCAACCACTACGTCGTCGTAGATGGCAAAAGCCTCGCGCACACCTTCGCGGGTGAAGTTGATGCCGGTGTGAATCACGAGGCCCGACTCCCATTCCCAATGGTTGTCGATGTGCAGGAACATCGATTCTTGGTAGCCGTCGCCGTAGCCCCAGTGGCCGACGTAGGCGATGTGCGGGCGCAGTTCGTGCAGTCCCCAGAGGTTGTTTGGGCGGATGCGCCGGAATAGGCGGCCGCTGGCCTTTCGATAGGCGCGCCGGGCCAGAAAGCCCACTTCGGGATTGAAGTCGGTGGCTACCTCGGTGTACGAGACCGCGTTCGCCCAGTTCTCGGAGTTGTAGTCCGCACCGAGCTTGAAGGCGTGGTCGCTGCCGCTGAGATGGGGGGAATCGGTTTTCGCCACCCATCCGGTTATTGAGGTGTCATCGCCCAAGCCGAGGCGTCCGTCGATGGCGTAGGTGCGATTGTAGCCGTCGCCACCGACGCCGTCCGCCCCGTCGCGGTTGACGAACATGACACCCAGGGCGGAACGGTTGGACAGCTCCTGCTTCAGGCGCGCCACGGAGTAGTCGTTGCGCCGGGTTACGCCAGCGACGGCATCGGAGCGCATGTGGAGAAGGCCTACATGGGTGTTGCCGCCCACCTTGCCGGACAGGCGCAGACCCCCTTCAATGGGTATTTGGCTGCCATCCTCGCTGATGCCGATGCGGCGGCTGAAAAACAACTCCGCCTCGCCTGGGTCGCCGACGTTGAACAGGCCCGCGTTCTCCAGGAAAAAGGGACGCTTCTCGGTGAAGAAAAGGCTGAAGCGGTCCAGATTGACTTGGATCTCGTCCGCTTCCACTTGGGCAAAGTCCGTGTTGTAGGTGGCATCCAAGGTCAGGCTCGGGGTCAGTGAGTATTTGACGTCCACGCCGAGTTCAGTGTCCTGTTCGGTGCCCTTGAGCATCGGCCCGCCCTTGACGCCTTTGGCCAGCCCATAGGGCATGAACTGAAGGTTGCGCTGCGGTGGCACCCGCAACCCCTTCACGGCCCCAGCCTCCGAGACTCGGTAGAGGTTGTGCTGGCGCGGCAGGGGCGACCAGTAGGCCTGTTCGTAGTTGCGGCGGATGTTGCGTTGGAAGTTGACGCCCCAGGTCTGGACGGCTTCGCGGTCGTAGCGCAGGGAAGTGAACGGGATCAGGAACTCGGCGCTCCAGCCGTAGTCGCCGACCCGGCTGGCCACCGTCCAGCTGGTGTCCCAGTTGAGGTTGAAGCCACCGACGCCGCCGCCGCCGAAGCGACGTCCGGCGCCTTCCTGGGTGACTTGGCCGTCGTACTCCACGCCAGCCGGATTGGTGCCGAAAACAAACCCGTTTTGGCCGTCCTGATAGGTATCCAGGATGACCTGAAAGCTGTCCGTTTCGTTCAGGTCGCTGTCCCGTCGGCTGTCGGCGACGATGATCCCGTCCGGCTCGCCGTCGTAGCAGACCGCACCGATGTAGAGGGCATCCTCAGTGAAGCCGATCCATACCTTGGTGCGCTGGCTGGCCGGACGCCCTTCATCGGGTCGCGTTTGGGTGAAGCCGGTGGTGGCGGAGAGGAACTGCCAAGCGGGGTCACCGAGCACGTCGCCATCGACGACGGGCGTCGTTTCAAGGGCCGATGCGGTGAGGGCCGGTGCCGCCGCAAGGCCGCTGGGGCAAACGGGCAGCAGGCACAGGATCAGCGTTGCTATGCGCCGCCGCCGTGCTCCAGCCGACTGATAACTTCGCACTAGCGCGTTTCGTACTTGGCGCGCATGGTTCGCACCGATTCGCGAATCAGTTGGCGGAGCACATCGTTGTTCACGTCGCCCAGCTTGTTGATGTAGAGGCAGGACTTGCCGGTTTTGTGCTTGCCGAGCCTTTCCAGCAGTTCGGCGCAGCCCGCGAAGCCGGGCATGATGTAGAGCACCAGCGATTGCTTGCGCGGCGAGACGCCGGTGAGTGGCATTTCACCCTCTCGGCCGCTCTGGTAGGCGTAGTGACAGCTGCCGAATCCGATGATGCTCGGCCCCCACATCATGGGCGCTTCGCCCGTCTCGGTGGCCATGATGTCCATGACAGTGCGGCAATCATGCTGCCGCACCGGGTTCTCCAAGGCGTTCAGAAACTGTTCCACGCTGGCCCCGGTGGGGGTGGTCTTGTTCTTGGTTTGTCTTGCCTGTGACACGCTTAGCTTGACTACCTCCAACATGTTTCAATAATGTGTTGTCTATGTTTCCACAGACGTAACAAAGAAAGTAGATTGAAAGTAGGTGATTTTCAGGATTTGGTTTACAATTCAGCTTGTGTTCAGAATTCGCTTGCGAGTGGAGAGCGTTTGCTCGCGCGAATGGACCGACTTGGGTTGAGGGGCTATTGAAATCAATAGTTTGAGCGAGGCAGGTTGGATTGGTGTTGGCTTTACTCTCCGATCGTGGCTCAATTCTACAAGATATATCGAACATTGACATATGTAGGCGCAACCCCGACGGGAAACGGGATTCCACGTCCGGAGGGAGAATTCAAGGGGCTGGCTGAAGCGTTGGACGTTGCGGCGCGCGGTCGAACCGGCTACAACTTCTATGGGGGCTCCGGCGAGCTGGAGGCCGTGCTGCCCTACGCCCAGCTCCGCCATCAGGCACTCGCCACCGCTCGCCGTCTGGCGCGTCTGTCCCTGCCGCGCCACGCCAGAATAGCCATTATTGCGGACACGGCTCCCCTGTTTCACCGGTTCTTCTTTGCTTGCCAATACGCTGGCCTGATCCCAGTCCCCATGCCCGCCGCCCTGCAGATGGGGGGTGGCGATGCCTACGTAGGACAGATTCGACGCATGATGAAGAGCTGCGGAGCTGCAGCAGCCGTGGCACCGGACGGTTTTCTGGATCTGCTGCAAACCGCTGCCAAGCCTTTGGGCTTGGCTTTTGTCGGTGGCGAGGCGGATTTTGACGCCTTGCCGGAATCCACCGGAACGTTGTCTCCGCTGCGCGGCGATGAACCTGCCTATCTTCAGTACACGTCCGGCAGCACCCGCTTTCCGCGGGGGGTGGAGATGTCGCAACGCGCGGTGCTGTGCAATCTTCGCGAAATTGCGGAATTCGGCGCCCAGTTGCGCGATGATGACCGGTTGGTGTCCTGGTTGCCGTTTTATCACGACATGGGCTTGGTGGGGTGCGTCCTGGTCCCCTTGTTTCGTGCCCTGTCCGTTGACTACTTAAGCCCCCGTACGTTTGCCATGCGCCCGCGGCTCTGGCTGAAGCTGATTTCCGAGAATCGCTGCACGGTATCGTCGAGCCCGCCCTCCGGCTACGGCCTGTGCGCGACTCGGCTGCGGCTTTCCGATCGGGAGAGATACGATCTCTCGTCCTGGCGCATTGCCTGTGTTGGCGCGGAGCGCATCAACCCGCGGTTGCTTGAGCGATTCAGCCAAGTACTGCGCCCCGCTGGGTTTGATCCCAAGGCCTTCGTCGCCTGCTACGGGATGGCGGAATGCGGGCTCGCCATCAGTTTTGCGCCCTTGAACAGTGGCCTTGATGTGGATGTGGTGGACAAGGAATCGATTGGCGCTTCCGGCTTGGCAAAGCCCGCGACCGGCGAAAGCGGCGTCTTGAAGCTGGCCGATTGCGGGGCGGTTATGCCGAGCTACGAGTTCCGAATTTGCGATGATGAGGGCCGTGAGGTGGCGGAGCGCCACTGCGGACATATTTTTGTGCGTGGCCCGAGCGTCATGCGCGGCTACTTCAACGACGCCGAGGCAACGGCTGAGGTGTTGGACAATTTGGGTTGGCTGGATACGGGCGACATCGGTTACCGCATCGGTCGCCATCTGGTCGTCACCGCCCGAAGCAAGGACGTCATCATCGTCAATGGCCGCAATATTTGGCCCCAGGATCTGGAACAGTTGGCGGAAAGCTCCCCGGGTGTTCGCACTGGCACCACCACCGCTTTTGAAGCCACCCGGCCGAATGGTGATCCCTTGGTTGTTCTGGTGGTGGAGAGCAAGCGAATCGAACCCGACCTGCCCAAGCGCATTGAATCCTTGGTGCGCGAGCACTTCGGCGTCACCTGCTACGTTGAGATTGTGCCGCCTCGAACCCTGCCCCGCACCTCTTCGGGTAAGCTGTCCCGGGTGACCGCCCGCGCTGGCTTCCTTGACCGGACCCATTGGGATGAGGCCGACAAACCCGTGCCGAAGGTCGTCCCCGCAACGGAGGGCGCCCGGTTCGCCAATGGCTGAAGGCTCTTTTTCGTTCCCCCATTTTTGTTTCTTCTAGTTGAAGCCACCTACCGTCGCCGTCACCGGCCTGACCGGGTTCATTGGCAGGCGTCTGGCGGTCAAGCTCGCGGCCGCGTCCATTGAGACGCGAGCCATCGTTAGGCAGCCTGCCACGGCGCTGGACGCCGATGTTTCGCCTTGGGTCGCGGCCCTGGATGACGTGGATGCGTTGGCTGGTGCGCTGGCTGGGGTGGACGCCGTCGTGCATCTTGCGGGTACGGTGCGCGGGGCGCGGCCCCGGGATTTTGCTGCCGCGAACAGCGAGGCGGTCAGCCATTTGTGCGCCGCGGCCCTGCGTCAAGCCAAGCCGCCATCCATGCTGCTGGTCTCCTCGCTGGCCGCCACTGAGCCGCAGCTTTCCGACTACGCGGCCAGCAAGCGGGTCGGTGAGCAGATGCTCGCAGCGCATCCGCAAATCGATTGGACCATCATTCGCCCACCCGCCGTTTACGGTCCGGGGGACCGTGAACTGACGCCTCTGTTCCGCCTTATGCAGCGCGGCTGGGGCTTGGTACCCGGCAATCCCGCGCAAAGATTGTCCTTTCTCTATGTCGATGATCTGGCCGACGCCATCCTGTGTTGGCTGCAGGCGCCTCGCCACTGTGGCGGGCGGCGGTTCAGCATCGACGATGGCGCCGAAGACGGCTACGATTGGCCCGCCATAGTGGCGGCGGCCGGTGCTGGCGAGGCTCGAGTCCTAGTGATTCCCACACCGGTGTTGAAAGGAGTGGCCAAAGTGAACGTCGCTCTGGCGCGCCTTCTAGGCCGGGCGCCGATGCTGACGCCGGGCAAGATTCGGGAGCTGGGCCACGGTCGTTGGGTAGGCGGCGGCGAGGACTTCGGCGCCGTCACGGGCTGGCGACCAAGGCACGATTTGGCCAGCGGACTTAAGCTGACGTTCAACGGCTAGCGAAGCGATGCCTCAGAGCAACGAGAAGGCGTTCGCCGGGCACAAAAGGCGACTCATTTGGCAGCCTTTGCCCGCGATCAATAGAATTGGAGGCAGTTGGAGACAGGAACGCGATGGATAGCCCTCTTGAACTGGAATTGCGCGAGCTGCTTGCGGGCATCACGCCGTTGCCCCCCGACTTCAGTTCGGATACGGACTTGCTGGATGCGCTGGCTCTTGAATCGACGCAGATCATGGAGTTCGTTATGGAAGTGGAGGATCGCTTCGACATCATCATCGACCAGCGGCAACTGGCAGAGGTGCGCAACGTTGCCCAAATGGCGGTCGTGGTCGGCAAGGCCGTGGCATGAGCCTGCTGGCCAAGTTTGCCGCGGTGGAGGAAGCCCGGCGCGGGTTGGGCGAGGCCGACCCCACCCGCACCGTGATTGAGCGTCTGGAATCCCCCACCTTGGGCATCATCAACGGCGCCCACACCATATTGGCGGGCACCAACAACTACCTTGGGATGACCTTTGATGCGGAAGCTGTTGAAGCCGGCCGCCAAGCCTTGGCTCAAGCAGGCACCGGCACCACGGGATCGCGCATGGCCAATGGCACCTATGCCGCCCATGTGGCACTCGAAGCGGAGCTCGCGGAGTTCTACGGCTACCCGGCGGCGGTGGTGTTTTCCACCGGGTACGCGGCCAATCTCGGCGCCTTGGCGGCGCTGCTCGGCTCGGGCGACGCGGTGCTGCTCGACGCCGATGCCCACGCCAGCCTGTTCGATGGCTGCCGCCTGTGTCCCGCCGATCTATACACCTTTCGGCACAACGATCCGGTCAGCTTGGACAAACGCTTGAGCCGTCTCGGAGCCCGGGCGCGCAACGCCTTGGTTGTTGTCGAAGGTCTCTACGGCGTTCTCGGCGACCGGGCGCCGTTGGCCGACATCGCCGCGGTCAAGGATCGTCATGGCGCCTGCCTGCTGGTCGATGAGGCCCATTCCCTCGGCGTGGTCGGCGCCGAGGGGCGGGGCATGGTTGAGGAGGCCGGCGTCATGGATCAGGTTGATTTCGTGGTGGGCACGTTCAGCAAGAGTTTGGGCACCATGGGCGGCTTCTGCGTCAGCCGCCATCAGGAGGTGGCGCTGTTTCCCTACGCGAGTCGGCCCTACATGTTCACCGCTTCGCCGTCCCCGGCCACCATTGCCTGCACACGCGCTGCCCTGCGGGCCCTGCGCACCCGCCCGGAACTGAAGGAACGCCTGTGGCGCAACGCGAACCGCTTGCACCGAGAGCTCTCCCTGCTCGGCGTGGACTTAGGCGACGCCCCCAGCCCGGTCATGCCCGTGCGCCTTCGGAAACGGGAGGATGCCGTGGCGGCATGGAACGGTTTGTTGGCCGAGGGCGTGTACGTCAACCTGTTCCTGCCCCCTGCGGCGCCGGGCGGCGGCAGCCTGCTGCGCATGAGCGTCAGCGCTGCCCACACCGACGACCAGCTCGACCGCATCGTCGCAGCCCTGGCCAAGGTGATGAAGGCGCTTGGCGCATTGGGTTGACGGCAACCAGCAAGTCCATGTGGCTCTCCCTCGCCACGGAAGAGGTGCCGGAACCGACCTTGGTGGGCGGTAAGGCCGCGTCACTGATTCGCCTGCGCCAAGCGGGTTTTACGGTGCCCGAAGGCGTGGTTTTGAGCACCGGTTTCTTTGACCCCTGGCAGGCTCGCATCCTCGCGTCCCGTGAGTGGCGAGCGGTCCTGACGCTGCTTGAGCGCACTCTTCCCGGACACCACGGCACTGATTTGGCGCAAGCCTGCGAAGGGATCAAGTCCTTGGCGCGGGGCCTGCCTTGGACCGATGGTCAGCGGGCGCAAATCGAGGCCGTGCGGAGCCAAATGGGGGAGGGCTTGTTGGCGGTGCGTTCGTCGTCCCCCGCGGAGGACTTGACGGGGGCCTCGTTCGCGGGACTTTATGAAACGTTCCTGGACGTTGAGCCTGCCGCCTTGCCCGACGTGGTCCGCGCCTGCTTTTGCGCCGGCCTTGATCAGCGGGTGGTGCTGTACAAGGCGCGGATGAACCTTGAACGCTTCGAACCCGCCATCGCTGTGGTGGTGCAAAGGTGCTTGGCCGCCGATGTGTCGGGGGTCGCGTTTTCCATTAATCCCGGAACCAACGACTTCGACGAACTGCTGCTCAACGCCAGTTGGGGGTCCGGCGACGCCGTGGGAGGGGGCGCCGTGACGCCGGATGCCGTCATAGTTGATAGAGTGACCGGCGAAGAGGTCGATTACCGGCTCGGCAGCAAGGGTGGCGACCGTCCGGAGCAGCGCTGCCTGACGCGCCGGGAGCTCGATTCGCTGGCCGAAGCGGTTCAGCGCATCGAGGCGCTTTTCGGCTGTCCGGTGGACGTGGAGTGGGCCTTCGCCAGCGGCCGGCTCGCGCTCCTGCAGGCGCGCCCCATCACCGCCTATGTGCCTCTGCATCCGTCCCTGCTCACTGCGCCTGGCGAACCTCGCCGTATCTACATGGACGGCTACCTAACCGACGGCATCACCATGAGCAGCGCCACGACGCCGATGACGGATGATGTGTTCCATCTGCTTTACCGGCTATTTTGGCAGTGGCTGCTGAAGGTTCCGGCCACCCAGTCCGATCATTCGAGCATGGGCGTGCATGCGCATTGCGGGCGGCTGTACATCGACCTGTCCATTTACATGCACCTGGTCGACCGGGTGAAGCGCTTCGCCAAGGCGGCGGATGCCATGAACCCCATCGTGGCGCGTGTGGTCACCTCCCCCGGCATGGAGCGCTACCGCCTCGACGAGGTGCCTCGTCAGGCGCGCCTGAATCGGCTGCTGCGCCACTTGCCGGGCGTGCTCTGGCGCGGCAGGCGGGCGATCACGGTGCTGTTGGGACCGCTGCTCAGCCCCGGCCGCTTTGACCTCGCCTACCAGCGGGCCATCGCCGAGTTCAGGGAGTGGATCGAGCGACCGATCGACTACTCGCAACCCGTCTCGGAGTGCCTGCGGGAAGCCATTGCGCGCGCCGCCCAGACGATTCTGAAGTCGTCCTACCCGGCGTTCCTGCTCTTCTACTTCCTGTCATTGCGCATCAAGGCGCTCGCGGAGGCCAAATCCGCCGAACAGCGCGCTTGGGCGAATGCGATTCTCGGCAGCCAAGGGGATAATCTTGTGGTTCGAATGGGCTTGGCCATCTACGACCTCGCCCAACTGCTGCCTGCCGCCGAGTTTGAGGATATCGAAAGCTTGGCGGCCAGGCTTCAGCGGCGCAACCTGCCGCAAGCCTTCCTGACCGGCTGGGACGACTTTGCGCGCCGCTTCGGCTGCCGCGGACCGCTCGAAATGGAACTGGCCAATCCCAAGTTCGGGGAGGCGCCGGAACTGGCGCTGCGGCAGATGGCCGCGCTCTCCTTGGGGGACGGGGCGTTCAATCCGCACGACATGGTGCGTGGGAGGGCGGTCGAACGTGAGCAGGCCTACCGCCGGCTGGTGACGGCGCTGCCGCCGCGCGAGGCCAGGCGACTGCGCAGGCACTACGCCAAGCTCAACCGCTACGCAGCGTCTCGGGAAATGTTCAAGCACCACATCATGCAGGTTTACGCGCGGGCGCGCCGGCTGCTTCTGCACCGCGGGGAGGCGTTCGTCCAAGCGGGGCGGCTCGACCGGACCGAGCAGGTCTTCGAGATGCGGGTCGAGGACGTGGATCGGGCGATGGCGGACCCGGCGATGGATGTGCGCGCCTGTGTCGAAAGGCGCGGCGCCTTCGCCCGCAAGCTCGCCACCCACGTGCGCTCCTTTCCGATGTTCATTGACTCCCGCGGGCGGAGAGTGCAACCGCCTGCAATCGGTGATGAGGACCTGCTGACGGGTGCCGCGATTTCTCCGGGCGTCGTTCAGGGGCCGGTGAAGGTGCTGGCCGACCCGTTCGAGAAGCCCGTGTTGCCGGGCGATGTCCTAGTGGCGGTGACCACCGACCCGGGCTGGACGCCGCTGTTCATCAACGCCGCCGCGGTGGTGCTGGAAATCGGCGGGGAGCTGCAGCATGGCGCGCTGGTGGCTCGCGAGTACGGCAAGCCGTGCGTGAGCGGCATTGTCAACGTGATGGACCACTTCAAGGACGGACAGCAGGTGGAAGTTGATGGCGACGCTGGCGTGATCCGCGTGATCCACCCCGCCTGAGTTAAACTGAGCACTTCACCTTTGCCACGGGATTGGAAGCAGATGCCGGGAATGCGAGCCGCCTTTATTGGTCTCGGAGTCATGGGCTATCCGATGGCCGGCCACTTGGCCCGTGCGGGTTGGCATATGCAGGTGTGCAACCGCACCGTCGCCCGGGCTCGGCAGTGGGTGGAAGAGTACGGCGGCGAGCGCTTCGGTTCGCCCCACGAGGCGGCTGCCGGCGCCGATTTGGTGTTCGTCTGCGTAGGCAATGACGATGACGTTCGCAGTGTTTGCCTAGCCGAGGCCGGTGCCTTGAGTGGCATGGCATCGGGCAGCGTCCTAGTGGATCACACCACCGTTTCCGCCGAGGTCGCGCGGGAACTGGCTTCGGCCGCGAGCGACCGGGGCGTCGGCTTTGTGGACGCCCCGGTGTCCGGCGGCCAAGCTGGGGCTGAGAATGGCCAACTGACCATCATGGCGGGCGGCGCAGCGGCCGACTTTGAGCGTGCGAGGTCGGCCATGAGCTGCTACGCCCGCTTTGTGCGCCGGATGGGTCCGGCAGGGGCGGGGCAGCTCACCAAGATGGTGAATCAAATCTGCATCGCCGGCATTCTGCATGGCTTGAGCGAAGGCATCGACTTCGCCCAAAGGGCGGGGCTCGATGCCAAGGGCGCTGCCCAGTCTTGGCAAATGGAGAACCGGGCGCACACCATGGCCGAAGGTGAGTTCGACTTCGGCTTTGCCGTGCAGTGGATGCGCAAGGACCTCGATATCGTGCTGCGTACGGGACGCGCCTTGGGTGCCAAATTGCCGCTAACGGCCTTGGTCGATCAATTCTACGCGGATGTGCAAGCCAAGGGCGGCAGCCGCTGGGACACCTCCAGCCTAATCACCCGGCTAAAGGATTGATCCCGTATGCCGAACCGGTTCGTTACCCGACCGGTCCCAGGAGCCTCGGTCTGCGGAAGTCGCGAAAGCGAAAATTCGCTGTCGCCATCCCTTTGGACGGGTGATTGAGGAGAACATCCAGCCATGTTTGACGAAATCGAACGTTCAAAGGGGCGGATGAGAGCGGATTTGCAGCCGTGAATTCCGGAGGCAGAGGCTCTTGGTGCGGTGTTTCGCGAAGCGAAACTCCAAACGCGACTTGGCAGCCTGCAGAGCAGGGTGCCCACAGGCACAAAGTCCCGCCGTTGGTGGCCTTGATAAAGCTGCCTGGGCCGGCCGAGCCGGTAGGCCCCGCCGATCATCTCGTTCCAGTGGGCAATCCAGCCCGGCGTTCGGCCAGTGGCAAAGATCACCGTGAACATCTCCACGGGTATGCCGATGGCCTTGAGAATGATGCCTGAGTAGAAGTCCACGTTGGGATAGAGGCGCTTTTCGACAAAGTAGCTGTCCTCAAGCGCGATCTTCTCCAGACGCTGCGCCATTCGGAGCGTCGGGTTGTCCTCCACCCCAAGCTCGTTGAGCACCTCATCGCACGTTTGCTGCATCACCTTGGCGCGCGGATCGTAGCTCTTGTACACCCGATGGCCGAAGCCCATCAGGCGGAAGGGGTCGTCCCGGTCCTTGGCCTTGGCGACGAACTTGTCAAGGTTCCTCTCGTGGCCGATTTCGTCGAGCATGTTCAACACTGCCTCGTTGGCGCCGCCGTGCGCGGGCCCCCAAAGGGCGGCTATGCCGGCCGCGACGCAGGCGTAGGGGTTGGCCCCCGTGGAACCGGCCATGCGGACAGTGGAGGTGGAAGCGTTTTGCTCGTGGTCGGCGTGGAGCAGCAGAATGCGGTCCATGGCTCGGGCGATGACGGGGCTGATTTCATAGTCCTCGCAGGGGGTGGCGAACATCATGTGCAGGAAGTTCTCGGCGTAGTCCAAGTCGTTGCGCGGATAGACGAAGGGCTCGCCGCGGGCGTATTTGTAGCTCATGGCGGCCAAAGTGGGCATCTTGGCGATCAGCCGCAATGCCGTTCGACGGCGGTGCTCTTCGTTGTTGATGTCCAGGGAGTTGTGGTAGAAGGCCGACAGCGCTCCCACGATGCCGCACATGATGGCCATGGGATGGGCCTCGCGGCGGAAACCCTCGATGAAGGTGCGCAGCTTTTCATGCACCATGGTGTGGCGCTTGATCGTGGTGTTGAACTGCTTGCGTTCAGCGGCATTGGCAGGTAGCAGAGTTCCAGATAGTCCGATTGCTCCGCGAGCTGGTCGATCGGGTAGCCGCGGTGCAGCAGCACGCCTGCATCGCCGTCGATGTAGGTGATCTGGGAATTGCAGGAGGCGGTGGAAACAAACCCCGGGTCATAGGTGAAGTAACCTTGGCTGGTCAGCCTGCCGATGTCGATGACATCCGGACCTTCGGTGCCCGCTATCACCGGCAGATCGATTTCCTTGTCGTCAATGCTGAGCCGCGCAACCCTTTGACTTCCGTGCGCCACGAATCCTCCGTAAATTGGCTTATTGCCGCACGCCTTGATGGGCGGGGCTGTTCTTGATGTCAGCTTTTGAGCTTATAGGCGAAGGTCGGCCATTGTCAATTTTCGGCGTTCCGCGTGGCGTTCCGGCGGCTGTGCCGTTGTCAATTTTGCGTTCTGCGGCGGGGCGGCCTATGGAGTAGTAGTTGAAGCCGAGTTGGCCTAGGCGGCGCGGATCGTAGAGGTTGCGGCCGTCGAAGATCGTGGGCTCGAGCAGGTCGATGCGCAGTTGGTCGAAGTCGGGACTGCGGAATTCGTTCCACTCGGTGAGGATGGCGAGGCCATCCGCTCCGGCAACGGTGTCCTGGCGGCGCTCGCAGACGTCGACTTGGTTGCCGTAGAGGCGTCTGGCTTCGTCGCCGGCGACGGGATCATAGGCCCACACACGAGCGCCCGCAGCGAGCAGTTCGCCGATGATCGCGCGGCTTGGCGCTTCGCGCATGTCGTTGGTGTTTGGCTTGAAGGCCAGTCCCCAGAGCGCGATCGTGCGGCCACCCAAATGATCCCCGTAGTGGCTGCGCATTTTGCGCACCAAAAGGCTTTTTTGCCGTTCGTTGACGCGTTCCACCGACTTCATGAGGTCCGCCTCAACGCCTGCTTCGGCGGCGGTGTGAATGAGTGCCTTGATGTCCTTCGGAAAGCAGGTGCCGCCGTAACCAGCTCCCGCGTAGATGAAGTGGGTGCCGATGCGGGGGTCGCGGCCAATGCCCAGACGCACTGCTTCGATGTCCGCGCCCACTCGATCCGCCAAGTTGGCGAGTTCATTCATCAGGCTGATGCGGGCGGCGAGCATGGCGTTGGCGGCGTACTTGCTCAGTTCCGCGGAGCGCACGTCCATATGCACGAACTTGTCGCGGTTGCGGCTGAAGGGTTGGTAAAGCTGTTCCAGACGGGCGCGGCTTTGGTCTCGGTCCGCGCCGATGATGATGCGATCAGGGCGCATGAAGTCGTTGACCGCAGCACCTTCCTTGAGGAATTCCGGATTGGACACCACATCGAAGTCGAAGTCGGCACCTCGCTTCTTGAGCGCTGCCGCAATGGTGCTGCGCACCTTGTCAGCGGTGCCCACGGGGACCGTGGACTTGTCAACGACAATCTTGTCAGCGCCCATGCGCCGCCCGATGCGCTCGGCCACTTGGAACACGAAGCGGAGGTCGGCTTGACCGTCGTCGCAGGCCGGGGTGCCCACGGCGATGAACAGAATCTCGCCGTGATCCACGCCCTGATCGGCGTCCCGGGAAAAGCGCAGCCTTCCGGCGGCAACGTTGGCCGTGACCAAGGGTTCCAGGCCGGGCTCGTAGATTGGGATGCGGCCTGCTCGGAGCGCGTTGATGCGTTCTGCGTCCACATCCACGCAGAGCACCGAGTTGCCCATTTCGGCCAAGCAGGTTCCGGTCACTAGGCCGACATAGCCCGCCCCAAAAACGGTTACGTTCATGCAGGCATCATCACGGCTTCAATCAAAAACGGGCCGGGGCTTGCGAAGCTCTCGGCGAGCGCTGCGGTCAGGGCTTCGGCGCTGTCGGCGCGGCGTCCCGGCACGCCCATGCCCGCCGCCAGCGCCACCCAATCGAGGTCCGGACGGTCGAGCTGCAGCATGTCCATGGCCTTGGGGCCGGGGTTGTGGGCGCCGACGCGCAAGAACTCGACTTGCAATATGGCGTACTTGCGGTTTGAGAAGATGATGGTGGTCACGTCCAAACTCTCCCGAGCCTGGGTCCAAAGGGCTTGCACTGTGTACATGCCGCTGCCGTCCGCCTCCAGGTTCAGCACTCGTCGCTCGGGACAGGCGATGGCGGCGCCGGTGGCAGCCGGAATGCCCATGCCGATGGCGCCGCCAGTGAGGTCGAGCTGGTCATGGGGCGGTGCACCTGCGGTCATCCCGGCCATCGCGAAGCCGGATGTCGCTGCCTCATTGACGACGATGGCGCCTTCCGGCAGCAGCGCCGCCACTGCTGCTGCGGCCGATTCAGGGGTCAGCGGACCGTGCGGCGGATCGACCTTGCGCAACGGGCCGACCCGGGGCGGCAGCCGGGCGGCGCCCAACGCTTCGGCCACCTCCGTCAAGGCGGCCAAGGCGTCCTCGCCGCGTTCGGTGAGGGGGTGAACGGCGCACCCCGATGGCGTGAGTTCGCTGGCCCGGCCCGGATAGGCGAAGAAGCTGACCGGTGCCTTGGTGTCCACTAGGATCAGGTGCCGGATGCCGGCCAACACCTCCTCCGCCTGTTCGGCGAAGTAGGGCAGACGGGGCAACTCCACTCGTCCGGCGCCGCGAGCAATCCGTGCCAGGAAGGTGTCGCCCAGCAGTTTGGCGCCCGACGCCTGTCGAATGCGGCTGGCGGTGCGCAAAGCCTCTTCACTGACGCCTTCGCCGTTCATCAACAAGGCGCAAGGTTCGCCGCTGCGCAGCGCAGCCACCGCCGCATCGACCCGCTTCGGATTCGGGGCTTCAAGAACCGGGGGCGGCAACGGCGACGCCGGCGCGTTGGCGGCGTTCCAAGCGGTATCCGCAGGCAGGATCAGGGTGGCGACGCAGCCCGGTGGACCCTGAGCGGCTTGAACGGCCTCGGCGGCCTCAGCAGCCACACCTTCCGCGCTTTCAGCCAAGCGCACCCAGCCGGACACCGGGCCTGCTAAACCGGCGATGTTGGAGGTGAGCGGCGCATCGAGCGCCCGATGGTAGGTGGCGTGCTCCCCGACCACGTTGACGACCGGCGAGAAGGCGCGCCGGGCGTTGTGCAGATTGGCTAAGCCGTTGGCGAGGCCCGGACCCAAATGCAACAGGGTGCAGGCCGGCTTGCCCGCCATGCGGGCGTAGCCGTCGGCAGCTCCGGTGACTGCGCCTTCAAACAGGCCGAGCACGCCGCGCATGCCTTCCTGCAGGTCCAAGGCCGCCACGAAGTGCATCTCCGAGGTGCCCGGATTGGTGAAGCAGACTTCAACGCCCCCGTCAACGAGGGTCTGCAAAAGCGATTGAGCGCCGTTCATTGGGGGTCCATCGGGAAGCAGAAAGCCAGTGTAGCGGAATTGCCGTCCATACGGTCAGTAAGCCGGCAACACGAGCCTGCGGCTCTTGGAAAGTTCCGCTGGAGATCAGGGAACTGCACTTCGGACGAGCGCCGTCCTCAACGGGATTCAAGTACACTAGCGCTCTTTCCATAAAGCAAATGGAGACAGCCCAATGGCTGATCGGTTGTTCCTCCGGCACCGGCGGTGCGCCGTACTGGGACGAGCTGAGGGCTCATAACGACTAGCGTGGCGAGGCTTTTGGGGTGGCGAAGAAGTACGACTATGATCTTTACGTTATCGGCGCCGGCTCCGGCGGCGTTCGGGCCAGCCGGGTTGCCGGGCAGCTTGGCGCTCGGGTGGCGGTGGCCGAATCCACGCATCTTGGCGGCACCTGCGTCAATGTCGGCTGTGTGCCGAAGAAGCTCTTTGTTTACGGTTCGCACTTCGCCGAGGACTTTGACGACGCTGTGGCCTATGGTTGGAGCGCCGCCCCGCCGAGCTTTGACTGGCCCACCCTGCGCGACAACAAGACCGCTGAAATCAAGCGCCTCAATAGCGTCTATCGCAATTTGTTGACCGCCGCCGGGGTCGATATCCACGAAGGCCGGGCGCGACTGGCGGACCCGCACCGCATCGAGATCAACGGCCACTCATATACCGCTGAGCGGGTATTGGTGGCCACGGGCAGCCGCCCTTGGATGCCGGAGTTTCCCGGCTGCGAGCACGTCATCTGTTCCGATGACGCCTTCTACTTGCCCCGCTTTCCGCGCCGCGTCCTGGTGGTCGGCGGCGGCTACATTGCGGTGGAGTTCGCTGGCATCTTCGCGGGCCTCGGCGCCGAGGCGCGGTTGGCCTATCGCGGCCCGCTGTTCCTGAGGGGGTTTGACGATGGGGTGCGGGAATTCGTCGCCGAACAGGTCGCCGCCAAGGGCGTTGACCTGCTGTTTAACACGGAGGTGGCGCGAATCGAACTCGATGGCGATGAGCGGCTCGTGACCCTGTCCGATGGCGGCACGGTTCGCGCCGACTTGGTGATGTTTGCTACCGGAAGGCGTCCGAACGTCGAGGGCTTGGGGTTGGGGGAGTGCGGCGTCGCCTTGGGCGGCGACGGCGCTGTGTTGGTCGATGAGGCCTACCGCAGCTCGGTACCGCACATTCTGGCCATCGGTGACGTCATTGACCGGCTGCAGCTAACGCCGGTGGCCATCGCGGAAGCGATGTGCGTGGCGCACGGCCTGTTCGGCAGGGACGCGCCACGCAGCCTGAACTATGAGAACATCGCCACGGCTGTGTTTTGCCACCCCAACATCGGCACTGTGGGCTTGACCGAGGTTGAAGCCCGGCAGCGCTTTGAGCGCATCGAAGTGTACGAATCCGCCTTCCGGCCGATGAAGCACACATTGACCGGACGGGCGGAGCGCACCTTCATGAAGTTGATCGTGGATGCCGGGAACGACCGAGTGGTTGGCATTCACATGGTCGGTCCGGAGGCCGGCGAGATCATTCAGGGGATGGCGGTGGCGGTGACGGCCGGGGCCACCAAGCGGCAGTTTGACGCAACGATCGGCATTCATCCCACGGCCGCTGAGGAATTTGTCACCATGCGGGAGGTTCGCCCATGCAATTGAAACGGATTGAAACCATTGCCTTGGCCTTTGCCGTCGGCGGTTTGGTCGGCTGCACCGAGCCGCGCACGACTGATGAACCGACTGAATCATCCGTGCCTAGAGGCGTCATCCTGTTCATAGGCGACGGCATGGGCGTTTCGACGGTAACCGCGGCGCGCATTTTTGCTGGGCAGCTCGCCGGGGGGCCGGGCGAGGAGCACAGCCTCTCCTTCGAGGGCTTTCCCCATGTGGCGCTCATCAAGACCTACAATGTGGATGCGCAGGTGCCGGACAGCGCCGGCACCATGACCGCCATCGTCACTGGCGAGAAGACCCGGGCCGGGGTGCTGAGCGTCAGTGCTGAAGTTGAGCGGGGTGACTGCGCGGCGGGCTTGGCTCAACCGCTGACCACCCTGCTCGAGCGGGCCGAGGAGGCGGGATTTGCGACCGGTGTCGTCTCCACCGCAACCATAACCCACGCCACCCCTGCGGCCGCGTATGCCCATGCCGCGGACCGGAACTGGGAGGATGACTCCGCGCTGCCGGAGCAAGCCGCCGCGCAGGGTTGCCGTGACATCGCCCGCCAACTGATCGAGTTCAACGTGGGCGATGGCATTGAAGTGGCGCTGGGTGGCGGGCGAGGGCACTTCCTGCCAATCGGCGAGCCGGATCCGGAGTACCCGGAACAGAACGGCTTTCGCGCGGACGGGCGGAACCTAGTGGCTGAGTGGCTGGCGGGGGAAGGGCGCGCCTACGCTTGGAACCTGGAGCAATTGCTGGCCCTGCAAGACCTTGGCTCGCCCCAGTGCGATGGGTCGATAACGCCGAAGGAACAAGCCGCCGGGGATGATGCCGTCTCCAATTGCTCCGTGAAGGCGGCGTCGTCCGCCCGGCAGGTCCTCGGCTTGTTCGAGCCTTCGCACATGCAATTCGAGGTGGATCGAGCCGAAGAAGCCGAGCCGTCGCTAGCCGACATGACCGAATTTGCGCTCAGGCGACTCATGGACCAAGAACCGGGTTTTCTACTGCTGGTGGAAGGTGGCCGCATCGACCATGCGCACCATTTTGGCAACGCATATCGGGCGCTGCACGACACCTTGGCCTTGGACGCTGCCGTGGCCCGCGCGCAAGCGATGACGAACAGTGCCAACACCTTGATTCTGGTGACCGCCGACCACAGCCACACCTTGACGATCAGCGGCTACCCGCGGCGCGGCAATCCCATTTTGGGCAAGGTGGAGGCGGTGTCGGGGGAAGCCACGCTCGACGAGCGCGGGCATCCGTACACCACCTTGGGCTACGCCAACGGTCCTGGCTGGATCGCGGAACCCATCGATCTTTCGGAAACGGACACCGAGGCGGCGGACTACCGACAGACTGCCGCCGTACCCATGGCGTACGAAACCCATGGCGGGGAGGACGTTGCGGCCTACGCCAGCGGGCCGGGCGCCGCTGGCGTGGCGGGGGTCTTGGAGCAGAACCGGCTGCATGACGTTCTGTTTGAGGGCCTGTTTGGCCGTCGGCCAGCGCTGCTTGGATCTCATGATCGCGGGACGGAGTTGTCCCATGAGTCAACTTTTGCCCCCGGCGACCGCCCATTGGCCGGTCTGAGGCACAGTCCCGTTGGGGATTGATTCCATGCTGGAAGACGCCATCCACTTTCTCGATGGCCTGCTCGGCGGAGCATTCTACTTCCCCTTCCTCTTGCTCGGCGTGGGCCTCTTCTTCACGCTCTATCTGGGATTTCCGCAGATTCGCTACTTTCGCCATGCCTGGAGCGTGCTCGCGGGCAGGCATTCCAAGGCCGGGGCGCTTGGCGACACCAGTCATTTTCAAGCGCTGTCCACTGCCCTTTCGGGCACCGTGGGCACCGGCAACATTGGCGGCGTCGCCTTCGCCATCTTCCTCGGCGGCCCGGCGGCGCTGTTCTGGATGTGGATGACCGCCTTTCTGGGCATGACCACCAAGTGCGTGGAAGTGACCATCAGCCAACGCTACCGGGTAACCGATGAGCAGGGGCGGATTGCCGGCGGACCCATGTACTTCATGGAGCGAGGCCTGAATCTGAAGTGGCTGGCCGCATTTTTCGCCGTGGCTACGGTGTTCAGCGCCTTCGGCACCGGCAACCTGCCGCAGAGCAACAACATGGCGACCGGCCTTGAGGCCTCCTTTGGCTTGCCCACATGGGTATCAGGCTTGGCGCTCGCGGCCCTGCTGGGCCTGGTCATCGTCGGCGGCATCCGCCGCATCGCCTTGGTCGCGGCGGCCATTGTGCCGCTCATGGGATTGCTCTATGCAGTGGGCGCGTTGGCGGTGGCCATCACTAACTTTGAGAACATCGGCCCGTCGTTTGCGGCGGTTTTCGAGGGTGCGTTCAATGGATCGGCGGCCACTGGGGGCTTTCTTGGCGCGACATTCGCCTACGCCTTCAACCGTGGCGTCAATCGCGGCCTGTTCTCCAATGAAGCCGGCCAAGGGTCGGCGCCCATCGCCCACGCATCGGCGCGCACGGAGGATCCGGCCGCCGAAGGCATGGTTTCCCTGCTCGAGCCGTTCATCGACACCTTGGTGATCTGCACCTTGACAGGCTTGGTGATCCTCTCATCCGGGGTGTGGACCGAGAAGTTCGAAACGGATTTCGCGCCCTTCGACACCGAGTTTCTCGCGGGAACCTATGGCGAGGGGAATGCGGATGACGTGCAAGTCCTCTTCACTCACCTCAGCGGCGGCGAAGCGGCGGTGCGCTATTCCGGGTCGATCGATGTGCTGGATGGCGTCGGGGCCTTGGCAGGCATCACCGTGCTGCACAATCGCTCCATTGCCGAAGATGTCCGCTTCCTGGCGGATGGCGAGCCTTTCACCGGCGTGGCGCGAGTCGAATCCGGCACACTGGCAACGGAGGGCATCGACCTCAGTGGCCGATCCCTATTGCATTCGGTGCCGTTGACCGCGGAGGCC
>JAQAJJ010000020.1:25066-55185 GCA_028278675.1 Candidatus Azophilus lithoversatilis
CCCTACCGAGTCTTGTACGTCGTCGGGTTTTTCTTGGCCACGATTGCCGACACGTCGCTGGTCTGGCTGATTTCCGCCGTGACCCTAGCCTTGATGACCATTCCCAATCTCGTGGCGCTGCTGCTGGGCGCCAAGGAAATAAAGGCGTTGATCAACGGCTATTGGATTAAGTCCAAAGGCGCCGGTTTGTAGTATGGTATGGCGCTGTCGGGTGGAGTCGGGCAGGAGCCGGTTGGGAAGCCGGGCGCAAATCCGTTTTAGGAAGCCCTTGGCTCGCTCCAGAACGGCGCGCCGCTGACGCCGAAGGGATAAAACTGGGCCGCGGCGGGGGCGCCTCCATGTTTTAGGGGCGTCTCCATCGTTTAAATGAAAGGGGACATCATGCCATTGAGAGTCGTTTTTGACCTTGAAGACAAGGACCTGGAGTACTTCAAGGCGAGCATGCAGCGGGCTCGAAAGGCCGCTGGGAACGCCAGCGAGGATGAGATCATCGGCAGTGCGCTAGCCATGATCGAGCAGGTCAGCACACCGGCGACGCCGGTCTTCGTGCAGCAGCGCCTCGAAAGGCTGGGGTGCCTGATCGAGATGCTGCGCGATGAGGAATGGCCGCTGGCGAAGGAAGAGCGCGGCGACATTCTCACCGCGCTCTCCTACTTCGCCGATCCGGAGGACATCATTCCGGACAACGTGCCGGTGCTCGGCTACATCGACGACGCCATCATGATTGAGCTGGTGGTCAAGGAACTGCGGCATGAAATCGACGCCTTCGAGGACTTCTCCCGCTTTCGGGCCGGCGAGTTGGCCCGAAAGCGGGAAGACAAGGTGTCTCGCGAGGACTACCTCGACCATAAGCGCCGCGACTTGCAGCAGCGTATGCGGCGGCGGCGGAGCACCATGCGCCGGGCTTCCAAGGGCACCACCCGGCCGCGTTTCCGATTGTTCTAGGGAGCCTCTGATCAAGTCCCGGAAGCTCAGAGGAGTCTGGCGGGCGTGATGGTGCAAGGCCGCCTTCGGCAAGCCGAAGGCGGCGACGAGCAGTGGCAGGCACCCCGGGAGGAGACGCAACGCAGCCAGCGCGCCCGAAAGCCCTTCTTGAAGGGCGCACCCTCCCGAAGGGCGTTTCACGGTGCGCAATGGCCGAATTCCGCCCGCGTCCCCAGCCGTGCCGTGCGGTTGCGGCATTGTCCCCATTCGCAAACAGTGAAACACTGGGCGAATGGGACTCGATCAGAGGTTCCCTGGCCCGACCTATTCACGAATGAACGCAGCGAAAGCGAATTTGCAGCCGTGAATGCCTGCGGCGCAGGCTCCTGGGGCCTGCTCCGCTTCAGGGTTGCTTCAGGACGAGGCAGGACTCACAGATGGCATAGAGGTTGCCGGGGTCGTTCAGGCGGCTGGCCAGCGCCCAGGCGCTGCCTAGCTGACGGCTTACCGAGGATAGGGTGCCCGCTGGACGTCCCATGGCCTGGGACTCCATTAGCTGGCGCAGGAATTGCTCTCCGGGTGGCGAGGGGGGGGCGAAGCGCTTGATGCCGTAGTCCTCGAGACTGGCCAGTTCGGCCGCGGCCTCGACGGCATCCGCAAGGTCGCCGAGCTCGTCCACGAGGCCGAGGCCAAGGGCCTGGCTGCCCAACCACACCCGGCCTTGGCCGATCTCGTCCACTGCCTCGGGCGTCATGTCGCGGCCTCTGGCGACCAAGTTGACGAAACGGTCATAGATGCCGCCGACATTGGCTTGAATGACCCGTTTGCCGGATTCGCTAATGCCCAGGACGGGATTTGCGTCCCCGGTTAGCGGCAGACTGCCCACGCCGTCCGACTGCACGCCAATATCGGATAGCGTCCGCTCGAAGGTGAGTAACAGACCAACGACCCCGATGGAGCCAGTAATGGTGGTGGGATGGGCGATGATGCGGTTGGCGGTGGCTGCGATCCAGTAGCCGCCGGAGGCGGCCACCGGCCCCATCGAGGCGACCACGGGCTTGTCGTGCTGCTGTGCCACTTCAAGCTCCTCGCGAATCAGCTCGGACGCCAGGACGCTGCCGCCCGGGGAGTCGATGCGCAGCACCAGCGCCGCCACCGACGAATCCTCGCGGGCCTTGCGCACCAGCGCGACCAAATCCTCCGCCGCCGCGGCGTTGCGGTCCTTGCCCATGACTACGGGACCTTGGGCGGTGATCAGAGCGATGTTCCGCTTGGACGGGAGGTCCGGGGGCAAAGCCCGGAGGTAGTGCCTAAAGCCAATCCGGAAATCGCTGCCTTCCCCACTTTGGCCGACGCTCGCCGCAATGCGGTCGCGCGCATGGTCGGGGGTCATCAGTTCATCGACCAAGCGGAACTCCAGCGCTGCGCGGGCCGTGTCGCCACCGAATTCCTCAAGCACCTCTTCATAGGCGCGGGTGTAGCGGTCGAATGCGCCTGCATCCAGCGAGCGGTTGGCCATCACCATGCGGCGGTAGGCACCCCAGACGTCGTTCACCATGGCCTGATTCACTTCCCGGGCCTCCGGCGACATGTCTTCTCGGATGAAGGGCTCGGCGGCCTCCTTGTACTTGCCGACGCGGAACAGGTGCACGTTGACGCCAGCCCAGTCCAGAAAACCCTTGAAGTAAGCGCTGTAGCGTCCGTAGCCGGGGAAGCTGACATGGCCGAACGGATGCATGAAGATCGAGTCGGCGAAGCTTGCGATGGCGTATTGGCCCTGGCCGTAACCTCGACCGAAGGCGACGACTTCCTTGCCGGTCGCCTTGAAGCGTTCAAGGGACTTGCCGAGTTGTCGGGCGTGGGCGCTGTCGGCTGAGACCAACTCGTCGAGCCGGAGCACGATCATGCGGATGCGTTCATCGTCGGCGGCGTGGTCCACCGCCTTCAGCAGATCGTTGATGCCAGTCTGACGCAGCGGCTCAGACTGACTGACCAAGCCCATGAGGTCGTATTCGGAACGAGCCTCCTCGACGAGCACACCAGCCGGGTCGAGCACCAGGACACCGCCATCGGGCACTCTGAACTCGGTCAGGCCTTGGAACAGCCCGATCAAGACTGCGGCGACCAGCAGCAGGAAGATCGCGTTGATGAAAAAGTTGCGCGCGCGAGTGATCGCGAGCCCGATTCGGGAGAGCAGGTTGCGTTTCTTCATGCCGCCAAGCATAACCCGAAATGTCCGCCTGCGTCCTGTCGAAGGCGTCGGGGGAAGGCGGTTGGGACCGTATGGCAAGGATCGCCCGAGCCTCTATACTATGGGCAAGCAACGGCTGGAGATGGGAGGAGCACCATGGCCGAACCCTTATCGTCACGGGAAATTCTCAGTTGGCCCGAACAGCAACTGCGCGGCCATCGCATTCCCGGCTATCGCTACACCTCGCGGGACTTCGCGGAGCAGGAGTGGGAGGGCATGTGGACCAAGGTTTGGCTGCTGCTTGGCCGCGAGGAGGAGCTGCCCAACCCCGGCGACTGGCAATGCGAGCAATTGGGCACTGAATCAATTCTCATGGTGCGGCAGAAGGACGGCGGCGTGAAGGCGTTCTACAACGTTTGCCAGCATCGCGGCAATCCGTTGGTGGACGGTGAGACGGGCAGCGTTCGGCGGTTCGTCTGCAAGTACCACAGTTGGGCCTTCATGCCCGACGGCGAACTGAACTTTGCGCCGGACAGGGAGGATTTTCCCGAAGGCAACCCCTGCGGCAAAGTGCGCTTGGCGGAACTGGCCTGCGAGACCTTCGCGGGCTTCGTCTGGGTCAACATGGATAACGAGTGCACGAGCCTCAAGTCGTTTTTGGGGCCCATCTGGGATGAGTGGAGCCGCTACGACTTGGAGAGCTGGCGGCGCTACGCCGCCCGTACCGTCCACCTGCCCTGCAACTGGAAGGTGGTGCTCGACAACTTCAACGAGTCCTATCACGTGCCAACCGTTCACATGGGGGCGACCACCCAATTCGACCGCACCAAAATTCAGGGCCAGATCAACACCAACTACCGGGAGACCCGCTTCGACCTTTCCAACGAGGGCCACAACCGCATGGTCATGGAAGGGGGATATGGCGTCGGCTCCACGGACAAGGCGGGCATCATCCTGGAGCCCTTGGCCAGCAACCTGCGTCATTGGGGGCTCGACCCAGCGGACTTCAAGGGTCGCCCCGAAGCCACCCGCAAGGCCCTCCAGCAAGCCAAGCGCAAACTTGGGCCGGGGCGCGGCTACACCCACTATGACAAGGTGCCGGACGAGCAATTGACCGATGCCTTCCATTACACGCTGTTCCCCAATTTCGCCGTTTCCATCTGGTCCGACGGCTTCCACTTCCTGCGCGCCCGGCCCAACGCCACCGATCCAGAACGGTGCGTTTTCGACAACTGGTGGTATGCCAGCTGCCCCGAGGGCGACCTTGGGCCCGTGCCCACCGGACTCGGCCTCGTTGAGCGCGATGCCCAGGTCAAAACCGAGGTCTTCGACTACGGCGAGAAGTGGATCGGCGCGGCCATCGACGAGGACGTGGAGGTATTCGTTCGCCAACAGCGCGGCTTCCGTTCCCGGGGCTTCAAGGGCGTGTATCTGTCCCGGCAGGAAAGCCGGGTGCGCCGCTACCATGAATTGATCGACGACTACATCGAGGGGCGTTTGCCCAAGCGACCTTAGAGCGGATTCGCTTGCAACGCTGCGGCGCTTCGCAATGGCAGCTTCATCCTTGCCCCCCATGCCCGCTGGCCTCACCCCGGAGTGGTTGACCCAGGCCTTGCGGCGAAACGGGGTCCTGGCGGAGGATGTCGCCATCGGGGCGCTTGAGGTCCGCCAAGTGGGCGAGGGCGTGGGCATGATGAGCGAGCTCTCGCGCCTGGTTCCCAGCTACCTTGGGCCAGCGGAGGACGCGCCGGCGTCATTCATCGCCAAATATCCCTCGCAGAACCCGACCAACCGGCAAATCGCCATGGACTTCAATCTCTACGAACGGGAAGTGCGCTACTTCGCCGAACTGGACGCGCTAACCACTGCGGTTTGTCCGGCAACCTATCTCACGGAGCTTGATGGCGACAACTTCATCATCCTGATGGAGGACTTGGCCGACTACCGGGTCGGCGACCAGATCGTCGGCGCCACCCTTGAGGAGACCGAGCTCGCCATTGACGCGTTGGCCAAGCTGCACGCCGCCTTTTGGGAGAAGGTGGACGGCATCGCCTGGATTCCCCATGTCTGTGGCAGCCGGCACGCCAGCAACATGCAGGTGGGCACGGTTTCCGGCTGGGACCAGATGGTGTCGGTGTTCGGCGATTACTTGAGCGCACCGGTGCTGGCGGCCCGGGCGGACATCCAACGCTCGGTGGCGCCGCTGCAGGCGTTCCTTGACCGGCCGCCGATTACCTTGGCGCACGGCGATTTCCGCATGGAGAACCTGCTTTACGGCACCGCAACCGAGCACCACCCCGTGGCGATCATCGATTGGCAGGGGCCCCTGCTCGGGCGCGGCATTCAGGATGTGACGCTGCTGCTCGGCCAAAGCACCCAGACCGAAGTGCGCCGCCGTCATGAACGGGCGCTGCTCGAGCGCTACGTTGATAGCTTGGCCCGGCTTGGCGTCGATGGCTACAGCCTTGATGAGGCTTGGGAGGACTACCGCCACGGCCAGCTCTACAACTGGGCCTACACCACCGTCGTGGCGGGCACCCTGGACTCCGGCAACGAACGCGCCTTCGCCTGGATGTCGCAGATGATCGCCCGGCAGGTGGCCGTCACCGAGGACTTGGGCTTGCTGAGGCTGCTGCCGTTCGGCTAAGCCGGTTGGATTGACGTACACCGGTTTGAGGGCGCAATGCCCTCAAACCGGGTGATGGCCTTGACCCGCGGCTGGCTTGAGGGCGTCCGCCCTCGCCTTGGACCACGCAAGCTTATACTCGCTCCAGTGCGCTGAGTTGGTGAGCGTGAACGAACAGTCCGTCTTTCGCGCATGCCCCAAGCGGGTCAGAAGCTGTAGGTCGCCTGCAGTGTGACCAGACGGGGCGGAGCTATCTGCGCCGTCATGTCGCCCCTGACGCCCGCGTTGATCTTGGCCAGAGGTCGGTTGCCAATGGCCGTCACGTAGACCTCCTTGAAGCAGTTGGTGCAAATCAGGCCCAGGTTCCAAGGCGCGCTGTCGCTGCGCAGGTTCGCCCCGATGTGGGTCACTGTGCGGCTCGGCACCTCGGTGTAGGGCTGATTGAGGGTTCGCTTGCCCTTGGAGTGGTGGATCGTGTCCCAGTCGATGCCGAGGTACCAGCCCCCGGTGAGCGGCCAATCGTAGGTGAAGCCGAGATTGGCCTGCAGTGGGGCGGCGCCGTAGCGCACGCCCGAAAGATCTTGTATGGCCACACCGTTCGGACCGATGTGGCAGCCAGGGCCTTCGGTAGCAGTCAAGAGGTCAAGCTGGAACAGCTCATCGTCCACGGAATGGCAGCCGGCGTCGTCCCACTTGTCGTACTCCAGACGGTTGTACTGACCCGAGAACCGCAACTGCAAGCGCTCCGTGGCTTGGTAAATGCCGCTGGCCTCGAAGCCCCAGTTGTGTGCCACCGCGGCATTCTGCAGCGTAAAGGAGGTGGTATTGGAGTTGAAGATGCCCACCTGCAGGTCCTTGGACTCATACCAGAATGCGGCCAGATCGGTGCGCAGGCGACCCTCCAGGAAGGTGCCTTTGAGGCCAGCCTCGAAGCCTTCTATTGTGGTCTTGTCGAATATCAGCGTATCGTTCTGGAGTTCCAAGGGCAAGCTCGCAAGATTGGCTACCGTTCCGGGATTGGAGATGCCAGCGGACTGAAAGCCCGTCTTGAAAGCGAGATACGCCATAACGTCATCATCTAGGTGGTAGCTGACGGTGACTTCGGGAGACAGATTGTCGGATTTGTCGGAGGGGTTGTACACATAGCCAGCGGGGCTGAACAAACCGAAGAAGTTCTCAAACACATTGCCGCCGATGGCCTCGCGGTCCTCCTTCGTGTAGCGCAGTCCGCCGGAAACATCGATTCGATCGGAGACCTGCCAATCGATGCTGCCGAACAGCGAGAAGCTCTGCACATCGTTGTCCCAAATCTGGTGGTAATTGATGTAGGTGCCGTTGTAGACGCCCGGACCCGCCCAGGCTCCGCCGATGAGCGCAGAGGGCAGCAATTGGGTTCCGGCGTTTAGGGTTCGTTCGGCGTCTTCGTAGAAGGCGCCGGCAGTGAAGTTCAGCGGGCCATCGAAATTGGACGCCAAGCGAATCTCTGTGGTGATGGCCTCCCCAGACTCGCCCTGCTTGGAGGCGACGATGCCCCAACTCGTGTAGCCGTAGTTGGTGTATTCCCGGTGCCGGTAATCCCAGTAGCCAGTTGCTGAGGAGAGGGTGAAGTTCCCCAAGTCCCAGTTCATCTGCAGCGTGTGGACGTACTGTGCCAGTTTGTAGTGGAACCGGGAATTCTCGCTGACGTAAGGGAGCGTCTCGGCGATGCGCGTGTCGAGCAGCGGGCCGGTGCGCTCCAGCCGGCCCCGGTCGTCGGGGCAGGTCTGCGTGGGGTCCGGCCAGATGCCGAAGAAAGTGGGGTTCACGCCGGGCCCATCCGCGCAGGCGTAGAGCACCGTTGTGCCCGCGTCGTTGCGTTTGGTATAGGAGCGGAAGATCTTGAGCGTGGCATCGAATCGTTCGTTGGGCTCAAAAACCGTGGTGAAGCGCACCACCGCCTGCTTCTGAGCGGGATACTCATCGTAGGAGGCGCCCCGGGTGGCGAAGTCGGTGCCCGGATAGAGTGGGCTTAGGTCCAAGGGTTCGGCGACGTTCTTCAGCCAACCGCCCTTCATGTCCTGCCCGCGGGCGGCCAGGCGGAATGCCAAGGTGTCCCCGACGGGCAGGCTCAGGCCGGCTTCCAGCACCGGGTCTTCGGTGATGAACTCATACTGGGCGCGGGCGAATCCCTCGACTTCGCCGCCGACTTTCGGCGACTTGCTGCGGATGGCGATGACGCCGGCGGGGCTGTTTTTACCGAAGTACAGCGCCTGCGGGCCCTTGAGGACCTCCAGCGCCTCGGAGTCGAAGAAGCCGGTCATGATCATGTGGTTTCGCGAGAACGGCATGCCGTCGATCACCAGCGAAACCGGGGCGTCGAGGCCGTAGTCGGAGGTGCCCGGCGGCTTGCCGATGCCGCGGATGGTGATGTTGCCCCCAGCGCTGCCGCCGGCGCCGTGGATCACCTCAAGGCCGGGGATGCGCGCGCCGAGTTCCGTGAGATTGCGCGTGTTGTAGCGCTCGATGTCCTCTTCGGTCATCACGGCCACCGCCACCGGCGTGTCGATCGCCCGCTCCTCCCGTTTGCGGGCGGTGACGATGATTTCCTCGACGGTGATGTTGTCCGCCCTCTCCATGCGGTCCGCAGCGATCGCCGGCCCCCCTGTCGTGGAGGTGGCTAGAGCCGTTACGGCAACACCAATGGCCGCGATGCGGCCCTGCATGTGCTGAATCACTTTCCTCTCCTTACAATTCAGACGATTGGTTTTTCCTTGGCTAAATCTATAACAGTCTAGCTGGCCTGTCTAATGCGGCGCGGTTCTTGCTGCGGCGCGGTTCTTACAGTGCGCGATACATCGGGTGGCCGCTTTCGGTGATGTTCAGTACGTGTAGCGCGAAGTCCTCGCCGGTGGCGGTTTCCAAGGCGTCGGGAAACTCGTGGCTCCAGTCCAAGATATAGGTGCGTTTGGAGATGCGCCACTCGCCGTTGCGCTTCTCGAGTTCGTCGAGATAGCGGCCACCGTACATGGTGTCCTGCATCCCGCCGTCCCCCGGCCTGCCGCCGACGGCGATGCCGTAGCTTTCGGCCTTGGCCCGGTTGCCATCCACCTGCACCATGACGCTGGTGCTGAGGTGCCAGCGCCTCGGCGCCTCCCGTTCATGGGCCATGACCGTGGTCACCCAATCAGCGCCGTTGCCCTTGAAAAAGCCAAAATCGACCTCGGCGTCCGGCCAGAAGCAGGCCATCTGGCCGTCGTCGTCCAGCCAGTCCTGGGTGCGCCCGTAGCGATGGATGACCTCCTCGCAGGCTTTCTTGTCGAGCAGTTCCTGTAGTTGCGGGTCCATGGTCCCCTCCTTGGCGTTGTGGATTGTTGAGGCGTCATAATGCCAGCGCTCGAACGGACAATGAAAGGAGACCACCATGGACTGGCTTTTAACCATCGGCCTTGGTGCCCTATGGCTTGGCTGGCAAATCGTCTGGGTGGCGCCGCTGCCGCGCCAACTTCGGCGCGGCGAGGTGCCCACTGCGCCCAAGGGCAGCCCGGAGGCGTTTTCGCTGTTCTGGATTGACCAGTACGGCTGGCTGGGCTTGGCGTTGCTGGGTTTTGGGCTGGCTGCGGGCCTCATCGGAGCCAGCCGATGATCCCGGTATCGCTGGCCTACGCAGGCATCATGGCGCTGCTCGGCGTCCTGCTGGCCAATCAAGTGCTCTACGTGCGTTTGCGCCCTGGCAGGATGCCGGACTGGAAGGCCCACGCCACGGAACGCGCGCAAGCCAATTTTGTTGAAAACGTGCCCTTGGCGCTGGTGCTGCTCTATCTGCTCGAGGTGGCCGGCGCCGGTCCGGCGGCGGTGCATGTCCTGGGCTCGTCGCTGGTGGTGCTGCGTCTGCTGCATGCTTGGGGCATGAGCGCCTACCCCGGGGCCAACTATCCGCGGCTGATCGGCGCTCAGGGCACCTTCCTGATGCTTTCCATCATGGGCGCCGCGGCGCTTTACCTTGGGTTGGCGGGCTGACTTGGAGGTGCCGCCACCCGCCCCGTGGCCGGATGGCCCGTTCGTCGGATTGGCGTGGCGGAACCTGGTCAGCGCCTTGTATGATGGCCATGCAGAACTTGAGGATCGCCCAATGACCGCTCATTCACCAGCGAGCCTGATGCCAACGGCACCTCCCTTCGAGGATCCCGCGCTGGAATTCGACTTCCCCGGCTGCGATGCCGAGCGGATGACGTGGCAGGAGGTTGAGGGCAGCGAGGGCCGAATCGAGTTCTGGGATGCGGCGTCACAGACCGCTTGGATCGCCCGTGAGGGCGGGCCGGACCATGCCGGACCCTCCGGTCAGCTCGCCGCGATGCTGGAGCGCATCTGCCTGGTGCGCGGCTCCCCCATTCGGGCCTATGGCGCTACCTACCTGATGGAACGCGACGCTCAGGGCAAGCCCCGCCGCGTCATGATGGCCGATCAGACGATCTATCTGCGCCCAAGGGTATGGAAGTCGGACGGCATGGCGATCGTCAAGGGACGCGACCCCCTGCCGGACGTCATCATGGAGGTGGATCACACGACGGACGTTCGGCGCAACAAACTTGAAGTGTACCAATCCTGGGGCTTCCCGGAATTGTGGGTGGAAGTGCCCAACGCAGTGGCACGTAGCCGTCCCAAGGGGCTGGAGCCGGGCTTGACCATCCATGTGCTTGAGGACGGGGCTTACACCCGAGTGAGCCGAAGCCGGGCGTTCCCGGAGTGGCCCGCCGGGCTGATCCATTTGGCGCTGAACGAACCGGAACTGTCGAGCCTGACCATGGGGGAGCTGACGCGAGTGGGACGGGCGCTCGGTGAACGGGAGGGAACGGGCCCGGATGACGACCTGCTGCTCAGCGCCTTCCGCCGCCAGGCGCGCCTCGCAGGGCACGCCCAAGGCCGTGCCGAAGGCCGCACGCTTGGCCGGGAGGAGGGCTGGCGCGAAGGTCAGGAGGAAGGCCGGCGCCAAGGCCGTCAAGACGGCATTCAAGCCCGCCTGGCCGATCACAGGGCTTTGCTTGCTCGCCAAACTTTGCGAAAGTTCGATGCCGAGACTGCCCGCCAACTGGCGCAACGGTTGCAAGGCATTCGCGACCTTGCCGCCTTGGCGGCAGTGGGCGATTGGATCATCGACTGCGCAAGCGGCAGCGAACTGATCAGTCGGCTGACCGCATCGGATGTTTCGGGGGACCTTAGTCAGCCGCCGACTCCATAACGCGCAACTCAGTTGAAGTCCGGCGCAACTCATCGGACCCAGGGCATCCCGTTCCCGCAATGACGCTCGCTGGAGCGTCATTGATTGCGCGTCAGCGCGATCCAAGGGCTTCCAAAAATCCCGTAGGAGTAGTCGCCCGGTTTGCGCTCGCCGATCAGGGAGCCGCTGTCGCCTTTGAGATAAAGGTCGGCGTCCGCTTCGGTGCGCGACCAGTCGTTGACTTCCGAGCGGAAGCTGATCTTCCATACCCCATTGCGCCGTTCGTAGCGGTCCACGTAGCGGCCGCTGATGAACAGGTCCTTTTCCTCCCCGTCCTGCACGACCTTGTGGAAGGCTTGAAAGTAAACTTCGCCGACGCCCTGGTTGCCGTTGATCTTGATGTTCACCTGCCCGATCATGTGGTGGTTGGCCAAGTGATCCTGCAGCGCGTTCTGCGCAAAGGCCACGAAGTCCTGGCCGGAGCCTTGGAAAAAACCGTAGTCCACGGTGGCGTCGTCGTGGAAGACGGTGTGCATCAATTCGGCGTCCAAGCGGTCCAAGCCCCGCATGTAGTTGCAGCTCAGTTCGTAGATTTCCTGCTTGGCCAGCAGTTCTTCGAGGGTCATGGGATCTAACCTCCCGCTTCGCGGCCTGTCATTGCCTGCGAGTAGGTGGTTTCGATGTTGAGCTGGCCCTTGAGCCCGGCCTCCCGATGGGGCGCGATTTCAGCGTAGGCGGCGGAGGTGGACATCGTCATCAGGGCGCCCCGGTTCGGGTATTCCGCCAAGGCCACGTCATCCCAGAGCTCATCGACGACCCCGATGGTCAGGTGGCTGACGTTGCCTGAGAATATGATCCGGCCGCCGTGCGCCTCCACCAGCTTAGCGACGGCTTGGCCGTAGACCGCGTAGGCTTCGCGTCCCGTCAGATCGGTCCTTCGGCCATCTGGGTACTCCGCTTTATCCCGATATTTCAATAGGTTGACCATGATGATGGGTCCGGCGGGGCCAGCCTTAAGCATGGCCTTCCTTTGTTCGTCCCCAACGGGGTAGAGCTCATTCGACACTTCCATTCGTGACGCCCCAGTGCTTTCATTGGCCGATCATCTTACTCGATCAACTGCGCGGTGCAGCTATGACCTCTCGAATCCCAAAACTCGCCCGCAGGGGCCGCACTTGGCTCTGGGCGCTGCCAGCCTTGGCTTGGCTGTCATTTTGCGCGTGGTACACCAACACATCCGGCCCGCTTTCCGCAGACGAAATCGCTGCCTTCACCGCCCAAATGGAGCGCAACGGCCGTCCGGCCGAAGCGGTGCAGCGCCTGCGCCGCTTCATGACCCAGGACAGCGGCGATCAATTCCTCATGGCGAACCTAATCGACATGAGGGATGTCGACGAGACTGCGCAGCTGTCCCCCGAGGCGTCCATGGACCGCTACATGGCGCATATGTACCCGGAGCTGTTCCGTAGGGCCAGCCATCCGGTCGTCTTCGGCCCGGTGGTGTTCCACGCCATGGACTTGGTTGGCATCGAGGGTGCGGAGAGCTGGGACCGTTTCGCCATCATGCGCTACCGCAGCCGCCGCGATCTGATGGAGATCGCCCTGAACCCCATCTTTGACGAGAAGCACCACTTCAAGATAGCGGCCTTGGACAAGACCATCGCCGTGCCGGTCGAACCGCAGCTTTACCTGAGCGATCCCCGAGCGTTCATTTTCCTGGTCCTGTTTTTCGTCGTCTCGGTGGCCGATGCGCTGATCTTCCGATTGCGGCGCAACGCTTGAGCACCAAGTCGATCAGGCGCGCTCCTTGGGCTTGATGAGGGACTCGGTCGCCCAGGTGACCAAGCTGACGATGATGGCGCCGAACAGGGCGCTGAAGAATCCCTGCACATGGAATCCGGACACCAGCCAGGCGGCGAGGTGCAGCATGGCGGCGTTGACCACCAGCAGGAAAACGCCCAAAGTGAGCACGGTGGCTGGCAGGGTCAGCAGGATGACAAGCGGGCGCACCAAGGCGTTGACCAGCCCCAAGGCGATGGCCGCCCAGATCAAGGTGCCGTCACTGTCCACTCGAATGTCGTCGATGAGCAGGGTGGCCACGTACAGGCCGATGGCGGTGATGAGCACTCGAATGATTAGCCGCGCCATGGTGCTATGCTCCCGTTCTAACGTTCGCAGACCCGTTGGGAACCCTAACATAGTGAGCCGATGATATGAGTTGGATTGCCGGCGCCGGTGACTTCCCGCCGCTTGAAGGATTGTTCGCGCACCGCCCGGAGTTGCTGAGCCGCTACAAGGCCTTCTACAGCGCCCTGTGGGACGACGGCTTGGTGCCGCGGCGGGTTCTCGAGTTGTGCCGTTTGCGGATCGCCGCGATTCACGATTGCGCCGCCGAGTGGGCCGTGCGCGATGCCAACGTTGCCTTGGACAGCCCTGAAGCAGCGGCTTTGAAGCGCGGGGACTTTGCCGCGTTCAGCGCCGGGGAGCAGGCGGCGTTGGCCATCGCTGAGCAATTTCCCTTCCAGCATCATGCGGTCAGCGACGGGGATGTCGCCGCCGCCGCTGAGGTGTTTGGCGAGGCGGGCGCGGTCACGCTCATGGTGGCGCTGGCGTTCTTCGACGCGACCTGCCGCTGGAAGCTGGCCTTCGATTTGGAGGAATGGCCGGCCGATCTGGACGCGCCGCCGCTCCACGAAGGTGCGTTGGTTTAGGTCATTTGATCGTGTCCACCCGCCCCAGAATGCCGTCCGCCATTCCCGGCCAGCCGCCGGATTTTGGTTCGGTGATGGCCCACGTGCCGAAGCTCGCTGGCCTGTTCTTCGAACTCTATGGGGAATTTTGGCGTCACGGGGCCGCCGACCCCGCCATCAAGGAGATGACGCGCATTCGCAACGCCCGCATCACCGACTGCGGCTACTGACGACGGGTGCGCTTCGACTCCGCCCGTGAGGCGGGGCTGAACGAAGAACGGATCGGGCGCATCGCCGACGGCTATGAGACGGCGCTGGAACCGGCGGAAGCCCTTAGCTTGCCCCAGAACGGCACACCGTTGACACCGAAGGAACAACCCGCCAGCCGCGGGGCTGTCTCCATTTGTTCCATGGAAGTGGCGGCGCTCAAGCTCACCGATGCGATCATCGGCATTCCCGGGCCGCCTGATGAGGAGATCGTCCAGGGGCTCAAGGCACACTTCAGCGACGCGGAGATCACAGAGCTCGCCTTGGGCGTGGGCCTGTTCCTCGGCATGTCGAAGGTGCTCATCAATCTGGGCCTTGAGCCGGAAGACATGCCGGTTACGGTAGTGCCGACCCCGGGGTAGGCTCCCTAGTTTCATTGATCGCGGGATAAGGTTGCCGCATGAGTCAGCTTTTGCGCCCGGCGACCGCCGAGTTGCGGAGCAACTCGATTGCGCCGCCAAGGCGGCGCGCCTACTCGTTGGCCTGAGGCACATGCTTGTTTTCGCGACGGTTTACTTTGCGCCATGAAATTCGTACTGCTGCACCACTCATCCTGCCCCCGCGGGGCATTCCACTACTGCATCGATCCAACCGGTGGGATCGAAAGCCTCTTGTCGGATTCCGAACGGGGCGCCCATGCGCAGTCAATTGGCATTGCGCTGTCCGGGGACTTCAACGGGGCGAGACCCACTGAAGCCCAGCTTGAGGCGCTGCGCGGCCTGCTGGTGGGGATCAAGTTGCGCTACCCGGACATCGTCATCGGCGGCCACCGGCAGGTGCGTGGCGAAAGCACCGATTGTCCCGGTCGGCGCTTCCCCTTGGCCGCGCTGCGCGAATGGTCCGCCGAAGGCCTCGTTGAAGCCCGGGATGCCGCCTTCGCCAGCGCCTTGGAGCGGCAGTACGCGCCGTCATAGCCGCAGCGAACCCCTCGCGCTCCCCAAGCTGAAGGCTCCCACGTGACGCTGGCCACACCCCGCTCGCGGCGCCTTGCCCAGAGAAAAAACGGCTCCTGGCAGGGCCAAACCAAGTCGTGTTAACAGGGCCTGGTTGCGCTAGCTCAGCCGCCGATCTTGACGACGTTTTGGGCATGCAGCCCGCACTCCCGGACGGTGGCCTCCTCCCACCACCATCGACCGGCCCGCTCGTGCTCGTGGGGGCCAACGGCCCGGGTGCAGGGTTGGCAGCCGATGGAGACGTAACCCTGGTCGTGCAACTCGTTGTACGGCACTTTGTGGGTGCGGATGTAGGCCCAAACATCCCGCGACGACCATTCCGCTAGAGGATTGAACTTGAATAGCTGGTGCGTCTGCGTGGAGAATGCCCGATCTTCCTGCTCCAAGGGAATGTCGGTTCGCGTGACGCTCTGATCCTTGCGCTGGCCAGTGACCCAGGCGTCGAGTTTGCTGAGCTTGCGGCGCAGCGGCTCGATCTTGCGCACCGCGCAGCACTCCCCGTGGCCGTCCTTGTGGAAGCTGAACAGGCCCTTGGCACGGACCAGATCGGCGACCGCGGCGGGGGAGGGCATCAGCAGCTCGATGACGACGCCGTAGTGTTCGCGTACCCGCTCGAAGTAGGCGTAGGTTTCCGGGTGCAAGCGTCCCGTATCCAGCGAGAAGACGTTGAAGTCGAGGCCTTCCCGGTGGGCCATGTCGATCAGGACCACATCTTCGGCGCCGCTGAAGGAGATGGCCACCCGTTCCCGGTCGAAGCGGCGGGCAATGCCCCGAAGCAGGTGCTGCGGCTCGGTGCAGGCGTTTGCCTGTTGGAAATCCATGGTTTGCTTCCGTCATTGGCCTTCGGAAAAAAGTCTAGCAATATCAATCTGCGGGATGAAAATACTCTCTTGGCATATGCTTAACTCAATTGGCTGGTGTCCTGTCCCGCAAATAAGCGAATTTTAGGTGCTAGGCTGTTTGGGTTCCCGGCAAGGGCCCTTCCGTTGCCGGAAAGGGCGACAACGCTGTGGGGTAGGTCGCGGAGAGATTCATGCGTGGTGTGAACCCCTCGCGCTCCCCGGCTGAGGGCTCGCGGAGCAAAGCGGCCGGGGGCTGAAACGGCCATGCATAATCACACTTATTTGCGCGAAACTAGGGAGGCGTTGTTGAACATTCTGTGCTTGGACCTCGAAGGGGTGCTGATCCCTGAAATCTGGCAGGCGGTGGCGGAGCGCCCCGGTCTTGGTGAGCTGAACAAAACCACTCGTGACATGCCGGACTACGGCGAGCTGATGCGCTACCGCATGGACGTGTTGGCGCGGGCGGACCTGCGCTTCTCAACAATCCGCACCATCATTGATGATCTCGATCCGCTGCCGGGCGCCACCGCCTTTCTCGATTGGGCGAGGCGGGACCGGCAGGTGATCATCGTCTCCGACACCTTCTATGAGTTCGCCGTTCCACTGATGGCGAAGCTCGGCCACCCAACCTTGTTTTGCCACCACTTGGAAGTTCGGGATGATCGGATTGCCGGCTACCGGCTGCGTCAGCCCGACCCGAAACGCAATGTCGTCAAGGCGCTGAAATCCTTGAACTTCCCGGTCATGGCGGCTGGCGACTCCTACAATGACATACCGATGCTGGAGGAAGCCGACACGGGCGTTCTGTTCAGTGCCCCGGAGCGAGTGCGCCGCGAGCACCCGCAATTCGCCGCCGCCGAGGGCTACGACGAACTGCAGACATTGCTTGGCGGGCCGCAGTCTTAGGGGTCAGAACTGATTCATCGTATTCGCCGCGCCGCCGGCCAGCAGGGCCTTCTCGCCCAGGAAGTACTCCTTGTGGTCGTCGCCAATGTTGGAGCCGGCCAGATCCTGATGCCTGACAGCTGCCAATCCGCGGCGGATTTCGCGGCGCTGCACGCCCTGCACGTAGGCCAGCATGCCCGCGTCGCCAAAGTAACCCGCTGCCAGCACGTCCGTGCCGAGGGCGGTTTCGTGGTAAGTGGGCAACGTGATCAGGTGATGGAAAATGCCGGCCTCCCTGGCCGCGTCCCGCTGGAATTGGGCGATGAGCTGGTCCGCTGCTGCTGCTAGAGGCGTGTCGTCGTACTCGGCTGCCATCAGGCCCTTTTCGACCACAGCCGGGTCCGGATACGCCGACACGTCCTTGCCCGCCTCCCGCCACTCGGCATAGACCTGCTCGCGGAACGCCAAGGTCCAGTTGAACGACGGCGAGTTGTTGTACACCAGCTTGGCTTTCGGGGCCTTCTCGCGCACCGCATCCACCAACCTTTTGATTTGCGTGAGGTTGGGCCGTTCAGTTTCGATCCAAAGCAGGTCGGCGCCGTGTTCCAGGCTGGTGACGCAATCCAGCACCACCCGGTCCGCACCGGTGTCCTCGCGAAAGGCGTAGAGGCCGTTGTCGAGGCGCAGTGGGCGGCACAGCTTGCCGTTTTGATGGATCGTGATGTCGCCGTCGCGCAGCTCCTCAAGGTCGTGCACTTCGGTGGCCTCAAGGAAGCTGCAGTACTGGTTGCCGAGGTCGCCGGGTTCCTTGGACATCGGAATCTTCATCGTCAGACCGGCCCCTAAGGAGTCGGTGCGGGCGACGATGATGCCGTTCTCGACGCCCAGTTCCAGAAAGGCGTAGCGCACGGCGTTCAGTTTGGAGACGAAGTCCTCGTGGGGCACGGTGACCTTGCCGGCCTGGTGGCCGCACTGCTTGGCATCGGAGACTTGGTTTTCGATCTGGATGGCGCAGGCGCCCGCTTCGATCATGCGCTTGGCCAGCAGATAGGTGGCTTCCTCGTTGCCGAAGCCGGCGTCGATATCGGCGATCATGGGCACCACATGGGTCTCGTAGCGGTCGATGCGCGAGAGCGCCTCCGCCACGTTGCCGCCTTGGGCGCGGGTCTCGTCGAGTGCCGTGAACAGGTGCCGCAGCTCCCGGGCGTCGGCTTGGCGGAGGAAGGTGTAGATCTCTTCAATCAAGTCCGGCACCGAGGTCTTCTCGTGCATGCTCTGGTCGGGCAGTGGGCCAAAGCTGGAACGCAGCGCCGCCACCATCCAGCCGCTTAGGTAGATGTAGGACTTGTCCGTGGTTTGACGGTGCTTCTTGATGGACATCATCACCTGTTGAGCGGTGAAGCCGTGCCAGCAGCCAAGGGATTGGGTGTACTTCGCCGGGTCGTTGTCGTATTCGGCCATGTCCCGCCGCATGATGTCGGCCGTGTAACGGGCGATGTCGATACCGGTGCGAAAGCGGTTCTGCAGCCGCATGCGGACGACGTAATCCGGATTGATTGCCCGCCAGTTCGGCTGGCCCATCAGCTCCTTCTTGACGCGTTCGACCTGTTGCAGATAGTCGGAAAGATACGCGGACATGGTTGCTCCTGGTTTGAGGGTTCTTCTCGGTTCCGGCTGCGCAGGTCGCAGTGGACGCCCGACAGCGGAGAGGCAGGAATTTAAAGGAAAACAACTGGAATGGGTGGATACTAATAGTTTCCGATTAAGAATTGAAATCGGGAAGCGCCAGAAGCTCCATTTCCACATGGGGGATGTCGGCTTCCTGGAAGGGCTCGCCGCAGATGACGAAGCCCGCGTTGGCGTAGAACCCCACGGCGTGCTCCTGAGCCTGCAGGAAGCAGCGTTTGTGGCCGAGTCTTTGGCTCTCACCGATGGCCTCCAGCAGCAGCGACATGCCGGCGCCGGCGCCTCGCCAAGCTGGCAGCACCGCCATGCGGCCAATCTGTCCGGAGGGCAGCAGCCGGGCGCAGCCGATGTCCTGGCCACCGTCCGCGATCGCCAGGAAGTGGGTCGCGGCCTCGTCGTAGCCGTCCCATTCGATGGATTGGGCGACGTTCTGTTCCACGATGAACACTGCCTCGCGGATGGCGCGCAGGCGCTCCCTGCACGGCGTCCAAGGTGCGTGGACGACTTGATATGCCATCACTCGGGCGCTATTGGTCGGGCAAATGAGCCAAACGGGTGGCCAGCCCGACGTAGGCCCGGGGCTGCAGTTCGGCCAGCTCCCGCCGGGCATCGCCGGGCAGGTCGAGCGCGTCCAACAGCTCGGCGAACCCTTCGGCGTCCAGCCGCCGCCCCCGCGTGGCCGCCTTGAGCCGTTCATAGGGTTCCGCGAAACCGTGCTTACGCATCAGGGTCTGCACGGCCTCCGCCAGCACCTCCCAATTGTCCGCCAAATCCGCCTCGATGCGCGTTCGGTTTATGGAGAGCTTGGAGAGGCCCTTGTCGGCCGACTGGTAGGCGATGCTGCTGTGGGCGAAGGCCGCGCCCATGTTGCGCAGCACCGTCGAGTCTGAGAGGTCACGCTGCCAGCGCGAAACCGGCAGCTTCTCCGCCATGTGGCCGAGCAGGGCGTTGGCGATGCCGAGATTGCCTTCGGCGTTCTCGAAGTCGATGGGATTGACCTTGTGCGGCATGGTGGAGGAGCCGGTTTCGCCCGCCACTTGGCGTTGCCCAAAATACTCGATGGCGATGTAGGCCCAGACGTCGCGCACGAAATCCAGCAGCACGGTGTTGAAGCGCATGAAGGCGTGGAACAGCGCCGCTAGACCGTCGTGGGGCTCAATTTGGGTGGTCAGGGGATTGTGGGCCAAGCCGAGTCCGGTGACGAAACGCTCACTGACGGCTGGCCAGTCGATTTTTGGATAGGCGGCGGCGTGCGCGTTGAAGTTGCCGACGGCGCCGTTCAGCTTGCCCGTCAGCGGCAAAGCGCTTAAGGCCTTCTCCGCCTTGGCAAGACGGGCGCTGAACACCCGCAACTCCTTGGCCAAGGTGGTCGGCGAAGCGGGCTGGCCATGGGTTCGGGCGAGCATGGGCAGATCGCCCGCCTGCCGCGCCAACCCGCCGATGGCCTCGATGAGACGCCGCATTTCGGGTTCGAGCGCCTCGCGCGCGGCCTTGAGCATCAGCGCATGGGCGAGATTGTTGATGTCTTCGGAGGTGCAGGCGAAGTGGACGAACTCAATGTGCGGCGCCAGCCCGTCGATCCGGCCGATGCGCTCCTTGACGAAGTACTCCACCGCTTTCACGTCGTGGTTGGTGGTCGCTTCCAAGGCTTTGACGCGCTCGGCGTCGGCCACTGAAAATTCGGCATGCACGGCCCGCAGCGACTCGCTGGCGGTCGCCGAAAGGGGCGGCAGTTCCACCACCTCGGACAGCGCCGCCAAGGCGGCAAACCACTCGCACTCGACTTGAACGCGAAAGCGGATCAAGCCGTACTCGCTGAACAGGGGTGCCAGCGCCTCGGTCTTTTCGCGGTAGCGGCCATCGATCGCGCCGATGGCCGTAAGCGGGTTCAAGCTGCTGTTCACGCCATTTTCCTCTTGAGTGCGTCCATGGCCGCCAGCGTCTTGCGGCGGCCCACAATGAGTTGCCAGCGGCGTCCGCCGAGTTGCCGCCACAACCAAGCGAAGCGCACCGCCGCCAGCAGCAGCGTACGGATGCGCGCCGCGACTTGGGGCTGCTTAAGGGCGGCTGGGTCGCCGCTCACTTGAATGCGCTTGCCGAGCCGGCCGATGGTCTCCTGATAGACCTCGTCCAAGGCTAGGAATAGGGCGGCATCATGGGGCGCGTCGGCCAAGGCGCTCAAACGCTGGCTCAACTGTCCGGCAATCCGATCCTCGCGCTTGAGCAGCGTCGCGAGTTCGATCACGGCGAAGGCGTAGTTGAGCAGGCGCAGTGCGTTGCGCTCGCCCGCGATGGCGCTGCCCGTGGTCTTGACGCCCTTCAGGTAGTGGGGAGGCGGCGCAAAGACGGCTGCCACGTTATCCGCGTCAATGGCGAACAGCGGCGCGAGCAGATGCTGGACTTCACCGCCGCTGCGCCCTTCAGCGGCGTTCTGCACCTCGGCGAGCGCCTCGAATAGGGCGGCCAAGGCCAATGAGCGGTAGTCGAGGTTATTCATGGACGGGACCATTGGGTGCCAAGCTGCTGAATGATTCGATGACGCCGCCGCCAAGGCAGACGTCGCCGTCGTAGAAGCAGACGTACTGACCCGGTGTGATGGCTCGTTGCGGCGAATCGAAGCGCACCGTCACGCGCCCCGGCTCGTCGGCGGACACAAAAGCGGCCTGGTCCAATTGGCGGTGGCGCACCTTGGCGGTGCAGCGCAGGGGCAAGGGCGGCGGCTCGCCCAGCCAGTTGAGGTTGCTGGCGGTCAGTTCGTCGTTGTACAGAGCCGCCGGGTCTTGGGTTACGACTAGCCGGTTGGCCGTCATGTCCTTGTCGAGCACGTACCAAGGCGCCTCCTTGCGCCCGGCGAGTCCGCCCACCGCCAAGCCTTGGCGCTGGCCGCGGGTGTAGTAGGGCAGCCCAATGTGTTCGCCCACCGTCGCGCCAGCCTCATCCACCATGGGGCCCGGATTGTGCGGCAGGTAACGGTGCAGAAAGTCGCGGAAGCGCCGCTCGCCGATGAAGCAGATGCCGGTGGAGTCCTTCTTGCCCTGATTGTGGAACCCCTGCTTGCGGGCGATGCGGCGCACTTCGGTCTTTTCCATGTCGCCCAAGGGGAAGAGGACGGTGGCCAGCTGGCCGATGTTGAGCGCCTGCAGAAAGTAGCTTTGGTCCTTGGCCGCGTCGATGCCCTTGAGCAACTTGAGGCCGGTGTCCCGTGAAGCGATGCGGGCGTAGTGTCCGGTGGCGGTTCGGTCCGCGCCGAGCGCTTCCGCGTAGCGGGCGAACTGCTTGAACTTGATTTCCCGGTTGCAGAGCACGTCCGGGTTCGGCGTGCGTCCGGCCTTGTATTCTCGGAGGAAGGCGCTGAACACGTCGTCCCAGTACTCGGCGGCGAAGTTAGCCGTGTGCAGATCGATGCCAATCTTCTCACAGACCTTGGCGGCGTCTTCCAGATCCTGCTGGGCGGTGCAGTACGGCTCGCCGTCGTCCTCGTCCCAATTCTTCATGAACAGCCCGGACACGCGATGGCCCTGCTCCTTGAGCAGCAACGCGGCCACCGACGAATCGACGCCGCCGGACATGCCGACGATGATGTGGTTGCTTTCGGGGGAATGCACGGCAGTGTCAGTCAATGGGTTTTGCCGAACCCGGGGGTCGACAGGATAGCGGAGAAAAATCCTTTATAAACAGGGTGCTGAGGCTGATTCGGCGGACCTTGCCGCAACTTGGGAACGTTACCATTCTTTACGCCGGTTTTCATTCACCCTGTTACCGCGGCCCTGATCAGGGGAACGCGTTCGACAACTGGCCGAGGTGCGGTTGGTCGCGGGTGTCGGGATTTATCCGGGCCGCGGCGCCGTTTGTCGGGAGTGTCGGGATTCATCCGCGCTATAATTTGGCCGTGAGCCAGCTTACACACCAGAATGACCGCGGGGAGGCGAACATGGTCGATGTGTCCGCCAAGGCGGAGACCGTGCGCGTCGCCGCGGCCGAAGCTCGGCTGCGGATGCAGCCCAGCACGCTGGCGGAAGTCTTCGATGGCGGCCTCGCCAAGGGCGATGCGGTGGCGGTGGCGCGGGTGGCGGGCATTCAAGCCGCGAAACGATGCGCCGAGTTGATTCCGCTGTGTCATCCGCTGCCCTTGAGCCAAGTGGCCATCGACTTGGAGCCCTTGCCTCCGGATCAAGTTCGCATCATCGCCGAATGCCGCGTTACGGGCCGTACCGGGGTGGAAATGGAGGCGTTGACCGCAGCCAGCATTGCCGCTTTGACGCTCTATGACATGTGCAAGGCGATCGACCGGGGCATGGGCATCGAGAACGTGCGCCTGTTGCGCAAGGAGGGTGGCCGAAGCGGCCTGTGGCGAACCGAGGAGACGGTGCCGTGATTCGAGTCTTGTTCTTCGCCTCGCTCAGGGAGGCGGCTGGCATGGACGCTTGGACCTATTCCCCGGATGTGGCCGCGTCGCCCCTGCGGCTGAGTTCGGTGCTGGCGGCCTTGAAACCGGCGCTGGGGCCGGACGGCTATGCCGCCCTCACCGCCGAAAACGTGCGCATTGCCGTCAATCAGGAGTTTGTGGATGGTGCGGCGCGGATCGATCTCAAGTCCGGTGACGAGGTGGCGTTCCTGCCGCCGGTGACCGGCGGCTAAACGGCCATGTCGCGCATTCGCATTCAGGCTGGCGGCTTTTCGGTTGATGAGGAGTGGTCCGCGCTTCGCGAACGGCTCGATGCCAGTGCCGGCGCGGTGGCGGCCTTTGTCGGGTTGGCGCGGGAGGTCCGCGGCGACGAGGACTCCTGTTTGGAACTGGAGCACTACCCCGGGATGACTGAGAGGAGCGTCGCGGCCATCGTCGCCGAAGCCGAACGGCGTTGGAGCCTCGCTGCGGTGACGGTCATTCATCGAGTGGGGCGTTTGCGGCCAACCGATCAGATCGTCTTGGTGCTTACGGCTTCGGCTCACCGCTCGGAAGCCTTGGCGGCCTGCGAATTCATCATCGATCGCCTAAAGACCGACGCCATCTTCTGGAAGCGGGAAACCGCAGGCGGCGACACCCGCTGGGTGGAAGCGACGGATCAGGACCTGGAGCGGTCCAAGGGCTGGGTCGGCGGATAACCCGCAAACCGGGTCACCGGTCCGTCTGTCTAACTCCGGTCACGACACTAGGCTATACTTCGCCGCTTTTCCCCAAATCATTGCCTGAAACTGGAGCGAAGCCGATGGCGTACCAGCACATAGCCGTGCCTGCGGATGGTGAGAAGATCACCGTCAACCAAGACAACACCCTCAACATTCCCGACCGGCCCATCATTCCCTACATCGAGGGTGACGGCATCGGCATCGACATCACGCCGGTCATGCTCAAGGTGGTGGACGCTGCGGTGGCTAGGGCCTATGGCGGGCGGCGACGGATCGCCTGGATGGAGATCTACTCCGGAGAAAAGTCGCTTGAGGTGTATGGCGCGGACGAATGGCTGCCGGCGGAAACGCTTGCGGCCATGCGCGAATTCATCATCGGCATCAAGGGCCCCATGACGACGCCGGTTGGCGGCGGCATCCGCTCGTTGAACGTGGCTCTGCGCCAGGAGCTTGACCTCTATGTCTGCCTGCGTCCCGTTCGTTGGTTCAACGGGGTGCCGAGCCCGGTGGTGGCGCCACAAAAGACCGACATGGTGATCTTTCGGGAAAACACCGAGGACATCTACGCCGGGGTCGAGTGGGAGGCGGACTCCGCAGGGGCGGAGAAGGTCATCGGCTTTCTGCAGGACAGCATGGGCGTACGCAAGATTCGCTTCCCGCGCCACTGCGGCATCGGCATCAAGCCGATATCGGTGGAAGGCACCGAACGCTTGGTGCGCAAGGCCTTGCAGTACGTCATCAACGAGGATCGCGCCTCGCTGACCTTCGTGCACAAGGGCAACATCATGAAGTTCACGGAAGGGGCGTTCAAGGATTGGGGCTATCGGCTCGCGGCCCGGGAATTTGGCGCGACGCCCCTGGACGGCGGTCCCTGGCACGAGTTGACCAACCCGAACACCGGCCGCCGGATCATCATCAAGGACATGATCGCCGACGCCATGCTGCAGCAGATTCTCACCCGCCCCGACGAATACGACGTGCTGGCGACCATGAACCTGAACGGCGATTACATTTCCGATGCCCTCGCGGCCCAGGTTGGTGGCATCGGCATTGCGCCGGGCGCCAACATCGGCGACACCATCGCGCTTTTCGAGGCCACCCACGGCACCGCCCCGAAGTACACTGGCCAAGACAAGGTCAACCCGGGCTCCTTGGTGCTTTCCGCTGAAATGATGCTCCGGCACATGGACTGGCGCGAGGCCGCCGACCTCATCATTGCAGGCATGGAGGGCGCCATCTCGCGGAAAACGGTCACCTATGACTTTGAGCGCTTGATGAGCGGCGCCACGCTACTGTCATGCTCCGCCTTCGGCGACGCGGTCATTGACGCGATGGGCTGAAGCAACGCACCGCCAAGCTCCCCAATGCCACGAACCCAAGCACAAGGCAAGCGCTCGGTTGCGGTGCCGTTGAACTGAAGGTACGTAGCGGGAAGAGCCACGCGCCGGCCGCGCAGCGACTCGACCGCTTAGCCAAAGGCTCCAAGTTTGAAGAGCCGCGCGCCGAGTTGCTGCGCAACTCGAACGCTTAGCCAAGGGCTAAGCGCCGTCACCCCCTTCAAACTCGATCCGGATGTTGACGGCGTGGCGACCCTTGGGACCCTCCTCGACGTCAAAGACCACTTGCTGGCCAGCCTTTAGGGTTTTGTAGCCTTCCATGCTGATGGCGCTGTAGTGAGCGAAGAGATCACCTCCGCCATCGGACGGCAAAATGAAGCCGTAACCCTTGGCATTGTTGAACCACTTTACTGTCCCTGTTGCAATTGTCCTGCCCTCCCAACGTTGCGCCCGGCAACTTCGCCAAGCGGAAAACAACGGAAAACTCCCTATAATTTCATTGGGTTGCTCCGTACCCTTCGAGAGTTTCCGTAAGCACCGCTCTCGATCCACATGGCGCGTGCGCACCCGAAGGCCACTGGTGGTTCGTTTAACCTCCAAGCAACCGCAACCCCCTCGCTACCGTCACGGCCGGCGCAGCCGTATTCCGATTTGAGGGCGATGCCCCCGTGGAACGGGATTATTGGGGATTTGAAGTCATTTGCAAAGTGCCTTTGCCGTCATCAAACTCGCCAGCGCCGAGTTGCGAAGCGCCTTTGCGTCCGGCGAAGTTCACACACGGCGAAGCTCATACTTTGCAGACTCAACCACGGCGGGTATCATCGCACCATGCAGCATGGTTCCTGTCCCTCCGGTTGCGCTTCCGAAGGCACGAACCTTCGGCTCTTCGGGCGTTGAACGTGACTCCTGGACTTGAGGGCGTCACCTTGTTGGGCCGCCGCGAGCTGCCGGTCGTTCCTCGCGCGGCATTGCGAAGGATACCTTATTGCGCGATGAGCGGACTTTGGCGCGCCCAGGACGGCGACGCCCCCGGTCTTGGCGAGGACCGCGGGGTGGCGGTCGCCGAGGCCAAGCCCAAACTGAAAAAGCCGCCCATGTACAAGGTCATTCTGCTCAATGACGACTACACGCCGATGGAGTTTGTGATCCATGTGCTTGAGACCTTCTTTGACATGAACCGCGAAAAGGCCACCCAGGTCATGCTGGCGGTACACACTCAGGGCAGCGCCGTCGTGGGCATCTTTCCGCGGGACATCGCCGAGACCAAATCCGAGCAACTTAATCAGTACGCCCAGGAAAATCAGCATCCGTTGGTCTCCAGGGTGGAAATGACGGACTAATCCGCTTAACCTAGCGAGGCGATGGCCCAGACCGCCGGAAGGGTGGTCGCCAAGCGCGGAAGTTGACTTGTTTGGCAGCTTTTTCCGTGATCAAGAACACGAGTTTCCGCAATCAAGAGCACTAATCTCCGCGATCAAGAAAACTAACGCCATGCTCAGCAAAGATCTGGAAACCACGCTCAACGACGCATTACGCGAGGCGCGCGCCAAGCGCCACGAATTCATGACGGTTGAGCATCTGCTGCTGGCGCTGCTCAGCAATGATGCGGCGGTGGACGTGCTGCGCAAAGTGGGCTGTGACATCGACAAGCTCCGCGAAGACCTCAGCGAGTACATCGAGACCACCACGCCACTGATTCCGGCGGGCGATGCGAAGCGGGAGACTCAGCCTACCCTGGGCTTCCAGCGGGTCCTGCAGCGCGCGATCTTCCACGGGCAGTCCTCGGGCCGCAAGGAAGTCACCGGCGGCAACGTGCTTGTCGCCATCTTCAGCGAGCGGGAAAGCCAGTCGGTTTACTACTTGAAGCAGCAGGACATTGCGCGCATCGACGTGGTCAACTACATCGCCCACGGCATCTCCAAGGTATACGGCGAGAAGGGAGAGACGGAAGGCGCGGTGGAGGGCGAGGAGCGCGCGCAAGGCGAGGAGGGCCCGCAGAAGGCCCTTGAGGCATTCGCCACCAATCTCAACGAACAAGCCAAGGCCGGTCGCATCGACCCGCTCGTGGGCCGCGAGCAGGAACTTGAGCGCGTCATTCAGGTGCTATGCCGCCGGCGCAAGAACAATCCGCTGCTGGTGGGTGAATCCGGGGTCGGCAAAACCGCCATCGCCGAGGGCTTGGCCAAGCGCATTGTTGAGGGGAAGGTGCCGGATGTGGTGGCGGAAAGCACCATCCACGCCCTTGACCTCGGCGCGCTGCTGGCAGGCACCAAGTATCGAGGTGACTTCGAGAAGCGCTTCAAGGTGGTGCTCGCGGAACTGAAGGAACAGGAAGGGGCGATTCTCTTCATTGATGAAGTGCACACCATCATTGGCGCGGGCGCCGCGTCCGGTGGTGTCATGGATGCCTCCAACCTGTTGAAGCCGCTCTTGACGTCCGGACAGATCCGCTGCATGGGATCCACCACCTACCAAGAGTTCCGCGGCATCTTCGAGAAAGATCGGGCGCTCTCAAGGCGCTTTCAGAAGATCGACATCGTCGAGCCGGACATTCAGGACACCTACCAGATCCTCAAGGGTCTGAAGTCCCGCTTCGAGGACCATTACCAATTGCGCTTCACCGATCCGGCCCTGCGCTCCGCATCGGAGTTGGCCGCCAAGTACATCACCGATCGCTTCATGCCGGACAAGGCCATCGACGTCATCGACGAGGCGGGTGCCGCACAGCAGCTGCTGCCGCCGAGCCGCCGCAAAAAGACCATAGGCGCCGGCGACGTGGAGCAGGTGGTGGCAAAGATCGCTCGCATTCCCTCCACCCAAGTCTCCACCTCCGACAAGGAGGCGCTCAAGGGCCTCGATGAAAAGCTCAAGATGGTCATCTTCGGCCAGGACGAGGCCATCAACCAGCTTGCCGACAGCATCAAGCTGTCCCGTGCGGGGCTCAAGGCGGGCGACAAGCCGATCGGCGCTTTCCTGTTTGCCGGCCCGACGGGAGTGGGCAAGACCGAAGTGTGCAAGCAGTTGGCGCTCATCACGGGCGTTGAGCTGCTGCGCTACGACATGTCCGAATACATGGAGCGGCACACGGTTTCGCGCCTGATCGGCGCACCGCCGGGCTACGTCGGATTCGACCAGGGCGGCCTGCTCACCGAGGCGGTCACCAAGCATCCGCACAGCGTCGTGCTGCTCGACGAGATCGAGAAGGCCCACCCGGAGGTCTTCAACCTGCTGCTGCAGGTCATGGACCACGGATCGCTCACCGACAACAACGGACGCAAGGCGGACTTCCGCAACGTGGTGCTCATCATGACCACCAACGCCGGGGCCATGGACATGGCCCGCCCGTCCATCGGCTTCTCCGAACAGGACAATAGTTCCGACGGCATGGAGGCCATCCGCAAGCTGTTCGCCCCCGAGTTTCGCAACCGGCTCGATGCCATCGTGCAGTTCAGTTCCCTCAGTGAGCCCGTGGTCAAGACCATTGTGGACAAGTTCCTCACCGAGCTGCAGGCGCAGCTTGACGACAAGCGGGTGACCTTGGAGGTGGACGATGAGGCGAGAGCGTGGCTGGCCCGCGAAGGCTACGATGAAAAGATGGGTGCCCGGCCCATGCAGCGCCTCATTCAGGACAAGATCAAGCGCGAGCTGGCGGATCTGATCCTATTCGGTCCGTTGGCCAAGGGCGGGGGTCTGCTGCGGGTGTCCCTGAAGGACGGGGAGCTCGCTCTTGAGGCCACCAGCGCCGCTGACGAGAAGGTCTCCGCCTAGCCGCGGTGCTTGCCGTCCAACTTTTTTGGGCACTGGCCCCTTTGAGGCACTGGTGCCTGCCTACTTGCGGAACGTGATGCGGCCCTTGCTCAGGTCGTAGGGCGTCAATTCAACCTTCACCTTGTCCCCGGTCAGAATGCGGATGTAGTTCTTGCGGATTTTGCCGGAAATGTGGGCGGTCACCACATGGCCGTTGTCCAGCTCAACGCGGAACATCGTGTTCGGAAGGGTGTCAACCACCGTTCCATCCATCTCAATTTGTTCTTCCTTCGCCATGGGGCCCCAGTTCTGCCAAGCGGCGCATTCTGCCCTCTAAGGGTGGCTGGAATCAACAGGCGCGGCAGTCGGCGTCGAAAGTCCAGTTGCCGAGGCGGGTTTTGGATTCGTCATTGGCCGCCAGCGCCGCCAGGAATTGGGTGCGCGGAATCGACTTGACGCCCAACGAACGCAGATGGTCGTTGGGGATTTGGCAGTCGATGAATTGGAAGCGCCAGCGCTTGAGCTGCTTGCTGAGGTGGGCAAGCGCCACCTTTGAAGCGTCCGGGACGCTGCTGAACATGGATTCGCCGAAGAAGAAGGCGCCGATGGACAGGCCGTACAGCCCGCCAACCAGACGCCCCTCGCACCACACTTCAAGGGAGTGGGCGTAGCCCAGTTCGTGCAGGTGGCCGTAGGCGACGCCCATGGCGGGCGTGATCCAAGTGCCCGATCGACCTTGGCGCTTGATGGCGCAGCCCTGCACCACCTCCGCAAAGGCGAGATCTAAGGACACTTCGAAGCCGCCGTTGCGCAGCCGCTTGGCAAGGCTTCGACTGACGTGCATTTCCCCGGGCACCAACACCGCTCTGGGATCCGGGCTCCACCAGAGAATTGGCGCTTGGTCGTCGTCGAACCAAGGGAAGATGCCAGCCCGGTACGCCGCCAGCAGGCGCTTCGGGGAGAGGTCGCCGCCGACAGCGAGCAAGCCGCCAATGGAATCGTCCGCCTGCTGCGCATCAGGGAAGCCGATGCCGCTTTGGATGAAGGAAACGGCCATGGCTGCTTGGACTATTTGTGTCCTGCTCCGGCGGCCTTGAGAACATCCCTGAAGGGTTGTGCCCGCCGATGCCGTGCGATGACGTCGAGCAGAGTCTCATCGTGGTCGTTTTCCGCGTCCAAGTTGCGTCCCGCTTCGCGGAACCACTCGATGAAGACCTCAAAGTCACTCGGCCTCATGCTGCGGTAGGCGTAGAGCAGGGCGCTGAAGTCCGGATCCATGCCCGCTGCCAGGGGCGCCTTGTCGAGAAAGGATCGAATGCGTTGCTCGTCCCAGACTTCATCGACCACCTTTGCCTTGTCCGGCCGCATGTCGAATCCTGCCGTCAGTTGTGGTTCGCCAATCATATCACCGCGTTTAGCCGTCGTCGGCCACTGCCTCTTCCCCATCCGAAAGAAGGACATCCGAAAGAAGGACACACGCATTTTCCGTCCCACACTTGATATTCAAGCGATATCAAATTGCGCACTCCTAGGAGCCTCTGATCAAGTCCCGAAAGCTCACAGGAGCCAAGTGGGCGTGATGGTGCAAGGGCGCCATCGGCAAGCCGAAGGCGGCGGCGAGGACGTGTGGCAGGCGCCACGCAAGGTTTG
>JAQAJJ010000020.1:55402-71188 GCA_028278675.1 Candidatus Azophilus lithoversatilis
TGGGCAAGGGCTCGATTCCGCTCCGTTCGAGGTCAATGCCAATCCGCTGGGACGTCGCTCCCATTCGCAACCTGTGAAGTGCTGAGCGAACGGGACTTGATCAGAGGTTTCCTGGATGGAGCGGACCCGGTGCGGGCTTCGCAGCAAGGCGCTTTGTCCCGGTTCGGGAACATGTGGCATTTCCCGATGCTTGATGAATGTGGACTGAAGGTCCGCCGCGCACCTCGGGTCGCGCTTTTGTGGGGGGTGGCAAATGCCGTTACACTAGCCATCCACCAACGGCTGCCAGCGGTTCCGCAACTCTTGACAACCTACCGCGCCCCAATACGCGAAATCGGCTTGATTGGCGTCGGCGCCCTTGCCCTCTACCTGCTGCTGGCTGTGGTCTCCCATTCGCCTTCGGATCCGTCGTTCAGCTTCAGCGGCGAGTCCGGCGAAGTGCGCAACTGGGTGGGCGCCAGCGGGGCCTACCTAGCGGATCTGTTCCTGTATTTTTTCGGCTGGGTCGCCTACATGATGCCGCTTGCGGTTCTGGCCATCGGGGTGCGCGTCGTGGTTCGAAGCGGCAACCGCTCCCCTTGGTTCGCGGCCACGTTGCGCAGCGTCGGCTGGGTTGTGGTGACGCTGTGCGCCTGTGTTCTCGTGCAAGCGCATGTGCCCTCGCAAGGCTTTGCAATGCCCGCTGGCTCCGGTGGCACGCTCGGCCAGTGGCTGGCTCAATTTGGGCTGCCCGCCTTCGGCTTCGTGGGGCTGACCCTATTGGGCGTGGCGGGCATCTTGGCCGGCGCCCAGACGGCCCTAGGCTTTTCCTGGCTTGATGTCGCCGAATGGCTGGGCGGTCGAATTCACCATGTTTTCATGGTCATTGCCGCCTTCACGGCCCGCCGGATCGAAGCGGCAGCCCAACGCCGAGCGGCCCGCAAGGCCACCCGCTCAGCCATTCACAGGCGCGAGGAAACGCGCAAGAAGGATCGCAAGCAGCGGCAAAGGCGCCAGTCACCGAACATCAAACCCCGGGCAGTGGAGCAGACCAAGCCGGAGCAGGTGAGCCTCTTTGACACGGCGGGTGTGGGGCCGGTCCCCGACATGGCTCTGCTTGACGACAAATCCACCGATGATTCCGGCGGCTTTTCAGAAGAGTCCCTCAAAGCGATGTCCCGGCAATTGGAGTTGAAGCTTGCCGAGTTCGGGGTGGAGGCTGAAGTCACCTCGGTGTTGCCGGGGCCAGTGGTCACCCGCTTTGAAATGCAGCCGGCACCGGGGGTGCGGGCGCAGAAGATCACCACTCTGGCGAAGGACTTGGCCCGCTCCCTGGCTGTGATCAGCGTCCGCGTGGTTGAAGTGATTCCCGGCAAATCGGTGATCGGCGTTGAGATTCCCAACGAAAACCGCGAAATGGTGAGGCTCAAGGAAATATTCGCCACCAGCGAGTACGAGAAGTCCAAGTCGCCGCTGACTTTGGCGCTCGGCAAGGACGTGGCCGGTGCGCCCGTGGTGACGGACATCAGCCGTATGCCGCATCTTCTCATCGCCGGCACCACCGGCTCCGGCAAGTCGGTGGGCGTCAACTCCATGCTGATCAGCATTCTCTACAAGGCCTCCGCGGAGGATGTCCGCTTGATCCTGGTGGATCCCAAGATGCTGGAGTTGGCCGTCTATGAGGGCATTCCGCACTTGCTGGCGCCGGTGGTGACGGACATGAGCCAAGCTGGCCATGCGCTCAACTGGTGCGTTGCTGAGATGGAGCGCCGATACCGTCTGATGGCGGCGCTCGGTGTGCGCAATCTGGCCGGTTTCAACAGGAAGGTGCGCGACGCGCAAAAGGGCGGAACCCCCTTGGCCGACCCGCTGGCGGAGGAGGACGGAGTCGAGGAAGCGCCGGTCTTGGCCACGCTGCCGTTCATTGTTGTGGTGATTGACGAATTCGCCGACATGATGATGGTGGCTCGAAAACAGGTCGAGCAGTTGATCGCCCGCATCGCCCAAAAGGCCCGGGCCGCCGGCATCCACTTGGTGCTCGCCACTCAACGCCCCTCCGTGGACGTCATCACTGGCCTCATCAAGGCCAACATCCCAGCACGCATCAGCTTCCAGGTTTCCTCACGGGCCGACTCGGGCACCATCTTGGACCAAGGCGGGGCTGAGCAACTGCTCGGCCACGGCGACATGCTCTTCCTGCCGCCGGGCACCAGCGTTCCGAACCGGGTCCACGGGGCCTTCGTCTCCGATGAGGAGGTGCATCGCGTGGTCCAGGATTGGAAAATGCGCGGTGAACCCAACTACGACGACGACATTTTGCGCGGCGGCGCGGAAGGGGCGTTCGTCGATCTGCCTGCCGGAACAGGAGACACCGAGCAGGACGACCCGCTTTACGACGAGGCGGTGGCCTTCGTCATCGAGACCCGCAGGCCCTCCATATCGGCAGTGCAACGCAAGCTGCGCATCGGCTACAACCGTGCAGCCCGCCTCATTGAGGCCATGGAGCAGGCGGGGGTGGTCACGCCCATGAACAGCAACGGCAGCCGCGAAGTGCTGGTGGGCAGCGACTAGCGATGCCGACACTAGACGGAAGCGAAGCGTCCGATTCAACGCGGGCTAGGCTCCGAATTGCCCGATCAACGCTACGGCTTTGCGGATGCGTTCTATTGGCGGCGGGGCTGGCGGCGCCCGCCTTGGGCGACCCCCCATCGGAGCTGCAGCGGCGCTTGGACGCCCTCGGCCACTTGGCGGCTGACTTCACCCAAGCGCAATACGGCACCCGCGGCGAATTGGTGGAAGAGGCCTTTGGGCGGGTGCGTTTGGCGAGACCGAAATTTCGCTGGGAATTGGTTGAACCCTATCGGCAGATCATCATCGCCGACGGCGAAACCCTCAAGGTCTATGATCCGGATTTAGAACAGGTCAGTGTCCGTCCAGTGGAAGAGGCGTTGCGGGATGCGCCCTTGGCGGTGCTCACCGGCTCGGTGGCCACAGTGAACGCCGAATACGAAGTGACTCGGCTGGACCCGGAACGGTTCAGCCTGCGACCGCTCGCCGATGACGCGCTCATCGCGGAGATCGTCTTGGCCTTTGACGGCAGCCGCCTCAGAAGGATCGCCATTCGCGGCCCATTGGGCCAGCGCACTGACATCCACCTGAATCGCTTTGAGGACGTCTCGGTTGTGCAGCCCGGTGACTTCGAACTCAAACTGCCGGGCGACGTGGAGGTCTATTGAGCTTAAAGTTCCCGTGAGAGGCGCCCGCGGCCAGTCAATGCGCTAAAATTGCCGTTCAAGCAGGCACTTAAGCACATGGGCGACGACGGGCTTCAGGCAGATGACGGGCGGCCGCTGGCGGACCGGCTCCGTCCTAGGACATTGGCGGATTTTGCGGGCCAAGCGCATCTGGTGGGGGAGGGCGCGCCCTTGGCGCGTTTGGCCGCGAAGGGGCGGATGCACTCCATGATCCTGTGGGGACCACCCGGTTCCGGCAAGACCACCTTAGCCCGCCTGCTCGCCGATCACGCCGGTCTCGGCTGGATTTCCTTGAGCGCAGTGCTCGCTGGCGTCAAGGACGTGCGCGAGGCGGTGCGCAGTGCTGAAGCGGCGGGTCGCCTGGGACAGGGCACGGCGCTGTTCGTCGACGAGGTGCATCGCTTCAACAAGGCGCAGCAGGACGCCTTTCTGCCCCATGTGGAGCGAGGTGTTGTGACCTTCGTTGGCGCAACCACCGAGAATCCCTCGTTTGAAGTCAATGCGGCCCTACTTTCCCGCGCTCGGGTGCATGTGCTCAAGGCCTTGGACGCCGAGGCGTTGCGCAAAGTTCTGGACCGAGCGGCCACCGCCCTTGGCGTCGCCGTGGACGCTGATGCCGCGGCCCTCTTGATCGAACTGGCTGATGGCGACGCCAGGCACCTGCTCAACTTGCTCGAAACCGTTGCCCAACTGGGTGGCGATCACATCGACCAAAGCCTCGTCGAACTGGCCGCGCCCGCCCGCAAGCGCCGCTTCGACAAGGGGGGTGATGTGTTCTACGAGCAGATTTCGGCGCTGCACAAGGCCGTGCGCGGCAGTGCTGTCGATGCGGCCCTCTATTGGTTTTGCCGTATGCTCGATGGAGGCTGCGAGCCGCTCTACATCGCCCGGCGGCTGGTACGCATGGCGCGCGAGGAAGTGGGCAACGCCGACCCCCGTGCGCTTCAGTTGGCGCTGGCCGCTTGGGATGCCTATGACCGCCTGGGGTCGCCGGAGGGGGAGTTGGCCATTGCCCAAGCGGTGATCTACCTGGCGAGCGTTCCCAAAAGCAACGCCGCCTACCGAGCCTTCGGGGCCGCCAAGGCCCATGTGTCGGAAACCCCCTCCCTTGACGTGCCCATGCATCTGCGCAACGCCCCGACTCGGCTGATGAAGGGTCTCGGCTACGGGGAGGGCTATCGCTATGCTCACGAGGAAGCTGAAGCCTACGCAGCCGGCGAGATGTACTTCCCCGCCGAGCTCCATCCGAAGCGCTATTACCAGCCGGTGGATCGGGGTTTGGAGGCCAAGATCAAGGCCCGCCTGGAGCGTTTGCAGGCACTTGACGAAACTGCGGAGCAGACCCGATGATCGCTATTGCGGCAGTGGCTCTTGGCGGCGCCCTAGGCGCGGTGGCGCGCTACCTGGTGTCATTGGCCGTATCAAGCGCCCCGGGGTCCGGGTTTCCCTGGGCCACCCTGACCATCAACCTGGCCGGCTGCCTCGGCATCGGTTTCGCGTGGGCGCACTGGTCGCACTCACTTTGGTTCAATGATTGGGGGAGGGCGTTTCTGGTCGTCGGCGTGCTCGGTGGCTTCACCACCTTTTCCGCGTTTTCCTTTGAAACCCTGATGTTGGCAGACGCCGGGCGGTGGGGCACAGCAGCGGCCTACGTGATGGCCAGCGTGGTCGGCTGCCTGCTCGCAGCATGGCTTGGCCGGCGTTTTCTGGGAGTTTGACCGATGTTGGACCCCAAGCAGTGCGACAAGACCCTGACGAGGTCGCCCCCCGGCTTCGAGTCCGGGGCTTCATCCTTGACACGGCCGCATTCCGTGCCTTCGAGGAAGAGCGCCGGCAGCTGCAGTCTCAGACCGAGCGGTTGCAGCGCGAGCGCAACACCCGCTCCAAGGCCATTGGCGCAGCCAAGGCCCGGGGCGAGGACATTGCGTTGCTTGTGGCCCAAGTGGGTGATTTGGGCCAACGCCTGAACGCCGCCAAGGCGGCGTTCAACGGTCTCCAGGAGCGGCTGCATCGCTTTCTTTCCGAAATTCCCAATCTCCCCGACGCCTCGGTGCCGGAAGGCGCGACCGAAGCTGACAACCTGGAGCTGAGGAGTTGGGGGCGGATGCCGCAAATCGACTTTGAGCCCTTGGACCATGTGGACCTCGGCGCCGGCGGCGCTTTGGACTTTGCCGCCGCGGTGAAGATATCCGGCGCCCGCTTCGTGGTCATGAAGGGTGCGGCGGCGCGCCTGCACCGGGCGCTCACTCAGTTCATGCTCGACACCCATGTCGAGGAGCACGGCTACACCGAGGTTTACACTCCCTACATCGTCAATTCGGCTTCATTGTTTGGCACTGGCCAATTGCCGAAGTTCGCCGATGAGCAATTCGCCATTGAAGGCGCGGGCGGCATGCATCTCATTCCCACTGCGGAAGTGCCGGTCACCAACCTGTACCGCGACGTCATCATCGATGCCGATGCGTTGCCCATCCGCCATGTCTGCCACACCCCTTGTTTTCGCAGCGAGGCTGGCAGCTACGGCAAGGATACCCGGGGCATGATCCGCCAGCATCAATTTGAGAAGGTTGAACTGGTGCAGTTGGTGCGTCCTGAAGACTCCTGGCAGGTGCTTGAGGAACTGACCGGCCATGCGGAGGCCATCCTTAAGAAGCTCGAATTGCCCTATCGGACGGTGGCGCTGTGCGGCGGCGACCTTGGCTTCGCCGCCGCCAAGACCATCGACCTTGAAGTCTGGCTGCCGGGGCAGGGCCGCTATCGCGAGATCTCCTCGTGCAGCAACTTCCTCGACTTTCAGGCACGACGCATGATGGCCCGCTACAAGGATGCGGGCGGCGGCGCCAGCGAATACGTCCACACCCTGAACGGCTCGGCGCTCGCTGTTGGCCGCACCTTGGTCGCGGTGCTGGAGAACTTCCAGGACGGCGCCGGCGGGGCTTCCGTTCCTGAGGTCCTAAGGCCCTACATGGGCGGTGCGGCCAGGCTCGACCTCAACACTATCTGAAGGAGGCGGGGGCCATGGACTACCTCCCGCTGCATATTGACCTGCGCGGCCAGGACTGCTTAGTGGTGGGCGGCGGCGCGTTGGCGCTGCGCAAGATCGAGCTTTTGCTCAAGGCCAACGCGGCCGTCAGCGTGGTTGCCAAAGCCTGTTGCGATGAGGTGCATGACTTGGCCCGAGGTGGTTCCGTGCAACTGACGCAACGCGGCTACCGGTCCGCCGACTCCGATGGCCGGCGGCTGGTGATTGCCGCCACCGATGATGCCGCCATCAACGCCCAGATCTACGCGGACTGCCAATCGCGTGCCATTTGGGTGAACACGGTGGATGCGCCGCAACTCTGCTCGGCGATCTTTCCCGCCATCGTGGACCGCGGCTCCGTTCAGGTCTCCGTTTCCACAGGCGGCCGGTCGCCCACCTTGGCCAGAATCGTGCGCGGCTGGATTGAAGCCCGCCTGCCGCCGCGTTTGGGCGCACTGGCCGACTTTGCCGCCGAGCGCCGCGAACGGGTCGCGGCGGCGATACCGGATTTGAGGCGGCGGCGAGGCTTTTGGGAGCGGGTCGTCAACGGACCGGCCGCTGAGCGCTTGCAGGCAGGTGACTCAGCCGGTGCCGAGGAGGCTTTTGATGGCGCCCTTGCGGCTCCCGCCGAAGGCGGTAGCGGTCTGGTGGCTTTGATCGGCGCTGGCCCCGGCGACCCAGAGTTGCTGACCCTCAGGGGCCTGCGGCTGCTGCAGGAGGCTGATGCGGTGCTCTATGACAACTTGGTCAACGAGCGAATTCTGGACTTCGCCCGTCGTGACGCGGAGCGCATCTACGTCGGCAAGCGGCAGCGCTACGCTGGTGTGCGCCAGGCAGCCATCAACGAGCTGCTCGCGGAGCGGGCACTGGCGGGGCAGCGTGTGGTGCGTCTCAAGGGCGGCGACCCTTTCATCTTCGGTCGTGGAGGCGAGGAGGTGGAGACGCTTGCTGCACAGGGCATCGATTGCGTGGTGGTGCCCGGCATAACCGCCGCCTTAGGCGCGGCCAGCGCTGCCGGCATCCCCCTGACCCACCGCGATCTGGCCCAGTCCGTGCGCTTTGTCACTGGCCACCGGGTCAACGACCAAGTGAATCTGGACTGGCCGGAACTGGTCAATCCCCACCAAACCCTCGTGGTCTATATGGGGCTGCTGGGGTTGGCGGAGATAGTCGAAAAACTCATCGCCCAAGGCATGGACCCGCAAACCCCGGCGCTGTTGATGGAGCGCGCCACCCTGCCGGAGCAGCGCCAGGTTCAAGCCCCCTTGCACAACCTGCCCGCCGCCGTCGCCGCCGCCGAAGTCAGCGGCCCAACCCTCATCATTATTGGGGAAGTGGTCAGTTTGGGTGTTCACGCCCGGCTCTTGGCTCCCAATTCCTAAGAACCCCCTCCAACACTCCCGCCTCTCCGATTGAGCTGCATGTCGGAAGAAAACCGCGATTCCCTCCGGTCTGCGCCTACAGGCAGTTGGTGGGCCTGGGCAATCCTGCGATCTTGGCGGCAAGGCGGGCCGGACTGTCGGGAAAGAGCTTGAGCAGGTAGAGGCTTGAACCCTGCTCCTCGCCAAGCTTGGCGCGCACCCACTTGACCAGTGGACGCATGTCCGGGCTTAGGTCGTAGGTGCGGTAGAACGCTTGGGCGAGTTCGATGACCTGCCAATGCGCGGCGGTGAGCGCAATGCCGCTTTGGTGGGCAATTTCCTTCGCCACGGCCGGGTTCCAATCATCCAGGTTGCGCAGATAGCCATCCTTGTCGGTTTCCGGCAACACCTCAGGCACTCCAAGTGACGACACGCTCGCAACGTTCCACGAGGCGCACGAAGTCGTCGAAGGAAGCCGGTTGGATGTTGCTGCGGATGCGCTGGGAGAGGCCTCGGGCGCGAACATCGGGCTCAAGTGCGTAGAGCGCAGCACCGCTGAGCGCTTGCAGCGCGAGGTAGGTGCCGTCCTCGATCAGTAAAACGGCATCCTCAGCATCGAGCAGCGGATGGCAGTCCTCCCAGGCGGCGGGCTTGTTCACCAAGTGCAAGGTGGCCACGATCAGCCCGTTATGATGTCTTGGCGGTTGATCAGGCTTTTTTGTTCGGTGTAGTCCAGCCAAGTGACGGGCAGGCACAGGTCGTTGCCGGTCAGGCCAAGGCGCTGCGCCGAGGGGCCGCAGGCGAACAGGTCGGTCACACCGTACTCCGGCAGGGCGCCGAGCATCTTGCCCACCGTTCGGCCGCCCACAGCGCCACCGTCCTGTTCGCTGAGCAACTGATACAGCCCGGCGCCCGAAAACAAGACGCTCACTTCCTGGTCAAAGACGCCGGCCACCAAGGCGGCCTCGATGGCCTCCAAAGCGTAGGTGGAGCCGTAGGGCGCCCGATTCAACAAAAACAGAATGCGTTTGGCCATCAGGCGGCGAAGGTCACAAAGCGGTCGGACTCGGTCATGGCCTCGATGAGCTGCCCCAAGCCGACAACGGTGAATGCCGGATGGGCGGTGGCGGCGTCCTTTTCGTAGCGGTCGCGCTCCGCCTCGTCGAGCATCCCGCGCTTTAGGGCATTGGCGATGCAAATGGCGAGCTCGACCCCATGGGACTCACCGAGGCGAACCCAACCAGCATGAAGGTCCTCCTCATCCTGAGGTGCCACGCCCTGTCCGGCGGCGGCCAGCACCCCGTCATGGTGGAAGAACACCCGGTGAATCCGGTGCCCCAAGCCCAGGGCGCTTGCGGCGAAGCGCAGCGCCGTTCTTGAGCCGGCGCTAGCGTACGGGGCACCGTGTACGGCAATGGAAATGACCAAGGCCAGCCGCCTCGCTGAACATTGGGCGAAGTATAGCAGCGCCGGGTTGGGCGGGATTCGCGCACTTGAAGCCGCTGTGCAAAGCGGGGAAACTGAACGCCCAGGAGGGGTGGCTGAGCGGTCGAAAGCGCTGGTCTTGAAAACCAGAGAGGTGAAAGCCTCCCAGGGTTCGAATCCCTGCCCCTCCGCCATAGCCGTTCCAGATTCTTGTTGCAATTCTCCCTGGCTACGAAGGGTGGCGCAGCTACTGGTTGCATACCGTGTTCTTGGGCAGTGCGTGGTCGACGGGCTGGCATGCGCCCGGGCGGTCGGGACTCGAAGTTCGTCTTGTCCATGCAAAACTGCTTCCCGATCAAGCATCATCCGAGGCTCGGCGATCAATAGCAGGCGATATCTCCGGCGACCACCTGAACCATTCGTTTGCCCCCGCCCGTCGACCTGAACATGTCCATCAGCGCACGCGGCATCGATTCGAAACCGTTGACGATATCGACCGGCGCCTCGAGTTTGCCTTCATTCAGCCAAGCGGCCATGGCCGCTTCCGCCCTGTCAAATTCGGCGCGGTGGTTGTAAACGAAGAAACCGCGCATGTCGGCGTTCGCCCGGCGCAGGTTCGTGTAGTTTCTGGGACCGAAGGGCGTCTGCCGCTGATATTCGGAAATGGAACCGCACAGCACCACCCGGGCGCCCGGCGCGAGATGGTCCAAGGCGGCCTCGAGGATTTCGCCGCCAACGTTGTCGAAATAGAGATCGATGCCGGTAGGAAATGACTTTCCGATCGCCGCGGCCACGTCGTCTGCCTGGTAGTCGATGGCCGCATTGCAGCCGAGTTTCTCGATCAGACGGCATTTCTCCGGTCCCCCGGCGATGCCGACGAGGGGTGCGCAGCCGTGCAGGCGAGCCATCTGCACCACGAGGGAACCGACGCCACCGGCCGCCCCGGATACCAATACCGCGTCGTTCGGGCGAGGTTGCCCGCGGCCGAAAAAACCACAGTAGGCGGAGAATCCGGTCATGCCGAACACCGTCAGTGCGTGGTGTATGGGTAGGCCGTGCGGCTTCAGGCGACGGAACTTCTCCGCATCGGTCATGCGGCTGACCTTCCACGTCTGCCAGCCAAGCTGGCCCTGCACGAATTCGCCGGGTGCAAAGCCGACGTGGTTGGAAGCAATCACTTCGGCGACGCCCCGGCCGTGGATCAAGTCGCCAACCTCCAGCGGTGCTTCGCCGGCGGCGCCGCCTTGCATCATATACATGCGCATCACCGGTGCGATGTTCAGCAGGTGCGTTTTCAGCAGCACCTCGCCCGGTCCGGGTTCCGCAACCGGGGTTTCCCGGTATTCGAAATGTCTCGCCTCAAGGCTCGTGACCGGATGTTCCGCGATCACCCATTGCCGATTTGGCCCGTCCCAGTCCTTCGATTTCACCATGACATTCAAGTTCGGATGGAGTAGGTTGATGCGGGCGAGCCTTCCCGCCTGCCACCCCGGCAGCTGGGTGCGCCGCGACCGCCACTGACGAAACGACTGGCAAAGACAATGAACATGGACATGGACATGAAACCTCTTATCCCCAGGCTTCGGGCGTGGTGTTTCGCTTTGCTGCTGATGCCGCTTCTGCTCGCGGCGCTGCCGGGCTGCGCGCTACCGGGTACCAACGCCGAAGCGAACAGCTCATCAACTGCCGCGACGGCGGATGCGTCCGCCGTCCCTCCTAGCTCGCAGGTTGAGCTGGAGGAGGCACCCGACCCGCTTACGCTTCGACGCCAGACCTTAATTGTAAGGGATATCGAGAAATCGCTGCTCCTGTACCGGGATGCGATCGGCATGGAGGTCATCTACGACAACATCATTCGCCGGGCGCACCGGACGGAGGACCGTCAGCAGGAGATCCGGCTGGTGTTCCTGAAAGCCAACAACGACTTCATCGGCGTCCTTGGACTAGTCGACTACGAATACAACAACCGGCACCACCCCGTACATGCCAAGCCGGTGCGCAAGGAAGGATTCACGCCGGGAAGCTCCGTGCTGTTGTTCAACACCACGCAACTCGAGGAACGCTGGCCCAAGATCAAGGCGGTGGAGGGCGTGGAAGTCATCAGCGGTCCCACCTACACGGAATACCCGTCCTACGATGGCACCAGCATCATCCGGGTCAATGTCACCCGGTTTTACGATGTTGACGGTTTCCTGGTGGAGTTCAATCAGCCGCTCGATCCGATCCACTGAAATTGTCAAATCGGGGCTGCGGGTCTATTCAAAACGATACGGGAAAGCGCCCGAACGGCGATTCCCGCCCCCGCTTCAAGTAAACTACGCCCATGTCCCAATTTGATACCGTTGCAGACGCGCTCAAGGCGATTGCCGCTGGCGAGATGGTGGTCGTGGTTGACGATGACGATCGCGAGAACGAAGGCGACCTCATCATTGCCGCCAGCAAGGCGACTCCCGAGCAGGTGGCCTTCATGATCCGCCACACCAGCGGCATCCTCTGCGCGCCGATTCGCCAGAGCCTGGCGAGCCGTCTGCGCCTGGACCCCATGGTGGCGCGCAACGATGCGCCCATGAGCACGGCGTTCACCGTCTCCATAGACTACAAGGAGGGCCTGACCACTGGCATTTCCGCGGAGGAACGGGCGGCGACGGTGCAGGCGCTCACCAACAGCAACGTGGCGGGCGAGGACTTCGTGCGTCCCGGCCACATATTCCCGCTAGTAGCTCGCCGCGGCGGTGTGCTGGTGCGTTCGGGGCATACGGAAGCGGGCGTTGACTTGGCGGAACTGGCCGGTTTGCCTGCGGTGGGCCTGCTGGCGGAGCTGGTCAATGACGACGGCACGGTGCAGCGGTTGCCGCAGCTGCTGGAGTTCGCTGAACATCACCAATTGAAGATCATCACCATCGCCGATCTCATTGCCTATCGGCAGACCCGGGAGCGGCTGGTGGAACGCACCCGGGAGTTTCAGGTCAAGACGCGCATCGGCCCGGCCCGGGCGCTCGCCTACAAGACCAAGTTCGAGGACGCGGAGCATCTGGCGCTGGTGTTCGGCGACGTGCGTGGCGATGCGTCGGTGCCCGTGCGCATGCACCGCGAAAAGCTGATCGATGATGTGCTTGGACCGCAGACCGACCACGACCTGAATTTGCTCGACGCGTCCCTGGACCGCATCAAGTCCTTGGGGCAGGGCGTTTTGATCTATCTGCGCACGGGATTCGTGGGTGTGCCCCTGGACAAGCTGGAGGATCAGTCCCGGGAGCAGGAGCGCAAGGCTCAGTGGCTGGAAATTGGCGTCGGCGCGCAGATTTTGCGTGATCTGGGCCTGTCCCACATTCGTCTGATCGCGGGCCGCGAAGTGGGCTTCGTCGGCGTGCGCGGCTTCGGGCTGACCCTCGACGCGACGGAGCTCCTCTAGCGCCCATGACGCTTCCGCTGGTCGGCATCACCATGGGCGACCCGGCGGGCATCGGACCGGAGGTGCTGGCCAAACACGTGCACCGCCAGGATTGCGCGGGGATTGGGCTGCTGCTGATCGGCAGCGCCTGGGCCTTGGCGGAGGGCGCTGCGGCGGCGAATCTGGCACTGGCCCCACTTCCGGTATTCGACTCGTTCGAAGATCTGCCCGATGCCGGCGGCGGCGTTGCCGGCATCCTCGACATCGGCGTTCACCGGCCATCGGACTTTCGGCATGGCCAGGTTCAGGTCACCTGCGGGCACCACGCCGTGCAGGCGGTGGAGATGGCGGCGGCGCTCTGCCTTGAAGGGCGGTTGGCCGCCATGGTGACTTGCCCCATCAACAAGGAGGCCATTCGCGCAGCCGGCTGCGTGAACGACATCGGCCACCAGGAAATCCTGGCGCGGCTGACGGGTTCGGTTTCCACCGCGACGATGTTGATGACGCCGGGCCTCAAGGTCGTGCATCTGTCCACCCACAAGCCCTTGATCGAAGCCGCCCGCTACGCCACCCGCGCCAACGTGCGAGAAAAGCTTGGCCTCATCCACGAGTCACTGGATGGGTGGGGCCTGCGTCGGCCCCGAATCGCCGTGGCGGCGCTCAATCCCCACGGCGGGGAAGGGGGGCTGCTGGGTCGGGAGGAAATCGATGAGCTCGCGCCTGCCGTTGCCGACGCCCGCCGAAAGGGCTTGGACGTCACTGGCCCCATACCGGCGGATTCGGTGTTCAACCGGGCCATCGGCGGCGAGTTCGACGTGGTGCTTGCGCTTTACCACGACCAGGGCCACATCGCCGTGAAAGTCCATGACTTTCACCACAGCACCACCGCCACCCTCGGCATTCCCTTCGTCCGCACCTCGGTGGACCATGGCACCGCTTTCGACATCGCCGGCCTCGGCAAGGCGGACAGCCGGGGCCTCGCCGCCGCCATTGACGCGGCGCAATCGCTGGTGGAGCGGCGCTTGCAGTGAACCGCCCGCTTGCAGCCAAGTCCAGGCGGCTCGGGCTGCGATCGTATCGGTGGCGGTGGATTCTGTTAACTTGCGCTGTCACTGACCCTGCTTTGAGATTTCGTTTTAATATATATTTCTTAAAATTCAAAAGGTTGGTTGATTTTTATATAAATTGTCTAGATAGGGGGCAAAGAAGATGAAGTTTGGAGTCGCGTTAGGCATCGGACCTCAGGTGCAAATCGATTTGGAAGCCATCCGGCGGGTGGAGGCGGCTGGGTTCGACTCGCTCTGGGCGGGTGAGGCGTGGGGTTCGGATGCCATCACGCCCTTGGCCTATGTGGCCGGCCACACCAGCCGCATCCGGTTGGGCACTTCGATCATGCAGATGTCCGCCCGCACCCCGGCCATGGCAGCCATGCAGGCGATGACCGTGGACAAGCTCTCCGGAGGGCGGATGGTCGTGGGTTTGGGGCCTTCGGGTCCGCAGGTGATCGAGGGGTGGCATGGCCAGCCCTACGGCAAGCCGCTTACCCGCACGAAGGAATACATTGCCATCATGCGCCAGATCTTCGCGCGTCAGGATCGGGTGGCGTTTCAGGGCGAGTTCTACCAAATCCCGTACACCGGCGAGGGCGCATCGGGTCTCGGCAAGCCGTTGCGCAGCATTCTCCACGGGCGTGCGGACATACCCATCTTCACCGCCGCCATTTCGCCGCGGGGTGTGGCGACGGCAGCCGAGGTGGCCGATGGGGTGATTCCGCTGTGGGTCACCCCGGAGGGACTGGACGGCTTTGCGGCGGACATCGAATCCGGCTTCGCCAAGGCGGAAGGAGAGAAGGGTTGGGGTGATTTCGACATTCTGCCCCAGGTCAACGTGATCGTCGGCGATGATGTGGAAGCCTGCCGGGATCGGTTGCGGCCGCAATTGGCGCTCTACGTGGGCGGCATGGGTGCGCGTTCCAAGAATTTCTACAACAATTTGGTCAGCCGCCAAGGTTGGCCGGACGCCGCCAAGGAGATTCAGGATCTCTACTTGGGCGGCCAGCGCAACGAGGCCATGGCCGCGGTGCCGGACGACCTGATCGACGCGGTCGCCTTGGTCGGTCCCAAGGAGCGCATCCGCGATCGGTTGGGTGCCTGGCGGGAGAGCAGGGCGAGCGGCATGGTGTTCTCGGGCAGCCCGGATTCCATTGAAGCCGTGGCGGAGGTTGCGCTGTAGGTCCCCTAGGGGTTAGCCGTTCTTGGTGCTTGCTACGCGCTGCGGGCCTCGGCGAGTGCGGTTGCCGCATCGTTGAATTCGGCAGCGTCGGCGTAGCGCACACCGCCATGGATCACCGCAGTTGCGCCGATGCCCACCCAGTCCGCAATGCGCTGCGCAAGTTCGTTGGGGTGCTCGAAGGGCAGCCGCGTGAAGACGGCAATTTCCGGCTCGCCTCTGCCCGAGTCGGCAAATCTCTGCCGCAATTCCTGCGCTGGCGCGGCGATCTTCTCGGGGCGGCGCCCGCCCATGGGGAGCCAGCCCTCGCCATGGGTCAGGGCTCGGCCAAAGGCGTAAGGGGGTGTGCCGCCGATGAGCAGGGATGGACGCGCGGGGCGCGGCAGGAACATGAACTCCTGGCCGTTTTCGGTGATCCGGTCGCTGGCGAAGGCGCGATTCAGGAACTCAAGCCCCTCGTCGAACAACCGTCCCCGTTGATTGCGGGGGACGCCCAAGGCGTTGAATTCGGCTGGCATCCAGCCGACCCCGACGCCGAGGCGCAGGCGGTTCCCGGACAGCTCCTGCAGCGTCGCGATCACTTTGGCGGTGGGGAGAATGGGCCGGTAGGGCAGCACCAGCACACCGGTGCCAAGGCCAATGCGTTCGGTTTTGGCGGCGAGGAACATCAGTGCGCCCAACGGGTCGAGATAGCGGCCGCCTGAGCCTTCCGTGTCATCCGGCGGGATGGCGATGTGGTCCACCACCACAATGTCGTCCAGTCCGGCCCGCTCGGCGGCTTGTGCGCAGGCCGTCATGGTGGCCGCCTCCGATTGCGGGCCTTGGGTGCGTATTTGAATGCCCAGCCTAATGTCGCCGTCAGACATGCGTCCCTCCTTCCATGGAACAAATGGAGACGGTCCAGCGGCTGGCTGGTTGTTCCTTCGCCGTCGTCGGCGTGCCGTTCTGGGGCAAGCTAAGGGCTTTCATGGAACAAATGGAGGCAGCCCACCAGCCGGTTGGCTGTTCCCCTCGAATCAGCGCCGCGCTGTGCCGGGGCGAGCTAACCCGAGTTTACCAACGAAAAAAATAAACTGTTGTATCTCAACAACTTAGGTTGACCGAATCGCGCGTATGGCACTACAT
>JAQAJJ010000021.1 GCA_028278675.1 Candidatus Azophilus lithoversatilis
TTCTGTTCCGCCTTAGCTCAGTTGGTAGCGCAGCTGACTGTTAATCAGCGGGTCGCTGGATCGAGCCCAGCAGGCGGAGCCCCCTCCTTGTCGTGCCCACAGTGGATGCGGCTATGGTTTTGGCGATTGGAGCTGTTCCTCCAACTGCGCATCCAGTGCGGCCAGCCCTTCCCGGTAGGCATCTTCCACCCAAGCGGGATCCCAGAACCAGACGCCGATGCCTCGGTATTCCTCGTGCTGAGTCACCCGTGCGCCACCGGCAACGGGCTCCAAGCGCCAAGTGTGATTGAACGGGAGCCTTCAGCTTGCCCCAGAGTGGCACGCCGCTGACACCGAAGGAACAACCAGCCAGCCGCTGGACCGTCTCCACTTGTTCCATGAAAGCACGCCGCACATGCCGCCCAGTTGATTGATCTCCCGTTCGGCTTCCAGCCTGCGCACCAGCGGTTCCACGAGTGTGGTGGTGCCGTCGCCGGCTTTCATCTGGTAGCGGATGGTGCCGCCCCGCTCGAAGCCGCCTTCGGCGCTGACCAAGATCGGGTTCCATTCCCGGTACCGGCTCGTATCCATGAGCACGGCCCAAATCGCCTCAGCCGGAAAGGCAATCACCCGCTCCACATACACAGTTTTCTTGCCGGTCAGCGCCAGCGCAACCAGTATCGCGATGGCGAGCAGCGCTCCGACCGCCCACTTTGAAGTCAGCATCACAAATCCTCCATTGCGAAAGTGGACCCGATGGTGCGCAAACTCAAGACTTTGGAGCCGTGCGCGCCATTGCGCCGCGCCTCTCCGAACCGGGCAACCTCATGCTTGAAGGCGACGGTGTGAGCAAGGATACTTTGTTGCGTTTTGTGGAGGAATGAACATGGCGGAACCGAATTTGAATCCCGGTGAGGCGCGCGCGCCGGGGCCGACCTATCAGGAGGCGATACTGCGGGATGCATCGGCGCCCCCGGCGGCGTTTTTGGAGCATTCCTACGAGTTCATGGGCGACCATGACATTCCCTACGTGAACTACACCTCCAAGGAATTCCTGCAGGCGGAATTCGACAAGCTGTGGCCGCGGGTTTGGCAGATGGCTTGCCGGGAGGAGCACATCCCGGAGCCCGGCGACTACCACGTTTACGACATCGGCACGCTGTCGGCCATCGTGGTGCGCAACAGCGACGGCGCGATCAAGGCGTTCCGCAACGCCTGCATGCACCGTGGCACGGCGTTGCGCGACCCGGAGAGCTCGGGCTTTTGCCAGTCCTTCAAATGTCCCTTTCACGGCTGGGAGTACGACCTGAACGGCAAGCTGGTCCACCTGCCGGAAGATTGGGACTTCCCCCATGCTAGCGCGGACACCCACAGCCTGCGGCCAGTGCGGGTGGACACCTGGGGTGGATTCGTGTTCATCAACTTCGACGACGATGCCGAACCCCTTGAGGCGTTTCTGGGCGTGTTGCCGGAGCACTTCAAGGACTTCCGCATCGAGGACCGCTACATCGAGACCCACGTGAGCAAGCGCCTGCCGGTGAACTGGAAGGCTGCGGAGGAAGCGTTCATGGAGGCCTACCACGTCAAGGAGACCCACGCGGGCGGGGCCGACTACTCCGAACCCATCACCACCTACGACGTGTTCGGCGACAACGTAAACCGTTTCATCCACACGGTTGGCGCACCCAATCCGCGTCGGCCCGAGCCCTACACAGAACAGGAGCTGCTCGAGGCGCTTTGGGGGCGGCGGGGCCCCAATGATGCTGATCAATGTCCCCAACTGCCCGAGGGGATGACCGCGCGGGACTTCTACGCGAAATTCGTGCAACAGCAACTCGGCGAGGCTTACGATCAGGACTTTTCCAGTTACTCAACGGCACTAACGCTTGATTCAATTGAGTATTTCCTGTTTCCGAACCTGTTCGTCTTTCCGGGGCTGTCGTTGCCCATGGTCTATCGGTTCCGTCCCGACCCGAATGATCCGGACTACTCCACGTTCGACCTCTACTTTCTCCGCCCGAAGCACCCGCAGAAGGAACCGCCCCCGCCGCCCGAGCCGCTTCACCTCAGCGTCGAGGAAAGCTACACGGCCGCTGAAGGATTGAGCTGGCTGGGCCCGGTCTATGACCAGGACACCGACAACATGGCCGCCCAAACACGCGGCTTCAAGGCCTGCGCGCGCGGTGCCCAGACGCTCGGCAACTACCAGGAGGTCCGGGTGCGCCATGTGCACAAGCGGGTAAAGGACTATTTGGACGGGTAGGTGCGCATCGCTTCGGCGGTACCCGATCAGGTGCCGACCTGAATGGGCGGTTTGAGGGGAATTGCGGGATTCACCAGCTAGAATTGTCGAAGGGACTTGTATATATGGCCAGCATTGGTCAGAATTCGCAGCAAGTGGGCAGGTTGTGGAATTGACTGTGAAAACCCAAAACCTCATACGCGGGGCAGAGTGCGTACTGCGGCATGCAAGCGGAGTGTCGGCGTGAGTAGGGCTGCAGCGCAGGCCATTGCACCCATGCCCGCCAGTGACGAGCGGCCGTTCATCCAGACGTTGAAGGCTGGACGCCACAGCGTGGTTTCGCTGTTCAGCGGCTGCGGCGGCATGGACCTTGGCTTCATTGGCGGCTTTCCATTCGGCGGTCGGTTCTATGACGGGCTGCCATTCAAGATCGTCTGGGCCAACGACATAGACAGGTTGGCTTGCGATACCTACGCTGCCAATCTTGGCGACGAGCACCTGCATCGCGGCAGTATCGTGGACTTGATGGACACGCTCCCTGGCTCCGCGGACGTGGTGATTGGCGGCTTCCCGTGTCAGGACGTTTCGATTAACGGCCAGCGCAGCTTGGCGAACGGCAGCCGCACCATCCTTTACCAACGCATGATCGAGGTGATTCAGCGGGTCAAGCCCAAGGCATTCGTCGCGGAGAACGTGAAGGGTTTGCTCATGTCGCACGGCAAGTCCTTTTTCGAGCAGATGCTTGCCGACTTCCAACTTCCGGGCTACACCGTGGATCATCGCTTGTATCTCGCGGCCGACTACGGCGTTCCGCAGATGCGCGAACGCATCTTCATAGTGGGTGTGCGGGGCGAAGCAGCCTTTTCGCACCCCGCGACACTGGGTACGCGAATGACGGCCCAGGAAGCGCTGGAGGACTTGGAGAGCGCCGTCGAGAACAGGGACAGATCGCATATCTGGAGCAAGGCGCGACGCAGCCCGGATCAGGGAAGCCGCTGCTTGAAGGCGGACAGGCCCGCGACGACAATCCGTGCTGAACACCACGGCAACATTCAATGGCACTACAGGCTGCCCCGGCGCATTTCACTTCGGGAAGCCGCGAGGCTGCAGTCGTTTCCGGATGAGTTCGACTTCGTCTGCGCCATGCGGGCGACCGAACGGCAGATTGGCAATGCGGTGCCGCCGGTGCTAGCGTGGCACATTGCCCAAGCTGTTCGAGAGCACATCGAGCACCTAATGGTCGATGCGGCTCAACGCTTGGATGATGCCTTGTTCGTTGAGTACTGGGGCGAAAGCTGCGACCCCGAGGAGCGCATTGAACGCTGGCTGGCGCTGGCGGACGGCTACGCCCGCAACGCCGGTTGGAGGCCTTCGGACAACCTGTTCGGCTAGCGGCGAGTTCAGTGAGCGGACAGATCCCGGCGGACCTGAACTTCGCCGTCAACGATTCGGCTGTCGAACACGCACAGCGGAATCCGGGTTAACTGGCCGATGGCCTCTCCGGTGGCCAACTTGAAGCGCATGCCATGTACGGGGCAAAAGATGTAGCCGTTGCGGACCCGGCCACCATCGAGCGGCTGGTCTTGATGCGAACACCGGTTTTCGACGACGTGAATCTCGTCGCGTGAATTGCAAACCAGCAGTTCCTGCCCATCCACCGCGACGAGCTTGCTGCCGTTCGCTGGAACGTCGGCAACGCGGGTGATGGTTCGGTACTCTGGCATGGAAGCATGGGTGGGCGTCTGCGCAGTGGCGCACTATATCACCGAGCCCCCGCCGTTCCGGGGACGCTTTCGAGCTGACAGGTACCGCTTAATCAAGCCGGTTCGTGGTGGCTGGGCACCAGACGCCCAAGCCCGGCATCGATCAACTGGCCCTCCATGTATTGGCGGATCTCCTCGGCGCGCTCCATCTTCAGCACCCGCGCCAGCATCCGCCGGGCGTCGGTGCGCTTGATGTTGCGCAGCAGCCACTTCACCTTGGGCAGGTTGGTGGCGTTCATAGACAGCACTTGGTAGCCCATCGCCATCAACAGCACCGCGCCAATCGGGGTGCCGGCCAGTTCGCCGCAGATGCCGACCCCCTTGCGCTCCGCTTGGGCGTTGCGGGCCACTTCGCGCAGTGCCCGCAGCACGGCGGGATGGAAATCGCGGTACAGATCGGCCACCCGGGAGTTGTTGCGGTCCACGGCCAGCATGTATTGGGTGAGATCGTTGGAGCCGACGGCAAGAAAGTCCACCCGCCGCGCCAGCTCCCGCGCTTGGTACACGGCGGAAGGCACTTCCACCATCACGCCGACCAAGGGATCCTTGACCTCAAAGCCCTCCTCGGTCACTTCGCGATGGGCTTGGCCCACCAGCCGCTGCGCCTCCTCCACCTCGGAAATGCTCGACACCATCGGCAGCATGATGCGCAGCACCCCTTGGAGGCCAGCGTTGGCCTTGAGCATGGCGCGGGCCTGGGCCAGGAAGATCTCCGGGTGGTCCAAGGTGACGCGAATGCCGCGCCAGCCGAGAAAGGGGTTGTCCTCGGCGATGGGGAAGTAGGACAGCGCCTTGTCGCCGCCCACATCCAAGGTGCGCATGGTCACCGGACGCGGTTCGAAGGCCTCCATATGGGATCGATAGAGGCGTCTTTGCTCCTCCTCGGTGGGAAAGCGGTCCTGGGCCATGAAGGGCACTTCGGTGCGGAACAGGCCGATGCCCTCCGCGCCCCGGTCCAGGGAGCGGGAAATGTCGCGGGTCAGGCCGATGTTCACCCACAGCAGCACCCGGTGGCCGTCGAGAGTGATGCAGGGCAGGCCGCGCAGTTCGTTGAGCTCCTCCGCGAACTCCCGATCCTCGGCCAGCACCGTCTGGTATTCGGCGGTGAGCTTGGCGGATGGGTTGGCGTACACCTCGCCGTAGTGGCCATCGACGATGAGCGGCTGCCCGTCAAGCTGGTGAGTCGGCAGGTCAACCACCCCCATCACTGCCGGAATGTCCAAGGCCCGCGCCAGGATGGCGACGTGGGAGTTGACCGCGCCGCGTTTGGAGACCACCCCCTTAAGGCGCTCGGCGGGCACGTTGGTGAGCATGCTGGGGGTGATTTCCTCGCCGACCAGAACGGTGTCCGGCGGAAAATGCGCCTTGTGAGTGCGGATGTCCTGCAAATAGGCCAGCACCCGCAGCCCCAAGTCCTCCACATCGGTGGCGCGCTCGCGCAGGTAGGCGTCCTCCATGCGCTTGAAACGGCTCAAGTGTTCGCGAATGACGTTTTTCAACGCGCCCTGCGCCCACTCGCCCCGGCGAATGCGTTGGCGCACATCGCCGGTGATGGCGTCGTCGTCGAGCATGTGCAGGTAGACGTCGAACAGCGCCAGCTCCTCCCGAGGCAAGCTCTGCGCAAACTGGTCGCTGATGCGACGGATGTCGTTGCGCACCGACTCCACGGCGCGGTCAAAGACCATCAATTCAACGGTGACGCTCTCGGCCTCCTTGTCGGGCACCCCGTCGAGGCTGGCAGCCGGATGCACCACCGTCGCAACGCCGAGGGCGATGCCCGGCGACCCGGCGATGCCTTGGATCTTGAGGTCCTCGCGGTCGTCATTGGCGTTGACGAAGTTGGCCATGTCGCCAACCGCCTCGGCGTGGGCGATGACGGCGGCCAGTTGGGCGGACAGGGTGAGGAGAAAGGCCTCCTCGCTTTCATCAAATCGGCGCTTCTCGCGCTGCTGGACCACCAGCACGCCCAGCACCTCACGATGGTGGATGATCGGGGCGCCCAGGAAGGCGTTGAAGGGCTCCTCGCCCATTTCCGGCATGTGGAAGTAGCGCGGATGCTGGCTGGCAGCCTCCAGGTTCACGGGTTCCGCCCGCTCACTCACGAGGCCGACCAAGCCGACGCCCTCGTCAATGGTGGCCCGGCCCACGGCATCCGGGTTGAGGCCTTCGTTGGCGGCAAACAGGTACTGGCCGCGGCCCGGCATCCGCAGGTAGACCGAGCACACTTCGGTCCCCAAGGCGATGCGCACTTCACGGACCATGACCTCGAGGGCCTTGTGAAACGTGGGCGCGGCGCTGACGTCCTGAACGATTTCCCGGAGTTGATGCAGCTGGCTGAGCACTCGCTAATCGACTCCGGCAGTTGCACAGGGCGCGGGAGTGGGAGCAAACGCCCGCAGGGCGGGTGCCAGCTCGGCCAGCGCCTGGCGATAGACATCGCGCTTGAAGGCGATCACCTTGGTGATCGGATACCAGTAGCTGACCCACTGCCAATGATCGAACTCCGGCTCATCGAAGCGGTGGACATCGACCCGGCTGTCGTCAGCCAGCATCCGCAGCAAAAACCACTTCTGCTTTTGGCCGATGAAGTTGGGGTGGGAGTTGCTGCGGCGCAGTTGCGGCGGCAGTTCGTAGCGCAGCCAGTCTTGGGTCTCGGCGATGATCTCGACGCAGTCGGCGCTAAGCCCGACCTCCTCGTCGAGTTCCCGGTACAGGGCGTCCTCCGGCATTTCCGATTCCTGGATGCCGCCCTGCGGGAACTGCCAAGCGTCAAAGCCGCCGACGCGCCGGGCAAATAGAACCTGTTCGCGGCTGTTGGCCACGACAATGCCGACGTTCGGCCTGAAGCCGTCCGCATCCAACATGCGACCCCCTGCCGTTCGTTGCCAAGGAAACAGTCCAATTGAACATCAAACGCCCGGCAATTGCGAACCTTCGGCCCTTCGGGCCGAAGGTTCGTGTGGAGTTTGGCTGGCGCCAAACTCCGCGAAGCGGCGAACCCCGATCGGCTCGAGGGCGTTTCGTCCGCTCGAAAGCGGGTCAAGGAGGCGCAGCCCCATGCTAAGGTAAGCCGATGAGCAATCGCTTGGCCGTCGAGACCAGCCCCTACCTGCGCCAGCATGCCGACAACCCGGTGCATTGGCAGCCGTGGGACGAGCAAGCGCTCAGCGAGGCGCGGGAGAGCGGCAAGCCAATCCTGCTGTCCATCGGTTATTCTTCCTGCCACTGGTGCCATGTCATGGCCCATGAGTCGTTCGAGGACGCCAACACCGCCCAGGTGATGAATGAGCGGTTCGTCAACATCAAGGTCGATCGGGAGGAGCGCCCCGACCTCGACAAGGTCTATCAGACCGCCCATCAGGTTCTGACCCAACGCCCGGGCGGTTGGCCGCTGACCGTGTTTCTGGACCCCGAAACACTCGCGCCGTTCTTCGCCGGCACCTACTTTCCCAAGACGCCGCGCTACCAGATGCCCAGCTTCATCGACCTCATGCTGCGCATCGACGATACCTTCCGCAACAAGCGCGAGGCGCTGGCGGAACAAAACGGCAAGCTGCTGACGCTGATGGGGCAACTTGACCTTGGGACCCCGGCGGAAGGCGCGTCCCTAAGCGATGAGGCACTCCTGGCCACCACCTGGCAGCAGTTGCGCGAACAATACGATGAGCAGGAAGGCGGCTTTGGCCGGGCGCCGAAGTTTCCTACGCCCGTCACGCTGGATCGGGTGCTGCGCCATTGGGCCTACACCCAGCAGGCGGGCAAGCGGGAGCGGCAAGCCCTCGACGTGGTCATGACCACCCTCACCAAGATGGCCCGGGGCGGCATCTACGACCATCTCGGCGGCGGCTTCTGCCGCTACGCCACCGATCGGGCGTGGATGATTCCGCACTTCGAGAAGATGCTCTACGACAACGGCCAGTTGCTGTCCCTCTACGCGGATGCGCTGACCATCAGCCCGGACCCCCTGTTCGAGGGTGCGGTGCGGGAGACCGCCGGTTGGCTGCTGCGGGAGATGCGCCACCCGGATGGCGCCTTCTTCGCGGCCTTGGATGCGGACTCGGAAGGCGAGGAGGGCAAGTTCTACCTGTGGCGCCGGGAGCGCATCAAGCGCCTGCTGAGCGAAGACGAATATCTCGTGGCAGCCACCCTCTACGGCATCGACAAGCCCGCCAACTTTGAGCGCCATTGGAACCTGCACCGCCGCGATGCCTGGCGTTCGGTGGTCGAGCGGCTGTCCCTGGAGCCGGACCGGGCCGCGGCATTGCTGGCGAGCGCCAAGGAGAAGCTCTTCAACGAACGGGCCAAGCGTGTGCGTCCCGGTCTCGACGACAAGATATTGACCGGATGGAACGCCATGGCGATCAAGGGCCTGGCCAAGGCCGCGGCAGCGCTCGACGAACCCGCCTGGCTTGAATCGGCCACCCGTGCCGCTGACTTCATTCGCGCCGAACTCTGGCGTGATGGGATCCTGTTCGCCACTTGGAAGGCGGGCGTGGCCAAGCATCCGGGTTACTTGGACGACTACGCCAACCTGATCGATGCACTCGTCACGCTGCTTGAAGCCCGCTGGCGCGATGAGGATGCGGCCTTTGCCCTCGCGCTGGCCGACCAAGTGATCGACCGCTTCATGGTTGTGGAGCGCGGCGGCTTCTTCTTCACTGGCGAAGACCACGAAGCGCTGATTGCGCGGCCCAAACCCAGCCTCGACGACGCCCAGCCGCCGGGCAACGGCGTCATCGCCCAAGCGCTGGCCGGGCTCGGCAACCTGTTCGGCAATGCGGGATACCTCGAAGCTGCCAGCCGCACCTTGGAATGGGCGCGTGGTGGCATGGAGAAGTACCCAGCGGGGCACTGCAGCCTGCTCACAGCCTTGGAAGCGCAACACTACTCGCCGGAACTGGTCATTTTGCGCGGCCTCCCGGACGATTTGGCCGAATGGCGCAAGGCCATGACCGGCGGCTTCCGCCCTTGGCGGCAGATGGTGGCCATCCCTCTTGGGGCCCGGTGCATTCCCGCCCATCTTCCCGCATTGGCGCCGGCCAAGACCGTCGCCTACGTCTGCTCCGGATTAAGCTGCTCACTGCCGATCGACTCAGTGGATCGTTTGCAGTTGGTGCTGGAAAGGCAATGAGGCGACCCCCATCACCCTGATTCGATTTGGCTTGGAGAAGACCCTTGAGGATATTGAAATGGACTGGCTTGGCGCTGGGCGCCATGGTCATCGTGGCGGGTGCCCTGTACTTGCTTCGCACCGACCCCATCTACATGATCAGCGGCAAGCGCCTCTCCGGGGACGAGCAGCCCTATCCCGCCGACTGGTCGATGTGCAATGACCATCAGACAATTGCCGTTGAAGTCCGTGTGGACGACCCCCACTCCGTCACCACCATTTGCTTCATCCATGAAGGCGACCTCATCGTCCCGGCCATGAACGGCAGCGAAAAGCAGTGGCCGGGTATGGTGGTCCGGGACCCCCGCGTCCGGGTGAAGATCGGCGATTCGGTATACCCGGCCCGCGCCGATCGCGTTATGGATGTCTCGATGCCGGACCTGCTTCCTTCCATCGCCGCAAAGTACCCGCAAATCGCGCAGCGGGACCCGGCCGATGCGCCCCAGGACGTCTGGCTGTTCCGAATCTCGGCCCGCTGAATTGCCTTAATGGCTTTGAAATTGGGATTTTTATGCGCATAAAAGTACGAGATATAGGTATTTTTTGGCGCACAAAAGTGTAAGCCGGGAGCCTGCCCATGAGTGAATTCAACGTTGCCGGGGCCATTCAGGAATTGGTCGCCAAGGACCAAATCAAGCTGGCCATCGCCCGGCTGCAGCGGGGGCTCGACCGGCGCGACGCCGCGCTGCTCGGTTCCGCCTTCCACGAGGATGCGGCGGTGGACTACAGCTTCTTCAACGGCTCGGCGGCGGACTTCAGCGCCATGATGACCGGCGGGCCGGACGGGCCTGCGCATCAGGTCACCATGCACCGCCCCACCAACCTGTGGATTCGCGTTGCAGGCGATCAAGCCATATCCGAGAGCAGCATCATCGCCTATTCGCCGAGCGGCGAGGGGGCGGATGCCGTGCAGTCGTTGATCGGCGGGCGCTACTTGGACCGCCACGAATGCCGAGGCGGCGACTGGCGGCTCACGCACCGCACCTACGTTCTGGATTGGAACATCAACCAGCCGGGCACCGGCACGGCGCTGGCCACCTTCAGCGAGCCGGTCGTTCGCGGCGGCTGGCGCGGCGACGATGCCGGTCTGCGGCAACTGGCCGATTGGGGCCTCCATGAGGGGCCCTACGAAGAGCAAGGAGGAGACGTGGAGATATCGAAGGCGCTCGCGGCCAAGGCCGAGGCGGCCTTCGCCCGCAGCGAAATTCATGACCTGATCGTGGCCCTCTCCAGGGCGATGGACCGGGGCGACGAGGCGTTGATGCGCTCGTTGTGGCATCCGGGCGCCAAGGTGGAAGGGGGCGGCTATTTTTCCGGCTCCGCGGAGGATTTCTGCACCTACATGACGGACACCATGCGCAGCATGGTGCGCATGGCCCACACAGTGGCCAACGAGTGGATCCGGGTGGATCGCAACGCCGCCGTGGCGGAGACCTACGTCATCGCCATTGCCACCAGCCGAACCGATGAAGGGGACCAGGACGCCCTGGTCGGCGGACGCTACCTGGACCGCTTTGAAAGGCGGGACGGCGAATGGAAATTCACGTTCCGAACCTTCGTTCACGACTGGCAAATCGAGCAGCCGTCAACCGACCAGCGCGACGACCCGCACGGCATGTACGCCGCGCTCACCCGGCGGGGGAGGCTTCACCCGGACGATCCAGTTTACGCCTTTTGGAACTCGTTGCCGTCCGCCACGGCATAGGGCCTGTTGGCCGGAGTTTACCGAGGAAAGAGATAGACAGCAGAAAGCTCGACTGGCGTCCGGCCCAGGATGGCATGACTCTTGAGCCTCCTGCTGATGGGGCCGAAATCAAGGTGTCCGAGGGGTGAGCGCTGCCAGACCGATTTGTGTCACGTTTTCTTGCACAGGGGGGATCGAATGAAGCGCACGTTCAGACTGTGGTCGGGTTCAGTATTGACAGCCGCGCTAGTGGCCACCGTCGTCGGCTGTTCTGACGACGAAAGCGTTTCCAGCAGCAAAGCTCCTCCTGAACCGGCGGCGCAAACTGTCTCTGAAGTGTCTGCGCCCGGACGCGACCGCTTCGCCTACTTTGGCGACCTCCACGTCCACACCACCTACTCGATGGATGCCTTTCAATTCGGCACGCTGGCGACCCCTGACGACGCTTACCGCTACGCCCAGGGCGAGGCCATCAAGCATCCGGGCGGCTTTGACATGCAGCTCGACCGTCCTCTGGATTTCTACGCGGTAACGGATCATGGCTTTTACCTTGGCGTGGTTCGAGCAGGGGCCGATACCTTGACGGAGATATCCCAGTTCCCGGTCATGGAACCGCTCCACAATATGAATGCCCCCGAGAACCTAACGGTCGAAAGCATACCGACGCGCGACTTTCGCGCGTTCATCGGGGGGTTCGGAAAGGCGATGGCCGGCTCCGAGCCGCTAAAGGCGGAGGTGGACGGAATCATGCGCACCACCTGGCTCGATGAAGTGCGTGCCGCCGACCGCCACTATGAGCCGGGAAAGTTCACCACCTTTGCCGCCTATGAGTTCTCCAGCACCAAGGAGGACGGCGGCAGCATGCACCGGAACGTCATCTTCCGCGGCACCGAAAACCTGCCAGCCATGCCTTTCAATCGGCTCATGTCACTTGATCCGGAGGATCTATGGAATTGGATGGATGACCTGAGGGAAAAGGGCGTTGAGAGCCTGGCCATCCCGCACAATTCCAACAAGTCCAATGGGCAGATGTTCGAACTGGCCACTTGGGCCGGCGACCCGATGACGCTTGCGCACAACGAAAGGCGGGCACGTAATGAACCGCTTGTGGAAATCACGCAAGTGAAAGGCACCTCGGAGACGCATCCGGCCCTGTCGATGAACGATGAGTGGGCTGGCTTTGAAATCGACCCCTTCAAGGCGGGCGGCGGACCCTTGACCATTGCCAGGCCCGCGGGTGGCTATGTTCGTGATGCGATGAGAAAGGGGCTCGTGCTGGAAACTGAAGGTTTCGGCAATCCATTCCGCTTCGGCTTTATCGGATCTTCCGACACGCATACCGGTGCGGGTTCGTACGATGAATCGAATTTCTTCTCAAAGGTGGGCCTTCTGGACTCGACGCCGGTCCTTCGTGGCTCCGTGCCGATCGGCAGTGAGCACCTGCAAAGCCTCCGCTTGAACGATGCAGATGACTCCGCGTTCTATATCGGGTCCGATGGCAGGCGCTATCTGCCTCGCAACACCTCAGCCTTTGGCGCATCGGGCTTGGCGGCGGTGTGGGCTGAGGAAAACACCCGTGAATCCATCTATGACGCCTTCCGCCGCAAGGAAACTTTTGCGACCTCCGGTCCGCGGATACGGATTCGGTTTTTCGCCGGGCATGACCTCGACGGCACAATGCTGGAAGCAGCGGACGGAGTTGCCCGCGCCTACAGCCAAGGTGTATCGATGGGGGGAGACCTGATGGCGAAACTTGGAGATGCGCCTTCCTTCATCGTTTGGGCCGCTAGAGACGCGAATTCGGCAGCGCTGCAGCGTGTGCAGATCATCAAGGGCTGGCTCAAGGACGGCGAAACCCACGAGCAAGTTTTTGATGTTGCTTGCTCGGACGGATTGACGGTTGATGCGACGACCCATCGTTGTCCGGACAATGGCGCCAAAGTCAATTTGATTGATTGTTCCCACTCAGCGGACCGAGGCGCGGCCGAGTTGAAGGCGCTCTGGCAGGATCCTGAATATGACGCAAGCGAGCGGGCGTTCTACTACGCACGGGCACTGGAAAACCCGACGTGCCGTTGGTCAACTTGGGATGCACTGCGCGCCGGTGTGCCACCACGCGACAATCTTGAATCGATTCTTCAGGAACGGGCTTGGTCATCCCCGATTTGGATTGATCCGCAATAGAGTCAGCGTGTCATGATATTCAATCCGCCCCAATAGGAGACCCCATGGAAATGCGTGTGCTTGGCCGTACGGGCGTCAGCGTCAGCAAGTTCTGCTTCGGCGCGGGCATGTTCGGCTATTTCGGCAATGCCAGCCAGACGGACGCGGACCGCATGGTGCATCGCGCGATGGACGCGGGCATCAACTATTTCGATACGTCCGACGTTTACTCGCACGGTGAGTCGGAATCCATGCTCGGCAAATCGCTGCGGGGCCGGCGTGACGACGTGGTTCTGGCAACCAAGTTCAGCCTGCCCATGGACGACAGTCCCAATCATCGCGGCAACTCCAGACGCTGGATTGCCCACGAGGTGGAGCAAAGCCTGCAACGGCTGGGAACCGACTACATCGACCTCTACCAGGTGCATCGGCCGGACGCCAGCACGGACATCGACGAAACCCTCGGTGCGCTGTCCGACCTGATCCATCAGGGCAAGGTGCGGATGATTGGCACTTCCACCTTCCCCGCCGAGCAGCTGGTTGAGGCGCAATGGGTCTCCGAAAAGCGGGGCCGGGAACGTTTTCGTGTGGAACAGGCGCCTTATTCGGTGTTTGCCCGCCGCGTCGAGGTAGATGTGCTGCCAACCTGCCAGCGTTACGGGATCGGCGTGGTGGTTTGGAGCCCCTTGTCCCAGGGCTGGTTGACCGGCAAGTGGCGCCGCAACGCGAAACCCAATGACACGCACCGCCAAAACCTGCAGCCCCACCTCTATGACATGGCGCGATCGGACAACCGGCGCAAGCTCGACTTGGTGGAACAGCTCGACATCGTTGCGCGGGAAGCGGACATCTCCTTGATGCATATGGCCCTCGCCTTTGTGTCGGCTCACCCGGCGGTGGCTTCGGTCATCATCGGGCCGCGCACCCCTGAACAGCTGGAGGGGCTGCTCGAAGGGGCCGACGTGGTTCTAGGCAACGCCACCCTGGACGCCATCGACCGGATCACAGCACCCGGAGATAACGTGAGCCACGACGATGACGGCTACCTAGCGCCTGAGCTTGCGGACCCCGCATTGCGCCGCCGCGACCATGCGCCCCAGGTTCACGAAGCGGCCAGGCAGACCCTCGACAACATCCAAGCCTATCGCGAGCAGCAAGAAAAATAGGCGCCAACGTGACTGATGAAGGGAGTCGCTGGCGGCGGTTCGAGTTGCTGGCGTTCGGTCTGCTCTGCGGCTTGACGTCGCCGTTGCCGGCGCACGCCCAATGTGATGACCGGGGCAGCTTCGATTCGGTTTATGCCGAGGCTTGGGGCATCGACAAGCGCAATACCCGCTATCAGCCGCGATCTTCTCTGAACTCGACGAACGCCAAGCGCTTGGCACTCAAGTGGGTGTACGGACTGGCGCAGGAAACCCCAAGGTTCTATCCCTTCGACTTGGCGACCGGCGCCGCGCTCTGGTATCTGCCCACCATCGAGCAGCCCGCCACGCAGACCGGGCGCCACTTCCTGCTCGTCGAGAAACACGGCCCCAGTGGGGCCTCGGTATGGTCAGCTCCCGCCTACGATGAAGAGCGTGGCCTGCTGTACTTCGGCACCGGGCAGAATTTCTCGCATCCGACCACGGGCACGAGCGATGCGCTGTTTGCAGTGAGCGCCCAATCTGGCGAAATCGCTTGGGTGCGCCAGTTCACGGCGAACGATGCCTACACGGCGGCATGCAACATCGCTGCCCTGAACCACCCCAACTGCCCGGATCCCATGGGCCCCGACGTGGACTTTGGCGCGCCTGCGGTGCTGACGCGCACCCGCTCCGGCAGGCCACTGCTGCTGGCCGGTCAAAAGTCGGCGGACGTGCATGCGGTCGTTCCGGATACCGGGGAGCGGGTTTGGATCCGCAAGCTCGGGCGGGGCGGCATCATCGGTGGCGTCCATTGGGGGCTTGCGGTCAACGAGCGGCAGGGTCTGGCGTTTGTGCCGGTGAGCGACAAGGCGCTGGCCGGATTTCCGGCGCCAGGGAAGCCGGCTCCAGGGCTGTACGCGCTCGATTTGGAAACCGGCGCCGTGCGCTGGTCCTACACGCGCGAGTCGCGCTGCAGCGACCGGGAATGCGTTTTTGGCCTCTCGGCCGCCGCCGTGGCCGCCAACGACATCGTCGTGTCCGGCAGCATGGACGGATACCTCATGGTCCATCAGGCCGCCTCCGGGGAGTTGTTGTGGGAGCACGATGCGTGGGGTGTGACTGCAAAACTCCGAATGGAGTCGAGATTGGGCCGTTGTGCCCTGCACACCGCCATCGCCTGAAACGTCGGCCCCGCAAGGGATTGGAGCCGTCGCGGCGATTGAGCGAGACGACCGGACCGCGATCGTCGAGCGCGGTCCGCATTGTCGTTCGCGATCCAAGGTAACAGAACGCGCCGCGCAGCGGAAGCGCGCGGCGTCGTTGATCACACATGGCGCGCCGGGCGCCGGGATTGTTCTCGCAGCGCAGACGGTTCGTCTCACATGTTCCAGAAACCCAACCGACGCGTTTCACATGTTCCCGCAACGCAGAGGCCAACGCGGATAGCACGGGTATTGCTGGCGATTCGGTCGGCTTTCACTTGTTACCTCATGCGCAGCGGTCTGCGGCACACACGTTACCGCGGCGTCAGCAGCGAGGGTGCGTTGGCGATTGCTCGGTTCGCGGTCGCCGGCGCGAACGGAACCGCGGGCCGACGCGGCGACCGCAGTGTCGGCGGAAGCTTCGACACCGTTTGCGGCAACCGTGCGGATCGGCCCGCGGATGCCGGTGAACGGCGAAGCCGACACCGGCGACATGCGCTTTGCATGGGCAAGCGGTTCGAAGCGACGCACGACGCCGGCGCAGCTGGCAAGGGCGAGTGTGTCTACGAGCACAACGCGAAGCGTTGACGCGAGTGTCATGGGAGGTGCGGCGGGCAGTGCGGAGAGGTCGATGCGGCGCTGCCCGCGCCGCCGCATCGGATCGTGACGGGGAGGATTGGGCCGCGCCCGAGATCGGCACGGCCCGTTGTCGGTGCGCGGACTACGCTGCGATCTTCTGAACCGGGATGCCGAGCGAGGCGGCTTTGCCGATGAGGTTGTCGGTGATGCCGTTGCCGGGGAAGGCGATGACGCCCTTGGGCAGCAGGTTCAGCAGCTCGTCGTTGCGGCGGAACGGTGCGGCTCGTCCGTGGCGGTTCCAGTCCGGCTTGCACACCACCTAGTGTACGCCGTGGCGCTCGGCCCACTGCGCGGCGATCTTGTCGACGCCAGGGCCGCCGGCGTGCACCAGCACCATGTCGGTGTATTTTGCGCGGACGCGGTCCAGGCTGCGGAAGATGGTGGCGGGGTCCGTGACGTGCTTGCCGCCGGCGATGGCGACGAGCGTTCCTTCCGGCAGGTGCGCCTTGGTCTCGCGGTCCTGCCTCGTGCGCAGGAAGTCGCGGGCGTCGATGGCGGCGGAGGTCAGCTTGCCGGTGTGGCTGGTGTGGCTGCCGCGCCTCGGCCGCTAGGTGTCGCTGGTCGCGGCGCGTTAGGCGTCGGCGGCGGTGTCGCGCAGCGCTTCGAACGCGTCGCGGCGGTCGCCGAGCTCGCGCGCCCGGTCGGTCGACGCTGCGGTCGAGTCGCCGGACCGGGGCATCGAAGGCGTTGACGAGGCCTCACAGCAGGTGCTCGCGCTCGTCGGCGAGCTGGAAGCCGTCGGGGCCGACACCGTCGGCGAGGATGCGGAACGCTTCGCTTACAGCCGTGACGGCCTCGTCGCGGTCCCAGATGTCCCTGGGGTCGAACTCGTCGCGTTCGGGGGTGGTGCCGTAGAGCGCCGCGGTCTCGCAGATGACCGCGGTGGAGGACTGCGCTTGGTAAGTGTCGATGTCGTACATGTGAGAGTCTCCTGTCTTGAGTGTTTGGGCCATCTGACCCGTTGTGCCGTTGCGGTGCTCGCTCCGGCGTATGTCTCATTGGGACACGCGCGCGCAGCGCAGCCACCGCGCAGCGGCCGCAACGGAGCGAAGCGCAGTGGAGGACCTCGCAGGGGTTGGCGCAGTGAGCATGTGTGGCACGATGGGACAGACAGAGGAGAGAGCTTTGTTTGGGTTTGGCCCGGCCTCTTTTCGGGCCTTCCGGCAGGCGCGGTGCCCGGGTTGCGCCCGAACCTTGCCGCCTCGCACTCAGCGATTCGGGTGTGACAGCAGACGCTCCTCGGCCACCTCGCGGATGCGGTCGCGGTCGTGCACCGCTTTCCAGCCCCTGGGATCGTCCTCAAGCAGGACCAGATAAACCCGCTGTCCGGGGTTGAGGATGTCGTCGTGGGCTTAGACGTCGCCGACGTAGTCGCCGTCGGCATAGATGCGGGGTTCGTCCGGGCGGACGCGCTTGAAGGTGATGTCGCTCATGATGGACTCCATGTGGGATGCGGATGCCGTGGGCCCTTCCTCCCGGACATGTGGCGTTCGCCCGAAATCCGCTTCACTCTCACTCCCTGCCGGGGCGGTTCCGCGGACGGGAGCGGAAGGACTCGAAGCCGGCAGCAGAAAGAAAGGGCCGACGCGCGAAGCGCCGGCTCTTCGGCCTGGCGCCTTCTGCGTCGACGGGGACGATGTCGCCGTTGGCCCGGGACAAATACCGCTGAATGACGTAGCGGTCGTCGTCCAGGCCACCGCCGACGAAATGGGTGAGAAAGGTGCGTGCGTCTCCGCGCGGTGCGAGTGCCGCCTGCATCGTGCCGTGCTCCTTGAGTCGGGTGAGAGGGAACGGTGGCGGCACTCCTCTCCCGGAGCGTCGACCACCACCCTGCTTCCGGCCAAACTCGCCCTCTTTCTGGTGCCAGCCGATCTCAGGCCGCAGGCCCGACGAGGTCGCTTCGACGGCCATACGGATGCGGACGAGTCGGCGAACCTTTCCGGCGGTGCAATTGGCGGGTGGAAGCCGCGTTGCCGAAAAGCCACAGGGCGACTGTGCGGAGACCGCGCCTGCATCCGAAGCCAGATTGGTATCACACACACTCAGTGCTATAAAATGGCTACGATGGCAGGCGCTCGCGGGGTCAGGATTGCAGACGTTCAAGACCAAGGCGTTCGCGCGCTTCGCGAACCGCGAGGGACTGGAGGACGATGCGCTGTGCGACGCAGTTCACCTTGCTCGGAAAGGCCTGATAGATGCCGACCTCGGCGGAGGCGTCATCAAGCAGCGCATCGTGCGCAAGGGTGGCGGTCGTTCCGGCGGGTTCCGGACGATCATGCTGTTTCGCAGCGGCGAACTGGCGTTTTTCGTCTACGGTTTCGCCAAGAGCGACCGGGACAACATGCGGCGGGACGAGCTCGTGACCTTCCGGTTGCTGGCCGACGAATATCTGTCGCTGGACCAACCCGACCTTGCGGCAGCGCAGGCGGTTGGAGCGATTATCGAGGTGAAATGCAATGACCAAGCAGTACAAGAGTGAAGCGTTGGGGGCCGCGCACGAGGCCGCGCTCGGTCTGGCCGAGGCTGGCGTCATGTCCAAGAAAACCATGCGCGTGTTCGACGAAATGTGCCTGACGCCCGTGGAGGCGATGTCGCCGGAGGATATTCGGGCGCTGCGGCTTCGGGAAAACGCGAGCCAGGCGGTGTTCGCGCGCTACCTCAACGTGACCACGGGGCTGGTGAGCCAGTGGGAGCGCGGCGAAAAGCGCCCGCGGGGGGCCTCGTTGAAATTGCTGACGCTGGTCGCGAAGAACGGCCTGGGTGCAGTTGCGTAATGGGGTAGCCAGCATGAGACCGCCAACGCATCTCCGCCCCGGAGAGATCTTGCAGAAGTTGATGGCGCAACTAGACCTGTCGACCATCGACGTGGCGAACACGCTATAGATTTCGCCAGATCACGTTGTCGGAATCCTCGAGGGTCAGCGAGTCGTCACACCAGATACCGCCAATCGCTTGGCGAGGCATTTTGGCACGAAACCGGAGTTCTGGCTGCATCCACAGAGACCAGCCCAGAGCGAGGGAGGGCTGCATGTAACGCTGGTGCCAAGCCAAGGTGTCCCGATCAGTGGCCGTCATAAGGACAAGAAAGAGCGAATCTCCGAGGCGATTCGCGAATTAAAGCTTGCAATCGACGGGCTTCAGATGCAGGAGGGACGGCTGGATTCGCGAAACCCGCAGCACACCGTGAGCGCTTTCGCCCGCATGTGCTCGGTTTTCCTTAGGAAGCTGGTCCTTGGGGACTACGGCAAGCGCGAAACCCGACTTTTGGATGACACAGTGATGAAGTCCCTAAACCTGCGCCTTCCGCCTCTGCGCAAGATACGTAGTGATCGGCGAAGAGTCCTTCGGACGGGTTGGGCTATTCGGGACGGGTCTGTGCAATTCACCAAGATCGACTAACCCGGTCCCGTACTGCCGACCTACCGATTTCATGTCGCGGCTCAAGAAATACAGTTCTCAGTCGAGTGGCCGCTCCCGGGAACTGCCGATTGGGTTGGCACGCCGACGGACGCGAAACCTTGGCTCGTCAGCGCGGAACAGTTGTTCGAAACAGCATCCGGCCGATCAATGACCTGCGATAACTGGCTCGGCCAGCAGGTCATGGTGTTTGACAGTACATCGGTGTCGTTGAAGTGCATTATCCAGAGTATCGCCAACTTCGAAGGTGCGCACGCGATCAACATGGCTGCGCTAAACGAAAATAATGGCCGCAAGTCGCGAAGGAAAAAGAGAGGGGTACCATTGCACTTGCTGAACAGCGTCACACTGTTCGGGGTTCCATTACCGCACATCATCGTCATTGGGACTGCTCTTTACCTCTACGAGCGATAGGTCCAAGAGCTATTTATGAAGCGTCGCGAGGGAGACTATTGCTCAGTGAGACCGGGATTTACCTGCACGCCTGAACAAGCATGTTCTTCGGAGCCCGATTGGTTGCAGTTCGATGGCTCTATGACTCTCGTGTTTTCCTCCGAGCCCCAAGCCGCGCGGTACAGCATCAAACCTCCAGGCAGGTAGAGAACGCCCGCCAGTGACGGCCAAATCCCTGATCGCGCTATCGTCGCGCATTCCTTGCCTCAGGGCTGAAACGTGATGTTTCAAATCCTGGAAAAAGACCGAAAACGGCTACCGCGCTCGACGTCTTGCCAGCAGCGCTTCTGCGTCGGTGCCCAAGGGCACCTCCACCCTCAGCCCTTCCGGCGCTTCCCACGCAAACATACCCACGGACAGCAGCAACCGCTCCACATGGATGTTGAAGGACAGGAACTCGTCGAAGGACTCCCACCGGCCCGACCGTCGATGGAAACGCGCCAGATGGTCACCATAAACACCGAACCAGTTGCGGAGCCCCGCACGGTCCAGGGCTTCGCCAAGCACAGGCTGCCCGGCTATCGGCGACACGCCAACGAACGCGCAATGGCTGAGCAGGTCCGCTGCCACAATGAGGACGCGTCGAATCTCGGGTAGTACAACGCCGAGCAGCTTGTCCAAGTCGCCGTGCTCGCGATAGGCGAGCCGCTCGCGAGGAACGACGGTCATGAATCGGTCAATGGCTGTGGATAGCAGCTCACTTAGCCCCAGTGCGACTTCGGCGGAGTCCTGGAACGCTGCCGCCATCCACGAGGCCGCGTAGCTCTCAGGCGCGCCGTCCACGTTGGCGTAGAGCCAGCCATCAATTCCGTTGGCTCCCGAGCCGAGCAGCGTACCCGGCAGGCACCGCTCCACGATCTCAATTTGGGCCACCGCAGCCAGTTGCCTGACCAGGGCGTGCATCCCCCATGCCCTGTGTTGCGAATCTTCGGAAATCAGCGCATCGGAAACGATGCTCGACGCAACGATACGTCCCTTCACGATTCCCGAACGCTTGACCGTTACGGTCTGCGCAACACCGATGCCGAGCTCTGGCGGCACTGTCTGGGGCTCCGGCGCGTTTTTCCAGCCGCGTCTCAAGGCCTTCAACAATCCCGGATAGTCGCTTCCTATGGTGATCCCGTCGAGCCGCTCCAGAGGCATGGCCGTGGCGACTTCGTTCACGAGGAGGAACACTGCCTCCCGAACCCGGGCCGTGGTGCGCTCGTCACCGCACCGGTCCAGCGAAAGCTCATAACGGCCGCCTGATGTTGGCCTCCAGCCGAAGGTGCGGACAGCCGACTCTGGGTTTCCCAGTCCCGCCGTAGTTCTTTCCCGAAAAGCGTCGTCAAAGCCGCTCTCCACGGCGTTTGCAATGGCCGGTCGGAGCGTCTGCCCGATCATCGCATGCAGCCTTGCAGTCTCCTCATCGTTGCGCGGGGCTAGGAAGAAAGTGTGGCTTAAGCGAGCCGCCTCCAGGTTGTAGTCGAAGTCGCTTGGCGGCGTGAATCCTGGTCTGCGCCCAACGAGCAGCCTTTCGGGCGAAACCGCGAGAAGCAACGCCTGTAGCTTGTCCCGCCCGATGAGCAAGTGATTGCCTGCGACGCCGTTCGGTCCAAGGCCGATCGACACGCAGTCCGACAGGATAGCTCCGGCGACGGGGCCCGACTCGACGCTCCAGTCGAAAATCTGAAGCATGGCTTCGTACTCGCTCGTTCGGATGGTATCGCCCAATGCCTTGTTGTGGCTGTCGCGCACAAGCTCGGTCGACTGCAGCCGCAAGCCGCCTAGCAGAGCGCTTGCGCTCGCCACCATTTCGCCTGAGCCCTCTTTCGCCAAAAGGAATGCCGTCCGCTCGAGGACGCGAGTCGGGATGCCGAGCCGGGCGATCTCCGGACTTGCCGCCACCTCCTTCATTACCATATCCCGGAATCGCTCATTGGGAAGCCCGTTCTCGAGGCCCATCAGCGCCTCGATATTGTCGCGCTTGGAAAAGGCCTCCTCCGCGCGGTCGAGCAAACGAGCCACCCCCTCGCTTAACGCCGCACGCACGTGTGCGGTCCTTTGTGTCAGATGGGACACGATGGCGGCGGCCGCCGAAGAGGCAATGACATCTCCCGGCGATTTGGCCCTGACCGTGTTCAGCAATACCGCCAGATCGGATTCTCTCCTCGTGATCGCGTCGTCCAGCGTTGCCGAGCCGTCGGCTCCTGTTTCAGAGTAGAAGAAATCCTCGGATGCAGTCCGCTTGATCGCACGCCGTTCAGCCGCCTCGCCGCGATCGAAATGCCAAATCTCCCTGCGGCGCGATCGGATTGCGAAGGCCCGTTGAAGGAATCTGGGAATGTAATGCTGATTCCTGCCAGCCATCATGGTCCCCGCGAGTTGAGGCGTCTCACGTGGCCCATGAAGCCGAGAGCGCCTCGGCTTGTTGCAGGACCGTCTGAACGGCGGCGTCCTGAAGATCCGGCGGGTAACCGTGTTTGCGGAGGATGCGCTTGACCAGGACCCGCATTCGGGCGCGCGCCGACTCGCGGTGCTGCCAGTCCAACGACGCACTGCTCTTCAAGCTGTTCAGCAACTCATGGGCGATGACCCGAACGTGGTCGTTGCCCATCACCTCAACCGCATTCTCGTTCTGCGCCAAAGCGTCGTAGAAGGCGATTTCATCCTGGCTGAGTCCTTCCTCTTCGCCGCGCTGGTGGGCGGCGTGGATGTCCCTGGCGAGCCCGATCAGCTCCTGGAGGACCTCCGCCGTGGTGATGGCGTTGCCGTGATAGCGGGCGATGGCTTCCTCCAGCCGCTGGGAGAAGGTGCGTGTCTGCACGACGTTGACCCGGCTTCGTGAGCGCAGTTCGCCGTTGATGAGCTTGCGCAGCGCTTCCATTGCCAAGTTCTTCTTTTCCATTCCCTGAATCTCGGCGAGGAACTCGTCGGACAGCATGGAGATGTCCGGCGTGTCCAGCCCGGCGGCTGCGAGAATGTCGACGATCTCGGTTGAGATGACGGCGCGGCTGACGATCTGCTGCACGGCCAGGTCCTGCTCTGCGGAGGACTTGCCGGAGCCGGGTGCGCTCTTGGCAAGCGCCGCACGGACGGTCTGGAAGAAGCCCACATCGTCGCGGATGCTGCGAGCTTCGTCGCTGGCGCCGGCGAGCGCGAACGCCTTCGACAGCGCCAGCACGGCGTCGTTGAAGTGGCGATGGGCGCGCTTCTTGCCTTCTTCGGTCGATTCTTTGGCCGATTCGCGTTGCTGCATGGCGAGCACCCACTCAATGGCGCCGGCCAGCGCGGCCAGCCGTTCCCGCGGCGACCCGGCAAGCCCCTTGCGGTAGTCGAAGCCGTGGAACATGGCGCTCACAATCTCGTGCTTCTCCAGCATCACCGCGACGGCTTCGGACTCGTCGATTCCAGCGTGGCTCCGGTCGTCGCGCGAATACTGACCAAGAGCCGATTTGAGATTCTGCGCGATGCCGATGTAATCCACGATCAATCCTGCCGGCTTGTCTCGGAACACTCGGTTCACGCGGGCAATGGCCTGCATCAGCCCGTGCCCTCGCATGGGCTTGTCGACGTACATCGTATGCAGGCTCGGCGCGTCGAACCCGGTTAGCCACATGTCACGCACAATCACCACCTTGAGGGCGTCATCTGGGTCCTTGATACGCTTGGCGAGCAACTCCCGGCGGGCCTTGCCTCCGATATGCCGTTGCCATTGCTTGGGGTCCGACGCCGCGCCGGTCATGACGATCTTGATGACGCCGCTTTCGTAGTCGTCGCTGTGCCATTCCGGGCGCAGCGTGACGATCTCGCCATAGAGCGCTACGCAAATCCGACGGCTCATGCACACGATCATGGCCTTGCCGTCCATGCCGACGACACGGCTCTCGAAGTGCTCGACCAGGTCCCGGGCAATCAGGCGCAGGCGCTTCTCCGCCCCGACGACGGCCTCGACGTTCGCCCATCGGCGCTTGAGCCGCTCCTTTTCTCCTTCCGCCTCGTCCTCGGTCAGCTCCGTAACATCGTCGTCGAGTGCCGGCTTCTCGTCCTCGTCGAGTTCGATGCGGGCGAGGCGGCTCTCGTAGTAGATCGGCACCGTCGCGCCGTCCTCGACGCCCCGGTTGATGTCGTAAACGTCGATGTAGTGGCCGAACACCGCCGGCGTGTTCACGTCCTCCTTCTCGATCGGCGTGCCGGTGAAGCCGATGAACGAGGCGTTCGGCAGGGCGTCGCGCAGGTGCTTGGCGAAGCCATAGGAGATTTCGCCGGTCTTTCGCGCCATCCTGGCCCGAAAGCCGTACTGGCTGCGGTGCGCCTCATCGGCGATGACGACGACGTTGCGGCGGTGGGTGAGCACCGGATGGTCGGTCTCGCCGGACTCCGGTGCGAACTTCTGGATGGTTGTGAACACGACGCCGCCGGACGGCCGGGTCAGCACCTTCTGCAAGTCTTCGCGGCTGTCGGCTTGCTGCGGGGTCTGGCGGAGCAGGTCGCGGCACATCGCAAACGTGCCGAACAACTGATCGTCGAGGTCGTTGCGGTCGGTGACGACGACAACGGTCGGATTCCGCATCTCCGGATGGGCGATGATCCGTCCGGCGTAGAAGGCCATCAGCAGGCTCTTGCCCGAGCCTTGGGCATGCCAGATGACGCCGATGCGCCTGTCGCCCTTTTCCTGTGACACAACCGACGGCAGGTTGTATTGGACCGGGTCCTCACGCACTTGCCGGGCGCTTCCGGGCAATGCGCGCAAGGTGGACGCGACAGCGCGACGCACGGCGTGGAACTGGTGATAGCCGCCCACGATCTTGACGATGCCCGATCCCGTGTCCCCGAACACGGTGAAGTCGCGGATCAGGGTCAGGAAGCGATTCCTCTCGAACACGCCCTCGATGACGGTCTGGAGTTCCGGCGAGCCCTTCGGGGCGATGGCGGCGCCGTCTACGGTGCGCCAGGGCATGAACCGTTCCAGATCGGCCGTCAGCGAGCCTAGGCGCGCCTGGATCCCGTCCGAGGTCATGAGCGCGGCGTTGGTGCGGAACAGTGACGGAATCTCGTCCTTGTAGGTCTGGAGCTGGTTGAACGCGCCTTCAAGCGTGGCGTTCCCGTCACCGGGATTCTTCAATTCGATCACGGCGAGCGCCAGCCCGTTGACGAACAGCACCACATCGGGCCGGCGGTTGTTCTGGCCTTCGATCACCGTGAACTGGTTGACCGCAAGCCAGTCGTTGGAATCGACGTCAGTGAAATCGATCAGCCGGGCGGTGTCGCCGCCGATGCTACCGTCCTCCCGCGCAACCTCGACGGGCACGCCGTCGATCAGGTAGCGGTGCAGGCGGCGGTTCTCCTCAATGAGCGAGGGCGTTTCCGTCTGCCTCATTTTGCGCAGCACGTCCTCCAGCGTTTCGGCAGGCAGATGCGGGTTCAGGCGCGCTAGCGCCTCGCGGAACCGACCAGCCAGCAGCACCTCATCGTAGCTGCCGCGCTCCGGTACCGAACCCTCCGGTCCGATATCCGGTCCGTGCGCCACGGCGTAGCTAAGTCCGACGAGCCATTGGAGCGCCGCGTCCTCCACCTCGCTTTCGGTGATTCCGACCATCAGGCCGCGGCCTTGCCCGTTCCCAGAACGAATCTCGCGCGCTCGCGCCGAAGCATCTCGTAAGGGTTCATGCAGCGCAGCCCCAGGCCGATGCAGGCGTTCGGAATCTTGATCTTGGCGGTGGTGTCGGCGGGGACCTCGTGCGTGACGACGATGCACTCGTGAGCCAGCGCGTGCGCGACAAGCCAGTAGTCGGCAACCTGCAGGAAGGTTGCGACGGCGGCCGGCTGGTATCCTTGGCCTCTCGCCCAATCGCTCACGTTGCGAAGCGCTGGCAACACGGCGTCATCCGGAGGCAGAAAGAACCCTTCGCCGCGCGCGGCGGCCCACTTCGAGAGCTCGTCGTCCCCAGCCTGCAGTTCGTCCGCGACCTTCTCAATGCTCGCGACCCTCCCTGCGTCGTTCTGCTCAACCAACCAATCCCAGAACGCGGGGCAGAAGTCGAAACCGTAGTGCAGATTCTTGGCCTGGATGAAGACGTTCGAATCGACGAGATAGGCAGTCATCCCATCACCCCGGCTTCGCGTCCGAGATTGTTGAAGGTCGCGGTCTTCTTGACGCCCAACATACGGAACGCATCCCGATAGAGCGTCTGGCCCTCAAGCGTGCTCACGACCAACGCGCGAGCGAACCGCCGCCCGACGCGCGCGACGGTCGTGCGATAGAAGTCGCCGCCGCCGCTAGCCGCTTGGACAAGCTTCCGCAGACGTTCGTTCTCTTGCCTCCATGCCGCATCAAAGCCCTCGCGAGTCAGCCAACCCGCATCGAGCAGGCGCCGCAAGATGACAAGTGTGCTGACCTTGAAGGTACGCGCCAGCCGGGACAGCGCGTCCGGGAGTGGCTCGTTTCGTCGCAGATCGGATTGCAGGACGCGCAGGGGCACCAAAAGCTCCGCTGCTACTGCGTTGCACCACACCTCCTCCTGGCGGAATCCGGTCGCGGGCGCGGCTCCAAGATTCGACAGGGCGGAAGCACCGAGCCAGACATGCGCGAGCTCATGTGCGAGCGTGAACATCTGCGCCGCTTTCGTGTCCTTGCCGTTGACGAAGATCAGCGGCGCGAGCGGATCGCACAGCGCGAAGCCGCGAAACTCTGCGGGATCCAAAGGGCGGCTGGTATTGCTCATCACGATCCCGCTCATCATGACGAGAACGCCGGCTTCGTCGGATTGGCGGATGAACAGCCGCAGCGCGTCGGTCCAGGTCGAGCACTCTTGCCGGGCGGCCAGATCGAAACCCAGTGTCTCTCGAATCCGCGCTGCAGCAGTTGCAGGGGACGTATTCAATGAGACGCTGCCGACGAAGTCGAGATCGGGCTCGCCGGCGACGCGGGCGAAATCCCGAAACCAGCTCTGTCGCTCCTGGCAGGTGTAGATCGTGTCCAGCAGATTTGGGCTGGGGTGCGTGATTGCATGTCCGGCGAAGGTGCGGAAGTCTGGAATGGGAACGGTCTCTTCCGGCGGCTCGGAGAGGAACAGGTATCCGATTGGCACATGGACGGCGCGGGCGAACGCCTCCGCCTGCTTCAGAGTGGGCTGGATGTCGCCGCTCTCCCATTCCGGCAGCTTGCTGAACTTGGCCGCCAGATCGTCCTGCGCGAACCCGGCGCGCTCGCGCGCCCAAACTAATATTTCGGATTTATCAGGGTCGCGGATCATAGGTGCTCCAACGAGTCAGCAGACGAGGCTACAAGCTGCACCATTGCCGAGTAGTGCGCGTTATCCAGCGACTCGATCATATCCAACAGGTCTTTGAGAACAAACGGCCCTTCGGCAAGGGCCGTCATGTCATGTTCCGGTGCTCCGCCTGCAATACAGTGCGCGTGGGTGTGCAGAAACTGAAGAATTCGAAGCTTCTTGGCTTCGTCGAATTGGACTGCCTTCAGTTGTTGCCATAGATTCCCTGAGCTTTGCGGCATACGAAACGCGAGAAAAGCCTCCAGCATGCGTCTGGCCATATTCGGAAGGACATAGTTGTGCTCCTGACCCGCCGATTCTGACTTAGTTGACGCTTGATGGATACGGGCGATTAGGTATTGGTACTCCGACTCGTACTGCTTGAGCAATGGGTCGAGCCGTCGAATGGTGCTATTCCGAGCGTCATCCAGCAACTTGGAGTCAAGCATGAAGAAACGAGCCTGTCCCTTCAGACGTTTAAACCAATTTCGGACTTGTCGAAAGAACGAAAAATTATGGGTCAGGACAAACAGTTGGCCAGCGCGGCTAGCGCGTTCGCGAATAAAGCCGAAGGCGAGGAACAATGCGTTGGCATCGAGACTCGAGACAGGGTCGTCCAACACTATTACGCTATTCTCGAGCGTGAATCGCCTGTCATTCAAGGACTTCAGAAAATACAACAGGGCGATCGCCGTGGTTTCTCCCTCACTTAAGGTCTTTGCGAGCACGCCACCACGTGTCATTGTGTAACCGTTTTCCTCGACCTCCAAGTACAGTTCCTTATGTCCCAGGTACTTTCGTAGATCCTCGTTTAGTTCTTCGGCCGGTTGGCGATGTTCGACAATCTCCTTTTCCAACTGGGCAATCTCACTCTCCAAGCGGCGGGCTTCTTGCGCCTTCTCCTCTGCATCGACTTCCGCGCGGTATACAGTGTCCGTGTGAGATTTAAATTCCTTTAAATCCGCCGCGATCATGTCTGCAGCCAGCCGCTCTCGGGCAGCATTGACCCTGTCAGTGAAGTCGTCGCACGCATCGTTGTGGTTCCCGATTGCCTCATTCAACCTCACAATCACAATTGCATCGACAGATGGGGCATTAAGTTGCAAATCGACTTGCTCAAAAGCGCGACTCTTCTTTTCCTCCAAGGTTTGCACCGCGGCCTCAGCAAAGTCCTGCACCAATCGCAAAGCCTCTTTCAGATCGGCCTTCCGAGCTCGAAAGTCCGGGCCGAGGTCGTCATAAAGTTCGGCCTCGGCCGGCAGTTGAAGTCTTGCTAATGCCTCGGACGCGGCCATTTGTTGGGCGATCTCCTGATCTATGCGCTGCATGAACCGCTCATACTGATCGTTGAAGTGATTCTCCAGTTTAGCTATGCGGTCCTCCGGCAGTGGTTGTTCACAGAATTGGCATAGTTCGGCACCGCGCTCCCGGTGCAACACGAGACCTTGCCGGGTCCAGTCGGCGAGCGCGTGATCGTCTTTCAGAAATTCGATCACTGCTGAGACAACTGTCGTCTCCAATACCTCGGAAACGCAGTCGGCAATTTTGCTGAAATCCGGTAAAGCAAAGGTAACTTCCTGCACTTTAGGCTTCAGCATCGCCTGACGCTGGGCATTCAGCGTCTCGCGTTCTGCCTCGGTTAGGCGGTGCGCGGTACTGTCGCCAGCATCGACCATTTCATGCGCATCGTTCCGGAAGTTGGCCTTGTCGTAGTTGTTGTATGCGTTTTGGCCGCTCGACCGGAGCGTGTCCTTTATGACCTTTGCACGGTCGATACAAAACCGGTCAAAGCCCGCACGCGCAGATTGTTTTGCAGAGCGGGCGGTGTCAGCATTTGATATTGCCTTGCTGTGACGTCGCATCAGGGAATCAACTTCCTTTTGCTTCTCAACATTCTCCGCACCAAGCACAAGGATGGGCGGCATCTCGTCACGTCCTACGGGAAACACGTTCTCGTTGATGAAGTCTCGGTTGAACACACGCGCCTGAACATCCGATTGCGGGAAGCTCTCACCTCGGACATCGCTTCCGTCAATTCGCAGCGTCGCCTCTCCCTCTCTTGGCGATCGACGGAGTTCAAGGTCGCGAAACAGCCGGCTCAGTGTCGTCTTGCCAGTTCCGTTCCAACCGTAAATCAGGTTATACGGCCCGAATTCAGAGAGGTCCGACGGCCAATCAAAATCGCGGAAGACACCACAACCGCGCAGTTGACGTAGACGTTCGATGCGCTTCACAGAATTCTCTCAACGATATTCTCCGTACCCGCAGCGCAGATTTCGCCGGACATGAGCTTCGGGAGCAGGAGATCGCGGGTTTGAGCAAGAGCAATGTCTTCCCTCGTATTCGATACCATATGATCAAAGATAGGTGAGACAAGCGACGAAAAGCTGGAAGTCACCGCATCATCAGGAACAGCAATCCCCGTTGCTCCCACGACTTCAGGACGAACAGCTGGATAGGCGGCACCGTCCGCCAAACTAGCGAGGCGTTGGATGTTCTCAGGAGCCGTTGCGGCGAGATACACCGGTGTCCTGTAGTGGGGATCGACGGGCCTGAGTACTGCGAACCCTGTGCTGCCGGTTAGGCCGGAATCGCCGATGAACGCAAAAGACCCGTTGCCGGGTCTTACCATCCCTACGATAGTATCGCCAGGCCGAAGAACCCGCTTCGCGCGGCTAGGCGCATCGTGCCAACGAAATCTCTGCGTGGCTTCGATTTTTCCCCATTTCGTGTTTGCGAGGTCCACGTAGTCGATTTCTTCCGGACAGTCCTTTCTGGTCCAAGATTCTGGGTTCATGTCGGCAAGTGCCGTCAAGGTGGAAAAAGACCACCCGACCGGCTTGCCCTCGTCGTCGAGGGCGTTGGGGAACATGTCCCAGATTTCCGGGGCGAGGTAGGGAGTGCGACCTTCGGCCTTGGCGCGGGTAGGCCCGAAATCGACGAACCAGTCCTTGAAGATCGCCCGCGCCATCGCCTCCAGCGTCTCGTTCATCCGGCGGTTCAGGTCGACGAGGATGTGAGCGATGGCCATTTGTTCTGGCTTTGGAGGTAGTGGTACCTGAAGTTCAGCGATGGCTTTCCCAGTCAGATGCTTGATAGTTGTGCCCGTGAAATAGGGTTCTAATGCACCGATTCGACCGGCCAGCAGAAACCAGTAGTATAGGAAACCATTGTCCAACTGATCCCGTGTCCTGATTCGGTGAAGTGCCTTCTGTATCTTTACCCCCGGTATTTCGTCCTTCCAAATTGCGCAGCGACCTGGTTCACCACCTTCGCAGACGACAAGGTCGCCGTATCTCAGTCCGTATCGATCATGCTCGTGATCTTCAAAACGCATCTGACCAAGATTGTTTGTGTCAAAGTTCCCCCAACGAACGTTTTTGTTTCCAAGGTATGGAAGAAAATGGCCACGGTTTTTCTTGCTGTCGAGCATCTTGCCTAAACAGGAGTCAGCATGATCACAAAGACGGACCACAGGCCAACTCCTTGGGCGGCTTGGAGGTTCCCCAATCGCCACACGATTTGGTTCACTCTCCCGATAAAATTGCTCGGGCAACCCCTCAACCATGCGCGCCGACCTCCTCCAGTTTCTTCTGGATGAGGGCGCTAAGTTCGCCGGCTTCGGCAAATTGTTCGGCCAGGGTTTCCCGCAGTTCCGCAAACCGCTCCTCGAACGGCACGTCGTCATCTTCGACCGCCGCCGCACCGACATAGCGTCCAGGCGTCAGGACGTGGTTGTGTTTCCCGATCTCATTCAACGTGGCGGACTTGCAGAATCCCGGTTTGTCCTCGTATGGCGCCGCGTCCGGTACGCCGCGCCACGCACGATATGTATCGGCGATGAGGGCGATGTCCTCGTCAGAAAACTCCTTCCGCGTCCGGTCGATCATGTGTCCGAGCTTGCGGGCGTCGATTAACAGCACTTCGCCGCGCCGGTCTCGGCTATCACCGCCGGGGTTCTTGTTCCGCGCCAAGAACCAGAGGCAGGCGGGAATCTGCGTCGAGTAGAAGAGCTGTCCGGGCAGCGCGATCATGCAGTCCACTGCGTCGGCCTCGACCAGGACGCGACGAATGTCGCCTTCTCCCGACGTGGCCGTGGACATGGAGCCGTTGGCGAGCACCACGCCCGCCGTGCCGTTCGGGGCGAGGTGGTGATGGATGTGCTGCAGCCAAGCGTAGTTGGCGTTGCCGACCGGCGGTACGCCGAACTTCCAGCGAGCATCCTCTCGGACCCGATCACCTCCCCAGTCGGAGACGTTGAACGGCGGATTGGCAAGGATGAAGTCGGCCTTGAGGTCCGGCAGTTCGTCCTTGTGGAAGCTGCCCTCGTTGTTCCAGCGGATGTCGGCGTCGATGCCGCGCACCGCGAGATTCATCTTGGCGAGCCGCCAGGTCGTGTAGTTGCTCTCCTGTCCGTAGATGGCGATGTCGCCGATGCGCCCGCCGTGCTCTTCGACGAACTTCTCGGACTGCACGAACATGCCGCCGGAGCCGCAGCAGGGGTCATACACCCGGCCCTTGTAGGGCTCCAGCATCTCCACCAGCAGCCGGACGACGGAACGCGGCGTGTAGAACTCGCCGCCGCGCTTGCCCTCGGCGCCGGCGAAGCCGCCGAGAAAATACTCGTAGACGCGCCCGAGGATGTCGCGGGAGCGGTCGGCTTCCTCGGCCATGCCGATGCCGCTTACGAGGTCGATCAACTCGCCGAGCATCACCTTGTTGAGCGCCGGGCGGGCGTAGTCCTTGGGCAGGACGCCCTTGAGCGAGGCGTTTCGGGCCTCGATCGCAAGCATGGCGTCGTCGATGTCCTTGCCGATCGTCGTCTGCTTGGCCCTGGCCTGCAGATGCGACCAACGGGCTGCCTTCGGAACCCAAAAGACGTTATCGGCGAGATACTCCTCGGGGTCCTCCGGGTCGGCCAACTCTTCGGTGAGCAACGCGGCGCGCTTAGCCTCGAAGGCGTCGGAGATGTACTTGAGGAAAATCAGGCCGAGAGCGACGTGCTTGTAGTCGGACGGCTCCATGTTGCCGCGCAGCTTGTCCGCCGCCGCCCAGAGCTGCGCCTCGAAGCCGAGAGTGGATCCTGCGTTGTTTGTCTGCTTCGCCATGGAGCGCTAAGTCGCTTGTGAAGACGGCAGGCTATGCGCGTGACCGCAACTTGGTACGGACCCGGAGCCAAACGGTCGTTGCACATTCCGCTCCATCCTACCCGCGCAACGAGTCGATGGATCGGAAGGATCCATCGGGCGTGCGGTACTTCCAGCTTCCGTTCCACACGTTCTCGTTACCCGACGAGATGGACTCGTTGAGCCGGTTGAGGGTCGGATACCGCTCCCCCGTGTCCTCGCGCACCCAGACGCCTGCCCGGGCGGTCGCCTTGAACTCCCTGCGCTTGTAGGTGCGGAATATCTCGAAGCCCTCCGGGAAATGCACGTCGTTTCGGGCGTCGTGGACGCCGCCCTCGCGGTCGCCGTGGCCCCCGTTTGCCCAAGCGTCGTCGCCGCATCCGAGCAAGCGTCGGAGTATGGCGTCCTCGGTTTCCTCGCCGTCGCGGCGTTCCGCCCAGATCGCGGCGAACACGGCGGTCGATAGTGTAATGGTCCTGGACATCTCATGCCCCGTTCCCTGTGTTTCTACAAAATAGATAATAGCACTATTTAACGTCAACTGGCTCGGAAGAACCGCAGGCTACCTCTGCGGCAAGGGGCGTCCGCATCTGACCCACCGTTGGGGCCGAAGACCGAGGTGGCGTCGGTCGTGGCGACAACTCCTCGGTCAACGGTTCCGGGGCAGCAAAGCCTGCGGGACCCATCACAACCAATCGAGCAGGGGCTGACGTTGGATGTCGGGCGCGGCTGTCGCAGGGGATTCGGCTCTGGTTGGACCCGCCTGCAACCGGTCGGAGTTCCGCTGTGCAAGAGATTCTTCGTCGACGTCTTCGCCCTTTAAGCAGGCCTGTCCGCATTTGCTCTTCGTCCTGGGAGGGCTTGGAGAATCGGCTGGCATCGCCCGCGAATTCGAAACGAGTGATTGATCCCCTTGCTCGCCGCCTTGTTCTTCATCGTCAGGCAACCCCGGCGCCGTGTCCCTGAAACCCATTGCACGCGCCATGACGTTGGCGACCTGTGCGGCGGCGCCATGAAGCGCGGCATCGTCGAGGTGGGCATAGATCGCCGTGGTTTCCCGCTGGCGGTGCCCGAGTAGGCGTCCGACGGTCGTCAATCCGACGCCGTTGATCACGCCCTGCGAGGCCCAGGTGTGCCGACAGTCGTGGATGCGAACGCCGGGCAGACCGGCGTCGTCCCGGACACCGACCCAGAACGTATAGAGCCGGCTGGACGTGAGGTTCTCGGGAAACACTCGATCCTCGCCCTCTGTCCGAGGGAGCGCCACGAGCACGCCTGCCGCTTCCGGTCCGAGCCAGACGGTGCGCGGCCCGGTCTTGGAGTCGCCCAGTCGGGCGCTCGCGCCATCCTTGCCGATCTCCCCGATCTCGTCCCACTTCAGGTTGACGATTTCAGAGAGGCGCGCGCCGGTCAGTGTCAACAGGCGGACCGCCGCGACCGGCCAGGGATGTTCTTTCTGGCGCTGGTCCAGCGCTGCGCCGAGACGCTCCAGTTCGGAACGGTCGAGGTAGCGGGCGACGGACCGACGCGGGTTCCTGACGATGTTGGCGCAGGCATCGGGCACGTGCTCGGCGATGTCGCCCCCCTGGCGGGCCGACTTGAGCATGACGCGGAGGATCTCGAATGCGCGATTGGCTGCTCCGGGCTTTTCCACGCTGGCCGCGTCGAACCACGCCGAGACGCGCTTGTGGTCGATGGCGTCGAGCCGGAGCCGCCCGAATTGTGGCATCAGGCGGTTCCTCATGTAGATGTCGTAGGTTTCCAGCGAGGACGGCTTCCAACGGTGTCGACGCCGCTCACGGTAGCGCTTGGCGAAATCCCGGAACAGCGGCGTCTTTTTCTTCCGGGGCGGCGTCACGTCCTCGCCGCCCCACAGTCGGGCGAGCACGGCTGCGCCTTCCCGCCGCGCCGCGTCCAGCGACAGCTCGGGGAAGCGCCCGAGCGTGACCTTGCGCATGCGCCCCCGGACGCGGGTCTGGACGATGTAGGACCGGACGCCGGAGGGTTGCACTCGGACCCCGAAGTGTCCCAGCAGGTTGTCCCAGAGCGTGTACTCCTTGTCTGCTGGCTTGGCGGCGGCGATGGCCTTCACCGTCAACCGAATGCGATGTTTGTTGCCGCTCATCGTCCGCCCTCCTTTCCGTTGCCGGTCATTGCGCCATGGACAATGCCGGAGATGCGCCCCGCCGCCTCGCGGACATGCTCGTCGGCGAGATGGGCGTAGCGTTCGGTGGATGCCGTATCGGCGTGGCCGAGCAGGCGACCGACGGTGTAGAGATCCAGCCCGCTCATCACGGCATGGGAGGCGAACGAGTGCCGAAAATCGTGGATGCGCACATCGTCCAGTCCGGCGAGCTTCCGCAGCGTCTGCCACCGAAGCCCCAGGTCGGCCATCCGTGCGTCGCCCCGTTTGTTCGGGAAGACGAAACGCCCCGCACGCGGCAGGCCGTTGAGCACGGCCCGCGCGGGCGGCGGAAGCTGGATGGATTTCGGTCCGGTCTTCAAGTCGGGTAGCACGGCGCGGGCGCCGCGGATCCAATCCCACTGCAAGCCCGTGATCTCGGACGACCGCGCACCAGTAAACAGCAACAGCCGGATCGCGGCGACGGCTTGCCGGTCCTGCGCATGGTCGAGTACGAACCCGAGGCGCTTGAGTTCGTTGAGCGAAAGGAACCGTTCGCGCGGCGGCATCTTGTAGCGGCGCATGTTGCGGCAGGGGTTCGATCCCTGCGGGCGAAGCTCCCAGAGTTCCGCCTGGCGCAGCATCACCGACAGCACCGGCAGGGTCCGGTTGGCGTTGCCGGGCGTGCCGCTCAGCGAATCGAACCAGCGTCGCACGTCGGCGCGATCGATCTCCGCGACGCGCATCTTGCCGAAGAACGGCACGACGTATCGGTTGATCAGGTGGGCGTTGCCCTTCCTCGTGGACGGCTTCCAGCGCCGTCCCTGGCGGCGCATGAAGTCGGTCACAAAGTCGGTGAATAGCGGCCCGGTCTCGCGATCGACCCTGGCCTCCGCGATGGCCGCGGCGGCCTTCTCGCGGGCCTCGGCCACGGTGATTTCATCGGCCTTCCCGAGAACGATGGTGTCTCTGCCGAGTTTGCGCGCGACACGGACGATGAAGGTTCGGGTGCCGTTCTTCGAGACTTTCAGCGCGAAGGCGGGCAAATCATTGTCGATGACGGTCAGGCCGTTCCGACCGATTCTCTGTTCATGGAAGGTGCGGCGAAGTGTCCGCTCGTTGAGGGTGGCGTGGATGCGCATGGGCGTGTCTCCGTTGTCTGTTACCTCAGGTGCCGTTCGTCCCGAGGGAACAAAACGGTGTTCTTGAACGGACAACGCGCCCCGCGCGCGGGATCGCGGCCAGAGGCCGGAAGTGTCTTAACCTAATGTATTATAAAGGAAATTTCTCGAACGATGCAGGCCGATCGGGCCTCGCTCGCCGCAGGAGATCTGCGTGGCGGGAATACTCGGCGGTCAACGGCGAGCGCACCAATGGCGGGGCTTTCGACGCGCACGGCGCCATGTTGGCAGACGATTTGCTGATGGTCACGGCCGGCTACCGATATGTGGGCCAGCAGCGCGGCGGCAATGCTTTTTTGCTGTTCCAAGTGCAGCTGGCGCATGACTGACCGGCAAATCCTTGCCGGGCGTTGGCGACGCTTGGGTGCCACCGCGGCGGATGCGGTGCTGGTCCCCGGCTTGACGGTCGTTCTGGTGATGGTGTTCGAAGTCATGGAAGACCCCGAGGACTTCACCAGCACGTGGTGGATGTGGTGGGTGTTTGTGTTGGCCGTGACGAGCTACCTGATTCTGAACGGTCATGGACTCGCCCAAAGTGGGCAGACTCTCGGCAAGCGCTTGTTCGGCATTGCCTTGGCTCGGACGGATGCCTTGGAGCCAGCCCCGATCTGGAAGTTGATCGGTGTGCGGGCACTCTTTTTCCCGCTTTTATTTGTGGTCATCTACCCACCGCTCATCGTGCTGCCGCTGTTGGATCTGTTGCCGATATTTGGGAAGTCGTGCCGATGCCTGCATGATCGGGCGGCGGGCACCCGGGTTGTGAGGGTGGCCGCCATGAACCAAAGCGCTCAAACCACGTAAACAGGGAGGGGATATGCGCATTCTTTTTGTTGTTTTGCTGATTCTGCATCTGCTCATGGAAACCATGGCGGCTGTGGCGCTGATCGGGGGGCCGGAAGGCATCTCTGCGGCTGGCCAGGGCGCCCAGTGGTCCATGCACTACGGCTTTGCGGCGCTCGCTTTGGCCAGCGTCTCGTTATGGGTATGGCCTCGCCGCGACGATCTGGCGGCGGTGACCGTGGCGCTGGGCTTGCTGCTGACCTTTCATGCCGGCCTGACCCTCTCGCTGGCGGTGGCCGGCGACCAGGCGGGCGGCATGATCGGCCATGCGGTCCTAGCGGTGATCAGCCTTGTGTTGATCACTCAGCGCACTAAAGTTTGTGCCCCGGCTTGATCAGTTGGATGGAGCGCTAAAATGCTGCGCAAAAGCTGCGCCCTATTGTGGCTGGCCTACCTCGGGGGCCAGGTTGCGCTCGCCAGCGAGCCCGCTGCGACCCAGGGGGTATCCCCCACCCTGAGCGTTCAGGCCCGGGTTCACTTCAACACCAATGTCAGCGACTTTGAGGCCGCGCGGGCGTTTTACGGTGCCCTTGGCTTTGAAACCCTGTCAGGCTTTCCGGATGCCAACACCCAAGCCATGGCCAGAGCCATCGGCGTCGCCACGCCCACCGAGTACGATGGCGCCAAAGGCGGCGAGGCAGGTGGCTATCTGCTGCATGGCGAGTTGATCGGGATGGGATTGTTCAGCGGTGGCGTGATCGATCTCATCGAGTTCACCGTTCCACGAGACGATTCCCCGCCTTATGAGGCCCTGAATCGGCTCGGCATGGCTAGGGCGGTCATGCACACCACGGACCTCGACAGCGCCCATGCCCACATGTCCGCCAACGGGGTCAGGTTCCTGTCTGGCCCGACGGAGCGCAGGGATGGGCGGCGGTTCGCGGTTTTCACGGATCTGGACGGCACGTTCTACGAACTGGCCGAAGTGGACGGCGACCCCGCCGATACGCCAGCGCCGCACATCGTGGGGCTCGGGGCGGTGCACATTAACGTCAGTGACTTCGAGCGCTCCCGCGCCTGGTACGAAATGCTGGGGTACCGGGTGTCGGTTGAACGGCCGGCCACCGACAGTCCGGCAGTTGCCCGGGCGCTGGGATTTGAGCGCCCGTTTCACATCCGGGGAGCGCTGATGACCCACATGGAGGACGGCTCGCAGATCGAACTCGTGCAGTGGCTCGAACCCTTTGATCCGCGGCCGCCTTATCCCATCCCCGTCAACCACCTGGGTATTCACCGCATCGCTTTTGCCACCAGCGACATCGAAGGGGACGTTGCCTTGCTCGAAGCGCAGGGCGTGGAGTTCGTTTCCGAGATCACGCCCTGTTGTTCGGGACCGGACTCGTCGAGTCGCATCATCCTGTTCTACGACCCTGACGGCACCATCGTCGAGCTGGTGCAGCAGCCCTGGTATCTGTCCGCGCTGATCGCCGTGCTTGGCTTTTTTGCCGACCTGTTCGATTAGTCTGGAGTTGAACGCCGGTGTAGCGACAACCCACCGTCAGGCGAGCTGAGCCAAGAGCGTGCGAGCCGGCACGATGATGGGCGACCGCTGCGCAAAGCAGTCTCGGGCGACGAATTCGCTATCCATCGCCACTTGGAAGGCATGGGCCGCCCCCGTCTGCCGCTGAAAGTAGGCCAGCGCTTCGCTCAAGTGGGCCTTTGCTCCGGTCTTCACCTCCACTAGGAACCAAGGCTGCTGATCGCGGGTGACGAGGAAGTCCACCTCGCGCTTTTGCTTGTCTCGCACGAAGTGCAGGCCGAATTCGCCTTGGCCGGTTTCAGTCCACCAATGCACCGACTTTAGCAACGCCGAGGCGACCAGATTCTCGGCCCGGGCGCCAGCGTCACTCACTTGCGACCAGTCCCAGAGGTAGTATTTTGGTTCCTTGCGCAACGCCCGGGCAACGTTCCGGTGCCAAGGCCGAACGGCGAAGCAAAAGTAAAGCGCCTCCAACGTCGCGACCCAGCGCCTTGCGGTATCGACCGACACACGGGCGTTCTTGGCCAAGTAGCTGTAGCTGGTGAGCTGGCCCACTTGGTTGCGGAGCAGTTGGGCAAGCATCTCCACTTGACCAAGCTCCTGTATGCGGGTCAGGTCGCGCAGGTCCTCGCGCAAGAGCTGCTCGGTGCGCAGGGTGCGCCAGCGGTTGTAAAAGCGCTGGTTGGTTTTGAGGAAGGGCTCCGGGAAGCCGCCGAAGCGCCACAGCGCCGCCCACCGGTCGTCGTCAAGCGAAGCGGGTTCGGCGTGGAGCCGACCAGAGGCCATGCTGCCGAGGCATTCACCCACCGACAGCGGGTGCAGCCGGTAAGGGAAGTAGCGCCCCATCAAGCTGTCCCCGCCCCGCTTGAAGGTTTCCAGCGATGCGCTTCCGGTCACCAAGGTGCGGACTTGGTCTTCGTATTGGTCGAAAAAGCCCTTTAGGAAATTCCGCCAATGCTGATACTTGTGCAGTTCGTCAAAAACGCACAACGGCGGGTTGGGCAATAGCCGGTTGAGCCCCAACTGGCTAGCCACGGCCTCCGGGCCAGCTAGGATCACGGTCCTGTGCGCTTGGTTGTCCCAGTTATGGTATTCGCTGCCGGGCAGCGAGCCTGCCAGCGCCTTCGCCAAGGTGGTTTTTCCAACTTGCCTCGGGCCGGAAAGAAAGACCATCTGTCGATGTTCACGATAGTGGTTCGACAGTTCGTTCAGCAGTGTCCGCTGCATGACCAAAGCTCTATTCGCCGTAAATTGGTCACAATTATTTTACGACGATACACAAAATGGTCAACCGAGGCACCATTGACAACATCCCAAACGGGAGTGCAAGCGGCACCTTCCGGCACCTCACCCCGGCATCCAGCGCAGCTTCAGGTCCCGGGCCGCCTTCACGTCATCGAGCCGTCCCACGGGCAAGTTGTGCGGCGCGGTTCTGAGGTTTTCCGGATCCCGCTCCGCCTCCTCGGCGATGGCAGTCATCGCATCGACGAAGCGGTCGAGCTCCTCGCGGCACTCGGTCTCGGTGGGCTCGATCAGGAAACACTCCGGCACCAGCAGCGGGAAGTAAGTGGTGGGGGCATGGATGCCGAAGTCGAGCAGGCGCTTGGCGAAATCCATGGCGCTGACGCCGTGGGCCTTGGCGTTGGCGGCTAGGGTCAGGATGAACTCGTGGGTGGCGGCGCGGTTGGGGTAGGCGAGTTCAAAGCCAGCGGCCTTGAGCCGGGTGGCCAGATAGGCGGCGTTGAGCACGGCGAAATCGCTGACCCGATCCATGCCGGCGCGGCCCAGCATCAGGGCGTAGGCCAGCGCCCGCAACAGAATGCCCGCATTGCCGGCAAAGGCGGAGAGCCGCCCGATGGTGCCGGGAATGTCATCTTCTGTGAGCCAGCGATAGCCGTCTTCATTCCGTGCCACGACCGGCACCGGCAGGTGCGGCAGCAGCCGTTCGCCGACGCCCACCGGTCCGGCGCCGGGGCCGCCGCCGCCGTGGGGGGTGGCGAAGGTCTTGTGCAGGTTCAAGTGCAGCACGTCGAAACCCATGTCGGCTGGACGCACCTTGCCGAGAATGGCGTTCAGGTTGGCCCCGTCGTAGTAGAGCAGGCCGCCGGCGTCATGCACCACTTGGGCGATCTGGACGACTTGCCGTTCAAAGACGCCGCAGGTGGAAGGGTTGGTCATCATCAAGCCGGCGGTCTGCGGGCCGACGGCGGCCTTCAATGCGTCAAGGTCTACGTCGCCATTGCCGTCCACCGCCACTTCCCGCACGGTGTAGCCGCACATCACCGCCGTCGCCGGATTGGTGCCGTGGGCGGCGTCGGGGGTTAGGATTTCGTGGCGCTCAAGATCGCCTCGGGCGCGATGGTAGGCGCGGATCATGGCCACCCCGGCGAACTCGCCTTGGGCGCCGGCCATGGGCGTCAGCGACACCGCCGCCATGCCCGTGACCTCCTTGAGGATCTCCTGCAAGGCGAACAGGCAGCCCATGAAGCCTTGGCTGGCCCGCTCGGGAGCCAACGGATGCCGGCCCAGAAATCCGGGCAGGCTGGCCGCCCGGTGGGCGCCTCGGGGGTTGTACTTCATGGTGCAGGAGCCCAAGGGATAGAACTGGCCGTCGATGGAGAAGTTCTTGGCCGACAGGTTGGTGTAGTGGCGCACGGCCTGCAGCTCGGACACCTCCGGCAACGCGGGCGCAGCGGTGCGCAAGGCGGCTTCAGGCAGCCCCGCCAAGGCTTCGCCATCGGGGCCGGCGCACTGTGCGGCGGCGTTGCGGCCGGGTTGGCCGAGGTCGAAGATGGTGCTCATCGCAGCATCTCGGCAAACGAGGCGAGGCCTGTGACTATTGGTCGGACGGGCACCGGGCGCAAACGCTGACTCATGTGCCGACCTTATCCCGCGATCACGGAGTTCAGAGCCTTGGCGTAAGCGTCGATCTCGTTGTCGCTGCGCTTTTCGGTAGCGCAGACCAGCAGCGCGTTGCCTAGCTCCGGGAAGTGCTTGGTGAGCGAAACGCCGCCGAGAATGCCCCGATCCAGCAGGGCGTCGAGCACCTCGCCGGCCGGCCTCGGCAGCGCCAAGGCGCATTCGTGGAAGCAAGGGCCGGGGAACAACTGACGCACGCCCTTAACGGCGGTGAGCCGCTCGACCAGCCGTAGCGTATTGGCTCGGCTCGCCGAGGCGGCTGCGGCAAGCCCCTTGGCGCCCATGAGCGCCATGTGGACCGCCGCCGCGGTTACCAGCAGGCCTTGATTGGTGCAAATGTTGGAGGTCGCCTTGCCGCGCCGGATGTGTTGTTCCCGGGCCTGCAAGGTGAGGCTGTAGCCGACGCGACCGCTCGCATCCTCGGTCTGGCCGATGATGCGGCCGGGCAACTGCCTGGTGAGCGCCGCCTTGGCGCAGATGAAACCGAACGAGGGACCGCCGGAACTCATGGGTGCGCCGAACGGCTGGCCATCTCCGCAAGCGATGTCGGCACCGGATTCGCCCCACTGGCCCGGCGGCTTGAGCACCGACAAAGTGAGCGGGTTGACCACGCCGACCACCGTGGCGCCTTGGCCCTTGGCCCAGTCGGTCAGGCGGTCGACGTCTTCGAGCAAGCCGAAAAAGTTGGGCTGCTGCACGACCACGGCGGCCAAGGGCGCATCGCCCGGCAGGCGCTGTAGATCGCAGCGGCCCTCGGCCATCGGCAGGGTTTCGATCTCAACCCCCTGGTTGGTGACAATGTTGCGCGCCGCGTCCCGGTAGTGGGGATGCAGGGTCTCGGCCATCAGCACCCGGCGCGAGCGGGATTTGCGGGCCGCCTTGCGCACGGCCATCAGGATGGCCTCCGCCAAACCGGACGCCCCGTCATAGACGCTGGCGTTGGAGGCGTCCATGGCGGTCAGGGCGCACATCATCGACTGATACTCGAAGACCAACTGCAGGGTGCCTTGGCTGGCTTCGGCCTGGTAGGGGGTGTAGGCGGTCATGAACTCGCCGCGTCCGGCGATGTCCCAGACGGCGGCGGGCACATGGTGGTCGTAGCACCCCGCCCCGGCGAAGCAGATCAGGCCTGCGTCCTGCTCGGCCCGCTCCCCCATCCAGCGCAGCATGGCCATTTCGCTCATCGCTTCGCCGTGCGTCAGCGCGGGCGAGTCGCCCATTCGCAGCTCGGCGGGAATCTCCGCAAAGAGCGCTGCAATCGAATCCACGCCGACTTGCTCAAGCATGGCCTGCTCGTCGGCAGGGGTGTGGGGAATGAACGGCATCGGGGAGGTCTGGCAGGCGATTCGGGTGTCGGACCTTCAGTCCTGTTCCGCCGCGCACTGCTCCGCGTAGGCTTCGGCGTTCAGCAGATCCTCAAGCTGAGTTTCGTCATCCGGCGTGATTTGAAAGAACCAGCCGTCGCCGTAGGGATCCTGATTGACGACTTCGGGGCCGTCGTCAAGGGCCTCGTTAATGGCCTCCACCACGCCGCCGACTGGGGCGTAGATGTCGGACGCGGCCTTGACGGACTCGACCACCGCGACTTCCTCACCGGCCTGCACTTCCTGCCCCAGCTCCGGCAACTCCACGTACACCACGTCGCCCAAGGCATCCTGGGCGTGGTCGCTGATGCCGACCACGACGCTGCCGTCATCGAGGCGCGCCCATTCGTGGGTGCTGGCGTAGCGCAGATCGTCCGGTGTGTCGCTCATGGGGTTGAATTCCTAGTCAATCTTTTGGAATGCGGGGCGGCCACGGCGCACGAACGGTGGCCGCACTAAGCTCGCCCTCTGCCGCTTGCCGCGAATCAGAACCTCGGCGGGTCCGGTGGCGTCTGACGGCAGCCGCACGAAGGCGATACTGTAACCCAAGGAGGGGGAAAATATACCGCTGGTCACCAAGCCCTCCCCTTGGCCGGCAAGAACGCGCTGTCCGCTGCGCAGTACGCCCCGGCCCTCCAGGACCAGCCCGAAGAGCCGGGTTCGGGCACCTTCAGCGGCTTGCTTGGCAAGCGCCTCGCGGCCGATGAAGTGCCGTTCCGGGGGCTGCCAGTGCACGGTTTGCGCGAGACTCGCTTCCAACGGCGTGGTGCCGTTGTCCATGTCCTGGCCATGCAGTTTCAGGCCAGCCTCAAGGCGTAAGGTGTCCCGAGCACCGAGGCCGGCGGGTGCCGCGCCCACCGCAATCAGCCGTGCCCAGAGCCCGGGCGCGTCGGCGTTCGGCAGCATGATCTCAAGCCCAGCCTCCCCCGTGTAGCCGGTGCGGGCCAGCGTCCAGTCGCCGAGAGTCATGGCGTGGAACGATCCGAGACGATCAACCCCCGCGCTATAGGCGGTTTCGAACAGCGCAAGCGCCTGCGGGCCTTGCAGGGCGAGCATGGCCAGGTTCCGTTCCGTGACGGTCACGTCCGGTCCTGCCCGGCCTCGGAGCCAAGCGCCGACCGCCTGCCGATTGGCCGCGTTGGCCACCAGCCGGTAGCCGCCCCTTTGGCGGTAGGCGAGCAGATCGTCGATGATGCCGGCGGACTCGTCCAGCATTACCGTATAGAAGGCCTGACCTTCGCTCGTCAGACGTGCGGCGTCTCCCGCCAGCACGTCCCGCAGAAGCGTCAGCGCACCCGTTCCACTGATGTCGAAAATGGCCATGTGGGAGACGTCGAAGAGGCCGGCAGCAGCCCGGACCGCGCGGTGTTCGGCGATTTGCGAGCCGAAATGCAGGGGCAGCGTCCAGCCGGCGAACGGGGCCATCTTCGCGCCAGCGGCGATGCAGGCATCGTGGAGCGCGGTCTTTCGGTAGCCATCGGGCATGGGTCAGCTCAAGCGCCCTGCCAATGGACCCAACCCCATCGCCTCGATGATGATCTGCCGCTTGAGCGGCGCAAAGTCGTTGACCAGACGCACCCCGGTGTTGCGCAGCCATTGGATTGCGGGCTGCTTGAAGGCGTAGAAGCCCTGCAGGGTGGCCAGCATTCGCACCATCGCCTGGGCGCGGGCCTTGCGGCGGCGGGCGAAGGTTCGCCACAGCCCGGGTGCGCCCGGGTCCAAAGCGCCTTGTGCCGTCCGCAGCAGGCCGGAGACATCCTCGAATCCCAGATTGAGCCCCAGCCCCGCCATCAGATGCAGCACCCGGGCCGCATCGCCGATAAGCAGCACCCGAGGATGGGGATTGAAGGAAGCGGCCACCGACTGGACCAAGGGAAAGGTCAGGCGCCGGTCCAGGGCGCAGACTTCGCCCATGCAGGCTTCCGATTGGCGGGTCAATTCAGCGCTGAAGGCGCCGTCGTCCAAGTCAAGCCGCCGAGCGGCGGCGGTTGGGGACTGCGACCAGACCAAGGCGGCGGTGCTTTCATCATGACCGGGCAGCAAGGCCAGAGGACCGTCATGCAGGAACCGTTGCCACGCCGTGCTGCCGTGGCCGGCCGTGGTGCGCACCACGCTCACCAGCGCCACTTGCCCGGTGTCCTGGACTTGGGCTTTGACGCCAAGCCGTTCGCGGACCCGCGATTGAGCGCCGTCGGCGGCAACCAGCAGCCGGGCCCGCATTCGCCGGCCGCCAACGTCGATGGCCACCGCATCCCGTTGCGGCTCGACCGCCGAAGGCGCCTGTCCGACGATCAACTCGGCGTGCGAGTGCTCAGCCAACCTTTGCCACGCGGCCTGCGCCAGCGGGCCGTACTCCTGCATCCAGCCCAATTCGGCCCGCCCCACATCGCTGGCCTGGAAGCGGATGGCCGCGGTGCCGCGCTCCTCCCAAACCCGCATGGCTCGATAGGGGGTGGGTTTCAAGCCGTCCCACAAGCCGAGCCCCGCCAGCAGGGCTTGGGATGCCGGGGAGAGCGCCAAGGTGCGCAAATCCATGCCCAGCGGCCCCACTTCGATTTGGGGCTGGCGCCGCTCGACCAGCGCGACGCGCCGTCCGGCCTCCGCCAGCCCCAAGGCCGCGGCCGCACCCACCGGCCCGCCGCCGACCACAGCCACCTCGAAGTCCTCGCGAAAGCCCTCAGCCACGAGATGCGGCCATGACCCGCTCGATTTCGGCAATGTCCTTGGGTGCGCCTTCGGTGAGCACTTCCGGACCGTCAGCGGTGATCAGTACATCGTCCTCGATGCGCACCCCGATGCCGCGCCACTTGGCGGCTGCGGCCTCGTGCTGCGGCGGGATGTAAATCCCTGGCTCCACCGTGAGCGCCATGCCGGGGGCGAGGGCGCGCGGTTCATCGCCGGGCTGGGCGGCGCTGCAATCGTGGACGTCCAAGCCCAGCCAGTGTGAGGTTCGGTGCGGGCAGAGCGCGGGACGTTGGGCGTCCCCATTGGCGTCGTCGTCTTCCCCTGCCGTGTCATTCGCTGTGGGCGACGGATCGATGCCGAGCCGTTCGAGACCCGCCACCATGACCTTGAGCGCCGCTTCGTCCGCCGCCTCGAACGCCGCCCCCGGCTGGCAGGCGGCGATGGCCTGCCGCTGGGCTTCGAGCACGATTTCATAGAGCGCGGCTTGGGCGGGGGAGAAGCGGCCGCTGACGGGAAAGGTGCGCGTCAGGTCGGCGGCGTAGTGTCCGACTTCGCAGCCCGCATCGATCAGCACCAGGTCCCCGGCCTTGAGGGGCGCCGCGTTGGCCGTGTAGTGCAGTACGCAAGCGTTGGCGCCGCTGGCGACGATGGACGGATAGGCGCTGCTGCGGGCGCCGCCGCGCAGGAAGGCGTAGAGCAGCTCCGCTTCGAGGTCGGCTTCCCGGCCACCCGGAGCGCAACGCCGCTGGGCTTGCAAATGGCCCTCGACGGTGATGGCGGCGGCACGGCGCATCAGCTCGACCTCGGCGGAGGACTTGAACAGGCGCAGCTCATGGAGCAAGGGCTTTAGGCCGCGAATCTCTCCGCTCGGCCGCAACCGTTGGTTTTGGGCCTTCGCCAACCAGCCGCTTAGGCGTTGATCGAAGGCGGCGTCCTCGCCCAGGGCACAGTGGATGGCGCTGGCGGCTCCGACGAGAGGCGGCAAGCGATCGTCCAGAGCCGAGGCCGGATGGGCCGAATCGAGGCCAAGGGCTTCAGCGGCCCGTTCCGGCCCAAGGCGTTCGCCATTGTAGAGTTCGTCCTTGGCGTTGCGTTGCTGGCAGAACAGGATCGCTGCATCGCTTGCATCGCCGTCCTTGCCGCGGCGCAGCACCAGCGTCGCACCGGATTCCCCAAAACCCGTGAGATACCAAAAGTCGCTGTCCTGACGAAACGGGTAGTCCACGTCGCCGTTGCGACGCACGGACAGGGCACCCGGCACCACGGCGACAGCGCCCGGCGCCATCAAGCGCAACAGGCTGCGGCGCCGTTGGCGATGCTCGTCGAGGCTAATCGGCTTCATCAACTGTTGCGCCGCCGGTGGCCAGCAGCAGTGCCCCCACCTTGGCGTACTGCTCAAGTTCCGAGAGCGCCGCCTCGGCGCTCTCATCGTCCTCATCGTCAGTCTCAGCGCCGGAAATGGCGATAAAGTCGCGCAGCAACTCCTCGCTTTGCTCATCCTCCGCAACGGGATGGGCGCCGTAGCCGGCGGCGAAGGCACCGCACCATTCAGCGACGCCCTGCAGTCGCACGGCGATGGGCGCCTCATCATCCGGCAGCAGCGGCGCGAAGCTGAGGTCATCGGCCAGCATGGCGTCGAGGCTGGCCCGCATGAACTCATCCACGCTATCCGCGTCGGTCAAGGCGTCGCTGCCGAGCAGCTCAATGACTTCATCGAGCAGATCGCGGCCCTCCGCGCCCCCATCCAAGGACCGGGCGCTGCCCGCGGCGAGGCCGCAGACCGCCCCATGGAGCTCGGAGATCGAAATGGATTGACTGGCCCGAACCGCCAGCGCTGTGAGATCGGCCAAGGCTTGAAGGCACCCTTAGTATGGCCCGTAATGCTAGCAGGTTTTCCGGTCGCGGCGTCAGTGGCGAACGCAGGCCGGACGTTCACCCTTGGGGAGTGCAGGTGGGGTACACTCGCTAACTAGGCTACGCAACTCGGTGCTCGTCGGGCGCAAAGTTGATTCATGTGACAATCTGGCTCCGTGATCAAGAAATCTAGAATGGACCGCAAGCCCGCCAATAAGGTTCCCATCGGAGACTGGGAAGCCCTTGAGGATCGGATCGACCGCATCATCGATCGCAACCGCAAGCTCGCCTCGGAAAACAAGGCGCTGTGCGAGGCGCAACGCAACTGGTCAGTTGAGCGGGCCGATCTGGTGCGCCGAAACGAGTTGGCGAAGTCGCGCATCGAGGCGATGATCAGCCGTTTGAAATCGCTGGCGGATGAGTGATGCCGAAAACCCAATCAACGGCGGTCGATGTGGGCATTCTGGGCCGAACCTACCGGGTGAAGTGCGCCGCTGACGAGGTGGGCGCTCTGCAAGCCGCTGCCCGCCGTGTGGACCGCGCCATGCGCGAAGTGCAGAGTGCCGGCGGCGCTCTGAGCGTGGACCGCATCGCTGTCATGGCCGCCCTCAACATCGCCAACGGGCACCTTGCCGAAGGCGACGGCGAAGAAGACGCCGGGCCGCAACTGCAACGGCTTACCGCCAAGCTCGACGGGGCGCTTGAGTCTTGAGGTGACGGCCGGCTTGCGTGGAACCGCTCCACAAAATCGGCGCTTTCTCCTGAAATGCCCTCGCCGAAAGGGGCCGGACTGCCTCAGTCCGCCCAGTCAAATCCACTTCTGGCGCACTCAAGGCGGCTTGGAGGTGGATTTCGTGCTCTACGGTCCGCATGGACTGGTGGCCATCGAAGTCAAGCGGTCACGCCACATTGAGCGCAAGGACACGCGGGCGCTCAGGGAGTTCAAGAAGGGCTATCCACCCGCCCGGTGCTTCATCTTCCACGGCGGCTCGACGACGCTGCATATGGATGATGTCACCGCGCTGCCGATTGGGCATGCACTGAGGGATCTTGGTGAACTGTTAGGCAGCGGTGGAGGGGTCAAGTCCTAGGAAGCCTCTGACCAATTCCCGACCCTTCCGGACGATGATCTTCCGTTGGGCAAGCCGAGTGCCGGCGCTCGTTGGAGTGCCGTTCCCTAGCCCGACCTATTCATGAATAGGTCGGGCTAGGGATCAGCGCAGCGGCGCACCCGCCTAGTGCGCCGCGCTCTCCACCCGGTCCACCCGTTGGTAGCCCCTCGGCAGGCGCCGTCCGCGTCTTGCGCGTTCACCGAAGTAGGCTTCGAGGTCCCGGGACTTCATGCGCAGGTAGCGGGCGCCGGAGTGGATGAGCAGTTCGTCCTTGGGGCCGAGCGCGGTGGCGGAGACCAGCCATTCCTCGCCGGCCTTGCGGGCGGCGGGCGGGATGTTGATCAGCTTTACGCCCTTGCCGCGGCCGAGCTTGGGCAGCGAATCCAGGGCAAACACCAGCAGGTAGCCTTGATTGGTCACCGCGGCGACCCGGTGCGCGGCAGTCTCGTCGAAAGGCGTGGGCGGCAACGCTGCGGAATCCTTGGGGACGCTGAGGCAGGCCTTGCCCGCCTTGTTCTTGGTCACGAGGTCGTCGAGGGTGGCGATGAAGCCGTAGCCGGCGTCGCAGGCCATCAGCAGCGGGCTCCCTGCTGCACCGAGGGCGGTGCCGACGAAGCGGGCGCCTTCCGGGGGCTTCAGCCGGCCGGTCAGCGGCTCGCCCTGGCTGCGGGCGGAGGGCAGGCTGATGGCTGAGAGGTTGTAGCAGCGGCCCGTGGAGTCGAGGAAGACCAGCAGGTCGTTGCTGCGGCCCCGCGCCGCGGTGCCGAAGGCATCGCCGCTGCGGTAGGACAGTTCCGCTGGATTGAGGTCGTGGCCCTTGGCCGAGCGCACCCAGCCCTTCTCGGAGAGGATCACCGTGATGGGTTCGTTGGAGATGAGCTCGCCTTCCGTGAATGCCTTGGCCTCATGCACCTTCGTCAAGGGCGAGCGGCGGGCGTCCCCGTACTCCTCGGCGGCGGCGCTCAGTTCATTGCGGATCAGGCGCTTCAGGCGGGCGTTGGAGTTGAGCGTCTTCTCCAGGTCGATGCGCTCCGCATCCAAGGCGGCCCGCTCCTCGAGCAGCTTGTTCTCCTCCAGCTTGGCGAGCTGGCGCAGGCGCAGGTCGAGGATGGCGTTGGCTTGGGCGTCGGACAGCTCGAAGCGCTTCATCAGGGCCGCCTTGGGCTGGTCCTCCTCGCGAATGATGCGAATGACCTCATCGAGGTTGACGTAGGCGATGAGCAGGCCGTCGAGCACGTGCAGGCGCTCGACGATCTTGTTCAGCCGAAACTGGATGCGGCGGGTGACCACCGTCTGCCGGTAGGTGAGCCACTCCTTGAGGATGCTGACCAGGTCCTTGACTTGCGGGCGTTGGTCGAGGCCGATGACGTTCATGTTGACCCGATAGCTGCGCTCCAGGTCGGTGGTGGCGAACAGGTGGCTCATCAGCCGGTCGCAGTCCACCCGATTGGAGCGCGGGGTGAGCACGAGGCGCGTCGGGTTCTCGTGGTCGGACTCGTCGCGCAGGTCGCTCAGCATGGGCAGCTTCTTGGCCTGCATCTGGGCGGCGATCTGCTCCAGCACCTTGGCTGGGGACACTTGGTGCGGCAGGGCGGTGATGACGATGGCACCGTTCTCGCGGCTGTACACCGCCCGCGCCTTGATGCTGCCGCGTCCGGTCTCATACAGGGCGCGGATGTCCTCGGGCGGCGTGACGATCAGCGCCTCGGAGGGGTAGTCCGGCCCCTTGAGTTGCGCCATGATGTCGTCCAGCCCAGCCTTGGGCGAATCAAGCAGGTGAATGCAGGCGTTCACCACCTCGTTCATGTTGTGCGGCGGGATGTCGGTGGCCATGCCCACCGCGATGCCGGTGCCGCCGTTGAGCAGCAGCATCGGCACTTGGGCCGGGAGCAGCACCGGCTCCTCCAGGGAGCCGTCGAAGTTGGGAGAGAAATCCACGGTGCCCTGGCGGGTCTCGGCGAGCAGCAATTGGGCGTAGCGGGACAGCCGGGATTCGGTGTAGCGCATGGCGGCGAAGGACTTGGGATCGTCGGGCGCCCCCCAATTGCCTTGCCCATCCACCAAGGGATAGCGAAACGAGAACGGCTGCGCCATCAGCACCATGGCTTCGTAGCAGGCGCTGTCGCCATGGGGATGGAACTTGCCCAGCACATCGCCCACGGTGCGGGCGGACTTCGCGAACTTGGCGTTGCTGGCGAGGCCCAGCTCGCCCATGGCGAAGATGATGCGCCGCTGCACGGGCTTCAGCCCATCCGCAATATGCGGCAGGGCGCGGTCGTTGATGACGTACATGGCGTAGTCCAGGTACGCCCGCTCCGTGTAAGTGCGAAGCGGCAGGCTCTCGAATTCAGCAGATTGAATTTGCATGGGATTACGCCAGGTTGGCCTCGTGGCCTTTGCGCTCCAGCCAGCTGCGGCGTTCCGGCGCCCGCTTCTTGGCCAGCAGCATGTCCATGATCTCGTCGGTCTTGGCGGCGGAGTCCAGGGTCAGCCGCACCAGCCGCCGGGTGTCGGGCGCCATGGTGGTCTCCCGCAGTTGCTTGGGGTTCATCTCGCCCAAGCCCTTGAAGCGCTGCACCATGATGGCGCCGCGTTTGCGCTCGGCGGCGATGCGTTCAAGGACGCCCTGCTTTTCCGCCTCGTCCAAGGCGTAGAAGACCTCCTTGCCCACGTCCACTCGGTACAGCGGCGGCATGGCGACGAACACGTGACCCGCCTCCACGAGGGGGCGGAAGTGGCGCACGAACAGCGCGCACAGCAGGGTGGCGATGTGGGCGCCATCCGAGTCGGCGTCCGCCAGCACGCAGACTTTGTCGTAGCGCAGCTTCGAGAGATCGCCGGAGCCGGGATCGACGCCAATGGCGAGCGCGATGTCATGCACTTCCTGGGAGCCAAGCACCTGGCTCGCATCCACCTCCCAAGTGTTCAGGATCTTGCCCCGCAAGGGCATCACCGCCTGAAACTCCCGGTTGCGCGCCTGCTTGGCGGAGCCGCCGGCGGAATCGCCCTCCACCAGAAAGAGCTCGGCGGTGCCCGCGTCCGACGCTGAGCAGTCGGCCAGCTTGCCGGGCAGCGCCGGTCCAGCCGTGACCTTCTTGCGCACCACCTTCTTGGCGGCGCTGGCTCGCTTCTGGGCGTTGGCGATGGCCAGTTCGGCGATGCGTTCGCCGTCCTGGGGATGCTCATTGAGCCACAGGCTAAAGGCGTCCTTGGCGATGCCGCCGATGAACACGCCCGAACTGCGTGACGACAGCCGTTCCTTGGTCTGCCCGGAGAATTGGGGATCCTTCAGCTTGGCGGAGAGGACGTAGGCGCAATGCTCCCAAAGGTCGTCGCCGGTGAGTTTCAGGCCTCGGGGCGTCAAGTCGCGAAACTCGCAAAACTCCTTGAGCGCTTCGGTCAGTCCCGAACGCAGGCCGTTGACGTGGGTGCCGCCCTGCGGCGTGGGAATGAGGTTGACGTACGCCTCGGTGACCGCGCCGCCGCCGTCGGGCAGCCAGGTGAGCGCCCATTCAGCAGCTTCCTCATTGCCCTTGGCACCGTGGGTGAAGGGTTCGGGGGGCACCGACTCCGCGCCGTTCAAGGCTTGGTTCAGGTAGCCGACCAGCCCGTCCTCATAAAACCAGCGCTGGCTTTCCACCGCCGCGCCTTCGACGGTGAGGCTGACCGACAAGCCCGGACACAGCACCGCCTTGGCCCGCAGCAGATGGGACAGGCGGCTCTTGGCCACGTTGGCGGAATCGAAGTACTCGGCGTTGGGCAGGAAGTGGATGCGGGTGCCGGTATTGCGCTTGCCGACGCTGGCCACCGCCTTGAGCGGTGTTGCGGGGTCGCCGTTTTCGTAGCGCTGGCGGTGCAGCCAGCCGTCGCGCTTGATTTCGACCTCAAGCCAGGTGGAGAGGGCG
>JAQAJJ010000022.1 GCA_028278675.1 Candidatus Azophilus lithoversatilis
TAATGCTCAGCCAGCAATGTGGCTAGCGCTGCCGAATAGGAGGGCGACTTGAAAAACACGTTGATATGTCTCGTTCTTTAGAAGCACACACTTAGCAATGATGCGATCAGATCGCAACTGGACGTCGTCACACTCATTGACTTGCTATCCTGAGATGCAGTTGGCCCATCGCTGCATCACCGATCGCCGCTTCTCCAGCAGGTCGTCGCGCGCGTAGGCAGCCACCGTCGCCGAGCCCTCGACGTGCGCCAGCGCGAACTCGGACAGCAGCTCGTCCACGTCGTGCAAACGGGCCCAGTCCTTGAAGCTGGAGCGGAAGCCGTGGCCCGAGGCCGCGATCCCGGCCTGGCGCAGCGCCTGCGTCATCACCTACGCGAGCCAGGGAACACCAGTCCGCCACCGCGGCGATCGGCGCACGCTTCGCGGAGCACGTCCAACGCCTGGTCCGGCAGCGGCACCCGGTGCGCCTTGCCCGTCTTCATCGACTCCGCCGGCTTCACCCACACCGCGGCTTCAAGGTCGAACTGCTCCCAGGCTGCCCGACGCACCTCGATCTGCCGCGCCGCCGTCAGCGCCGTGAAGCGGATCGCCCGCTTCGTCGAGGGCGCGCAGCGGGTGGCGTCGATTTTTGCCAGCGCCGCGCCCACCTCCGAGAAATGCAGGGCGTCGTGGTGCTTCGGTCCCGCCGCCCGTTTGGGCAGGCTGCGGCGCACCGTTTCCACCGGCGAGCCCTCCGACCGGTACTCGTTGATCCGCGCCCAGTCCAGCACCGCCGTGATCGCCGCGCCCGCGGTCTTCACCGTGGCGTACTTTCCGGCGAGCGCCATGGGGCGCAGCACCTCGTACACCGCCGCGGTGCCGATCCTGTCCACAGGCACGCCGCCGAGCTTCGGCAGCACGTACTTGTCCACCGCCATGCGCCAGTTGCGCGCCGGACTCTTCGTCCGCCACGCAGCTTGTCTCCGCCGCGGCGAAGGTCGGCACCCGGACGCGGCGGGGATCGCCGCCCGTGCGGACGATCGCCCGGTTGTCCGCCGCCACCCGGCGCACATCCGCCAGGGAGATCAGCTCCGCGCTACCGAGTCCGAGATCGACGCGGCGACCGTGGATGGTGAGGCGCTGTACCCACTGGCGCGTGCCGCGCGCCTTGACGCGGAGCATGAGGCCGTTGCCGTCGACGTAGCTGCCGGGGCCGGCGCTGCGCACCATGGCGGCGGAGAGGGCGTTGCGGCATAGTCTGGGCATGGAGACGTTCCAGAAAGGTGTGCCCCAAGCCTAGCGTATGCGTAGGATGAACACAATAAATCCCACTAAAACGTGCGGACGCAGCGATGTTTTTCGAGTCTTTCCGAACTCTCATAAACGGTGCCGTACTTACTATAAAATACAGAATATCAGATAGTTAAAATTAATTCCGGTGCTTTGTGCACTCTTGTCAACATGCGCCTATCCGGTTACAGTCGCCTGCCGGAACAGGCTCCTAGTTTACCCAAAGCGGATTGCCAATGCAGAGCAGGGTCTAGCGCAATGGCCCGTCAGGCCCTCGAAACGCCGCTTTGAAGCTGTTCGCGGCAACGGCGGAAAGTTCCGCTTCGCTGAGTTCGAGGGCCGCTGCAACCGCGCCCAGATTCTCGTTGACGTAGCCTCCAAAGTAAGCTGGATCGTCGGAATTGACGGTGGCCAGCAGGCCAAGGTCGAGCATTCGCTTGAGCGGGTGCGCCCGCAGATCGGGCACCACGCGGAGCTTGAGATTGGATAGCGGGCACAGGGTCAGCGGCACTTGGTCGCGACGCAGCCGGGCAACCAGCGCATCGTCCTCCAGAGCGCGGTTGCCATGGTCGATGCGCTCCACCCCCAGCACATCAAGCGCCTCCCAGACGTATTCCGCCGGCCCCTCCTCACCCGCGTGGGCGGTCAGCCTGAAGCCAAGCGAACGGGCGGCGGCAAAGACGTTCCTGAACTTTCGCGGCGGATGGCCGAGTTCGCTGGAATCCAGCCCCACGCCGATAAAATCCCGGTGATGGGGCTCCGCCTGCTCGAGCGCCTTGAAGGCCTCCCGTTCGCTCAAGTGCCGCAAGAAGCACAGGATCAACGACACCTCAAGGCCGCGGCCCGCCGCTTCGTGAACTGCCTGGTTCAAACCCTGCATGAGATCCGCAAACCGCACCCCGCGGCCGAGGTGCGCTTGCGGGTCCACGAAGCACTCAAGATGGGTGACGTTGTCCGCCCCAACCCGCCGAAAGCAAGCGTCCGCCAAGGTGAAGAAGTCCGCTGCCGTGCGCAGCGCCCCCATGCCGGCGTAGTAGAGGTCCAGAAAGTCCTGCAGGCTGGAAAACTCATAGGCCGCCCGCACCTCGGCGATGTCCGCATAGGGCAGTTCAACGCCATTGCGGCCTGCCAGGTCGAGCATCATGGCAGGCTCCAGCGAGCCTTCGAGGTGCAGATGCAGTTCGGCCTTGGGCAAGCGTTGAATGAAGGCCCGGCGATCCATGGGCTCTAGGCCACGTCCACTTCCATCGAGGTGGGCATGGACGACCCTGCACCGGGCCGCTGCACGCAAATGGCAGCAGCCTTGTTGGCGTAGTCGAGGCCTTCCTCCAAGCGGTCTCCAGCACACAGACGCGCCGCCAGCGCACCCACGAAGCAGTCGCCGGCACCGGTTGTGTCCACGGCCTGCACAACCCGTGCGGGGCGCTCGATCACCCGCTCCCCGTCGATGGCGACAACGCCCTCCCGGCCCAGGGTCACGACGATGATCTGCCGCGGAAAGCGACGCGCCGCAATGGCGGCGTTGGCGGCGCCCCGCCGATCCCGCACCGGCTTCTTGGCAAAAAATTCAAGCTCCACTTCGTTCACGACCACGACGTCCGCCAATGGCCAAAGATCGTTCGCGCCGGCTATCGCCGGCGCTGCGTTGAGCAGGTTCAGGGCCTTGGCTGCCCGGCCCCGTTCGAAGAAGGCGGCGACCGCGGGCACCGGAATCTCCAATTGGCTGACCAGCACATCGCCGGCCCGAACGGGCACCTCCGCAATCGCCGGCGCATCGAGCGACGCATTGGCGCCCGGTATGACGACAATCGAGTTTTCGCCCTCCTCATCGACCAGAATCATCGCCGTGCCGGTCGGCAGATCAGCCACCTTGAGCGAGCACGCAACGCCACTATCGAGCAGGTGCGCCCGCAAGTCCTTTCCGAAGGCATCTTCGCCCACGCAGCCCACTAGGGTGGTAGCGGCACCGAGCTTGGCCGCCGCCACGGCCTGGTTGGCGCCCTTACCCCCGGGATGCAAAGCGAAGCCCTCGCCGGGCAACGTTTCGCCGGGCCGCGGCAGCCGGGACACGGTGGCCACGAGGTCCATGTTCACCGAGCCAGCGACGAGGACTTTGTTGGCAGAGGGCAAGGGCGAACTCAAAGAAATGTCAGGTGGATTGTTTGCAGCTATTCTTCACGCACCGTCTCCACAAGCTGAATTCAGTCTTCAGGCGCCGCCATGCAGCCCGGCTTCAAGGCAACCCAAATCAGATCGATCGGTTCATCTCCGGTGTTGCCTGACTCGTGCTGGGCGCTTAGTTCCGTCGCCGTGTCGCTCCAGCCGATTTCGCCGGTTGGGGAAAACTCGGTCTCGGCTTCATCACCGTACTTGACCGTCCACTGCCCACCCTTGACGTGAATGTAGAGCTGATCCGGCGGATGACGGTGTATGCCCTCCCACTGCCCCGGTTCGATGATGAACCGCTGCACCACCAACTTGTCATTCTCCAACAGAAGCTCGCCAGGGATATTTGGGTAGTGCTGGTGGCACGGATTCAAGGGAGCCTCAGCCTGGGCGGCGAGGCAAACGAAAGCCCAGCCGGCAATAACAATGCGGGGCATCCACCTCATGCCGGCCGGTCCGCCGGGTCCAGCAAAGTCAATTTCTCAAACAGGTTCGCGGGCTCCGGTATCCCAACGATGTAAACCATGCGCTCGGTGACCTCCCCTTCGGCGTGCAGGGCCCCGGCGGGAATCAGCAGCTTGTCCCCCGGATTTAGGGGCACTCTCGAGCCGTGCTCGTCGAGCACATAGCTGCGGCCGGCGAGCACGTAGCCGTGGTTGTCGATGTCATGCCAGTGCAGGGGCAACTCCGCCATGCGCTCGGACACATAGGTGGTGGGCCACAGATCGTGCTTCTTGATGTCGTCGAGCACCTGCTCCTTAGTGGTGAAGAAGTTGTGGATCACTTGCATCGGGCCTGGGGCGAGTGACATGGCTTGGTTCCTCCTGCTTAAAGGTCTCGGTGGCCTGAGCCGCGGTTAGTCATCGAGCCCGGCAAGCGCAGCGTCAATGGATGGACCGCGCAGGCTGCTCTTGACCGCAGCAAAGGCCGCGCCGTCCAAGCTCGCCAACTTGCGGGCCGCTGCCACGGCGGCCTCACGCACTTCCCCCGGCGCTGCCACCTCATCGAGAAAACCCGCGTCCTTGGCAGCTTGAGGCGTGAACAAGGTCGCGCCGAGCGTGGCACGGACCAAGTATCGCTTCGACAGCCGCTCCTTGGCGAGCATCAGACCGAACGGCGGCAGGCTCATGCCGATGGCAACCTCATTCAAGCCGATCCGGAATTCGCCTTGCGCGCCAACCCGGTGGTCCGCGGTGAGCAGGCAAAAGGCGCCCAATGCGACCGCGTGTCCGGTGGCGGCAATGACCAGAGGTTGCGGCAGCCCGTACAGACGCATCATCAACCGCGCCCCCGCGTCGATCATGGCCGACACGGCCGCCGAGTCGCCGCCGCGAATGACCTTGAGGTCGAAGCCGCCCGACAGGATGCCCTCCCGTCCGGTCAACACCACCGCCTTGGCCTCCTTTGCCGCCCGGTCCAAGCACGCCTGCACCGCAGCGATCATGTCGAGGCCAAAGCCGTTGGCCTTGCCGTCATCCATGGTCACCACCGCTACGGAATCGATGAGGTCGTAGGTTGCGGGGTCGGTCATCACTTCCCACCCGCCGTTGGTTCCGACATTACAGCTACTTCCATGTTCCCTAACCGTTCGGTTTAAGTTTCAAAACGATTTTCAGGCTGACTGGCCACCACCTTCGGTCACCAGAGAAGAATGGGGCAAATCCCTCTTCGCATTCACTACTCCAATCCATAGCTCACCTTGAATTCGTTCAGGTGTGTAAACGGAATTGTGCCGTCATGCTGCAGACGTCCAACCACAATCCCAGGATGAACGCCAGCGACTTTGGCAAACTCTCGAACCAATGCCTTGTTTCGAATGCCTGCAAGCCCGGTCGACCACACTGGGGGAATGAGGAGATTCGCCGCCCAAGCATCGGCCTCGTTCTCTTTCGCGTCCTGGTCTCCGTTTTCGTTCACATCATCCAGCCAAACCACGTTTCTATCGGCGGCGTGCAGCAGGATGTGCGCGGCTTCGTGAAAAAAGGTGAACCAGAACTTGTCGTTGGTCTTGCCGCACAACGACAGTTGGATGAGAGGACTGCTCTTGCCAAGCCAGCGCGCCGCGCCGCTAACCCGGGCGCCAGGCACCGAGGCGGTGAGCACCAAGCCCACGCCGGCCTCCTCCAACAGCGCCTTCATGCGTGGTTGAAACTCGTCGGGCTCCAGCAACGTAAACTCGCGGATGGCATTAAGGGCGACTTCGAAGCGACTTCGGTCGTACTTCAAGTGGTCCAACGACTCCGCCTGCCGCTCACCAAAACGCAGCCAAGCAGCAATCGCACCAGCGCTGGACCGGTGCTTTCGGCTACGCCGAAAGGACGTATTAATTGCGCAGTACCGACCACGCCACTCTGACGGCGATGCAACGCCAAAAAAACGCAGGCAATCACCCACTATTGACGGTTTCGACTTGGCATCGACTCGCCGTTTGGCGATTCCACCCGGTGTCTTCATGAGTGCCTTCACCGGCAACTCATCAAGCCACGAAACCCACTCCGCATGAGTGGCTGCCTCCTTGCGCCGAGCGATTCGTTCTCGATACTGACCCTCGCGCGCCAACCAAAATCCGGCACCCGCGCCGAGCACCCGTTCGAGAAGGATGGCCGTATCTTCGGTCAAAGCAACTTTGCCCTTTACCAACCTGTTCACGTGTTTGAGCGAGTAGCCCATACGCTTTGCCAATTCCGTTTGCGTCCAGTTTTTTTCCTCAATCAGGTCGAGAATGGTGTCTCCGGGGGGGGAGTTCCAATCCGGTGCAAAAGGCGGATTCGAATCAGTCATGATAGTCTCCTATGAACACGATGCGCACGGCCCGCACTAGCGACCAATCGATCACTCCGTCCACCATGCAGTCATCCTCGGGTTGGTCCGCAACGAACACCAGCAGCGAACCTCCTGACAGATTCAGAGCAAATTGGCCCTGTCTGTCACCAGACAACGGGTGCGGTCGTCCTGCCCGCAGCTCTGCGACGCAAGCTACGGCTTGCAAGTCCGCCAAGCGGGAAGTCAACTTGCGAGCGCCGTCGGGACCCAACCTCCGCTCAGCAACCTTGCGTTGCTCGCACAGCTTGCGCAGTTGACTGCCCCCAAAGCTGATCTCCACGCTCACGGAGTATATTCACTCTTTACCCCCTGGGTAAATGCTGAGAGACTCCCCGCCACCTATTGTGGACTGGCTCGACTGGAAGTGTTGAAATAATCCTGCATCACTCGACCATAGCCTGCAGCGGCGATCTCGCCGCCGCCCAAAGCCGCAATCCAAAGGAGCCACACCATGCCCGATCTCGTCGTCTATGGCGCCCCCCTTTCGCCCTTCGTGCGCAAAGTGGAGGCGGTGCTGCACGAAAAGGGCCTCGACTATGAACTCGAACCCGTCAACATCATGCCAATGCCCGATTGGTTCGTGGAAATCAGCCCCGCCCGGCGCATCCCCGTGCTGCGCTATCGGCCCGAAGGCGAGCAGGGCATCACTGGCACCATCCCCGATTCCTCCGCCATCTGCGCGTTCATCGAACGGCTGGCCCCGCAACCGACGCTGTATCCCGAAGATTCCTTCGCCCATGGCCGGGCCGTGTGGCTGGAGGAGTACGCCGACTCCGAACTGGCTGGCAGCATTGGCTTGGGCCTGTTCCGCCCCATCATGTTTCCCCGGTTCCAAGGCAAGGACTCCGACCTCGATACGGCGCGGGAGACCTGGAACGAGAAGCTGCCTCGCCACTTCGACTACCTGGAGTCGGTCCTGGACGGCGGCAGCCGCTTCGTCGGCAGCGAATTGTCCATCGCCGACATCGCCGTTGGGACGCAGCTGGCGCAACTGGATCTGGTGGTGGGTCCGCCCGACGCCGCCCGTTGGCCCGCTTTGGCGGCCCACTTGGACGAGATCAAGACCCGGTCCGGCTTCGTGGCCAACCTGGCGGCCTGCGCAAGGATGTTGAAGCGTCTGCTGCCGGAGAAAGTCGATCTCTCAACAGCCGCCTGACCCCCTGCCAAGGCACCCACTTGGGTTTGGCCTGAGCGGGTTCGCACAGCGGCTGCTGGCGGCCTGCGCCGCTGTTCTGGTTCCCCTTGCGCAAGCGGATTGCGTGGAAGTCATCGCCCACCGGGGCGCCTCGGGCTACGCGCCGGAACACACCCTCGCGGCTTATGCCTTGGCCTACGGGCAGGGGTCGCCTTGGATCGAGCCGGACTTGGTGTTGACCGCTGACGGCGTGCCCATCGCCCTGCACGATCTCACGTTGGACCGCACCACCAACGTGGCGGAGATGTTTGCCGATCGAGCGCGCACGGACGGCTTGCACTACGCCTCGGACTTCACCGCCGGGGAAGTGCAACGGCTGACCGTGGTCGAGCGGCGTCCGGGACGGTTCCCACACGTCTCGTTGCGGATTCCGACGCTCAAGGAGACGCTCGACTTGATTGACGGCCTCAACCAAACCACCGGACGGCGGGTGGGGGTCATCCCCGAGTTGAAGCACCCAACCAAGCAACCGGGCTTGGGCGAGGCGGCGCTCGAGGTATTGGCCCACTACGACCTGCCGGTGCGGATTCAGTCATTCGACGCCGAATCCTTGGCGGCGCTCGACACCGAACATCCCCGGGTGCTGCTGGTTCGACAGAAAGCCCAGCTAACGCCAGAGGGCCTGGACGGCATCAGCCGTTGGGCCAGCGGCATCGGCCTACCCAAGGCAGTTCTGATCCCGGCAGCGAGGAGCCCTTCGCGCCGCCCACCCGTCATCACCTTGGCCCATGAGCGCAACTTGGCAGTGTACGCCTACACGCTGCGAGCCGACCAACTTGGTGAAGGCTTCAGCCAATTCGCCGATGAGGTGAGGGCCCTCGCCCAGCTGGGCGTTGACGCCCTGTTCACCGACCACCCCGACCAAGCCTTGGCCGCGTTGCACGAAACCAGCGCGGCCTGCGACGACGATGCGGGCGTCGCCAGCGGTGCTATGATGGGGAGACTCAAGTGACATGGGGGAACTGGCCGTGAGAGTAGTCAAAGCCCTTGCCATCGCGCTGGTGGCCTACGCATTGGTGGTCGTGGTGTTTGAGTCGCTGCTCGGGTACTTCCAGCCTCAATCCGAGCAGACGTTGACCATCACCACTTTCGATGGCGAAGCGCATGATCGGGTACTCACCGAACTGAGCAGCGGCGGGCAGTCCTATGTGGCGGTGAACCACTGGCCACGGGCTTGGTACCACCGAACGCTGGACAATCCAAACGTGCGCATTACCCGCAATGGCGAGTCCGCAGACTACTTGGCGGTCCCGATCTCGGGCGAAGAGCGAAGCCAGGTTGAAGCGGACCATCCCGCCGGCCTCGTGTTCCGCATACTCACCGGCTTCCCGCCCCGGCACTTCCTTCGGCTGGACCCGCAGGCCCCCCCCGCCCGGTCTGACGAATAGGACCTGATTGCCCAAAGCCGCGCACGCCCCCGAACCGCAGTCGAAGCCAAACCCAACATCCATCGGCGATCAGCGCCTTTGACAATCCGGCGTTTCCGGTAACATGGCCGATCCCAGCCGAAGTTGAGATTCCCCATGCCAGACCGCCTTCCCGCCGTCAGCCTCGCCGCGGTGCCCGGACGCCGCTTGAAGACCCTTGAAATCGCTGAGGAAATTGAGGGCCGGGGCTTTCCCGGCATCTATGGCCCGAGCCTCGGCGACAATCTGTCGCTGTGCCTGGCCATCGCCCTGCGCACCAGCCGCATCGAATTCGGCACCAGCATCACGCCCATCTACAGCCGTCACGTCAACGAGTACGCGGCTGCCGCATCATTCATCCACGAAGCATCCGGCGGCCGCTTCCGCTTCGGCATCGGCGTCAGCCACGAACCGGCCCTCAAGCGCTTGGGTTTGAGCGGCGGCAAGCCCTTGAGCGACATCCGCGAGTTCGTCGCGGACCTGCGCGCCGTGCCCCGGGCCGGGGAGCTGCCGCCCCTAGTGCTCGCCACCCTGCGCGGCCGGATGATCCGCTTGGCCGAGGAAATCGCCCACGGCATGGTGTTCGCCAACGGCGCCCGCAGCCACATGGCGGCATCGCTGGCCAATCTGAGCGACGCGGCGAGGCAAGGCGAGCGCTTCTTCATCGGCAACATGATCCCCACCTGCATCAGCGACGACGAGGATGCCGCCAAGGCCGTGAACCGTCGCACCCTGACCAGCTACGCCTTCCTGCCGAACTACCGGAACTACTGGAAGGAGGCGGGCTACGTCGAGGAAATGGAGGGCGTGGAGGCGGCCATGGAAGCCGGCGACACCGCCCAGGCAGCGGCCTGCCTGTCGGACCGCTGGCTGGCCGACACCACCCTGTTCGGCAGCGCCGCCAAGGTGCGGGAGGGCATAGAGGCTTGGTTCGACGCGGGCATCAAGACGCCCATCATCGTCCCCTCATCAGCCGCTGGAGGGCAGATGCAGGCCTTGGAGGAGTTCTTCTCCATCTGGTAGCCGAGCGGCAGAACACTACGATGCGGCTTTGGTTGATCCGGCATGCCAAGTCCTCCTGGAGCAGCCCCACCGGGAGCGACTTTGAGCGCCCGCTAAATCAGCGCGGCACCAAGGATGGCCCACGAATGCGCGAGTGGCTCGCCCGCCACCCCCATGCGGCACAGTGGATCTGGACCAGCGACGCCGCCAGGGCCGCGGCCACCGCAGCGTTCGTGGCCGAGGCGTTCCCTGAAGCGACGCTGAAGGCGGACCATCGTCTCTATGGCGCGGCCTCGGCCACGCTGGTCGGGGTGGTTCAGAACACGCCCCCGGCCGTCGAAACCGCCGTCATCGTCGCCCACAACCCCGGCATCACCGAGACCGTCAACCTACTGGTTGGGACGGTGGCAATCGACAACATGCCCACCTTCGGCGCCGCGCTGCTGCAGTGGCCGGGCGGCGCCGACGCGCTGCCGCTCGGCGGTGCCCGGTTGGAGGTGCTGATAAGCCCGAAGCGGCTGCCCCCAACCACAACGGAGAAAGGCCAATGTCCCTAAGCACTTATCTCACCTTCGACGGCAACTGCCGCGAGGCTTTCGAATTCTACCGATCCGTGTTCGGCGGCGAGTACCAAACGCTTTCGACCTTCGGTGAGGGACCGGACGATATGCAAGTGCCCGATGCGGAAAGGGACAAGATCATGCACGTCTCACTGTCGGTGGGCGACGGGGTTCTGATGGGCAGCGATCGTGGTCCCTGGGGGCCACCACTGGTCGCGGGCAACAACTTCTCCCTCTCCATCGAGTCCGAGACTCGCACCGCCAGCGACGCGCTGTTTGCGAAGCTGTCGGCCGGCGGCAGCGCGACCATGCCGATGGCCGACGCCTTCTGGGGCGCCTACTTCGGCAGGTGCACCGACCGGTTCGGCATCAACTGGATGGTGGCATGCGACCCGACCCCGGAGTGACCCCAGGCGGCATTCACCCTCACATGCACTGGACTAACCGCGTTCCAGCGCGTATATCTGTGCGCCGGAAAAGGAAACCCCGGAGTGCTGTTCGATGCAATTCTTGTCTTTCCTGGCGCTGCTTGGCATCGCCTACCTCCTATGGCGGCTCACCGACCAGATTCCCGACCTCATTTTTCGCTTGAGCGAGGTTCAACGGGACACGGCGGAACTCCTGCGAATCGCCAAGACCCAAGCCGAGGCCGATGAGCCGGACGCCGCCCCCAGCGAGGCTCAAGACTGACCGATGCCATGACCACGCCGTCGGCTGCTCAGCGGTTCGACTGGCGCATCTGGCTGGGCCTCGCCCTTACCTTGGCGTGGCTGGCCCTCGGCGCCGCCTATGTGTCCGCCCGCATCGGTTGGGGCCAAGTGGGTTCCCTGGACGCGGCCACATTGGGCAACTTCCTGGAAGGGGCGTTCGCGCCGCTGGCCTTTCTGTGGCTGGTAATTGGCTACTTTCTGCAGCAGCAGGAACTAGAGCGGAACACCGAGGCCCTGCGCACCCAAGCCGCGGAGATTCAGCGCACTGCCGACCAAGCCATCATCCAGTCCGAACAGATGGCGACCGCGGAACAGCACACCCGGCAACAGGTGCACATGCAGCTTGCGGAGTCGGTGCGCCAGCAGCTCGGCTCCATCGCCGGCTTGCTGTACCTGTCCAGCCAAGGCGCGACCGGCGACGGTGTGGTGAGCCAATCCGAGATGGGCAAGCTGTTCAGCACCATGTCGGCGCAAGACCCTGAGATATTCTCCTGGCGGCTGGTGGAAACCCACTTTCAACTCGAGTCGCCCGGGCGCCAGTTCGACCTGTTCTACGGCACCCAGGTTCGAGCCCGCCACACCAATCACTTCATTGTGGTCTTTGAACGGCTGCTGAAGCGAAGCGCGGAAGTGGATCCGGCAGGCCTGCTCGCCGATGCGCTAACCGTCAGCGGGCATGGGCTAGTGCACCAGATCATGAAGACCCAACAAGCCAAAGCGCCACGGGAGCTCGCCGACGCGGACAAGACCGGGGTGCACATCCAACTCATCAATCCAGGAGACAAGACATGACCCGTTCAAACTCGGCCGGGCGGCGGCTCGTCCATGCCGCACTGCTGGCAACGTTCGCCGCAACCAGCCCGCTGCTGGCAGCCGACGACCGCTTCAGCGGTGTTGAAGTACAGGCCGTTCACGTCAGCGGCCCGGTGCACATGTTGACTGGCGCCGGCGGCAACATCGCGGTCTCCGTCGGCGACGACGGGGTGCTCATGGTGGATGACCAGTTTCTGCCCTTGGCGGAACGCATCCAAGAGGCCATCGACGAACTTGGTGGCGAACGCCCCAAATTCCTGCTCAACACCCACTACCACGGCGATCATGTGGGCGGCAATCCGCACTTCGGCCAAGCCGCCACCATCATCGCCCACCACAATGTGCGCAGCCGCTTGGCCGGCAATGCGGACCTGCCCTCCGTCGCCCTGCCGGTAGTGACCTTTGCCGATGGCTTGAGCCTGCACTTCAACGGCGATGAGATCGCGCTCTTGCACCTGCCTGCCGGCCACACGGACGGCGACAGCGCGGTCTGGTTCAAGTCGGCCAATGTGCTGCACCTGGGCGATCAACTGTTCAGCGGCCGCTTCCCCTACATCGACCTGGATGCCGGCGGCACCGTCCAAGGCTACGCCGCCAATCTGGCGGCAGTTCTCGAGCAGGCGCCAAGCGACGTGCGAATCATTCCCGGCCACGGCCCCCTGGGCAGCTTGGAAGCGGTTCGCGAAGCCCTCTCCGTCATTCGGGCCACGCGAGCCAAGGTGGCGCAGGCCATCGCCGACGGCACTGGAATCGAGGCGATCATCCAGACGGGGCTGGGTTCCGAATACGCCGATTGGGGCAGCGGCTTCATCAACGAAGAGCGCTGGATCCGCATTCTCGCCCGGGATATCGAAGCGGCAGGCCGTTGAATCCCCTCGCGCGGTTCCACGAGGATCGGGCACGGGCGAGGGCCGAGCGCGATCCCTGCGCCGAACTCTGCGCCTTGGCCACGGTCAACGCTGAGGGGGCACCGGAGGTTCGCACCTTGGTGCTGCGCGACATCGAGGATCCCTCCGCGCCGGGCGGAGAGCCGCACATCGCCGTCTTCATCAACGACAGCAGCCCGAAATGGGCCACCATGGGGCGCGTGTCGGCGCTGGCCTACTTCCCCGCCCTGAAAGTCCAGTACCGCCTGTCCTGCGCCACCACGCCAGTCGCCGAACCGCTGGTCCACAGCCGTTGGCAGGATCGGCCCGAAGCGCCGAAGAAAATGGATTGGTACTACGCCCGGCGCCCGCAAAGCTCGACCATTCCCAGCCGGCACCAACTCATCGAGGAAGTGAGCAGCCTAGCCCTGCCCGAGCCGTTGGCCGCGCCGCAATCCGCACGCGGACTGTATCTGGTTCCATTTGCGATCGAACGGCTGGATCTCAACCAACCGGACGGCATCCATGATCGCCGGCGCTGGCGCCGGCGCGAGCCAAGCTCCTCCGGGCGCGGCGAGCGAACGAAATCTGTTGTGGCCGCAACCACCTCCGAAGGCGCATCGGAAAGCAGCTGGAAGGAAGCCGTTCTAGTGCCCTGACGCAGGAAACGGGATGCGATCAAATTAACAGTCTGTTAGGGATTTGCATAAATTTAGTCCTGACGCTAAACAAACCTAAATTTCCCCCACCAACCGCGTTGCCAGCCGCACGGGTATAATCGCCCAATGATCCCCTGCGACCTGATGATCCGCAGCCGTTGGTGCCTGCCCATCGCTCCCGACCCCAAGCCCATCGAACGGGGCGCGGTCGCCGTTGAAGGCGGACGCATCCTAGCCATCGGGCCAGCGGCTGACCTCGATGCCCGCTACCTACCGACGGCCGCCTTCGATTTGAGCAACCACGCCGTGCTGCCGGGGCTGGTCAACGCCCACTGCCACGCCGCCATGAGTCTGCTGCGCGGCGCCGCCGAGGATCTGGCGCTTGACGCCTGGCTGAACGATGCCATCTGGCCCCTCGAGGGACGGGTGGTTTCAGCGGCGTTCGTGCGCGCGGGCACCGACCTCGCCATCGCCGAAATGCTCCGCAGCGGCATCACCTGCTTCGCCGACATGTACTTCTTTCCGGAAGAGGCGGCCCCCCGGGTCTCCGCGGCCGGTCTGCGCGCCCAGATCGCCTTTCCGATCATCGACTTTCCCAACCCTTGGAGCAGCGGGGCGACGGAGGGCTTCCACAAGGGTCTCGAACTGAACGACGCCTACCGGGACGACCCGCGAATCGGCATTGCCTTTGGCCCGCATTCGGCCTACAGCGTCGAAGAGGCCAATCTGCAAAAGACGCTGATGTACGCCGAGGAGGTCGGCCGCCCAATTCAGATCCACCTGCATGAGACCGCAGAGGAAGTCGCGGCGGCGGTGGCGCGAAACGGCCACTCCTGGGTTGCCCAACTCGCCGCGACCGGTTTGCTCAATCCCGCGCTGCAGGCGGTCCACATGACGCAGTTGAGCGATGCCGACATCGAACTGGTCGCCGAGCATGGCGTCCAAGTGGTGCATTGCCCCACATCCAACCTAAAGCTGGCCAGTGGCATCTGTCCCGTGGGACGCTTGGCCGCGAACGGCGTCAACGTCGCGCTCGGCACCGACGGCGCCGCCTCGAACAATGCCCTGGACCTCTTTGCCGAAGCCCGCTTGGCAGCACTGCTTGCCAAGCATCTCGGCGGTGCAGCCGAAGGCCGGGTCGAAGATGCGTTGCGAATGGCCACCTTGAACGGCGCCGCCGCGCTCGGCCTCGCCGACGAGATCGGCTCCTTGGAGGCCGGCAAGCAGGCAGACCTGATCGCCGTGGACCTCAGTGGGCCAGCCCTGTCACCCGTTCGCGACCCGGCCGCCGCGCTGGTTCACGGCCCCGCCGCAGCAGCGGTGAGCCACGTCTGGGTGGCCGGGCGGTGCCTCTACGAGGAGGGCGACTACAAGACCCTCGATCTCGTCGGCTTGCGCCGCCGCGTCGAGCTGGCCATGGAGGGCTGCGGGTGAGCGCGGACAACATCGACCCCGCCGAAATTCGCAAGTTCGAGGCTTTGGCCAATCGATGGTGGGATCCGGAGGGCGACTTCAAGACGCTGCACGACATCAATCCCGTGCGCTTCGAGTACATCGCCGAGCATGCGGATTTCCAGGCCGGCCCGGTGCTGGACGTCGGCTGCGGCGGCGGCATTCTGGTCGAATCGCTAGCCGCGACCGGTGCCGACGTGACGGGCATCGACATGGCCGAGAAACCCCTTGCGGTGGCCCGCCTGCATGCCTTGGAAAGCGGCTCGAGGGCATCCTATGCCGCCACCACCGCCGAGGCGCTGGCCGCTGAGCGGCCCGGCGCGTTCACCACCGTCACCTGCCTCGAAATGCTGGAGCACGTCCCGGACTACGCCAGCACCGTCCAAGCCTGCGCGGACTTGGCGGCAGCCGGCGGCGCGCTGTTCCTGTCCACCATCAACCGCCACCCCAAGGCTTATCTGCTGGCCATTCTCGGCGCCGAGTACCTGCTCAACATCCTGCCCCAAGGCACCCACGACTACGAACGCTTCATCCGCCCCTCGGAGCTGGCCCGGGCCGTGCGCGGCGCCGGGCTGCGCGTGGAGGAAATCATCGGCCTGCGCTACAACCCCTTCTCGCGCGTCGCCAAGCTGTCTTCGGACGTCGACGTCAACTACCTGCTGCGGGCGACCAAGCCCTAATTTATCGCATGCCCGCTGCCTATCCGGAGCTCGACGACGCAAGAGCCAAATGGCGGCACCAGCCAAGCCCCGGCTGCCTCTCCGGAAAGGCCATCCTGGTCACTGGCGCGGGCGACGGCATCGGTCGGGCGCTGGCCAAGACCGCGGCGCTGTATGGCGCCGACCTGATTCTGCTCGGCAGGACAAGGGGCAAGCTGGAGGCGGTGTTCGACTGGATCGGCGAGCACACCCCCACCCGGCCAGTGATCGTGCCCTGCGACCTCAGCGGCCTCGATCCGAGCAGCGCCGAGTCGTTGGCATCCCAAGCGGGTGCCGAATACGGACGCTTGGACGGTCTGGTCCACAACGCCTCCCTGCTCGGCGCCAAGACCCCGCTGGCGCACTATCCCATGAACCAGTGGGAGGACGTGATGCGGGTCAACCTGTCCGCCGCCGCTGCGCTTACCCAAGCGCTGATGCCGCTGATGCTTGAGACCGCCGCAACCCAAGGACGGCAGGGGTCCATCCTGTTCACCTCCTCATCGGTGGGCCGCAAGGGCCGCGCCTACTGGGGCGCCTACGCCGTTTCCAAGTTCGCGGTGGAGGGCCTGATGCAAGTGCTGGCCGACGAATGCGCCACCCAGGGCGCTCTGCGCGTCAACAGCCTCAATCCCGGCGGCACCCGCACCGCCATGCGCCGCCAAGCCTATCCAGCGGAAAACCCAGTCGATGTGCCGCCGCCAGAGGCTCGCTTGGACCTCTACATCCATCTGCTGAGCGACGCCGCCGACGGCATGACCGGACAAGCCTTCGACGCTCGAACTTGGCCGGGCGCGCCCTGAAGGGCAAGTCCAGCCAAAGTCGAATTCCGAAATCCCGGTGGTATTATTTCCGGAGCAGCTTTTTTGGCAGAGCAAGGAGGACCTGAAATGGTCGACTTCCACGACCCACGCGCTCGGGTGGGCGTCAAGCGGGAGCCCTATGGGCTGGCCGTTGACCTCAAGCGCATGAACGATCCCTGCGTGGCCTTTCTGGCCAACGGCTTCCCGGATTCGGAACGGTTCCTTGAGAAAATCGCCGAGGCCATGACACGGTTGATGCCGCAACTCAACGTGCGCATGTTCAACAAGGGCGATGCGTCCTCGCCCGCCCCGGAGTCCATGCTGGATGAAATCCGCGACGGCTGCCACGCCGCAGTCGCCGCCTACGGGCACTGAGGCAGTTGCACCACCGGCACCGTGCGTGACGGCATTGCAATAGCCCGGCTGGGGGTTCCGTCGGTGGCGTTGGTCACCGACGAGTTCTGGCCTCAAGGCGACTTCGTGGCCGAGTCCCTCGGCATGCCGGACGCACCGAGATTGCGCCTGCCGCATCCCGTGGCTGGCACTGGCGAGGCCAGTCTCGAACGCATCGCTGACGCCATCGCGCCAACCATCATCGAGGCATTCGTCCATTGACGGGAATGCTGTCAGCCGCCGATGAGGCGGCGGCCCTTGAACGGCTGCACGAACTCAAGTGCACCGACGGCCTGCCCGTGGTGGTGCCGACCGAGGCGCGGGTGGCGCGCATGGCGCTGGCCAGCGGCTTGGACCGGGACTTGGCGCTCGGCGAGATGGGGCCGGGCAAGGGCATCGCAACGGTGGAGAAAGTGGCCGTCGCCGCGGTCATGGCGGGCTGCCTACCGGACTACATGCCGTTGGTCGTGGCCTCGGTCAAGGCGGTGCTCGACCCGCGCTTCGATCTCACCGAGATGCAGGCGACCACCCATTGCACTGCGCCCCTGATCCTAATCAACGGTCCGGCTCGGCACAGCATCGGCCCCATCGCCTGCGGCTTCGGCGCCTTGGGTCCCGGCCACCGCGCCAACGCCAGCATCGGACGCGCCCTGCGCCTGGCGATGATCAACATCGGCGGCGGCCGCCCCGGCGAGTCCGACATGGCGCTGCTCGGCCATCCCGGCAAGTTCACTTACTGCTTGGGAGAGGATGAAGAGGCCAGTCCCTTTCCGCCTCTGCACGTCGATCTCGGCTTCGCCCCGGAGGACAGCACGGTGACCGTCATCGGCGCTGAAGCGCCCCACTCGGTGCTGTTCAGCGGCGACCGCGACGACCCCGAGAGCGCTAACCGACTGCTGGAGTGCCTCGCCATTGGGCTGGCCAACATCGTCACCAACAACGCCGTGCTGACTGGGGGCGCTGCCATCGTGCTGCTCAATCCCGAACACGCCGCCGTGCTGGCGGACGCCGGCCTGACCCGGCGCCGCATCGCCGAACGCCTGCACGGCCTGTGCGCCCACTCGCCGGACGAGCTGGCGCGCTACGCCGCTGCCTTCGCGCCCCGGCGGGGCCAATCCGCCGGCAGCCGCCGCCGAAGCTGTTTCACCAGCCCCGACGACATTCTGATTGCGGTGGCCGGCGGCACCGGCCTCTATTCCATGGTCATGCCCACCTGGTGCGGCGGTCCGCACCGCAACCGGGCCGTCAGCGTCGTGGTGGAGACGGACCAATTTTGCGAAATTCCATCCGAAGGCCCGCCTTCTTTCCGTGATCGCGGGACAGGGTTGCAACATGAGTCAACTTCTGCGCCCAGCGACCGCTCTCCGATCAGACTGAGACATAACCCCTTTAGGTGACCCCATGAGCAGCGCGTACCAAAGTCTCCGCGAAAAAGCCGAAGGCATCCGGGCCTCCCAGCGGCAGAGCCGCCGCCGCCAGCGCTTTCCGATCGACCTGAATCTCGACCCCAACGACATTCCGCTCGACGAGCTCAACGTCGCCAACCCGGAGCTGTTCAAGCACGACGCCTTCGCGCCCTACTTCGCCCGCCTGCGCGCCGAAGCACCAGTGCATTACTGCAGGGACAGCCAGTACGGTCCCTACTGGTCCATCACCCGCTACCGGGACATCGTCGCCATCGAAAAGGCCCACGGCATCTTCTCATCGGGCTACGGCTTCGGGGGCGTCACCATCCAGGGCACGCCGCAGGCGGCGTCGGAAACCCCGATGTTCATCGAGATGGATCCCCCCAAACACGACGTCCAGCGCAAGGCCGTGGCACCGCGCTTCACCCAGCGCAGTCTGGTGGAGCTTGAAGCCCTGATCCGCGAGCGGGCCGCGAGCATCCTCGACGGCCTGCCCCGCAACGAGACCTTCGATTGGGTGCGCCACGTCTCGGTCGAGCTGACCGGACGCATGCTCGCCAGCCTCTTCGGCCTGCCCCAGGAGGAGCGCCATCGGTTGATCCGCTGGTCCAACATCTTCAGCAACGGCGACAATCCCGAACTGGTCGCGTCAACCGGCGACTACTACGAGGCGCTCGCCGAATGCGGCGACTACTTCCAAGCGGTTTGGGCCGACCGCCAGCAGCAGGCGCCGAGCGGCGACCTGATCTCGATGCTGGCCCACGGCAGCCAAACGGCCGACATGGGACCCAAGGAACTGCTCGGCAACGTGGTGCTGCTGCTGGTCGGCGGCAACGACACCACGCGCAACTCCATCAGCGGCGGGGTGCTGGCGCTGAACGAAAACCCCGCCGAGTACGCCAAGCTGCGCCGTGACCCCGGCCTCATCCCCAAAATGGTGCCGGAGATCATCCGCTGGCAGACGCCGCTGACCAACATGCGGCGCACGGCCATCCGGGATGTGGTGTTCGGCGGACAGACCATCCGCGCCATGGACACGGTCATCATCTGGTACATCTCCGGCAACCGCGACGAGGAAGCCATCGACCGGGCTGGCGAGTTCATCATCGACCGGCCACGGCCCCGGGAGCACCTGTCGTTTGGCTTCGGCATCCATCGCTGCCTCGGCAACCGACTGGCCGAAATGCAGTTGCGGGTGCTTTGGGAGGAGATCATGCGGCGCTGCCCGAACATCGAAGCGACCGGGCCGCCGGAACGGGCCAATTCGGTTCTGTTTCGAGCCATCAACCGGCTGCCGGTGCGCATCCGCGAGGCCTGATGGAAGTCGGGAACTTCGATCTCGCTGACCCACCACCCGGCTTCGCCGATGATCCGTTTCCTTGGTACGCCGCCTTGCAGGCGCACTCCCCCTTGGACGTGGCGGCTTGGACCGGCAGCTCGGCGCCGTGCAAGTACGGTCTCGCCCGCTTCAACGCCATGAGGCTTGCAAAGCGGTTCAGTCCGCCGTAAACAGTCTTCATCCGCCTACCCCCATTTGAATTCCAGCTGCGTCCCCATTTACTTTCAACCCAAGGAACCCGCCATGATGAACTCAAGAGTCTGCGAGATGCTCGGCATCGAATTCCCACTGTTCGCCTTCAGCCATTGCCGTGACGTGGTGGCGGAGGTCAGCAAGGCCGGGGGCTTCGGCGTGCTCGGCGGCGCCGGCCACACGCCGGAAAGCCTGGACATCGAACTCAATTGGATCGACGAGCAGGTCAACGGGGCGCCCTACGGGGTCGATATCATCGTGCCCACCAGCATGGACGCCAAGGAAGGCGGACTGACGCCGGAGGAGGTCGAGGCGCGCATTCCCCCGGAGCACAAGGCCTACGTTGAGGGCGTATTGGCCACCAACGGCATCGACTCCAGCGATCTCTGGCAGCGCAGCCCCGGCGACGGCTACGGCGACAGCATGCGCGAACAGGGCGCGGCGCTGGTCATGGATGCCGCCTTCGAGCACCCCATCAAGCTCATCGTCAACGCCCTCGGGGTGCCGCCGCCCGCCATGATGGAACGGGCGCGGGCCGCGGGCGTGCCGGTGGGCGCACTGACGGGCGCTCGGGAGCATGCCATCAAGCATGCCGAAGCCGGGGTGGACATTCTGGTGGTGGCCGGCACCGAAGCGGGCGGGCACTGCGGGGAAGTCTCCACCTTGGTGCTGGTGCCGGAGGTGGTGGACGCGGTCAAGCCCTACGGCGACCTCCCGGTACTGGCCGCCGGCGGCATCGTCACCGGGCGACAAATGGCGGCCTGCATGGCGATGGGCGCGGCCGGGGCCTGGACCGGCTCGGTGTGGCTGACCACCGCCGAGGCCGAGACCACCCCTTCCGTGAAGGAGAAGATGCTGGCCGCCAACTCCCGGCAAACCGTGCGCTCGCGCAGCCGCACCGGCAAGTACACCCGCCAACTGCGCTCGGCTTGGACCGACGCCTGGCAGGACGAAAACGCGCCCGACCCCTTGCCGATGCCGCTGCAAAGCCTGGTCAGCGAGCCGGCGCTCAGAAAGATCGACAAGCTCGCCGAGGGCGGCGACCCGGCGGCCAAGCGGCTCGCCACCTACTGGGTGGGACAGGGCGTGGGATTGATGAACAATCCCACCTCGGTGCGCAACGTGGTCTTCGAATTCATGGAGGACTTCGCCCAAGCCGCCGAACGGCTGGGTGGACTATTCGAGGACTGAATCCAATCCATTGATTTAGAGCCGAATTCCTGTTTCCAAATTGAGGGCGGACGCCCTCGGTCCAGGGGATGGTGCCAGGGTCGGCGTGGTGCCTCGGATCGAGGGCAGCACGAACCGACACGAACCGGAGGTTCGCGTTCGCGCCCTCGGACGGCGCGAAGCGCCGTTGCTCCACGCTATTGACTTCCAGCAGGCAAAGCGCTTGCTCCCTAGCGAATGACGCCGTACACCCGCAACGGCTTGATGCGCAGAATGACACGCTGTTGATCGGCGAGCCAGCCGGGGAGGTCTTCCGGCTCCTCGTAGCCGGTGCCTTCGATAGCCTTGAACACCAGCCGGGTGGTGCGCACCAAGTCGGTTCGCTCGATGTCGCAGCGGCCTTCGACGGCGACGAAGTTGAAGGGTTCGTGGTTGCTGAGGGCGCATAGGTTGACGCGCTCATCGCGGGTGATGGAGGCATGCCGGAAGGTGGTTGCCGGGGTGCTGACCACCAGTTCATCCCCGTCCAAGGCGTAGGCCACCACGGCGCTCACCGGCCCGCCACTGCCCCGCAACGTGGTCAGTACCGCCCAGCGGTGGCCGCGCAGAAACTCATCCCACACTGGACTTTCTGAAATCATGGCTCGGATTCCTGCTTCAAGCGGCGGGTGCGCATGGGGTGAGCCAGTGCGCAAATTCCAGGTCGCGCCCGGCGACGATGGCGGCGAATCGATCCTGCAGCCGGACAGTCAAAGGACCCGGCTGGCCATCGCCAATTGGGGTCTCGTCGATTTGCGCCACTGGCGCGACCTGCCTTGAGGTTGAGCACAGGAACACCTCATCCGCGGCCACCAGTTCGGCAACGCTCAATTCCCGCTTTGCGCAAGGCAAGCCCATGGCCTCGGCCAGCTCCAGGACGTTGGACCGGGTGATGCCGAGCAGCACCCGCTCATCGCCCGGGGTCGCCAAGGCCCCGCCCGAGATGGCAAAGAGGTTGGCGGTCGGCGCCTCCGCCACGGCGCCCGACTCGTCGAGCAGCAGGATTTCGTCAAAGCCTTCGCGCCGCGCCCGCCATTTGGCGAAGGCCGGCCCGCTGTAGTTGGCCGCCATCTTGGCCTGCGGCGGCACGATGTCCTTGCGCCGGTTGCGAATGCGGCGCTCGATCTTGAGCTTGAGAGCGGCTGGGGTGCGCACCTCGCCAGGCTGGTGAGCGATGATGTCCGCCTGGTTGTCGTAGGCGGCGATGAAGACCGCCACATGGGGGTCCTGGGGCACCAGTTCGGCCTCCACCGACGCGATCAGGGCGCTGATCTTGAGCGAGGTGGCACCCGGATTGCGTCGCACTGTCTCGACGCAGGCTTGGACCAGTTCCGCCTCGCGATGGCCGAGCGGCAGACCCATGATGCGGCAGGTTTCAAACAGCCGCGCAACGTGCTCCGGCAGCTTCAGGATGGCGGGGCCGCCGGCCGTTTCGTGGACGCTGAGATAGTCGAACGCCAAGGTGCCCCGCTGCAGGCTGTGGGCGAGAATGTGGACGGTGGCGTCCGCCCATGGGACAAACTCGCCATCCCGCCAAATCATCCGGTCAGCCGTTGCCATGAAAGACTAGCTTGTTCCTAGTGGTGCCATGAGGGTTCACCCCGACACTTTGGCTGCCCGGCGCACCGGTTGGCAAAGGCGGTGCGCACAGGCCATATCGCCGGCAAACGAAGCCTCGCCGCAGGGGTTGCACATCGTCGAGCAACGCCGGTCCGCGTCGCTGAAAGTCCGTCGCAAATTCATCCATGCGCCGTTCGTATTCGGCGAGCAGCCGCGATTTCGAGGGTTGGTCCAGAAAACTGAACGCCAGGGAATTGCGGCCCAAGGCGCGCAGTTCCGCCCAAGTCAGCCCGTATTCGCGCACCGCCACGAAAAACTCGTCGGTGAGCGTGGAGTCCCACATGCCCCGGTCATCGGTGGACAGGGCCACTGGCACGCCGGTGCGCAGGTATTCGGGAAACGGATGCGCATCGAAGCCGTCCACGTAGCCCAGCAGCAGATTGGAGATCAGGTTGACCTCCACCAGATAGGGGCCGTGGCGGAAGCTGAGCAGGGTCGGCGCATCCTGAATGAGGTTGAGGCCGTGGCCAATCCGCTCCGCGCCGAGCAGCAGCGTATCACGCACATGGCTGTCGGGCCGCGCCGACTCGCCGGCGTGGATGGACAGGCGAACGCCGGGATAAGTCCGCCGGAGGTCGCGAAAGGTGTCCAGGAAGCGCAGCGGATGGCCGCGGTCGTGATCTTCCCGCCCCACCAGGTTCACGGCTACGATGTCGGCGTGCTCGGCGGCCAACTGGTAGATTCGCCGCACAACCTGCTCCGCGTCCGGGTGGAAGCGCAGCGCGGATAGCTGCATGCGCACGGCCACGCCGGTTGCCCGGGCATCCGCCTGCGCCAGGCGCTGCCGATAGAGAACCAGCACTGCTTCGGGGTCCAGCGGCGTTCCGGTTCGGTCGAGGAAGCCGAACACCGGCACCTGCGGCTCAATGTAGGCCACGCCCTCATCCGCAAACGCCTGCATGTTGCGGTAGAGGATCTCCGCGACCACATGGGGATTGCGCAGCAGGTCGCCCAAGCGCTGCCAATGACGCTCGAAAAACTCATCCCGCCCCTCGTAGGGGGCATCTAAGCGAACACTGTTCATCCACGCCGCCCGCGCCTCGGCGTCCAAGGCGCCCAAGGCTTGGTATTCGTCCCGTTCGCACTCGCTTAAGGCCCCGAGGCGGTGCTGGTCCAAGGTGCGATAGAGCAACAGGTAGGCATCGGCTTGACCGGCATACACGGAGCAGTTGTCGATACGAGTCTTGACGTAGTAGGCAACCCCTTCAGCCGCCTCAGCCAAGGCGATTTCATGCAGCCATTCGGGAAACGCCGAGCCGGTCAGGTGCAGATGCAGGTCGCCGCCCTTCGGCATGGCGTAGAGAAAGCGATGCAAGACCGCGTCGGTCGCTTCACCCTTGAAGCGCTCAAACCATTCGCCAGCCAGCGACGCTGGCGCGCTGCCGACAAACGCCAGCAGCAGCACCAACGGGTTCAAAGTTCCACGCCGGTTCATGGGCGGCGATTGTATGGAAGTTTGGTGGTTTAGGGCGAGGGCTGAACGCCCTCGCAACGGCGCTCGTGCAAAGCGCCAGTCCCTTTCTCGAAGCGGGGAGTGGATGCGACTACAATGTGGGGCCTGCTCCAGGGAACCTGTGTCCCATGTCCTATCTCAGCTTGGCCACCATTCACCTCGCCTCGGTGGCGCCCTGCTTCCTGATCGGCGCCTGGCTCTTGGCACGGCCCAAGGGCACGTCCATGCACAAGCTGCTCGGCCGCATCTACGCGGTGCTCATCCTCTTCACCGCGCTGGTCACGCTGGCCATGCCCGCCGAGGTGGGGCCGCGCTTGCTGAACCACTTCGGGTTCATCCACTTCTTCAGCTTTCTGGTGCTGACTGGCGTTCCCTTGGCTATTCGCGGCATCCGCCGCGGCGACATCAACGCCCATCGCGGCAACATGATCGGCGTGTACATCGGTGGCATTCTGATCGCCGGGTCGTTCACACTCATGCCGGGGCGGATGCTGCACGAGTGGCTGTTTGGGTAGCTGGTTCTGGCGCGATTCGGACGGCGCCTTCAGGCAGCTAAAGGCTGTTCAAGTATCCATAGCCCCGAGTGATGGCTTGGATCGGCTCCGGCGAAACGTCAACTTCCACGAAGCGGTGGGCGACGCTGGTCTCGTCCAATGCGGCCAGGACCGGGCCGAAGTCGGTCGGTCCGGTGCCGGGTTCGACGAGTTGCGCCTGTATCGAACCGGCTTGGGCCTGCGAATCGGGTTCGCCCTTGACGACTGGCAAGCGCGGCGGAGCGTGGTCCTTCAGGTGAACGGCAATGACCCGCCCCGCATAGCCGTTCAGGACCTGCAGCGGATCGACGTCGGCAACCAGCGCCCAGCCGATGTCCAGCTCGATCTTGACCAGCTCCGCATCCGCTTGTGAGAACAGGTAGTCGAAGGCGTTTTCGTCACCAAGGTCCGCAAACTCCATTTGGTGATTGTGGTAGCCGAAGCCCATGCCGCTGGTCTTGGCCAGTTCGCCTTGGCGGTTCAGCCGCTCGGCAATGGCGTCGAGCTGGCCGCGGCCCGTCACGCCGAGCATCCGGAACTGGCCGTCCGCAAACGACGCGAATTCCGGCGCCATCGGGACGACGAGGTGGCGAACCCCGACTTGCCCCGCGAGCTCGGCGAGCTCGGCGATGTTCATTGCATCGCCCCGGATGTGCGCTAGGGGTGCGCGCAAACCGGCGTCCTCGAGCGCGACGGCGAATTCCCTGGCGCTGAGGCCGAAGAGCGGCTTGTGGCCCTGAACTTCGCCACCCAAGCCGAACAGCTCGACCTCCCGGTAGCCGATCGCGGCAATTTCGGCGAGGGTGCGGCGCACATCCGAGCGCAATTGATCCCTAACCGTGTACAACTGCACGCCGAACACAGCTCCAGAGCGGTTCAGGGCACCCCGCCCTGCGTCGCCGGCGTATGCCGCCAGCATTTTACCGGCCCCCAGAAGCACCGTGCCGGCACTGGCCAATTTGATCATCGTTCTGCGCCGCATAAGCTCCCCTTTGGCAATCCACCGTTCTCAATCAGCGGTCCCGCGCCACAGCACAATCGCCCCATGTGCGGCCCCGCAAGACCATTCAACGCTTCCCCCTTTCAACCCTTGGCATCTTCTCGGAAACTCAGCACGAAGAGCAACAGCACGAGCAATGCGAACCCTGCCGGAATCAGCCAGAAGCCCTGCCAGAGCGCCGGCGTTAGGGCGGGGGCATCGCCAAGGAAACTATTGAACAGGGCGCCGGCCACCTGGGCGCCAATGAACATGCCCAGTCCGTAGGTCACTAGCACGAGAAAGCCCTGCGCCTGTCCGCGAACGGCAGGCGTGGACTTCTGGTCCACGTAGATCTGCCCGGTCACGAAGAAGAAGTCGAAGCAGACGCCGTGCAGCAATATACCGCCAGCCACCATCCAAAAGACGGCATCGGGAGCGCCCAGGGCAAACAGGACATAGCGCAGGACCCAGGCCGCCATGCCGATGGCCAGCATCCATTTCACGCCGAAGCGCAGGAAGAGCAGCGGCATCAGCAGCATGAAGGCGGTCTCCGACATCTGGCCCAGGCTCATCAGGGAAGACGGGTTCGGCAGCAGGTCAACGATGGTGTTGCTGACGCCTTGGTCGTAAACCGCATTGGCCGCAAAGATCGGCGCAAAATTGTAGTAAGCCGCCAGCGGAATGCAGATCAGGAATGAGCAGGCCACGAAAACAGTGAAGGAACGGCTGCCGAGCCGCCGCAAGGCGTCCATGCCGACGATGCTTCCCAAGGACACTTTCTCACCCGCTGCCGGTGGCGGCGTATGCGGCAACGTAAAGCTGTACAGGCCGAGCAGCAGGCTGGCCACCGCGGCTGTATGCAGCGGCAGGGGCGTGCGATCCGGCAGCTCGTCCCCGGAGAACTCGCCGAGCACGAAGCCGATGAACAGGCCAGCGGCAATCCAGCCGATGGTGCCGAACACCCGAATGATCGGGAACTGCCGCTCCTGGTTCTCAATGTTGTGAAAAGCGAGTGAGTTGGCCAAGGCCAGCGTCGGCATGTAACACAGGTTGTAGAGCAGCAGCAGCGCAATAAAGAGCTGCGGCGACCCCGCCGCTCCAGGCACCAGAAACATCACCACCCCGCCCAGAAGATGCAATACGCCCAGCACCTTCTCGGTCGCAAAGAAGCGGTCCGCGACCAGTCCGAGAAAGAACGGCGCAATGATCGCCGCGATCGGGTTGACCGTGTAGGGCCAATGCGTCAGGTCCGCCATGCCCTCGGCGACCATGAAGTTGCCGATAGTGACGTACCATGCGCCCCAGACGAAAAACTGCAGGAACATCATCGCGCCGAGGCGAGTGCCGATTGCGCTGCGCATTTCCTTGCCTCCCGGATGCAGGATACCCAAAACGCCGGGGCATATGGGCATAATGCGACCAACTAGTTTTCTTGATCGCGGGAAAAGGCTGCTAGTGTGCTGTCCCGTAAATAGGTGGGTTTTAGGCGCTAGGCCATTTTGGCTCCCGTGCAAGGGCCTTTCCGTTGCCGGAAAGGCCGACGACGCCGTGTGGCAGGCCCCACACAAGGAGGAGCAACGCGGCCGGGGGCCAAAAGGGCCACGAATAATCACACCTATTTGCGGGACAGCACACTAGGTGAGTCAACTTCCGCGACCGGCGAGTTGCTAAGCAATTCGATTGCTGCGCCGAAGGAGAAGCACTTGCTCGTCGGTCCGAGGCATCGCCTCGTTAGCTAAGGAACGAAATGGCTGGGAACAAGTACGATGCGATTGTGGTCGGCTCGGGCATATCCGGAGGTTGGGCCGCCAAGGAACTGACCGAAAAAGGCCTGACCGTCCTGCTCTTGGAGCGCGGCAAAAACGTCGAGCACGTCAAGGACTACGTCAATGCGCGCAAAGCGCCTTGGGAATACCCCCATCGCGGCGGCAGGACGGTGGCGATGGAGGAAGCCTACCCAGTCCTGAAGCGAGACTATCCGCTCAACGAAAAGAACTTGGATTGGTGGGCTTCCGAACAGGACTCGCCCTATACGGAAGTCAAGCGCTTCGACTGGTTTCGCGGCTACCAAGTGGGCGGACGCTCGTTGCTGTGGGGCAGGCAAAGCTATCGCTTCAACGAATTTGACTTCGAAGCGAACGCCCGCGAGGGCATCGCCGCGGACTGGCCGATCCGCTACGCGGACCTCGCTCCCTGGTACGACTACGTCGAAGCCCACGCCGGCATATCCGGATCCATCGAGGGGCTGGCGCAGCTTCCGGACGGGAAGTTTCAGCCACCGATGCCGCTGAATTGCGGCGAGGATCTAATTGCCGGCCGGCTGCGGAATCGCTTTGATGGCAATCGCCGCATCATCCCCGGCCGAGTGGCCAACCTGACCCAAGCGCTGCCCGGGCGGGCGCCTTGCCAGTACCGCGCCGCCTGCTGGCTGGGCTGCCCCTACGGCGCCTACTTCAGCACCCAGTCATCGACCCTGCCGGCGGCCATGGCCACCGGCAGGCTGACGCTGATGCCCTATTCAATCGTGACCGAGATCGCCTATGACCGCGACCGGCAACGTGCGACCGGGGTGCGGGTCGTGGACGCGCTGACCGAAAAAGCTACCGAGTTTGATGCGCCGATCGTGTTTCTGTGCGCATCAACGCTCAATTCGACCTGGCTGCTCATGCGCTCCGCCACCGATGTCTGGCCGCAGGGGCTCGGCAGCAGCAGCGGCGAACTTGGCCACAACCTGATGGACCACCACTTTCGGATCGGTGCCCAGGGAACCATCCGGGACGCGTCGTTGGACGATAAGACCACCTTCGGCCGGCGTCCCACCGGGTTTTACATCCCGCGTTTCCGGAACCTGTTTGGTGATAAGCGGGACTACCTGCGCGGCTTCGGCTACCAGGGCGGCGCCAGCCGGCAGGATTGGGAGCGGGCGGTGCGGGAACTCGGCGTCGGGGCGGACTTCAAGGACCGCATGGCCGAGCCCGGCGAATGGATGATCGGGGCGACGGGATTCGGCGAGATGCTGCCCGACCACGACAACAAGATCGGCATCGACACCGCCCGCAAGGACAAGTGGGGGCTGCCGGTGCTGAAGGTGGATTGCGCCCTGGGCGAGAACGAACGGCTGATGCGCATCGACATGGCCAACGACATGGCCGAGATGCTTGAGGCGGCGGGCGCCAGCGATGTGGGCATCTACGAAAGGGAATACTATCCGGGCATGGGAATCCACGAGATGGGCACGGCGCGCATGGGCCGCGACCCGAAAACCTCGGTGCTCAACCGCTGGAACCAGGTCTGGGATGCCCCCAACGTGTTCGTCACCGACGGCGCCTGCATGACATCCGCCAGTTGCGTGAATCCCTCGTTGACCTACATGGCGATCACCGCGAGGGCGGCGGACCACGCGGTCAACGAACTCAGGCGCGGCAATCTCCCATGACCGGCCTGCTAACGCGCCGCGAAGCGATTCGCCGGGTCAGCGCCATGCTCGGCGGCGCAGCATTGGTGGGCCAGACGGCCATGCTGGCCGCCTGCAGCCCGCGGGATGCAAGCCACCCGGAAGAAGGCAAGCCGCCGCAGGAGGCGGCTGCCGGTGATGCGCACTTCACGGACAGCGACTTAGCGCTGCTCGACGAGATCGCCGAAACCACGCTGCCCGAGACCAGCACCCCCGGCGCCAAGGCGGCGGGCGTTGGCGCCTTCATGGCACTGATGGTGAAGGATGCCTACCACACGCCCGATCAAGCGATCTTCCGCGAAGGGATGGCTACCGTCGATGACCGATGCCGGGAAGCCTTTGGCGGCAATTTCCTTTCCGCCAGCCCAGCCGACCGGCTGAGCCTCCTGGAAGCGCTCGATGCGGAGCAATTCGACCACATGCGCAACCAACCCCCGGACGCGCCAAGGCACTTCTTTCGCATGATGAAGGAACTGGCGCTGCTCGGCTACTTCACGTCGGAAATCGGCTACACCCAAGCGATGCGCTACGTCGAGACGCCAGGACGCTTCGACCCCTGCGCACCGTACGCGCCGGGTGAAAAGACATGGGCCGATCACGCCTAGCACTCGCGACTCTCGGCATGGTTGCAGGCGCCGAAGCTGCTTGGGCGAATGAATCCGTGAGCCTTGGGAGTGGCGATTGGATCCCGCTTTTCAATGGACGTGACCTGGACGACTGGACGGTCAAAATCCGTCACCACGAACCCGGCGACAACCACGCCCGCACCTTTCGCGTCGAAGACGGCCTGCTCACCGTCTCCTACGATGGCTACGAGGATTTCGACGGCAAGTTCGGGCATCTCTTCCACAAGGACGCCTTCTCGCACTACAGGCTGCGGCTGGAGTACCGCTTCATCGGCTCCCAAGCCCCCGGTGGCCAAGCCTGGGCGCGGCGAAACAGCGGCGTGATGCTGCACGCCCAGGCGCCCGGGACCATGCCGGCGGCGCAGGACTTCCCGATTTCGCTGGAAGCCCAGTTCCTGGGTGGTTTGGATGACCGCAAGCCGCGGCCAACCGGCAACCTGTGCACACCCGGAACGAACGTGCATGTCAACGGCGAGTTCACCGAGCAACACTGCATCGCCTCATCGTCCCCAACCTTCCATGGTGATCAGTGGGTCGAATTCGAGGCACAGGTGCTGGGCAGCGATGGCATAACGCACACCATCAACGGCGAGGCGGTCATGGCGTACACCGGCGCCTCCTACGGGGGCGGCGTCGTGTCCGGGCATCGGCCGGAAGCGAAACCCGACGGCGAGCCACTCGGCGAAGGCTTCATCGCACTGCAGAGCGAGAGCCATCCCATCCAGTTCCGCAACATCCGCCTATTGAATCTGAAGGGCTGCATGGACCCGGAAGATGTCCGTTACCGCGACTACTTCGTCGCCCACAATCCCGCAGATTGCACCACAGTGCCGTAGCCTCACTAGTGTCGCGCCCACCGTCGAAGACGCTTGACCCGACCCAACTCCAAATCCCGCCACCGGATTGCCGTGGTCCTGCAGCATCAGCGGCTGCTTCGACGGATGCTCGGCGTAGGACGGCTGTCCCATGTAAACCGTCCTGCCGAGCAGTTCCACATGGTTTTGCACCAGCACCCCGTTGTGCAGGACAGTGACGCAGGCCGGGCTTTCGAGCGCGCCATCCGACGCAAATCGCGGCGCGGTGAAGATGATGTCGTAGCTTTGCCATTCACCGGGCGGCTTCATGGCATTCACCAGCGGAATGTGCTGCTTGTAGACGCTCGCGGCCTGCCCGTTCGAATAAGTCCGATTGTCGTAGGAATCCAGTATCTGGACTTCGTAGCGCTTCTGCAGAAACACGCCGCTGTTGCCGCGGCCCTGGCTCTCGCCTTCAATGCGGGTGGGGGCGCGCCACTCGAGGTGCAACTGAACGTCGCCGAATGACCTGACCGACTCGATGTTGCCCGTGCCCGCCGCCACGGTCAGGACACCATCCTTCATAAGCCACTCGACCTTCCCGCCGTCCGTGTGCCGCCACTCATCCGCCCCCTCGCTGCCCAGCAGCACGATGGCGTCCGCCGGCGCCCCGCCCGCAGTGCCGGGCCGGACGGCAACCGGCTCCGGTTCCCATACCTCGGTGTCCTGGGGCAGTTGCGCCGGGGCGCACTGGACGAGCGCCATGGCCATGAATGCGGCACCGAATCCCCGCAGCCAATTGGTTTTCATCGCGACCTCCCGCTCCCTATAAGCGCACCCAAACCGCCCCTTGATTCGAACTGTCCACCGACGCCTGCACGAAGCGCAGGCCGCGCAGGCCTTCGTCGATGCCGGGATAGTTTCCAAGCGCAGGTTCCCCCGCTGCGGCGCGGCGCACGTCCGCCATGAAATCGCGGTAGACGTTGGCGAACGCTTCCAGATAGCCCTCGGGGTGTCCGGCCGGCGTGCGCGTCGCGTGGGCGGCAGCCTCACTCAGATAGCCGTCGCCAACCCGATGGATCGCCCAGGCCTCGCCCGCGGGCTTGACCTTCAGTGCATTCGGCGCCTGCTGGCGCCACTCTAGGCCGGCCTTGCTGCCGTAAAGGCGAATGCGGAGATCATTTGCCTCGCCACAGGCGATTTGCGAACAGGCCAGCGTGCCCCGGGTGCCGCCTTCGAGGCGCAGCAACATGCTCGCGTCATCATCGAGTTGACGGCCATCGACGAAACTCGTCAGCTCGGCGAGAATCGACTCGACCCGGCGGCCGGAAACGAACTCGACCAAATGGTGGGCGTGGGTGCCGATGTCGCCAACGCAGCAGCTGATCCCGGCCTGCGCCGGGTCGGTGCGCCACACGGCCTGCTTGTTGCCCGCCCGTTCCACGGGGTCCCGAAGCCAATCCTGGTTGTATTCGACCTGCACCTTGCGCAGTTCGCCCAGCCGGCCGCTGGCAACCCAGTCGCGGGCCTCGCGAACCATTGGGTAGCCGGAGTAGGCGTGCGTCAGGGCGAACAGCCTGCCGCTCACCGCCGTGGCCTTGGCGAGTTGATGGGCTTGGTCGAGGTTCGCCGCCAGCGGCTTGTCGCAGATGACGTGCGTTCCGGCCTCAAGGAATGCCCTTGCGGCCGGCAGGTGCAGGTGATTTGGCGTGGCGACGATCGCGAAGTCGATGCCGTCATCGCGCTTGGCCTCCAGGATGGCCATCTGCTCGTAGGAATCGTAGGAGCGGGCCAGACCCCAGGCCTCGGCACTCGCCCTCGCCCTCGCCGGATTCGACGACATGGCGCCGGCAACGACCTGCGCCTCGCCATCGAGCTCGGCGGCGATGCGATGCACCGCGCCGACGAATGCGCCCTGCCCGCCGCCCACGATGCCGGCCCGGAGCCTCCTCATGACCGGTAAGCTTCCCTGCCGACGCCCTGCACGGGGATGCCCTGTGCCGCCATCACCTCGTTCTGCAGCGCATGCATCGCTGCGGCCGCCTCATCAATGGCCTTGGTGAAGGCGACCGAGCCGGCCAAGATTGGCGCCAGCCGGCCCTTGTCCTGAATCCGGGCCGGGGGATACTCGTGCTCGACCACCAAATAGGTTTCCCCAGGGTCGATGTCCAGCAATTCGCGGGCCGCGAGCTGATGGTCCAGCCAATCGACCGTGCGGTTCTGCAGGTAGGCCAACGGATCGTGGCGCGCGGTGCCGGGCAGTTCGTGCTCGCAGATCGCAATCTGCTTCTTCCAAGCGTTCACCTGATCGGCCGGAGCCGTCGAAGGAACGCTGTCCCTCCAGTCGCCGCGCGCCATGGTCTGGCCACCGTAGCCCCATGCGGACACACCCTTCGAGTCCACCACCTGGCCCTTCACGTGGAAACCGTCGATCAGGAAGCCATAGCCCTCGTCCTTGAGGTACTGGAACATCGACCGGGTATCCTGCCCCATCAGCACGGCGTGGGACGGGTCGTAGTGGATGCGGAACTGATCCCCCACCCCGTGCCGCTCGCAGATGCGGTGCAAGGCAATCCAGGGTCCCGGCGCGTAGGCGATGTTGTTGTGCCAGCGGTCGAGCGCCGTCCAGCCCGGCATCGGGCACTGCTCCACCCGGTAAGTCAGGCCGCGGGCCTTGGCCTCCTTCATGAGCGGGATGAACTCCCGCTCGAACATCTCCAGGTTGGGGTCCATCTCAAGGTCGGTGTTGCGCCCGACGAAGCCACAGACCGCGTTGGTCTCCAAGAGCACGGCGGCATCGAAGACGCGAAGCATGAAGTCGTGCTTGGTGCGCCGCGCCCCGGCGTTGGCGATCAGCATGTTGTCGAAATAGGCGAGGTCCGAAAGCCCGACGCCGGTGGCCTTCATGCCGGCTTGCACACGGGCCGCGCGCGCCGCATCAAAGGGCGCCCTCAAGTCGAGCGTATTGGCCACCGGGTCAAGCATGGCCTCGGCGGGCACATCGCTGAAAGCGGGATGCAGCGCCGCCGAAAGCTGGATGTAGGGGGAGCCGACATCCCGGGAGAATTCGAGCCATTCCTCAATGGCCAGATCCGGATCCGGATCCCTTTTCCCGCGGGGCGTCAACTCCTGGAATGCAGCGGTCAGGACGCTGATCTTCATCGGCTTGGGATCAAAACGGGCGACGGCGGAACTCATCGCATTCTCCAATCGGCGCATTGCTGTCGGCAAGCCAGTTTGCCACTTCGATTTGCCGCTGGCGAATCCCCCGGGAAGCCAATCCCGCTGAAGAATCCGCCCACCACGCGCTTGCAGCTTGCAGCGCCATGCCGTAGCTTTGCCCTCCCCGATCTTCAATCCGCCAACGAGGTCCCGCCGCATGAGCGCCAACCGGTTCGCTTCGCTTTTGACTTTCGCTTTGCTCTGCCTGTCCCCGGCACTCAACGCCCACGACAAGGTTCGGCAGCCGCCCGAGCACCAAGCGCGGCTGATCCGCTTCCCCGATACCGCGGATTACCAGACGCTGGTGGCGGACCTGCACACGCACAGCGTGTTTTCCGACGGGCACGTGTGGCCGAGCATTCGGGTGAGTGAGGCGCTGCGCGACGGGCTCGACGCATTGGCCATCACCGAGCACCTGGAGTGGCAGCCGCATCGGGCCGACCTGCCGCATCCAGATCGCAACCGAGCCTTTGAGGAGGCGGTGGCCGCGCTGCCGGATGGCTCGGACCTGATTGTGATCGCGGGTTCGGAGATCACCCGGGAGAATCCGGCCGGGCACATGAATGCGGTGTTCCTCAGCGATGCCAACGCGCTGCTGAAGGTGGATTCCGACCCCGGCACCGACCGGATCGACTACTACCGGGCGGCCAATCAGTGGCCACCCGAGGAGGCAGTGCGGGCGGCCAACGAGCAGGGCGCGTTCGTCTTCTGGAACCATCCCTTCTGGACCGCCACCCTGCCGACCGGCGTGTCGCAAATGACCGATTTTCACGCCGCGCTGATCGAGGCGGGGCAACTGCACGGCATCGAAATCGCCAACGGCGCCACCTATTCCGAGCACGCCCATCAACTGGCCATGGACTACGACTTGGCGCTGATCGGCGTCTCCGATGTCCACGACCTAGTGGACTGGGACTACCCGCCGGCACTCGACGCCCATCGGCCAGTTACCTTGGTGTTTGCTGAGGAGCGCTCGGTTGCGGGCATCCGCGAAGCGTTGTTCGCCCAACGCACGGTGGTTTGGTTCAAGAACCTGCTGGTGGGGCGGGAGGCGGTGTTGAAGCCGCTGCTGCAAGCCGCTCTGGACGTGCGGGACGCCGCTTACCGCAAGGTGCCCGACATCAGGAATCCGGGCGACGAGATCGAACTCGCAATCGTTGATCTGACCCTGACCAACGACTCCGATGCCGATGTCCACCTGCGCAACCGCAGTGCCTACACCTTCACCCAATTCGCCGATGAGATGGTGATTCCCGCCCACGGCAGCCTGCGCTTGACCGTTCGCCCCGGGGAGAAAGTGCCGCAAATCAATCTGGACTTCGAGATCACCAACGCGTTGGTGGCGCCGAAGAAGCCGCTGCGCATGCAGCACCTGGTTGAACTCGAGGTTGGCGGCTGACCACCCGAGTTATTCGGCCAAACAGTCACATCACCACAGCCGAACCGCCAAGACCCCCACCAACACGGTGAGTGCGCCCGCGAACAGGGTGAGCGACGCAATTTGCCAGCCGATCAACGTCTTAACTAATGACTCGAGACGGTCGAGCCGCCCGTGGACAATGTCAAACTTTTGGTCCACGAGGTCGAACTTCTTGTTCACCAAGTCGAACTTGTCATGAACCCGATCAAGTCCCTGGTCGATGCATTTCTTCATCGATTCGCTATGCCGCTCGAATTCGGCACTCAACCGCTCCGGCGTGACCGCGAACTTCTCAATCGAGTTGGCGATGGTCTCGATCACCGCGCGAGATTGCTGGCTGTCCAGTCCCGAATCCTCAAGGCGTTCGGCCATCGAGTCAACATCCCTGACTACCTGTCGCACGGATTATAGTCCTTGTTGTTGCGTTGAATGACAACACCATCCTGAACCCACCCCCTTGGCGGTGGGAAGTGGAGATTGGCCCGTTGTTTTGTGGGAAACTGCCCATTCGTCGCCGCAGTTGCCCATCGGCTGAGCCAATGTGCGGCGAACCTTCAGAGATTCGCTCCCAGCGGCACCGCTACCGGCTCTGCGCCACTCGGCGAAGGGTCTGGTCGCCGACGGCGGCATGGCGTGGGTGGTCCTGCAAGCCGGTATCGAGGAGCACCGTGCCGAACAGCACCGCCCAGCCCTTCGCACGCGCCTCAAGTTCCGGGTCGATGCCGCCGTAGGCGGCTAGCGCCGAGTTGCGGGCGGTGGCGTCGAACAGCATCCAAAGTGCGGCCAAATCCGTAGCGGGATCGCCACCGGTGATGTCGCCCCAGTCGATGATGCCGGTGATTCGGCCCTGCTCGACGATGATGTTCATCGGATGCAGGTCACCGTGCAGCCATTGCCTGGTGGCGCAAGGGGATGCATTCAGAGCAGCTTGCCAAACCGCCAAAAGCCTACTCGTGATCAGGCCGGACTTGCGCCGGAGCCGCTCCATGCGTTCAGCGACGGCATCGGCACGGGCTGACAGGGGTACGCCGCGAACGGGGTTGGCTGGCGCATCGGCGGGCGTCGGTTGGTGCAGGGCGGCAAGAAACCCGCCCAGCCGCACCGCTTCCGTCGGCAGTGGCGCATTCTGGTCAGCCGTGCTACCGGGCAGCCAAGGGACGATGCACCAAGGCCAAGGGTAACGCCCGTGCGGACGGCCGACATGTATTGGCGCGGGGACGGCGATCGGCAGCCGGGGCGCGAGTTTCGGCAGCCAATGCCGCTCATGCGCCGACAGCTCAGCCGCGACAGCCCGGCGGGGCAGGCGGACGAGCAGGTCATCGCCCAGACGAACCATGACGTTGTCCCAGCCGGAGCCGATGAGTCGAAGTCGCCAGCCAGCGTACTGCGGGAACTGATCCTCAACGAGGGCCTTGACCAGCCCCGGGTCGATATCGACCTCGGCCGCGGGCGTGCCCGCTCCGGTCATAGCAAGTAGCGGGTGAGCCCAGCGAACAAGCTCCCCCAGAACTTCGAGGGTCGGCCTTGGGTCAGTTCCACCCGGTCAGCCTGATTGCCGAGGAAGGTCATCGCGGTGGCACCCAGCCAGCGCAAGGGTTCGAAAGGCCAACGCTCGCCAGCATCCTCCACCCAAGGCAGATGGGTGATGTCGGTGTCCCGGCCGAGCACTAGGTCCGCCATGATGCGGCCCGCCAAATTGGACGCCGCCACCCCTTCTCCCACATAGCCGCCCGCGGCGCCGAAGCCTGCATCGCGGTCGAAGGAAACGCTGGGACGCCAGGAGGTCGGCACGCCCATAAGGCCACCCCAGCGGTGAGTGACGGCGCGGCCGTCGAGCACCGGAAACATCTGCCTAAGGCTCGCTTCCAAGCTCTCGAATCCGGCCTCCTCCGGCGTGACGAACGGCTTGCGCTTGGAACCGAAGCGATAGCCTTCACGGCCCCCGAAGGCCAACCGGCCATCGGCGGTGCGCTGGCCATAGATGGTGACCCGGCGCTGATCGTCAAAGGTCTCGCGGGCCTTGAGGCCGATTTCGTCCCACACGCCTTGCGGCAGGGGTTCGGTGGCAATCATCAGGGAATACAGCGGCAGCAGGCGGCGCTTGTGGCTGGCCAGGGAGTCCGTGTAGCCCTCGGTGGCGCGAATCACCGCATCGGCGGAAAGCGTTCCTCGGGCCGTGGTGACCCGCTTGCCCATGACGTCAACAACCGGCGTCGATTCGAAGACCCGCACACCCCGGCGGCGGACCGCCTCCCCTAATCCGCGCACCAAGCGGGCCGGATGGATGGCGGCGCAATGGGGCGTGTGGATGGCGCCGTAGTTGCGGGAACAGTTGATCCGGCGCCGGGACTCATCGGCGGGCAGCCACTCACAGTAGTCGCCGAGTCCATAGGCGGCGTATTCCGTCACCTCACGCTGCAGGCGCGGCGCCGCAAAGGGCGCGGAGGCGACGCTCAAGGTACCGCCCTTGGCGTAGTGGCAGTCGATGTTCTCCGCTTGGCAGATGCGGGCGACCTCGTCCACCGTCTTCATCATGGCCCGCATGAGGCGCACTCCGCCATCCCGTTGAACCGGATCCTCCAGCAGGTGGTCAACTTTCGAGGCCATGCCCATGCACCAGCCGCCATTGCGCCCGCTCGCGCCAAAGCCCAAGGTGACCGCCTCCAGCACGGCGATGTCGAGGGACGGCTCAAGGCATTTCAGGTAGTAGGCGGTCCAAAGGCCAGTGAAACCACCGCCGACGATGGCCACATCGGCCTGGGCCGGCAGTTCCGCCGGCGGTTCGGGTTCCGGCACCGCATCGAGGCTGTCAAACCAGAAGCTGACCCGTTCAAGATGTGCGCTCGGCATCGAACTGCTCCTTCAACTTGAACTTCTGAATCTTGGTCGACGACATCGGCCATTCGGTAAGGAAGCGCACGTGCCTAGGCGCCTTGAAGCTGGCGATGCGGCCGCGGCAGAAGTCCATGATTTCGGCCTCCGTGGCCTCAGCACCGGGATTGAGTTCAATGAAGGCGGCGGCAACCTCGAGCAGCCGTTCATCCGGCACGCCGATCACTACGGCCAGCTTCACCGCTGGATGGGTGGCCAGAAAGGACTCGATCTCCAGCGCCGCCACGTTCTCGCCACCGACCTTGAGCATGTCCTTGATGCGGCCGTGGTAGCGGATGCGGTTTGCATCGTCCAGGGCCCCCAGGTCGCCAGTGCGGAACCAGCCGTCCACGAAGCTCTCCGCGTTCTTCTCCGGGGCTTTGTAATAGCCCTCGAACACGGTGAACCCCCGCACCCAGATTTCGCCGCGCTCGCCGATGGGCAGCTCGACCCCGCTGTCCGGGTCGGCGATCCGCACCTCGATCCCTTCGAAGGGGGCGCCGCAGGTGGTCAATCGGGATTCCAAGTCCTCGTCCGGATGGTTGTAGGAAACCACGCCGCAAGTCTCCGTGAGGCCGTAGGCGCCGGTCTGCACCGCCTGCGGAAAGGCGTCCTGAAAGCGGCGCAGCATCTCCAAGGGTGCGACGTTGTTGATGCGGCGCAGGCGGCTTAAGTCCGTGCTTGGGAAGCGCGGATGAGTGATCAGCGCATTGGTGATGGTGGGGAAGGCGGGAAAGGCGACGCTAGCCCGCTCGCGCTCCATCATTTCGAGGGCGGCACCGGCCTCCACCCGGTTCATGGAGAGCAGCGCGGCCCCCGCATCAAAGCAGCACAGCAAAGGCAGAATCGAGGCCATGTGGAACATCGGCAATGGCGCCCATAGGCGGTCGTCGGGGCCGAGGAAGTAGCGCTGCCGATTCATGGCAGCACCGTTGTGGGCCAAGGCGGCGTGGCCCAAAGGGCAGCCCTTGGGGTTGGCCGTGGTGCCGGAGGTGTACATCATGATTGCGGCCTCGGCGCCGGCCACCCCCGCAATCCGAGTGTTGACCGAAGATTCCGGTGTCTCGTCAGCAGCCGCCCGGAACGCGCTGTAGGCAACGAAGCCGGGTGGCGTTTCAGCGCTGATGGAGGTGACGAACCGCAGTCTCGGCACCCGCTCGATGGACAGGGCGCCGGGACTGTCAGCAGCAGCAAGTTCTGGAAAGGCCTCTGCGAGCAGGCCCGCAAAGTCCACGTATTCTGATGCCAAGTCCGAAGTGATGAGCCCCACGAGATCCGCATTCTCAACGACGTAAGCCAGCTCAGCTGCCTTGTAGCGCGCGTTTACGGGCACCGCAACGGCACCGGCCAGGATCGCGCCAAGCAGCAACTCAATGTACTGCGGACAGTTGGGCATGAGGATGCCAACGTGATCGCCCGGCTCAACGCCCAACGCCACCATGCTCCGCGCCCGCTCCAAGGCCCGCTCCCGGAGAGCGGCGTAAGTCAGCGCGGAGTCGGGAAAAACCAAGGCATCCCGGTCCGCAAAGCGCTCTGCGGCACCGAGCAGCAATTCGCAAAGGTTGGCCGCAACTGGCCGTTCGGCTGGAATCCTTGATCGCGGGGCAAGGCCGTCGGACAAGTCAACGCCGTCGCCCGGCGACCGCCCCGCCATCGGACTGAGACGCCGCCCCGTTCGCCGCTCAGTGATAGACGACTTCGCCATCCTGCCGATGCACGTCCAAATCGGCGCCCTGCTCCTTGCAGACGGCCACCAGGGTCTGGTGGATGCAGGCCGCGCAGCAGCCGCCTTCCACCAAGTCTTCGAACAGGTAGCCCAGCAGATCGTAGAGGCTGTAGGTGCCCTCGCCCATCTCCTCGAATCGCCACAGCACGTCCTTGATGGACTGCAAGGCGGACTCGCAGCGGCCATCGTCGCGCAGTTGGGCGTCCTGGTCTTGTTCCATGGTGAAGGGCTCCGGGGTGCGGGGCGCCTATTGTACGGGAACAGGCCCTAACTTCTAATGGGATCTCGCCCGTCCCAGCCCTCCGCAGCGGCGGCGATGGCGGCGAACCGCTCGACGATGCCCGGGCTTTGGGTGACCACTTCGAGCATGCAGCCCATCAGCGGCCGGGTGTCGTAGTAGGCGAACTCGATGTCGCCGGCCCGGCCGAGGTTGGCTGCTTCGTAGCCGAGGCCTGCGAAATAGGCGGTGTCGGCCTTGATGTCGTGGGTCCACACGCACATGTGGTGAAAGCCCACGACGCCCGGCGGCACACTGTCCCGGTAGGCGCAGCGCGCCACCGTCGGCTGAATCAGCTCGATCTGCACCGGTCCGGCTTGGGCAATGGCGACGAACATCGACAGCTCAGCCGGCTCGCCGCGATAGGTCATGTCGCTGAATTGGTCGGTGTATTCGGTGACGAAGAAAGGGCCAACGCCCATTTCCCTGACCCACTTCATGCAGGCCACCTCCACATCGTCCACCACCCAAGCGTTCTGAAACACCGTTCGATCAGTCGGTTTGTTCACTGCGCCCCATTCCTCCTGTGCCATCCGCTGACAAGTGTGCCATATTTGCAGGCGCATCAACCAACGTCCGCAAGCCAATCGCGGCTGGCTTCAGCAATGGCAAACCTGCCGTGGCGAGTCCGCTGGGGGTACGGGTTATCCGTTCAAGAACCACGCAGGCTGGAGGAGACACACCCATGCAAGTGATCAAGGCCGTGCCCAATCCGCTCGCGAGCGGGGCAGGGTCGCCCCGGTCAAGTTCGCCCACGTCGTGTTGCGCGGAGCGCCGATGACATCATGGTCGATTGGCACAAGACCGTGCAGGAGGCGGAAGAGGCGTCATGAAACCGCCGACGATCTATTCGCTACCTGTGAGCGCCTGCGCGACCTCCGCATTTGCCCCTAATGGTGCATCAACGACGGCCCCACCCTGTCGATGTGCTACCGGGACCCGGATCTGAACCAAGTCGAACTGCAATCCGGTTCTCCGCCTCGGACTCCCGATAGCCAACGCCCGCGAAGAATCGGTTCCGTTTTCCGCCCACCTCGAAATCGTCGTTGCGGTACAGCCCCAACAGGCGGAAACCCAGCCGCTCGCCGCCCTTGCGGACCTCCACCCGGGGCTCTGTTGATTTTATTGATGCCAACGATAAAGGTTCTTAAACATAACGCCAAAAAAACAAACTGCCCTCATGGCCGCCGACTCGATCTCGCCGTCCCTAGTGTGCTGTCCCGCCTGCCACCAGCGCCCGCAGCGCCTGCGCCCGATCGGCTAGGGTGTCGCCCAGGCGTTGGCGCTGCCTAGGCAACGCCTGATTGAGCACCGCGACCAATGCGGACTTCACGAGCGCCTCGTTGGCCGCTTCCACTTTGGCGAACTGCTCGCCGTAGTAGGTTTTCTGGGACTTTACGAGGTGTGCGAACCGCTCGCCGAAGTCGTCCACCTCGCGCCGCTGCTCAAGAAGGGCAAATAGGTCGCTCTGCCAACGACGGCGGTAGTCGGCCCAAAGCTGCCTCTCCGGCTGGTAACGCTCGGCGGCTTCCGCGAGCAGCGCGCGCTGGTCGCTGGTCAGCCGCCCGATCAAGCGCTTGAGAATGTCCTCGAAGTCCTTGCGCCAGCCTTTGCGCACGGCATCGATGGGCTTGCCCTTCTCCGAACTCTCCCAATCGGCATTGGATTCCTCCAAAGCCTCGGCCAGCGAGGCCACCTGTTGGTCATCGAGCCGTCCGAGAAACTGGGCCACGAAGGGCGTGCCCTTCGCCTCAAGGCGCAGCCACCAGCCTTCCAAGGTGGCGAACAACTCATGGATGTCGGCTTGCGTCGCCGTGCCGCCGAAGCGCTTGGCCCAAAGGTCCAGGTCGTCGGCGTAGCGCGGCAGCTCCTCGGTGCGGTGCCAGTGCCAGAGAGCGGCGAATTCCGCTTCAAAAAACGCCTCCTGATCCGGGGTCATCGTCAGAACCTCTCGAAGCTCCCAACGAACCAATCTGTCCAGATTATTGTAGAAGAAGCCCATGCCGCAGCCGGCATTGGCAAGGGCCAGAAGGGCGACGAACGCCCAGCGCCTATTGGTCGGATTCATCGGCATCCGCCGAGGCGGCGCGCCAGCTTTCGAAGGCGGCGACCTCCTCCCGAACGGTACCCACGACGTAGGCGATGACGGCGGCATCGTCAAGCAGGCCCAGGGCGAGGATGAAGTCCGGCAACAGGTCCAAGGGCGACAAAAAGTAGAGCACGGCCGCCGCCACAGTGATCACGGCGTTGGTGGAAAGCGCACGGTAGTCACCGCTGGTCCAGGCGCGGAGCAAATCGATGAAGGTGTTGAGTTCGGCGCGCGCGGCCGCAAACTTGGCCGAGAACCGTCCGGCACCGTCCGCCTTGGCGGCCGCAGCGGCGAGCAGGCGCCGCAACTGGTCCGGTGAACGGGCGAGTTTGGCCGCCCGGATCTGGTAACGGTCAAAAAGGGGCGGCGGCCGGTCCACCGCCGATCAGGCCGTCGACGCGCAGAAATTGAGAATCCATCGCCCGACCAAGCCCCGATGGATCTCCCTATCCAAGGAGGCGATGCCGGCACGCCAAACATCCTCGCCAATTCCGTCGCGGCGCATGTTCATCAGGTCTCTGGAGTAGGCCTTGCGGAATTCGGGATGGCCCTGGAAGGTCAGCACCTGGTCGCCGCAAGTGAATCCCGCCAGCGGGCAGAATTCGTTGGTGGCGATCAGTCGGGCGCCAGGCGGCAGGTCGGTCACCTGGTCCTGATGGCTGGACAGCAGGCTGAACTCATCCGCATGGGGGGAAAGCCAGGGCTCGTTCACCAGCAGTTCACTGGCATGGACGCCCACTGCCCAGCGCGAGGCCTTGGCGGCGCGTCCGCCGAAGAAGTGGGCCATCAATTGGTGGCCGAAGCAGATGCCGACGACCGGCTTCCCCGCGTCGAGGACCCGCCGGACAAAGGCGGCGAGTTCAGCGATCCACGGCAGTGCGTCATAGACTCCGTGGCGGCTGCCGGTGATGACGTAGCTGTCGCAGTGGTTCGGCGACGGGTAGGCGCCAGCTTGGGCATCGATCACTCGGTACTCCAACGCCATGTCCTCGCCGACGGCGTCGAACAGCTCCATGAACATCCGTGGATAATCGCCATGGTCCCGCTGAAAGCGGGCGAGCACGGCGTCGGTTTGCAGAATTCCTAGGCGCATTGATCGCTTGTCGGGTCAGGGACGCTCAGATGATTTCAAAGTAACGTTCAAGCTGCCAATCGTTGACATGGCGTTCGTACTCCCGGCACTCCCAGCGACGAGTCATCGCAAAGTGATCGACGAACGCATCGCCGAGCAGGCGGCGAGCGTGGCTGGAACGCTCCAATCGATCCGCCGCCGCACGGAGCTGGCCGGGGAAGCGCCGCTCCGGCGGCAGGCCGTCCTCCGCCTCGTAGGCATTGCCAGCCACGGGTGGGCTGGGCGTGAGGCCGTTTTCCATCCCCTGCCACACGGCCCCCAATGTGCCGGCCGCCGCCAGATAGGGATTGGCATCCGCGCCGCACACACGGCACTCGATGCGCTGGCTCAACCCGCCGCCCCCGATCACGCGAATGGCCGCAGTGCGGTTCTCCAACCCCCAGGTGGCAGCGGTCGGCGCCCAAGCGCCCCTGACCAGTCGAGCGTAGCTGTTGACCGTGGGCGCGAGCAGCGCCAAGTAGTCGCCGAGATGACTCTCCAAGCCCGCCACCGCGGCTCGCTGCAGGGCCGACATGCCGTCCTGGGCAGCCGCGTCGCCGAAGCGGTTGACGCCTTGGTCATCGACCAGGCTAAAGTGGAAATGACCGCTCTGGCCCGGATAGTCCATCGACCACTTGGCCATGAAGGTGGCCATCAGGCCTCGCTTGTGGAAGAAAGCCTTGGCGAAGGTCTTGAAAAGGTTGGCCCGGTCGGCTGCCTCGATGCCCGGCGCCGGCGCCAAGGCAGCCTCCCAAACGCCGGGGCCGGTCTCGCAGTGCAGCCCCTCGAGGTCCAGCCGCAACGCCCGGCAGGTGTCCATGAATTCGTTGAACAGGTCCGAGTGCGCCGACGCCCGCAGCATCGAGTAGCCAAAGTTGCCCGGCGTCAGCGGCTTTAAGCTCCGGAAGCCCTTATCCCGAACGCTGTGCGGCGTTTCGTCGAAGACAAAGAACTCGTACTCGAAACCCGACACCAGACCAAGGCCCCGCTCCGCCAACCGGTCCAGCATCCGCTTAAGCTGCGTGCGCGGACACAGCGGATGGGCCTCGCCTTGCGCACCCACGAACTCGCCGATGAAGTAAGGGCATCCTTCCTCGGCAAGCCAACGCTCGGAGTCCACCACCAAGCGGTAGGCGGCGTCGGGGAAACCGGTATGCCAGCCCGTGTAGCCACCCTCGTCATAGAGCTGGTCGTCAACATCCCAGCCGAAGACGCAATCGCAGAAGCCACCGCCCTTCTCCATCAGGGACTCGAACTTCTCCAAGCTCACCATCTTGCCGCGAATCACGCCATCGATGTCGGTCAGCCCAATCTTGACCCGTTGTGCGCCCTGCTTGCGGTATTGGCCGAGTTTTTCCGTCAGCGTTTCGATGGGCGCACTCCTGATGGTTGATCAGTGCATGAAGTTGAACATCCGCCGCCGGTAGGCGTTGGCCAGCTCGTTGCCTTTGCCAAGCACCGTGAAGATGCGGATCATGGTCAGGCGCCCGATGTCGTCGCCGTAGGAGCGGTCGGTTTGCAGCACCTTGAGGGCGCTTTCCAGACCAGCCTCGAAATTCTCTGCGGCAGCTTCCACCACAGCCAGTTGGTGGAGCGTTTCGATGTCGTCCGGCTCATCGACCAGTTTACGCAGCAGCAGCTTGCGCCGCGGCAGGCTGGCGGCTTCATCAGCCAATGCCAGCCGGGTTTCCGGCCGATCCCGCTCGGGCGCGTCCGCCGGCACCGTCTCCAAAGCCTTGCGGGCCTCGTCCAGATCGCCCTCCCGAACCAGCACATCAGCCAGCTCAACGCGGAAGGAAGCGTTGTTGGGCTCTTCGGCAATAGCTTGCTTAAGAAATTCCAAGGCGCTGCGGAAGTCCTTGCGTTCCAGATACTGGCCGAGCTGGGCCTTGATCACATCGGATGCGGACATGGTGAGCTGATCGAACAGCGACCGCAGCGCCTGCTCCGGCTGCGGCCCTTCCAGTTGATGCACGACCTGTCCCTGGTCGATGACCCTTAGGCTCGGCAGCGCCTGCACCCGCAGATGCTGGGCCAACGTGGGATCCGCGGCCACATCGGCCAAGCCAAGCAGCACCTTGCCGCCATACTGGTCCACCAATTGCTCCAGTTGGCGCTTGGCCTGCTTGGCTGGCGCAGACTGGTCGGCCCAGAACAGAAGCACCACTGGCACGGAGGCGGATCGCTCCACCACATCGGCCTGAAACGAGTTGGGCGTGACGTTGAATGCGTGCTGCACTGCTCTACCGTTCCTTCTCCAGTTATTCCAGAAGCTTTTTTTGCGGGTTTCCGTTGCGTTTTCCGTTCAGCCGTTGCGGGTGTCTTCCGCTGACGGGCCAAACCGTGCTCAGGCCGAATATTCGCGAACCAGAACCAACACCTGCTGGGCAAACTCCACCGGCACCGATTGACCAGCCCGATCCCGCACGCTCAGCGCGTACTGGCCGTTCTTCTCCTTGTTAAGACGCAGCAGCACCTCCGGCGCATCGCCGCCGCGCGAGGAAAAAAGGCGCCGGAAGAAGCCCGGCTTCTCTTCGCCCAGCAAGACCTCGTCCGGAATGCGGACGTGGTGAACCCGTGATTGGCGATCGGTTTCGAGGACTTCAACGCCAGCATTGGCCAGCGCCTGACTGAGCGTGGCCCAAGCTCGCTCCTCGTCTAGGAACAACCTCATGATGGGCTGGCCGACGTCGTCCCTAGCCAGCTCCGACTTGGCCTGCCCGGCGATTTCCTGGGCCACCATGGAGACGGTCTGCTCGGTCACCCGAGCGGCAATGTAGGCGCCAAGCTCATTGAGCAGGCGCCGCTCAGCCTCAGCCAGGCCGGATGTCAACTGATCCAAGCCGGCGGGGGCGTCCGACGCCAACCCCTCCGCCGCATCGGCTTGGTGACGCATGTGCACTTCCGAGGTCGCCTCCCTTAGACCCTGCTCGACCTGCAACAGCAAGCGATCCCGACCCCCTTCGGCGGCAGTCGATTTCACGTCCTTGAGCAGGGTGCGGACCACATCCCGATAGGATTCATTCTCAGTGCTGAGCCATTCGGTGGTGATGCGTCCCCGGCCGGGCCGCTCCGAGGCCACGCCAACCCCATTTTCCGCCAGGAACTGCTTGATCTTCGGCCACACGGTGGTGGGCGGCTCCGGCACCACCAGCCAAATGCGCCCGCCGAGCCGCTGAATGCGGATCGCGTCGCGGTTATCGTTGGCGTAGATGGCGTCAGGCAGGGGCGCGCGGCCCGGATAGAAGCGGGCGTTTTCCTGCGCGGGCACCGGCGGAATGGGGAATGGGTCCTCGAGGGTCTCGCCCAAGTCTTCCGGAATGATCAGCCGAGGCGCCTCCCGAGCATCGATATAGTCGTCGGATCGATTGACGAAGAAGCCGCGGTCGTCGGAAAACCAACCGCAGCCGCTGGCGAGAGTCGCCAGGACAAGGACGATGGCGGCTTTGGTCATAAGTCAGCCTAACGGGGCGATGCCCGATCCTGACAGGAAAACGGTGACCGGGGGCGCAGAAGTTGACTCATTTGGCAACCTTCTCCCGCGATCACGAAAACTGCACCGATGTCACGGCGGCCACGACCTCAGCGCGCCGCCCTTCCGAGAGCGGCAGCAGCGGCAGGCGAATGCCAGCGTCGATCCGGCCCAAGGCATGCAGCACCCACTTGACCGGCGACGGGCTGGTCTCCACAAACAACGCCCGATGCGCCGGCTGCAGTTCGGCATCCAGGGCTTCGGCCCGCTCGGGTTCGCCCGCCAGCCAAGCGCTGCAGAAGGCCGCCATCTGCTGCGGCAGCACGTTGGCCGTGACGGATATCGCGCCGGCGGCGCCCAGGCGCAGCATCTCATAAGTCTGCGCGTCCTCGCCGGAAAGCAGGACGAAGTCATCCCCGCACAAGCGGCGCAGTTCGCCGATGCGGCCGGCATCGCCCGACGCCTCCTTGATGCCGACGATGTTGTTGACTGCCGCCAAGCGGGCCACGGTGGCGGGCTGCATGTCGCAGCCCGTGCGCGGCGGCACGTTGTACAGCACCAAGGGCACGTCGCTGGATTCGGCGATGGCCTTGTAGTGATGGTAAAGGCCTTCCTGGGTCGGCTTGTTGTAGTAAGGCGTGACGACCAGGCAGGCGTCGGCGCCCTCGCGCTCCGCCTCCTGGGTTTGGTGGATGGCCTCGTCCGTCGAATTGCTGCCGGTGCCGGCAATCACCGGCACTCGGCCATCGACCAGCGCGATGACGCGGCGAATGACTTCCAGATGCTCAGCCGTCGTCAAGGTTGCGGATTCGCCCGTGGTGCCCATGGGTACGATGCCGCGGGTGCCGCTTTCAAGATGCCAAGCGACCAGCCGCTCAAGGGCCTCCCAATCGAGCGCCCCGGAGGCGGTCATCGGCGTCACCAGCGCCACGATGCTGCCGCTCAGCATGGATGGTCCAAAAGTGGTCGCATAAGCCCCATGTTAGCTTAAACCTCGACTACCCCGACGGCGTCAGGGGATGGGCAAATAGCCGTCGTCAACGCCCTTGGTGAACACGCCGACGGCGTCGTGGGCGTGCAGGCTTTCGTGGTGCTCGATGCGCACCCAGAAGTCGCTGAGACGACTGTCCTCCTGCAGCAGAGCTTTGAGCTTGCGCCCCGAGTCCTCAATGAACATCAGGTTCTGGCCGTTCAGCCGGGCGAATTCCTGCTCATCCTCGCGCTTGACCGCGGTTTGCACCGGCGTCTTGAGGGTGGCCTCCACATCGTCGATCAGGTCGGTGATCGGAAAATCCACCAAGCCATCGCGCAGCTTGACCAGCAGCCGAGCGATGCTGCGCTGGCTGTGCGGCGTGGCCACGATGCCGTTCTCGGTGCCAAGCCATGCCTTGACTTCGCTGGCCTTGACGGAGCCGCGACGGCCGAAGTCGGTCTCGAACTGGTTTTGAATCAGTTGCCGGGCCAGCGCCGCCGAGCATGGGCAGGTGGACGAGTAATAAACGCCGATGCCGAGCTCCAAGTGAATTTCGCGGCCGATGAGGGTGCCCTTGATGGTGACCGGGTAGTTGTTCCAGCCGGAGTGGTCGCTGACCAGTGCATTGCGGCGCAAGTAGTAGTCGAACTCGAACTGCACGAAGGCCCGCGTGGACAGCCCCCGATGCGACTCCAGCACCGAGGCGAGCAGCAGCTTCAGCCCCGCGGCGGTCAGCGGCCGAGTGTCCGCGTGCTCATCCAGGATGAGGTAGAGGCGGGACATGTGGATGCCCTTGGCTTTGGTGTCCCCCAAGTCCACGTAGACTTGCACCTTGGTGTGCACCTGCCGGGTGGCGCCGCCATCGGTCACCAGCAACGGCTGATGAATTTCGCTCATGCCCACCCAATCGAGCGCCACTTGCGGCTGATGCAACTCACGGCTGGCGATGTCCGGCATGTCGTTGCTGGCAACCAGCTCGGGCTTGGTCATTCAATCGATCCCTGTCAGCGTCCTTTGCGGACGATTGTACTTGATGGCCACAGATACGCCTACACTGCCGAGCACTGCAGGCCGTTCCCCGCGCTGCAGCGCAGCCCGTGATGATCAGCGACCAGAACCCGCAACGGCGGCGGGGGCATTCCTCTCCAACAAGGCCGCAGGCCGCGCTGTCCCACTACCCCGAGAGCTCGTCCGCCTCCTCCGGCGTAAGCGGGCGGGCCTCTTCTTCCAACAGGAACGGGATGCCATCTCGAACCGGGTAGGCCAGCCGGCTGGCGCGGCACCAGAGTTCATCGCGGTCGGCGCGGTAGGCCAACCTGGCCTTGCTGATCGGGCAGACGAGAATTTCCAGCAGTTTGGCGTCCATCACTAGGCGAAAGGATCCTTGAGCACTATGGTCTCGGAGCGATCCGGGCCTGTGGAGATGATGCTGATCGGGGTGCCGACCGCCTCTTCGATGCGCTCAATGTAGCGCCGTGCGTTGCCCGGCAGGTCATCCAAGCGGCGGGTGCCGAACGTGGACTCCTCCCAACCCGGCAACTGCTCGAATTCGGGCTTGAGATCGGAATAGTACTCGCTGCCGAAGCGGGCAGCGCCGCGATCGCCGACCGGCGCTTGGTAGGCGACGCAGATGTTGATTGCCGGCAAGCCGTCGAGCACGTCGAGCTTGGTCAGGCAAAGGCCGGAAATGCTGTTGATGCGCACCGTCTGCTTAAGGGCCGCGGCGTCGAACCAGCCGCAGCGGCGCGGGCGGCCCGTGGTCGATCCGAACTCCGCCCCGCGTTCGGCCAAGCCCTTGCCTACTTCGTCGTCGAGTTCGGTGGGGAACGGACCCGAACCCACCCGGGTGGCGTAGGCCTTGGTGATGCCGAGCACATAGTCGAGCCAAGCGGGACCGAACCCGCTGCCTGCGGCGGCGCCGGCCGCGGTGGTGTTGGATGAGGTGACGAAGGGATAGGTGCCGAGATCCAGATCGAGCAGTGCGCCCTGGGCCCCCTCGAAGAGCAGGTTGCGGCCTTGCTCGCGCAGTTGATGGATGAGGGAGACGGTATCGGCGACCAACGGGCGAATTTGGCCGCTGACTTCGGCGCACTGGTCCAAGGTGCGCTGGTAGTCCTCGGCGGGCGCTTGATGGTAGTTCTCCAGAACGAAGTTGTGGTAGGCCATGACCTCGCGCAGCTTGTCCGCAAATTCCGACCAGTAGAACAGATCGCCGATCCGCAACCCCCGGCGCGCCGCCTTGTCTTCATAAGCCGGGCCAATGCCGCGCCCGGTGGTGCCGATCTTGCGGCTCCCGCGGGCAGCCTCCCGGGCATGGTCCAGGCGGACGTGGTGAGGCAGGATCAATTGACAAGCCGGACTGACGCGCAGCCGCTCGCGCACCGACACGCCACGCACCTCAAGACGGCCGATTTCGTCGAGCAGCGCCATCGGGTCCAGAACCACGCCGTTGCCGATGACGCACAGCGCTTCGGGGTGCAAAATGCCCGACGGAATGAGGTGCAGCACCGTCTTATCGTTGTCGATGACCAGTGTGTGGCCGGCGTTGTGCCCCCCTTGGCAGCGCACGACGGCGGCGGCCTGATCAGTCAACAAATCGACGATCTTACCTTTGCCCTCATCGCCCCATTGGGTGCCGATGACGACGACGTTGCGTCCCATATCGCGATTGTGGCCCAAGTCCGGCGAACTGCGGCGCCGGTCAGCCTTCGTCGCTCTTGAGGTACTTGAAGAACTCGCTGTTGGGATCGAGCACCAGCATGTCGCCCTTGTCGCCAAACACCTTGGCGTAGGCGTTGAGGCTGCGCGTGAATTCGTAGAATTCCGGATCCTTGTTGAAGGCATTCGCGTAGATCGCCGCCGAACTGGCATCGCCGTCGCCGCGAAGCAGCTCCGCTTCCCGGTAGGCCTCGGCTTCGATGACGACGGTTTGCCGCTCCGCATCGGCACGAATGCCGAGCGCAAGCTCCTGGCCCTGCGCCCGGTACTGCCGTGCTTCGATCTCCCGTTCGGAATTCATGCGGTCATAGACCGAAGTGGAAACCTCGGTAGGCAGGTCAATGCGCTTTACGCGCACATCGATGACTTCAATGCCCACCGCCTCCTTCATCACCCGATTGAGGTCGGCGGTGAGCTCCTGCATGAGCTGGTCGCGCTCCCCGGAAATGACCTCGTGCATGTCGCGGCGACTGATGGCGTTGCGCAGGCCCTCGTTGACCCGCTCCTGCAGCACCCGATTGGCGCGGGTCTCGTCGCCCGAACTGGCCGTATAGTAGTTTGGCACATCGACGATCCGCCACTTGGCGAAGGAATCGACGATCAAGGGCTTCTTCTCCAGGGTGTAATAGGTTTCCGGTCTCGAGTCCAAGGTAAGCACCCGGGCATCGAACTTCTTGACCTCTTCAGCGATCGGCAGCTTGAAGTGCAGGCCCGGCTGCACGTCCGCCGTGACGACCGCACCGAATCTTAGCAGCACCGCCCGCTCGGTCTGCTCGATGATGTAGAGGCTCTGCATCAGCAGCGTCAGGGCCACGATCGCGATGACCGTGATGATCAGGTTGCGCAGGTTCATCAGAGGCCTCCTTAGCGGGCGTCGCGGCCGCGGCCGTCGGCGACCCGATTGTTGATTTCGCGGATGACCGCATCGGCCAGACTGCGGACAGTCTCCTGGGAGGCCGCGCCGCCCGCTGCGGCGGCGCCGGACTGCACGAAGCGGTCGAGCGGCAAATACATCAGATTGTTGCCGCCTTCCACATCGATCATTATTTTCGAACTGGCCGAGAGCACGGATTCGAGGGAGTCCAAGTAGAGCCGGTCCCGCGTCACTTCCTTGGCCAGGGAGTATTCGGCCAACAGCTTCTCGAAGCGTTGCGCCTCGCCCTCGGCGCGGGCCACCACTTGGTCGCGGTAGGCGTTGGCCTGCTCGATCAGCTTCTGCGCCTCGCCGCGCGCTGTGGGAATGACGCTCTCGGCGTAGGCGTTGGCCTCGTTGATGACCCGCTGCTCATCCTCCTTGGCCTTTTGCACGTCATTGAAGGCATCGCGGACCTGGGAGGGCGGGGCGCTCTCGTCGATGTTCACCTTGCTGACCAGGATGCCGGTCTCGTAGCGGTTGAGGTAGGACTGCAGACGCTCCTGCACTTCGACAGCAATGGCAGCCCGGCCATCGGTGATCACCTGATCCATGATCGAGCCACCCACCACATGGCGCAGGGCGCTCTCCGTAGCGTGATCCAGGCTCACTTCGGGGCTGCGCACCTTGACCAAAAAGGCAATTGGGTCATCGACCACGTACTGCACGGTCATGCTGACATCGACGATGTTCTCATCCTCGGTCAGCATCAACGCCTGATGGCTCTTGGAACGCACCTGGGTGACGTTGACCTTGCGCACCCGGTCGATCAGCGGCGGATTCCAATGCAGGCCCGGCATGATGACGTTCTGCTGCACGGCGCCAAAGCGAAACACCACGCCACGCTCGCCCTGGTCGATCTGGTACAGGCCGAAAAATCCGTAAATGGCGGCAAGCACCACCAAGCCCCCGCCCAGCAGGCCGGAGCTCAACTTGCCGTTGCCGCTGCCGCCGCCGCTTCGGCCCCCGCCGAAAATGCCGGTCAGTTGCGATTTCAGCTTTCTGAAGGCTTCATCAAGGTCCGGCGGCCCCTTGTCGCCTTGGTTGCCCCAAGGATCCCTGCCGCCGCCACCCGGTTCATTCCACGCCATGCGGTGCTCCATTAGTGGATGAGTTTTAAGGAACCCAAGTGTACTGCCTCAAGTGTATCGGGTCACTTTGAATTTCCAGCCATCATCAGGACCGATTTCAGCCGGCGCGAGCGGCCAGGTCGCGGCGCAGGCGAGCCATCAGGCGCTCGTTGCCGCGAACCCTGAGGCGCATCCCGCCGTCGCCGGTGTGAGTCTCGCCAAGCACCGCATCAGCGGCGTAGAGCCAAGCGCGAACGCCCCCGGCGGAGGCTGGCAAATCGACTTCGATGGGCGCTTGAACGCCGAGCGCCGAGCCGATGCGAGAACGGAGCTCATCAAGCCCCTCACCGGTGGCGGCGCTCACCGAAAGGGCATCAGGAGGCGCAGGCTCGGCCTGCGGCAAATCGCATTTGTTGAGCACGTCGATGCGCGCAATGGCCTGGGCACCAATCTCCTCCAGCACCGCCTCCACATCACCGATGCGTTGGTCAAGCCGCGGAGCGGCGCCATCCATCACGTGAATCAGCAGATCCGCTTGGCCGACTTCCTCAAGAGTAGCCTTGAAGGCATCGATCAGGGTGTGCGGAAGGTGGCTGATGAAGCCCACCGTGTCGGCCAGGACCACCTGCGCCGCGCCGGGTACATCGATTCGGCGCAGGGTCGGATCCAAGGTGGCGAACAGCTTGTCCTCGGCGGCCACCCCAGCGGCGGCCAGTGCGTTGAACAGAGTCGATTTGCCGGCGTTGGTGTAGCCGACCAAGGCGACGGTCTGCGCACCCGAGCGGCGCCGCTGCCGCTGGCCCTGGCTGCGGCGTCTGCGCACCCCCGCAAGCCGGGACTGCACCGACTTGATGCGCGTCGCGAGCATTCTCTGATCGAGCTCGAGCTGGGTCTCTCCGGCACCGCCGCGCAAGCCGATGCCCCCCTTCTGCCGTTCCAAGTGGCTCCAGCCGCCCACCAATTGGGTTTGCGCGTGGGTAAGCTGCGCAAGCTCCACCTGCAGTTGCCCCTCAAAGGTGCGGGCCCGTTGCGCGAAGATGTGAATGATCAGTTCCGAGCGGCCCATCACCCGGCAGCCGAGCGCCTCCTCCAGATTGCGCTGCTGGCGCGCCGAGAGATCGTTGTTGACCACCAGCGTATTGGCGTTCTGGGCTTGGATGAGCTCGCGAATCTCATCGACCTTGCCGGAACCGACCAGCCAACGGGGATGCTCCCGCCGACGCCGCGCAACCACTTGGCCGACCGGTGTCATGCCCGCGGAAGCAGCCAGTTCCGCAGTCTCATTGATGTCGAGCTTCGCCTGCGACGATGCCTCGACTTGCAGCAGGACGACCCGCCGCCCGGTGGCAAGACGGTCAATGAATAGGCTGTTGCTGGGAGGGGCGGCCCCTTCGTGCTCATCAAGATGAAGCCCTTTCCCGCGAGGGGCGGACCCCTCGCGCTCCCCAGGCCGAGGCCCTTTCCCGCGAGGGGCGGACCCCTCGCGCTCCCCAAGCTGAAGGCTCTTTTCCATATTCTCTTAAGAAAACCCTGTCGCGCGATCAAGAGATCTGACGAGGCGATGCCTCAGACCGACGAGAGGGCCGTCGCCGGGCGCAACAGTTGATTCATTTGGCAACTCTATTATTCCCGCGATCAGGATTCCCGATTCCCGCGATCAGGAAAACTAGTTCCGATCGTGGTCGGGGGCATCCTCGCTGAGGGGCAGATGAATGTTGCGGGACGGCACGACGGTGGAAATGGCGTGCTTATAGACCATCTGGTTGACGGAATTGCGCAGCAGGACGACAAATTGGTCGAACGAATCTATTTTGCCTTGCAGCTTTATCCCGTTGACCAAGTACACCGACACCGGAACGCGCTCCTTGCGCAGAGCGTTAAGGTAGGGGTCCTGCACCGAGATCCCTTTCGTCATGATTTGCTCCTAGCGGGTTGGCGGCTGGAGCCGATGTCCCACATCCGCAAGTTCCATGCGAACCCGCAAGTCCTAAGGTTACTACGGCGGCGGCTTGAAGGCCATCTTCGACTTGGGCCGCTCACCTTGGCTACTCCAGGCGCCGCACCCGAGCGGCGGCGCTGCGCTCGGTGGCGAGAATGTGGCCGCCGCCAAGCCGCGCCGGCGCGATGACGACCCGCTCGCCGACCTCGACGGCGACAAACCGCGCCGCCTGCTGCACCCAAGCTTGGCCATTGGTCAGCCGAAACACGAGTTCGCCGCCCGCAAGGCGATCGAGCAGAATGATCGAGGAATGAACGGCTCCTTGTTGCGAGGTGCGGGACCCTCCCGCTCCCCGGCCGAGGGCTGTCTCCTGCGAGGGGCGGGGCCCTAGCGCTGCCGAAGCTGAGGGATCAGCCGCCGCAGCAGGGGAGGCTGGGTTGCCGGCAGCGACAGTTGCGGGCGGCAAGGTGCTGGCCAGCCGGTCGATGCAGGCCAGCCGCGCACCGGCGTCCTCGATTGCGGCGCAGTCCTCCAAAACCGCTGCGGAGGCTGCCTGACCCACCAAAGCAGCGGCGCCGGCCAACGCCCGGGCCAATGCCCGCACTGCCATACCGCGCCAATCCATGCGATGCGTTCCCATACCGGCTACAGTAGCAGCAAACCGTTGCAACCACAGGAGCAATGCCATGGCCTACACCTACGAGCGGCTGGCCGTCCAGATTTCGGGACGAATGGCCACCGTCACCATCAACAACCCACCCATCAACCTGATGAACCAAGCCCTCTACGTCGAGCTGCTGAAGCTTTCCTCGGAATTGAAGGCGGATCCAAGCCTATCAGTCGTTGTGCTCAAAAGCGCCAACCCCGACTTCTTCATCGCCCACTTCGACGTGGAGGCCATTCTCGGCTTCCCGGCCGAGGGTGCGGCAGAGCGAGACTCTGAGCTGAACCCCTTCCATCAGATGTGCGAGCGCTTTCGGACCATGGACAAGGTGGTCATCGCGCAAATCGAAGGCCGGGTCGGCGGCGGCGGCAGTGAGCTGGCGGCCAGTTGCGACCTGCGCTACGGCGTGCGCGGAAAAACCATCATCAACCAGATGGAAGTGCCCATCGGCATCCTGCCCGGCGGCACCGGCACCCAGCGCCTGCCCCGCCTGGTGGGCCGCGGACGGGCTTTGGAGATCATCCTGGGCGGCGGTGACCTCGATGCGGAAACCGCCGAGCGGTGGGGCTATCTCAACCGCATCTTCGCGGCCGAAGGCATTGGCACCTTCGTGACCGAGTTGGCGGCGCGAATCGCCTCGTTCCCAATCGAAGCCGTACGCCTCGCCAAGGAGGCGGTCAACGGCGCGGAGCAACCGTTGGCGGAGGGCCTGCGCGACGAAGCCTACCTGTTCCAAAGGTTGCTGCGCACGGACAGCGCACGCAACGCCATGGGACGCTTCCTGGATATGGGTGGCCAGACCCGTGAGGGCGAACTTCGAGTGGCTGAACTGAGCGCCGAGATCAATACTAGGGCCTGTTAACGTTCGATTTCGTCAAATGCAGCTGGATATTCTCCTCAATCGCCCGTCCAAAGGGATGCGGCGGCGCGAACCTGGGGTTCGCGTCGAATTTTCGCTTTCGCGACTTCCTGCGGCGCAGGCTCCTGGTCGGACGGAACACTTGCTAGTTCCTGTCCGTAAAGTCGAAATTTGAGGAAGAAGGGCTGGGGGCGGGCGACCGCAGATTATCCCGCAAGAGGCGATCCGGCGGCAAATGATTCGAGTTGGCCGGTTCGGGCTGCGGCCGATCGGCCGTTGCCGCTTGCGCGGGGTTGCGTGGCGACGGTCGGCGCTCCTTTTCCGAGCACGCGGGCACGGGCGGGCGCCGGTTGTTCCAACCGGCTGGCGGCGATGGCGGGCAGCGGCGTCAGGCCGGCTGGGGATGCAGGCGAACCAGACGCATCAGGTTGTGGGCGAACACCGCCGAGTGGACGTAGGCCTTGAAGCGCGGCAAGCCGCGCCACAGGCAACGCCCCAGGCCGAAGCACCGTTTCAGGTAGGAGATGCCCGCCTCGACGCCGGCGCGGAAACGCTTGAGTTGCCCGTACAGCCACGACGAGGGGGTCATGTCCTCGGCCTTCAGGCCGCGTTTTTTGTGGAACACGACATGCTCGATGCCCAGCGCCTTGGCGTCGTCGAGATTCGCGCGCGAAGCGTAGCCGCCATCGAACGCCACCCGCGACGGCGCCGAGCCGTAATGCTCGATGTGCCGCTTAAGCATCGGCAGACAACGCGCGCTGTCCGCCGGGTTGCCGTCCTCCACCACCACGTCGAGTACCAGCCCGCTACGCCCCGTGGCCAGGTTGATCTTGTGGCCGTAACGCGTCTCGCGGCCGCCCTTGACGATAATGTCCGTGTGCGGCTCGAACAGGCTCACCACTTTCTCGCTCGCCGGTACCGTGTCGCCATCGAACACCCGTCGCTCTGTCTGGTCCGTCACTTTGCCGAGCAAATCCAGATAGGCCGTCGCGGTCTCCACCCAACCCCGGCTCCAGGCCGTGCCCGCCACCGCCACCGCCGGCAACGCCGCCTCGACGTAACCCATCGTCCGCCCGGTCAGACGCAACAGCTTGCGGTAGGTCTTGGCGCGCCGTTGGGCCCCGCGTTGCGAGCCAGCCTCCAGCGCCCGCCGCTTCGCGGCCCGGCAATGATCGTGGAAGTCGATGGCCGACGCGCCCAATTCGTCTCGCGCCTTGCGCAACAGCCGCGTCAGCACGCGCACCCCGTCGAACAGTAGCCGGCTGTCCGAGGGCTCAAGGATGTGCGTCTCGGTCACCGTGGAATCGACGCGCACCGCCTTTCCCATCTCGACTCCTGAGCCGTGCGCCACCTCCAGCAAGGTTCGGTTGATCGCTTCCCAGGTCGCGGCGCCGATCGCCCCGACGGTAGCCTGCAGCACCGATTTTCCCGGCGCCCGCCGCGTCGGATCGAGCCGCGCGAAGCGTTGCGCCGAAAGCGAATCCCGTAGCGTGAATGCCAGTCCCCGGTAGCTCTCGCCGCGCAGATGCATGAGCACCGCGCAACGCAGAATCGTCTCGCGGGTCAGGCCGTGACGGCCCAGGCTCGACCCTGCCCCGCCATCGGTGTCGGCGGCGATCTCGTCGAGCAATTCGGGGTGCGCGTCGAGCCACGCGGACGCCCATTCCAGTTCGTCGGCGACGGGGTG
>JAQAJJ010000023.1:0-9736 GCA_028278675.1 Candidatus Azophilus lithoversatilis
TCGCTGCTAAAGAAACAACTGATACGAGCAGCGCTATGCCAGATCGCGATATTGGCAACGTGGTTGTATCCATTAGCAAGGCTTGCTCACGGTACAGTGTCGTTTTCACATCCGAAAGGAACAATGGCAAGATAACGGGGATGTCCCGTAGTGTCAAGGGCTTGTAGGGGTTCACAACCTTTCGGAACTTTGGCTTGCCGGATCAGGCAGCCTCTTCGATCTGGACAACAAGGAAGACGAGGACACACACGAACTGCGTCCCACAACTGATATTCAAACGATATCAATCTAAGGAAGACGAGGACACACACGAACTGCGTCCCACAACTGATATTCAAACGATATCAATCTGGAAGCTCAGAAGTCCCAACGCTGCGGAGGACGCACCGCCATTGTCGTTACGCGCCAGTATTTTCCACTGGGGGCAGTTGGGCAATGGAACTGCCTTGCAATTCGAGAAGCGCCAACCCGACAATCTTCACCAAGAGGCATGAAGGGTGTCGCACGCCACCGACGAGGGAGCTATTGAACACAATCGATTTCTACTGGGACATCGGCAGCACCAACACCTACTTCGCGCTGCACCTGATCCGGCCCATCGCCCAGCAGCACGGTGCGGACCTGGCGATGCATCCCTTCAACCTCGGATTCGTGTTCCGGCACCACCACTACGCGCTGCAGGAGGAGCCAGCCGCGAAGCTCCGCAACCGGCGCCGCGACCTGATGCGCTGGGCGGATAAGCACGGCTTGCCGTTCCGCATGCCGGATCGCTTTCCGATCAAGACCAGCCGGCCCCTGCGCGGTGCGCTGGCCGCCCGTCAACTCGGCGTCGAGACCCCCTATCTCAATGCGATCTTCGCCCGCTACTGGGAGCGGAACGACGACTCGATCACCGAGGCTCTGGGCATGCGGGCGGTGGCCGAGGAGATCGGCCTCGAGGCGGACCAATTCGTCACCCTCTGCGACAGTCCGGCCCTGCGCCAAGCGCTGATCGACGAGACCCAAACCGCGCTCGACCGCGGCGTGTTCGGCGCACCGTCCTTCCTCATCGGCGAGGAACTCTTCTGGGGCAAGGACCGCATGGCGTTCATCGACGATGAGCTAACGCGGCTACGCCTCAGATCGAAGCGTGGGCGGTCGCCCGGCAGCAGGCGCTGACCGAGGCCATCCTCATCCTCCGGCCTGGCATTCGCGCAGCCTATGCGCGAGTTCGAAGACATGGGCATCCTCAATCGCCAAGTCCCACAGCGCCGCTTCCAGGTCGTAAAGGTAGTCGATGTTGGTGCCACTCGGCCCAGCCGAACGCGCAATCTGCGCAACCATTTCATCGACGGGCGCCGGTCCGAGAAACGCATGGTTGCCCACAGGCGCGATATAGGCGACCCCGACATCGGTCCCGCCTCTGCGAAACTCCAGTAGCACGTCGTGCCGCTGGTAGCCGTTTTTCTCCCGGTGGTCGAGCCCTTCAAACGCCGCCGCCGCCAAGTCGGCAGGGACGCGGTAGGCAACGCCCTCGCAGGCAGCGCCACGCTCGGGCACCAGCGTCACCACCCGGCCCGGCGCATGGGGAAGGCCCCGATGGTCGTGCGAGCCCTGCCAGAATCGCCGCGTCCAGCCCCGAATGCGCGCCACCTGGCGCTCATGGAACGCAATGTCCGGCCGCCAGATCAGTGATCCGTAGCCGAAAACCCAAACGCTTTCCGGATGCTCCGGTTCGTTCATCGGGAACCGTCGTGGCGGTAGGGAGACTGAGTTAGGCCAACTTTCAAGTCAAAGTCGTTGATCCGTCCCATGGGTCGCTAGCTTCGGCAACCCGTCACGAGAGGTCAATGGTGGATTGCGAGCGTTTCAGGTTCCCGCGCCAGCCTCGGCATCGCGAGCCGGGGAGTCCTTTCTTGTTGTTGAATATCGAACGACAAGAGTACGATTTTCAACTACCAATTGGTCGCCCCGGTGATTTCGAGCGGTGGACGTGAGCGCAAAGTCCGTCAGCCAATTCCGTTGATTCGAGACGGGGCGGGACGCCCTTAGCTTGCCCCAAAGCCGCACCCCCCCTGACGCCGAAGGAACAACCGGCCAGCCGCTGGGCTGTCTCCATTTGGTTCGTGGAAGCGGGATAACGAGGACTTTCGGTCGCCCCACCCGGACTAGCGGTTCAGCCGAGCCAATCGCTTACAACCCCTTGGGAGATTGGCCGCATACAGTGTCCTTGAACCCCGATAGAGTGCTCCGAAAACGACCATTCGAACTGCGTCGGAGGAGCGAGCGTGCGGTTTCAAGACCAGCTTCTGGCCGGTGCCGGATTTGGCGGCGACCGTCGCCTGTGCCAAACTCCCACGCCACCAAGGCAGGGCTGCCAAGGATTCTGATATGAAGGCGGGCATGGAGCGTCGGGCGCACCCAATGAACCCGTTGACCAAGCGGGAACTGTCGCGTCAAGGCCGATGGCGAGACGAGGACTACCTTCGTTTCACCGACCACGTGCGGCAGCCAGTCGAATTCACGGACGGTTGCATTGAGAAGCTGCCCGTGCCAACCGACCGCCACCACGAGATCCTTGGCGATCTCTACCGCCACTTCTTCGCTTGGCTTGGGGACTCTGGCATCGTCCATTTCGCCGGTGTGCGCCTGCGCATTCGCAATGGCAAGTACCGGGAACCCGACTTGCTCCTGCTTAGCGACCGACATGACAGCCGCCGCCAAAACCGCTTTTGGCTGGGTGCCGATTTGGTGGCGGAAGTCGTCAGCCCCGACGATCCAAATCGCGATTGGATCACCAAACGAACCGACTATGCGGAGGCCGGCGTTCCCGAATACTGGATCGTCGATCCGAGTGTGGAAGCCATCACCGTGCTTACGCTCGAAGGCACCGCCTACACCGAGGACGGCACCTTCGGCCTCGGCGCTAACGCCACCTCGCCCTTGCTGCCGGGTTTTGCGGCGGATGTGAGCGCCCTGTTCCAGCCGAGTTGAAGGGCTTGCATCGCGCGATTGGCGGCGGCCTCACAGTTGGCTGCCGAGGTAGCGCACCTCCCAGGGGGTCATCCACGTTTGGAAGTCCTGCAGTTCGCTGCGCTTCACGTCAACGTACACCTTGATGAACGCCTCGGAGAGCAGGTCCGCCAAGCGGCGGTTGGCGGCCAGCGCGCGCAGGGCTTGGTTTGGGTCATCCGGCAGTGTGGCGGGCGCTTGGTAGGCGTCGCCTTCGTGGGGTTTGGTTGGCTCCACGCCGTCCTGCATGCCCAGCCAACCGCAGGCCAGGGTGGTGGCCGTGAGCAGGTAGGGATTGACGTCGGCGCCCGCCACCCGGTTCTCCACGCGCCCGCCCGTCGACGGGCTGTACGGCACCCGCAAGCCTGCGGTGCGGTTGTCGTAGCCCCATTCCAGGTTGATGGGGGCCGAAAGGTCCGGCACGAAGCGCTTGAAGCTGTTGACGTTGGGGGCGATCAGAGCAAAGGCTTCCGGCAGCCAGGTTTGCAGCCCACCGATGAAGTGTCGCAAAGCGGCTGGCGCCCGCCCGTCGTCCAAGGCGAAGATGTTGCCCCCCGTGCCGTCGGCGACGCTGCAGTGCAGGTGGGCGCCGCTGCCCGGCACCTCGTCCAAGGGCTTGGCCATGAAGCTCGCCAGATAGCCGTGGCGCATGGCGCAGGCCTTGACCAAGCGCTTGAGCAGGAAAAGCTGATCGGCGCGGCGCAGCGGGTCCCCATGGGCCAAGTTGAGCTCGATCTGCGCCGGACCCACTTCGTGCACGAAGGCGCTGACCGGCAGGCCGGCCGCTTCGCTCTGCGCCTTCACGTCCGTGAGGAAGGGCGCGTACTTGTCCAAGGCATCGGCACTGAAAGCCTCGCCGCCGAACTCGGCGCGTCCGTCCAGACCCGCCGCCAAGGCGAGCGCCGAGGTATCCCGCTGCAGCGGCTCAAGCAGGTAGAACTCCAGTTCCGGGGCCACGACGGGATGCAGGCCCGCATCAGCGTATGTTGCGAGTATGCGCTTGAGGACATTGCGGCTGTCGTAAGGGATGGCGGTGCCCGACTTATCCAGGGAATCGCAGACCACTTGGCCGTGATCGCCCGGCTTCCAAGGGCAGGCGCAGTAGCTCGACCAATCGGGACGCAGGATCAGGTCCTCGTCCTTGGGGTCGTAGCGCTCCATGCAATCATGGGCGTAGTCGCCGGTGATGGTCTGAAAGAACACCGCCGCGGCAAAGTGCGGCGGGTCGCCATCGCCCAGGGCCTCCCTTCGCACCGTCTTGCCCCGGGGGGCGCCGTTGAGATCGGCGAGCAGCAGATCCACGGTGGACGCCAGCTCAGCGGGTTGATCCGCCATTGCTCCTCCTACTGTCGTCAATGCGATGGCCGCTGATGGACGATCTGGCCTTCGAACAGGGTCATGGTCACAGTCACCTCGCCGACTTCCTCAGCCGCGATGTTGAACAGATCTTTCTCCAAGACCACCAGGTCCGCCGCCATGCCCGGCTTGATGGCGCCAGTATCTTCTTCCTGATGCATCAGCCAAGCGCCGTTTGCCGTATAGGCCCGCAGCATGGTGTCCAAGCTCACCGCCTCGTTGGCGTTGAGCGCGCCTTCGACCTCCCCGGAGGGGTCTTGCGGGGTGAGGGCCGTCTCGATGGCTACCAAGGGATTCAGGGAGGTGCCCGCGGCAATGCGGGCGCCCGCCCGCTCCAAGGAGCCAATGGGGTACATCCCCTCGACCCGCTCAGGGCCAAGCGCCGGCAAGTTGATGTCGGTGATGTAACCGTCGGGGTAAGCCCACAGCGCCTGAAAGTTGGCCGTGACGCCCAATGCCGCAAAGCGGGGATAGTCGGCGGGGTCGATGAGCTGCAGATGGGAGATGTGGTGACGGTTGTCCGAACGGCCGTTTTGCTCGATGGCCTGCTCGACGGCATCCAAAGCCACCCGCACCGCTCGGTCGCCAATGGCGTGAAAGTGCGCCTGCACGCCTTGGGCGTCCAACGCCACAACCCGCGCCGCCAGTTCATCCGCCGGCAGGATCAACATGCCCGTGCCGCCGCCCTCGCCAAGGTAAGGCTCAAGCAAAGCCGCGGTTTCACCTTCCAGCACACCGTCCACGAAAAGCTTGGCAGCGTCCCTGCGCAGGCGTTGGCCGCTGCCCCGGTCCTCGGCGCGAATCAGCGACTCATCCGGCGTCCAGGTCAAGGGGCTCGATACGGGGATGGACAGCACCACCTTGACGGTCAACTCGCCCGCCGCTTCAAGGCTCTGCCAAGCCGCCCACTCGTCCGTGGAGGTGCCCGCGTCGATCATGGAGGTGATGCCGAACTGGTTGGCCAGGGCGACCGCTTGACGGGTGGCTTCCAAGCGATCCTCGGCGGTGAGCGGCGGGACAATCGCCTCGACCAAGCCTTGGGCGGATTCCCGCAACGTGCCCGAGGGTATGCCATTGGCGTCGCGCTCGATGATGCCGTGGGGCGGATTCGGCGTCTCCGCCTCGATGCCCGCCAACGCCAACGCCTTGGAATTGGCCCAGGACGAGTGGCCGTCCGAGCCGCGCAGAAAGATGGGACGCTCCGCGTTGACCGCATCGAGCAGGGCCTTGGACGGATTGGCTTCGGGGAACAGCGACAACTCCCAGCCGCCCCCAACCAGCCAATCCCCTTCCGGCAGCGACCCATCGCACGCCGCAACCTGGGCGGTCAAAGCCGCCACACTGTCCGAGCTGCTGAGGTCGCATTGCACAAGCTGGATGCCGCCGTACATCGGATGCACATGGGCGTCATGAAATCCGGGCAGAACCATGCGCCCGCCGAGTTCGAACACCTGGCCTTGGAAACGACCGAGCACTTCCTCGTCGGTGCCCACAGCGGCGATGCGGCCATCGCGGATCGCCACCGCCTCGGCCCAAGGCTTGGATTCATCCAAGGTGTACACCCGGCCCCCACTCAGGATCAGATCGGCAGGCTGCGGGGTCTGGCCGCAACCGGGCAGCAGCGTGGCGAAGGCCAGCAAAGCGAGTGAAGTGCGCATGATGGCCATTGTGAAGGCCGAGCACAGCATGTCAATCGCCGCGCTCTTCAGTGCGCTCCGGGTCAACCGCCGCGATTGAGCCGCGGATGCGGCGCTGGCATAGTGGCTTGGCAAAGCACACTTCGACTCCAAGTTCAAAACACCTTAGGATTCGACAGATGAAACAGACCGTCGCCAACGTTCTCGATGACACCGACCGCGCCGCCCTATTGCACCCCTTCACGGACTTCGCCGCTCACAAGCGGTCCGGCGGGCGCGCCTTCGTGGCTGCCGAGCACATCTATCTGACCGACGCCCGGGGCAAGCAGTACATGGATGGCATGTCCGGCCTATGGTGCGTGAACCTCGGCTACAGCCAGCCGAAGATCGTGCGCGCCGTCACCGAGCAACTGGAACGGCTGCCCTACTACAACAGCTTCTTCAACTGCACCACCGACACCACCATCGAGATGGCCGAGCGCCTCATCAGGGTGCTGCCGGAAGGATTCAACCACGTCTTCTTCACCAATTCAGGCTCCGAGGCCAACGACACCAACATTCGCCTGGTCCACCGTTATTTCGATCTCATCGGCCAGCCGCACAGGAAGCTCATCATCAGCCGCAAGAACGCGTACCACGGCAGCACCATCGCTGCCGCAAGCCTCGGCGGCATGAGCGGCATGCACAAGCAGTTCACCGGCCTGCCCTACGTCCATCACATTGAGCAGCCCTATGCCTTTGAGAATGCCAGCGAGCTGGACGAGGAGGCATACGGCAGGGCAGCGGCACAGCATTTGTCCGAGAAGATCGACGAACTCGGCGCGGCCAACATCGCCGCCTTTATCGCCGAGCCCGTCCAAGGCGCCGGCGGCGTGATCATCCCACCGCAAAACTATTGGACCGAAGTGGCCCGCATCTGTGCTGAGCGCGGGGTGCTGCTGATCAGCGACGAGGTCATCTGCGGCTTCGGCCGCACCGGCGAGTGGTTCGGCTGCCAGACTTATGGCGTGCAGCCGGACCTGATCACCTTCGCCAAGGCAGTCACTAACGGCTTCCAGGCCCTCGGCGGCGTGGCGGTCGCCGACAAGGTGGCCGACGTGCTCACCACCGAAGGCGGCGAATTCGCGCACGGCTTCACCTATTCCGGCCATCCAGTGGCCTGCGCGGCGGGCATCGCCACCTTGGACATCTACCGGGAAACCGCCATCGTGGAAAAGGTGCAGCAGGAAACCGCCCACCACTGGCGCAACCGCTGGGGGGCGCTCATCGACCATCCCATCGTCGGCGAAGCCCGGACCCAAGGCCTGTTCGGCGCCTTGGAACTGGTGCGCGACAAGACCACGCGCCAGCGCATCGACGCTGACAGCCAAGCTGCCGTGCATTGCCGCAACGCCGCCGTCGGCAACGGCCTGATGGTGCGGCAAGTGGGCGACACCATCATAAGCGCCCCGCCGCTGATCATCAGTCGCGAAGAGATCGACCTGCTGATCGACCGCCTGACCGTCGCCCTGGACGCCACCGCCCAGCGCTACGGCCTGAGCGCGGTGTAGGGCACCCTTCGATCAGGGATTCCCCCAGGCAACATTCTCCCACTCCAAACCCTCATTCCGTGCCCATCTGGGGCGGGGCGCAGCACGAACCTTCGGTTCGCGCCCTCACAGCGGCGCTCGTCCAGAGCGCCGCTTTACAGATCCGCTACACGTCAACGCTGCCAATACTCAGGCGAACACGCCGACGATCGACTAACCCGGCGGCGGCTTGGGCGGCAAGGTCGGTGGCGGCACGCGGCGGAACTCGAAGCTTGGTTGAGGGCCATCGTCGCCTGAGGGGGCTGCCGACTGGCCAACGCCCTCGCCTTGACCGGTGAGGTCTTCCTCGGCGGCGACCGCGCCTCGGGAGATGAAGCCGTTTAAGGGTTCGCCCTCGGTAAGCGCGGCAAGGGCGTCCTCGGCGGCTTGGGCGGTGCCCTCATCCCACGGCAGGCGGTAGGCGCGCGGCTCGCTGGCCACCAAACCCGCGTCGTCCAGTTCGCTGATCCAGAAGAAGATGCTGCCCGGCGAGCGGCTGCCCTTGTCCGGCTCCTGCATGGTGATCCAGTGCAGGCGAAACTGCTCCGGCATGACGGCGGACGTCGCCCAACCCATGAGCTGCTTGTGGCCCTCGAAGGCGACGATGTAGAAGCCACTGGCCACGACGATGGCGCCGAGCTTCACCGCCAGCGCCCAACGGCTGGCAAGACTCAAGTTCAGCAGCAACGCCACGATGATGGCGTAGGCGAGGGACAGCGCGACGGTCATGCCTTGGCAGCGACGGCGCGGGTCAACAGCCGCTTGCTGAGCGTATTGGTGTTCACCACTTGGCCGTCGGCATCGATGGAAAAGCGCACCGCGGTCCGCTCATCGCCCGCACCCTGAAGCTCAAGCGTGTCGTAAAACACCACCACCACGCTTGGATTGAGCTTCTCGACCTTCACGGAGACCGGCAGGGGGGCGCTGTAATTGGCTTGGTAGTGCAATAGGTTGACGACGTACTCCCCGGCCTGCAATGCCCGAATGGTCACCGTTTCCTGGTTGATCGGATTGGCGGTCTCGACGTTGTTCACCACCATGCGGTCCTGGAACAGCCCCCGGTCGTCCCGATCGAGGTGCATCAGGCCGGCATCGCGGTTGTGGTACCAGACCAGGTTGCCTTGGGGATCCTCCACCAGCGCGTCCACATCGTCAGGGTGGCGGTCCGCCCAGCGCACGGTGATCAGGATCTCCGCCTTGGACTCCACTTCGCCCGCCTTGGTGGGGTCGGCCATGAGGCTGAACGCGGCCACGAACATGAAGGCAAAGCCGAGCAGCGCGTTGAAGAGCAAATCGGTGAAGGCGTCCTGGGAATCCCGCTGGCGGTAGATCCTATGGCGCATGATCCGCCGTCACCACCGAAAGGCGGGTCGCCAACTCCGCGGCCGAGGCATCGAGAATATGGTACTGCAGCTTGAGCAGCGTGCTGGTCACCAATCCCGCCAAGGTGGTGTAGAGGGCCACCGCCATGCCGCCGCTCATCTCGGTGAGCAGCTGCTGCATCAGGCCGGGGTCGAACTCGGTGATCTCGCCGATGGGCATCAACATCAAAATGAAGCCGACCACGGTGCCGAGCAGGCCGAGCTTGAGCAGCGCATCGCTGACGAAGTGGCCCAAGGCGTGCCGGTTGGCCAGTTCGTCCGCGAAGGCGGTGAGCAGCGCCGTCAAGTCGCCTCCCGCAGCGTTCCTCCGGCTGGCCACGAAGCGGCCAATCAGGCTGGCATCGGCAACCGCATCCATCTCATCGTCGGCCGCTGCGTCGCCCAAGTGCCGCTCCAACGCCACAAACTCGCGGCGCTCCCGGTTCAAGGCGTGGGCCAACATGAGCCAGTGGCCGCTGGCCAGCGCGTAGATGCTTAAGATCAGGTAGGAGATGTAGCTCTTGTCCGAAGTCAACGCCAAGGTCAGCGCCCCGTGATCGGCGGCAATGTAGAAGCCGAACAGGACCAGCCCCAAGATGATGACGGCCCGGGCGGTCAGATTGGCGTCGGCAAGCGGATGCATGGGCGCAAATTATGGCACACTGGCTGCGGATGCATGCCAACGAGGCAACGCCAAAGACCAACGGGTGGCCAGATGGAAGCCCTTAGCTTGCCCCAGAATGACACGCCGCTGACGCCGAAGGAACAACCCGTTCGCCGTGAGGCGGTCTCCATTTGTTCCATAGAAGCGCCAAGACTCTGA
>JAQAJJ010000023.1:9881-39272 GCA_028278675.1 Candidatus Azophilus lithoversatilis
CTTAGCTCGCCCCAGAACAGCACGCCGCCGACAGCGAAGGAACAACCCGCCAGCCGCGGGGCTGTCTCCATTTGTTCCGAGGAAGGAGCGAAATGACCGGCATCGCAGTGATCGGCCTCGGCAACTTCGGCACCGCGCTGGCTCGCAACTGGGCCGTCCACGGCAAAGCGGTGCGGGGCTGGACGGTGGAGGCTGAAGTCTTTGCCAGCATTGAGGCCGCCGGCGTCAACGAGAAGTACCTGCCCGGCATCGAGCTGCCCGGCCTCAAAGCGACCTTGGACTTGGAGGAGGCCGTGCAGGGCACCACCATCCTGGCCTTGGCGCTGCCCTCCCATGTGGTGCTTAGCGTCTTCGATCAACTGCTTGAACTGCTGCAGGAGGACCAAGTCCTGGTTGACTTGGCCAAGGGCCTCGCCCCCGACGAGGAACTCGTGTCTGAAGCCATCGCCGCCAAGCTGATCGCTGCCGGACTCACCAATCCGCTGGCGGTGATGACCGGTCCGACCATCGCTCCGGAACTGGCCTCGGGGGTGCTCACCACCGCCTTGGTGGCATCGGCGGATGAGGCGGTTGCCCGGCAATTGGCGGACGAACTGTCCACGCCCACATTCAACGTTCAACCCGCTGCCGACCCCTTGGGCGTGGAACTTTGGGGCGCGTTCAAGAACGTCATCGCGCTGGCCTGCGGCATGTCCGATGGCCTCAAGCTGACCGGTGGCTTGGGCGGCGACAACCTGAAGGCGGCCCTGTTCACCGTCGGCTTCAATGAAGGGCGCCGGGTTTTGAAGGCACTCGGCGCCCAACCGGAGACAGCCTTCAGCGCCGCCGGCATCGGGGATCTGTTCGTCACCGCCACCTCGCCCCACGGACGCAATCGGCGCACCGGCGAGCTGCTCGGCAGCGGGCAAGCGCTCGATCAGGCCCTCGGCAGCACGGTCATGGTTTCCGAAGGGGTCCGCGCCACCCGCATGTTCGCCGCCCGCAGCGCCGCCGCCGACATTTCCGCACCCTTCGTCACGCAGGTGGCCGAACTGCTCGACGGCAAGACCAGTGCGCAGGACTGCGTCCGGCGGATTCTCTCGATCTAGGGTCCTGTCCCAAACGGCACTCTGATAGACTTCCGCACCCCGCTCATGAAGTACAGCCATCTCATGGACAAAACGTCTTGCCAAGATCGGTTGCGAATCCTGCCGCGCATTGGTGCGCTCGCCGCAGCAGCGCTCATGCTGCAGGCAGCGCCCGCGTTCGCGGTTGATGTCGCTGACGCCTACGCCCACGCCAGGGAGAACGACCCGGTTCTCAGCGCCGCCCAAGCCGGCTTCCGGGCAAACCGGGAAATGGTTCCTCAAGCCCGGTCCGGGCTGCTGCCCAAGCTCAGTATGGGCGGCACCATCAGCCGCAACAAGCGATCCTTCCCCGGCGCAGTGGTGCAGGATACCGACCCCACCAGCCCGACCTTTGGGCGAATGCTCGAATTGCCCTCGCAAACTTACACCGACCGCGCTTGGCAGGCGCAGTTGAACCAGCCGGTCGTCAATGTCAGCGCTTGGTTCGATCTGAAAAGCGCCGCATCCCGCGTGCAAGCTGCCGAGGCGGCGCTAAACGCCACCACCCAGACCTTGATCGTGCGGGTGGTGCAAGCCTATTTGAACGTGTTGCGCGCACAAGATCGCCTGGAAGCGGCCGAGGCTCAGGAAACCGCCGTCGGAAGGCAGCTGGAGCAGGTGCAGCAACGCTTCGAGGTGGGTTTGGTGGCCATTACCGACGTGCTCGAAGCCCAAGCAGCCTATGACAACTCCGCGGTGGCCCGCATCCAGGCGGAGGGCGACCTGCATGTGTTCTTCAATGCGCTGACCACGCTCACCGGCGAGGACTACCAGTCGCTGGACCGGCTCGCCGAGGCACTGCCCATCATCAATCCCGCGCCGGCCGACGAGCAAGCCTGGGTGGATGCCGCACTGGAGTCCAACTTCTACGTGCTCGCCGCCCGTTCCCAATTGGAAGCCGCCAACCGCAACCTGGCGGCCCGGCGTGCCTCCCACTTACCGACCGTGGATGGCTCCATCTCCCACAGCTACTTCCAGACCGGCGGGCTCTCCTTTCTCGGCGACAAGACCGAAACCACAACCTATGCGCTGACCATGAACCTGCCCATCTATCAGGGCGGGTTCACCCACTCCCGGCGCAAGGAGGCGCGGGCCTTGGCCGACCAAGCCCGCGATGAACTCCTGAATCAGCAACTCACCGTCACCCGGGACGCGCGCAGCCTGTTCCAGACCGTCGCCACTGACGTGGTTCGGGTCGGAGCCCGCTTGAAGGCGATCGCCTCAAGCCAGTCCGCACTCGAAGCCACCGAAACCGGCTACGAAGTGGGCACCCGCAACATCGTCGATGTGCTGCAGGCGCAACAGCGGCTGTTTGCCTCCCAGTTCGACTACGCCGATTCGCGCTACAACTACGTGATCGACCTGATGGCACTCAAGCAGGTGGCCGGCGCCTTGGTGGAGGAGGACGTCGCGGAATTGAATCGGTTTGCCGACTCCTCCAATCCGGTGTTGAGGAGCGGCCCCTAAAGCACGCGGATGTGCTCGCGCAGCAGCGCCCTCGTCTTGACCAGTGCGCCGCCGTTGCTGCGCACCACCCCCAAGGCCCGCTGGCCGGTATGACGACGGCTGGGCGCATCGCTCAGATGCTTGATGACGGCTTCCGCGAGCTCACTCGCGTTGGCCACCCGCGCCAGGCAGTCGGCATCTGTGAAGGCGGCGACCACTTCGGTGAAGTTGAAGTCCGAAGGCCCCATGAGCAGCGGTTGGCCGCATAGTGCCGCCTCAATGGGGTTGTGGCCGCCCCTCGACACCAAGCTGCCGCCGATGAACGCCACTTGCGACAGGCCGTAAAGGGTCTGCAGCGCACCCATTCGGTCGCAGACCACCACGTCGGCGGGTTCGCTTGGGGGCAGGCTCAGGCTGGCGGACGAAAAACCCCTCTCCGCCGCCATCTTAAGAACCTCGCCACTGCGGGTGGGATGGCGCGGCACGAGCAGCAGGCACAGGCCCGGCAGACGCTCGCGCACCTGTTGGTGAGCTTCGAGAACGATGGACTCCTCGCCGGGATGGGTGCTGGCGGCGATCCAGACAGGCCGCTCGGCCAAGCCCAACGCCGTGCGCATCGCGGCCACCGCTTGGGCATGGTCCACGGGCAGGGCGATGTCGAACTTGACGCTGCCGGTGGTGACCAGCTTGGCCGGGTCCGCGCCCAAGGCCTGGAACCGCCGCGCATGGTCGGGGTATTGGCATCCGATCAGGCGCAATTGGCCCAGCACCGCTTCGGCCAGCTTCGGGATACGCCCGTATCCTCGCGCCGAGCGCTCGGAGAGCCGGGCGTTGACCAGCGCCACCGGCACGCCGCGCCGATCGGCTTCACCAATCAGGTTGGGCCAGAGCTCGGTTTCGACCAGGATCAGCAGCCGAGGCCGCACGGCATCACAAAAGGCCCGCACGGCAAAGGGGAAGTCGTAAGGCGCGTAGCAGTGGGCCACCTTGGCGCCGAGCCGCCGGATGACCTGCTCCGAACCCGTCGGCGTCATGGTCGTCACCAGAAAGGGCAGCGCCGGGAACTCATCGGCCAAGGCCTCGATGAGCGGCGCGGCGGCAATGGCCTCACCAGCCGAGACGGCATGAAACCACACGCCATCCTTCGGAATGGCCGTCGGCAGGCGTCCGAATCGTTCACTAATGCGTTCGCCGTAGCCCGGCTCCCGCCGCGAGCGCCACCAAAGGCGCAGCGGCACAACGGGCAGGGCCAGCCAGAGCAGTATCTGATAAAGCGCACGGGCCATGGCTTGGATTGCGGGTGCAGGTCGCTCACTCGTCGGGTGCAGCCACTCTACCGGACACTCAATCCGCTCTCCACATTGAGGCTCACATGCGGGAATTCGACGATGAGCGACACCGCAGCCGCCATCACTCGAACGCAGCTGCGCCAGCCCGGCGAGCGGCGGCTCGCACCCCTTGGTCCTTGGTGGCCAAGGCTCCGTCCAACCGCTGCGCGAGTTCCAGACAGGATGACTTCTAGCCGCGCCCGGCTTCCTGCATCCGGCGCAGTTCCTCCTCGCTGCCACCCATCCCAGCTGCCACCGGCTGCGGCACACCTTTGTTGGTGACTATGATCGTCTCCCCGACAGCCGCTCGCCGGAAGATCTGCGCCAGCTTGGTCCTGCATTCGCAAGCTGTGACACGCAGCGCCTTATTCATCTCGTTTCTCCGACCTGAACACTCGACCGGCATTTGCGGCGCAGGACTTTAGCGGATAACGTCAGCGTGGCAATCATGGCGAAAAACACCGTTCACACCGACGCTGCCATCATCGGCGGCGGCATCGCCGGCCTTTGGCTGTTGAATGCGCTGCGCAACGCCGGTTACGGGACGGTGCTGATCGAATCCGACCGCCTCGGCAGCGGGCAAACCCTGGCCTCCCAAGGATTGATTCACGGCGGTCTGAAATACGCCTTGCACGGCGTACCCAGCCCAGCCAGCGAGGCCATTGCCGGGATGCCCGAACGCTGGCGCACCTGCTTCAACGGCATTGGAGAGGTGGATTTGAGCGGCTTGAAGCCGCTAAGCGAGCACACCTATCTCTTTGCGGAGACAGGCGGCTTGGGGCCGCTCGCCACGCTGCTCGCCAGCAAGCTGCTGCGGGGTCGGGCGCAACGTTTGCGGGAGGAGCAATTTCCGCCGTTCCTGCGCCCGGAAGTCTTCACTGGCATCGTCTATCGGCTCAACGACTTTGTCCTGGACCCTCGACACCTGATTGAGCGCTTGGCCAGCCTTGGCGCACCGCATCTCTATGCGGCGCCCCGGCTCGACCGGGTCGAGGTCGGCACCGGCGGCGCCCACATTGAAATCGGCAACCTGTCCATCGCCTGCCGCCGCCTGATACTTGCTGCCGGGGCGGGCAACGAAGCGTTGCTGAAGCGCCTCGGCATCCCGGTGGCCATGCAGCGCCGCCCCCTGCATCAGGTCGTGGTGCGGCATCCCGCCGCCGGTCCCGCCTTCGGCCCCTTCTTCGGCCATTGCCTGACGAACATCAAGGGCGCTGAGCCACGTCTGACCATCACCAGCCACCCGTCTGGAACCGGCGGGCCTTGGTTGTGGTGCATCGGCGGGCGCCTCGCCACCAGCGGGGCGGAGCGCAGCGCGGCTGAACAGCGCCGGTTCACCCGCAGCGAACTCGCCGCCTGCCTGCCTTGGATCGACTGGCGGGAAGCGGAGATCGAGAGCTTCCGCCTCGACCGGGCCGAGCCCCGGCAGGCCAAGGGCCAACGTCCGGATCAAGCCTTTGCCGAGATTCACGGCAGCAGCATCGTTTGCTGGCCCACCAAGCTCACCTTGGCGCCGGACCTCGGCCAGAAGGTGATGGCGCTCATGCCCGCTCCCGAACATCCCGCACCCCCGACCCTCAACCTGCTCGCCGCGAGGGTGGGCGAGCCACCTTGGACGGCCTGACGGAACGCCGGCCGCTCGGCCGGTCCGGCATCGAGACCTCGCTGCTCGGCCTGGGCACGGTCAAGTTCGGACGCACCCGGGGCCTCAAGTATCCGGAACCCTTTCGCTTGCCCACCGACACCGAAGCGCGGCTGCTGCTCGACACCGCACGCAGCCTCGGCATCAACCTCGTGGACACCGCGCCAGCCTACGGCGCAAGCGAGGAGCGCTTGGGGACGTTGCTGGCCGGCCAGCGCCACGAATGGGTGATCGCCACCAAGGTGGGGGAGGAGTTCGACGGGATGGGCTCGAACTTCAACTTCACCCCGGAGCACATCACCATGAGTGTGCGGCGTTCCCTGCAGCGCTTGCGCACCGACCGGCTCGACGTGGCGCTCATACACTCCAACGGCGACGACGAGCGGATCATCAACCACTTGGGCGCCTTGGACTGCTTGGCGGACCTCAAGGCCCAAGGCATGATCCGCACCATCGGCATGTCCCACAAGACCGTCGACGGCGGGCGGGCAGCGCTAGCCGCCGGGGCCGACGTCCTCATGGCGACCGTCAACGCGGCCTATTCGGATGAGGTGGATCTCATTGCCGAAGCCCACGCTCTCGGTTGCGGAGTATTGGTCAAAAAAGCGCTCAACAGCGGCCGGGCCAAACCCGCCAGCTTGAATCAAGTGGCGAACCACCCCGGCGTCAGCAGCATCGTGGTCGGCACCCTGAACCCTGAGCACCTCGCCGAAAACTGCCGTTCGCTCTGCGGCTAAGCGCGGGTGGCTGCGCTGGCGCATAAGGGACAGCGCTCTGAACGAGCGCCGTTGCAAGGGCGGGACGCCCTCGAGCCGGGTTGGGTTCCCGGCGCCCCCCGGACCGAGTTTCCATCTTGTCCCCCGTCTTGGATAGGAGAGCTCTCCTAAATGCGATCAGAGACAGCCAAAGGTAGTTTGGAGACGGGATTCCGAACGGGGGTCTGCACTCCCGCCACATTGGTGGGGTCCATCAAATTAGGAAGCTGTCCCGCAAAACGCTCCAAGGCGCATCCTCCTAGCCAAGCTGGTCCAGGATGGCCGTGGTCGAACAGTCCTCCACCCGGTCGAGCACTTGCACCTCGCCGCCGTAGCCGGCTACGAAATTCGCGCCGACGACTTGGTGGCGCTCGTAGTCGCCGCCCTTGGCCAGCACATCCGGGCGCAAGCGTGCCAGCAACGGCTCGGGAGTGTCCTCGTCGAAGCTCACCACCCAGTCCACGGATTTTAGGCCCGCCAGTACCTGCATGCGGCGCGCCAGCGTGTTGACGGGGCGCTTCGGTCCCTTGATTCGGGCCACTGAGGCGTCGCTGTTGACGGCGACGATCAGGCGGTCGCCGAGTTGACGAGCCTGCTCCAGATAGGCGACGTGGCCGGCGTGCAGGATGTCGAAGCAGCCGTTGGTGAAGACGATCCGTTCTCCGGCTTGCCGGGACGCCGCGACGGCCAGCGCGAGTTGGTCCGCACTCAACGCGCCGCCATCCGCTGATTCCTCGGCTGCGGCGAGCGCGAGTTCCGGCCCGCTTACCGAAGCGGTGCCGGACTTCGCCACGGCCAATGAGGCGGCGACGTTGGCGAGCCGGGCGCAGTCGAGCACCGGCAGGCCCGCTCCCAAGGCTACGCCGAGGACCGCGGCGGCAGTGTCGCCTGCGCCGGTGACGTCGTACACCTCCACTTGGCGGGCGGGCAAGTGGTGGGTGTGTGGTCCCTCCACGATGGTCATGCCGTCCGCGCCGACGGTGACCACCATCGCGTCGATTTCGTGGGTGCGGCAAAGCGCCTTGGCGGCTTCAGCCAACCCATCGACATCGCCGAACGGTCCTGCGGCAGCCTCAAATTCCTGGCGGTTCGGCTTGAGTAGACTGGCACCGGCATAGCTCGACAGGGGCTTGAGTTTGGGATCGACGACGCTGGCCGTGCCGGCCGCGTTGGCCGCTTGAATCAGTGCTTCGGGATCGACCACCGCACCTTTGTCGTAGTCGGCGACGATCAGCACGGCGGCATCCGCTAGATGGACGCTCGCCTTTGTCGCCAGCGCCGCCGCCGCCGCGGCGGGCACCGGGGACTCGAAATCGTTGCGCAGCAACTGCTGTTGCTGGCTGACCACGCGCAGCTTGAGCGTGGTGGCCCAACGGTCGATTTCAACGAAGTCGCACAGCACGCCCGCCGCTTCGAGAATCGACTTGAGCGCCGCCCCTTCAGCGTCCTTGCCGATGCAGCCGAGCAGTGTGCAGCGAGCACCGAGGCTGGCGACGTTGAGAGCGACGTTGGCGGCGCCGCCCGGACGCTCCTCCACGTCATTGACTGCCACCACCGGCACCGGGGCTTCCGGGGAGATGCCCCGCGCCACGCCCCGCCAGTAGCGATCCAGCATGAGGTCGCCAACGACAACGGCATGCACGTCCCGCAGTGATGGCAGCAGCGGCATGGCAGCGGCGCGCGTGGGGTTCATCGCCACATATGGGTTCCGCCGCACACCGTCAACGCCTGGCCGGTGACGTAGGCGCTGGCTTCGGCGGCGAGGAAGACGGCAACGCCCTTGAGGTCCTCCTTTTCGCCAAGCCGGCGCAAGGGCGTCATTTCGTTGACCCGGGCCGCGGCCTCCTCGTTGTCCCATAGGGCGCGGGCGAAGTCGGTCTTGATGAGGCCCGGACAGATGGCATTGACCCGCACCCCCTTGGGGCCCCATTCCATGGCCAGGTTGCGCACCAGGGCGATGTCCGCCAGCTTGGAGATGTTGTAGGCGCCGAGCACCTCCGACGGAGCGAAGGCGCCGGTGCTGGAGGTGATCATGATCGACCCGGTCCCCTTGGCGACCATGTCCGGGGCCACCATCTGGCAGAGCCAGTGGTTGGACTTGACGTTGGAGCTCATGATCTTGTCGAAGGCCCAGTCAGGAATTTCGGACATCGAGCCGTAGAACGGGTTGACGCCCGCGTTGCAGACCAGCACGTCGATCGGCCCCAAGCGCTCGCGGGTGGTCTGCACCAAGGCTTCAAGCTGCTCCTTGTAGCCGATGTTGCAGGCCGCGGCGATGGCCATGTCCGCCCCCAAGCGGCTGTTGATCGATTCGGCCACGGCCTCGCATTGGTCGAGCTTGCGGCTGGAGATGACCACCTTGGCGCCGTGCTCGGCGAGCCCTTCGGCCATGGCTTGGCCCATGCCCTTGGATGCGCCGGTCAGCAGGGCCACCTTGTCGGTAAGGTCGAAGAGCCGGGTTTGAATGGACATGGGTCTGTGGTTCCTTTTTTTTGTTGCTTGCTCTGCGTTGCACGTTGCGGCAGGGGCAACCGAGGGCCCCCGGGGCTTTCAATCCATCAGCCAGTTCAATTGACTGTCAGGGCCAAAACGAAAATCCATAAGCTCATGGCCAGCCCGATGACGGACGACAACCCCCGCGCAAGCGCCACGCCCGCAAGGTGGAAAGCCCCGTGCAACAGCCGTGCCGCCACCCACAGCGGTGCCGCCAGCGACCAGTATCCAGTTGGCTCGACGCCCGCCATCAACGCGGCCGCATTGGCCACCCCGAAAAGGATGAGGGCTTCCCAAGCGCTGTGTTGCGCATCCTTGGCCCGGGCGCCTGCGCCGGTCAGCCGGGCGGCCTGCTGCCGGGGGGCGTCGAGGTCGATCGAGCCGAGTTCCACCTTGATGTAGCGCAAGGACATGCTGAACCACAGATAGGGAAGCAATGCGCCGATCAGCAGGCAGATTATCTGTATCGTCATTCGCCTACCTCATTTTGGCTCGGATCATAGCGCATGCGCTTCGCCTTCGGTGAAGGCCAAGCGCAAGAACGCGTTCGAGTTGCTTCGCAATTCGGTGCAGGCACCCGCCCTAGATAGGCGCCATTAGGTAGCACAGGCAATCCTGGCGAATGACGTTCTCATCGGTGGTGTACATGGCCGGGATGAGGGGCGCGGCGGCGAGAATGCGCCGGTCGCGGACTTTGAGGAAGCGGTCGGTGACGTCCCGATGCTGGTTGTCGAGCACTCGCAGACTGAAGCCGTTGCGCGCCACGCCGAATTCGGCGCCCGCCGGCAGGGCGCGGAAGTTGCTGGCCTCCATGCCGGCATCAAGGACCAAGTCCAGATCGCCCTCGCCAACCCCCGCAAAGCCGAAAGCGGCATCGGCGGGCGGATGCACCCGAGCCAAGGTGCGGAACAGGCGCAGGTCGTCCATGTGCCCGGCGGGCACTTCTCCGACGGCAAGCAACCTGTCCAGAAAGCGGGCGGCCCGCGGGACGGCCTCCGCATCCGCCACTGGACCGAGTTCCAAGGCGATGCTTGGCGCACGCCCCGCAAAGGCCCGAGTCAGCACCGTGTCCGGCTCCTCCACCAAGACGCCGACGCCGCTGTCGTAAAGGCAGGCCAAGCCGAGGCTGCCGGGGGAGAGGTCGGTCAGCACCGCGTAGGGTGGGTTCTTGCCAGTGTTGTTGTGCAGATCGACCACCGCCAACAAGGGCTCATCCGCGACGCCGGCCAGCACTTCGATCCCGATGCCGGAGGCTGGACGCCAGATGCGGTTGAAGTCCATTTGGCCCGGTAGGGTGCGCACTCCGGCGGCGGCGGCTTCGACGTTGCCGATCAGGATCAGCAGGTCGCGGGGCAAGGCGGCGGCATGGCGTCGGAGCACCTGCCGCAAGCCGTCCCAACCGCTGGTTTCGTTGCCATGCAGCAGAACGCTGATGAGAATGGGGGCGCGCTCGCGCCCCTTGAGCCGCAGCAGGGTGGGCGCGCCGAGCCAGTCGTTCAGGGCCGACGCGGCGACATCGAGCAGGCCGGGCGGCAAGCCTTCGATGCGTCGCAAAGCGGTAGCGGCGGTCATATGGTCCAAGTGTGCACTGGCTCGCCTTGATTCTGGCGCTCCAGATAGGCCATGACCAATTGGTTGGTGTCCATGCCGTGCTTGCGCACCCAACGCTGCTGCCATTCAGCGCCATTCTGGCCTGACTCAACACGCGCCTGCACCAACCCAAGGTGTTCGTCGATCTCGGCTTCCGGTATGCCGTAGCCGCGCAGGCCCTGCCGGGCGAGGGGCAGCAGTTCATCGAGCAGCAAGGCCCGTGCGCCAATTGGCCCATCCCGCCACACCAGTTCAGCGCCCATGCCGCGGCGGGCGGCCTCGTAAAAGTTGGTGCGCACGGTCTCAAAGCTCAGCTGCGTCTCGATGGCCTCGCCATCCAAGCCGAGTCCGCGCACCAAGCCAAAGAACAAGGCCGCGTTAGCGACGCAATCGCAGATGGTCGGCCCGGCGGAGACCGACCGATGCTCGATTCTGAGATGCACTTGGCCATCGTGGTCGAAGCCAATCAGCGGCCGGTTCCACCGCCAAATGGTGCCGTTGTGAAAGCGCACGTGGGCGAATTTGCCCGGTGCCGCGTCGGCCACGGCGGGAATCAGGATTGGGTGCTGCTGCTGGTTGGCCTCAAAGATTTCGAACAGGGAATCCTGGGCAAATCCAGACCCGAAATCCACCCGCTGCGGATAGTGGGGGCCGATGTCCACGGCCTGTTCAAAGAGGGGGATGCGCGTCTCCGCCCAAAGTCGGCGCCGGAACAGCGACGGTGAGTTGGCGCAGGCGACCACCATGGGCGCAGAGACAGCCATCGCGGCGTTGAAGTCGCGCACCGCCCGTTCGGGCTTGCATTGCAGGTGAATTTGAAACGAAGTGGTGGCGGCCTCCAGCATCACGTCGGAGTGCTGCATGGCCAGTTCATCCTCACCCTCGATGCGCACCGCCAACGGCTTGCCGTCGCGCAGCGCCATCACCCGGTCGTTGAGGGCTTGGTAGCGCACCATCCGCGACATGTGCGCGGAGTTGAGCATGGCGTCCTTGATGGTCGGCAGGATGCCGATGGTCACCAGGTGGCAGCCGAGATCATCGGCGGCGGCTTGGCAGGCCTGCCAAGTGGCGGCAAGTTCATCATGAAGGCGCGAGAAGGCCCGTCCTGACAGCGCCGTAGGGCTGCCGTTCAACTCCACGTTGTAGTTGGCCAGCTCCGGGACCACCAAGGGATTGTTGAGATGGCCCAGGAAGCGTTCGTTCTCAGGCAATGGATCGCCGTTGCCGTCCACCAACCAAGCTTCGAGTTCGAAGCCGGCGATGTCGCCCCGTTCGCTGAATCGGTTGCGGGTAAACTGCTCGGCGAGCAGGCGAGTCTCGTCGTCAAGACGAAAGCGGAAGACGCTGAAGTCCTCAGCGTTGAAGTGACGGCGGGGGATTTCATCGCCCACGGCAGTGTCTCAATTCAATCCCAATTCAATCCGGCAGGCCAAGCACCCGCTTGGCGATGATGTTGCGCTGTATCTCGTTGCTGCCGCTGTAGATGGACGCCGCCCGAAAGGCCAGCCATTGGCGGGTGGACTCCAACTCCTCGGCGGTGAAGGCGCCGCGGTCCGCACCAAAGCCACGATAGCCGCCAAGCCGGGTCGCCAAGTCGTTGCGCTCCTGCTGCAGTTCGCTGCCGTACATCTTGAAAATCGACGTCACCGGCCCCGGCGTGCCGCCCTCGGACTCCTCCACCGCCCGCCGTTGCGCCAAGCGCAGCGCATGGGCGTTCATTTCGTAAGCGGTCACTTGGGTGCGGTAGGCGGGATCGGCGATTTTCCCCTCAGCCTCGCCCAACGAGGCTTTGGCGAAGGTGGTCAAGCTGGTTTCGAGCCCGCCATCGCTGGTGGCGGCGCGCACTAGGGCCTGCATGCCGGAACGCTCGTGCTGGAGCAGGCGCTTGCCCACCGTCCAGCCCTTGTTGAGTTCGCCCACCAGATCGTCCTTGCTGGCGATGGCGTTGTCAAAGAAGGTCTCATTGAAAGGTGACTCCCCCGAAATCAGCCGGATGGGCTTGACGGCGACGCCGGGCTGGTCCATGGGCAGCAGCATGAAGCTGATGCCGTCGTGCTTGGGCGCATCCGGGTCGGTGCGCACCAGAATGAACATCCAATCCGCCAAGTGCGCACCCGAAGTCCAGATTTTCTGCCCGTTGATCACATAGTGGTCCCCGGCGTCCTCCGCACGGGTGCGCAGGCTCGCCAAGTCGCTGCCCGAACTCGGTTCGCTGTAGCCTTGGCACCACTCCACTTGCGCTTGGGCAATGCGCGGCAGATGGGTTTGCTTTTGCTGCTCGGTGCCGAACTCCAGGAGGGTCGGGCCGATCATGCTGGTGCCGAAGCCGGACAAGGCCGGACGGGCTCGAATGCGGCTCATTTCCTCAACCAGGACGAGGAATTCCTCCTTGCTGAGGCCGCCGCCGCCGTATGCCTTGGGCCAATCGGGCACGGTCCAGCCCTTCTCGATCATGCGGTCAAGCCAAACTCGGGTGTCCCGGTCGCGGAGCTTGATCTTGGTGCTGCCGTTGGGTATCGGCCCCGGCCCGCGGGCCCCGGCCGGGCAGTTTTCCACCAGCCAGGCCCGCGTCTCGGCTCTGAATTCATCCAACTCCCCCATGCTCTCTCCCTTGCTGCTAACGTTCCCGCGAACTTTGCCGGGACGGCTTTTGTACACGATTGGAAAGCCAATAGAAAGCGAACCCAACCACGATCAACGCCAAGCTCAACCCCGCTTCCTGAGGGCGATCGCTCAAGATGTAGAACAGGGTCCAGCCAGTGATGGCGAGATAGGCCAGGGGCGGCAGCGGATAGCCGGTGACGCGGTACGGCCGCGCCAAGCCCGGACGGCGCCAGCGCAACACGAAAACCCCGGCCACCGTGATGAGCGTAGAGAGCCCCAAACTGAATCCGGCGAACACCAGGATGGATTCGAAGGAAGCGGTCCAGATGAACGCCAAGGCCATCAGCGACTGAGCGGCGATCGCCACTGTCGGCAGGCCGTCGCGATTGGTGCGGGCCAGCGCCCGAAACGCTGGAAAGTCCTCGCCGATGACCTGCATCACTCGGGGCCCGGCCAGAATCATGGCACTGACGGTGGAGATCAACAGCGCCGCCAAAACCAGCCCCATGACCTTCGCGCCTGCCCCGCCGAAGGCTTCCTCGGCAACCACGTAGCCAATTTCCAACTTGCCCGCCATGGCGCCCATGGGCGCGGCGTGCAGAAAGGTGAAGTTGAGCAGCAGGTACAAGCCGGCAACCAAGCCAGTCCCCAAAGCCAGGGCGCGGGGCAGGTTGCGTTGCGGGTCAGCCACTTCGCTGGTGAGGTAGGTGGCGGCGTTCCAACCGGTGTACGCGTAGTTGACGTAGATGAGGGCCACCGCGAAGGCGCTGCCGAGCAGCAGGCCGCCATCGCCGGACACCGGCGTGAAGGCGACCGGCTGCCCGGCATCGACCGCACCCCAGACCGCGCCGCAAAATCCCAAGATCAACGCGATCTTCAAGCCTGTGAACCAACGCTGCACGCCGCCGCTGCCGCGTCGGGTGCCCATGTGGGCGGCAGTCAAGGCAATGACGAGGATTGTGGCGCTCGCCTGCGGCGGCAGCAGCGGCGCCACCGAGCCCAGATAGGTGCCGAAGGTGATGGCGGCCAGCGCGGTCGGGGCGGCAAAACCGATGGTCGCCGACACCCAGCCGGAGACGAAGCCAACCGCCGGATGGTAGATTTCGCTTAGGAAATGGTACTCGCCCCCGGAGCGCGGCAGTGCCGCGCCGAGCTCAGCGTAGCACAGCGCGCCGCACAGGGCCGCCAGGCCGCCCACGGCCCAGAGCATCAGCAGCGCGAAGCCGGATTGAATGTCGAGCAACTGAAATCCGAGGCTGGTGAACACCCCGGTGCCGATCATGTTGGCCACCACCACGGCGGCAGCCGTGGCGGCGCTGAATTTTGTTTGAGCCAATGGCCTCGACCGAATGGTCAGGGTTGCAAAGCGGCCAGATGTTCAAAACCGCGCGTGTCATCGTGGGGCATCGGCGCAGCGGCGAAGGCCCTGCCCCCAATCAGAACAAACAGCACCAGCCAAACGGCTGGCATCCGCGAGAGATTCAGCATAACCATTCCATTCGACATCGGCCAGCGGCCTCCGCTTCGAGTATCCCTGATTCTTGCAAGCGATAGCACCTCTGGATCAGAGCATTTTCACCTACAGTTGACTTTACTCATGAGTGATTTAGAGTGAACTCGATTTTACAAACGCGCTGCCAGTTCCAGCGGAGTCTCAGTTCATGGCCACCACGCCCAGCACCCTCCCACGCTATCTTACCGACCCGATCAAGGACGACCTTGAGCGCAAGATGGTGTTTGTCGATGGCCCCCGTCAGGTGGGCAAAACGACATTGGCTTTAGGTTTGCTGCAAGCGGAGGGGCCTAGACACCCTGCCTACTTGAATTGGGACGATCCGCAGGTTCGGCCGAGCCTCGTGCGGGGGGACTTGCCTGGCGGCGAGGCGCTTTTGGTTTTGGACGAGATTAACAAGTTTCCCCGGTGGCGCAATTTGGTCAAGGGTCTCTACGACACTCAACGGGATCGAATCTCGATTTTGGTCACCGGTTCCGCACGGTTGGACCACTACCGAAAAGGCGGCGACTCGCTGCAAGGCCGCTACCACCACTATCGGCTGCATCCGCTTTCTCTGGCGGAACTTGGTGCCGATCCATCGCCGAGCGATTTGGAAGCGCTGCTGCAGTTTGGCGGATTCCCTGAGCCCTTATTGGCGGCTGACACCCGCGCTTGGCGGCGCTGGCAGCGAGAGCGGCTTTCACGGGTGGTGCATGAAGATCTGCGCGACCTCGAAAACGTCCGCGAGGTGGCCTTGGTTGATCTGCTGGTGCAGGCGCTGCCGGATCGGGTCGGATCGCCCCTGTCGGTGCGTAGCCTGAGCGAGGACCTGCAGGTCGCGCACGCCACGGTGGAGCGCTGGCTGGGGATTCTGGAAACCCTCTATGTCTGCTTCCGCATCCCGCCGTTCGGCGCACCCCGCATACGCGCCGTGAAGAAGGAGAACAAGCTCTACCTTTGGGACTGGTCCCAAGCGCCAAGCGGCGGGGCGCGCTTCGAAAACCTAGTCGCCTGCCAACTGTTGAAGTACTGCCACCTTCAAGAGGATACCCAGGGCTATGCAATGGAGCTGCGGTTCATCCGCGACACCGACCGCCGCGAGGTTGATTTCGTGGTGCTTCGCGACGGCGAGCCGCTGTTCGCCGCGGAATGCAAGGTGGGGGAGAAGTCGCTGAACCCAGCAATTCCCTACTTTCAGGATCGAACGCCCGTTCCGGAGTTCTACCAAGTTCACCTAGGCGATAGCGACCGGCTATCGAACGGCGTCCGCCTGCTGCCTTTCCAGACCTTTTGCAAAGCGCTTGGGTTGCCGTAAGCTAAACAGCTCGCACTTTGAGGAGTCGGGCGCTGATGCGCGTTGAATCCGGGCGGTTGCTGCCGTCGTTGCGCTGGCTTGGCCTCGTCATTGCACTAGGGCTAACGTGGCTCGCGGGGTGGTCGCCGTGGCCCGCGCAAGCCCAGGCCGCCGAGTCTCCAGCCACCTATCAAGTCACCTTTCAGGGCACCTGGACCACCGCCGCAACGCCCGGCGGCCTGCCCAGGAGTGCCCACTTCTCACCGCTGATCGGCACGGTGCACAACGATGGCGTGATCTTTTGGGAAGTCGGCGGCATGGCCAGCCCAGGGATTGAGAACGTGGCGGAACTTGGCCAGACGAGCGTCTTCAAGTCCGAGATCAACGCCAGCGACCACGCCGGCGCCATCATCGAAAAGGGCCTTGGCACGGGCGGCACACCGGAAGTGAGCGTTGACTTCGAGGCCACCGCGGACCACCCGCTAGTCACGCTGCTCACCATGATCGCGCCGAGCCCGGACTGGTTCGTCGGCGTCTCGGGGCTGTCGCTGCTCGATGCCCGCGGCCGTTGGCTGGCGCGGCTCGAAGTGGACCTGTTTCCCTACGATGCGGGCACCGAGAACGGCGACGGCTTCTCGCTCCGCAATCCCGCCACCGTGCCCCAGGGAACCATCACCCGCATCCGGGGAACCGGCCCGTTCACGGACGAACCGATGGCGAAGCTCATCTTCGTTCGACAAGGGGCGAGCGATTCAACCGTCGATGTGCCGCTGTTTCTGTCAGCGTCCGAGTCGCTGCGAGAGGGGTTCCTGCGCCTCATCAACCACGCCGGCCAAACTGGCGAAGTCTCGCTCACCGCCATTGACGACACCGGGCGCGAATTCGGCCCGGTGAGCCTCGCCCTAGACGCGCACAGCGCCATTCACTTCAATTCATCCGACTTGGAAATCGGCAACCCAGCCAAGGGACTGGGGGCCGGCATCGGCCAAGGGCAGGGCGATTGGCGGCTGCGTCTGGCCAGCCCGCTGCCCATCGAAGCCATCGCCTACGTCCGCACCCCGGATGGCTTTCTGAGCAGCATCAATGACCTGGCCCCCGAGATTGCCGGCCTGCACCGGGTGTCCACGTTCAACCCCGCCAGCAACTGGCGCCAGGCAAGCCTGCTGCGGCTGATCAACCCCGAAGACCATGATGCCGAGATCACCATCCACGGATTGGACGATTCCGGCGAGAGGCGCGGCCCGGTGCGGCTGACCCTGCCCGCCGGTCACGCGCGCTCAATCAGCGCCCCGGCACTGGAGGAGGGCGGCACTGGCCTTGACGGCGCCCTCGGCGACGGCCAGGGGAAGTGGCGGCTCGACATCGAAGCCGACCAGGACATTCAGGTGATGAGCCTGATGGAAAGCCCCCAAGGACACATCACCAATATATCGTCCTTGCCGGACGACGATTAAGTTGGGAGCCAACGGCAGCAGTGAACAAGGATGGAAAAGCAATGACCGACTCATCAAACGCAAGTCCCGCAACGATCATTCCCACCCTGAGATACCGTGATGCCGCCAGGGCGATTGACTGGCTGTGCAAGGCGTTCGGCTTTCGACCGCATTTGGTGGTGCCGGGGGACGGCGGGACCATTGCTCACGCGCAACTCGTGCTCGGCAACGGGATGATCATGCTCGGCTCACCGCGCGATGATGAATTCGGCCGTCTTCAGCAGCCGCTTGAGCAGGTCGATGCGCCGGTATCCCAAAGCCCCTAGATCATCGTCGCCGACGTCGATGCGCACCATGCGGCGGCAGTGGCGGCGGGCGCCCAAGTGGTCATGGCCGCGAAAAGTGAAGACTACGGGGGCCGGGGCTATTCCTGCCGGGACCCCGAGGGCAACCTGTGGAACTTCGGCAGCTACGACCCTTGGGAGGACGCGTAGGCAGCGCTCACCATTCCAGCACCACCTTGCCGAAGGTCTCGTTGCTGGCGACGAGGTCGTGGGCCTGTTGGGCGTCCGCCATGGGCACCACGGTTTCGATGATCGGCTTGATGGCGCCGCTTTCGAGCTGGGGCCAGAGGTGGATCTCAAGGCCGTCCATGATCGCTGCCTTGGCGGGGATGCTGCGGGTGCGCAGGGTCGAGCCGATGACGCGCAGGCGCTTAATCAACACTTGGGCCAGCGGAATGTCGGCTTGGACGCCGCCCATCAGGCCGATCAGCACCAAGCGTCCATCGATGCGCAGGCTGGCCAGGTTGTCGGCGAAGTAGCTGGCGCCCACGGGATCGAGGATCACGTCGAAGCCTTCGCCGCCCGTCCATTCGGCCACCTGATCGGCGAAGCCACCTTGGTGGCGGTCCGCGCCGCCGCTGGCGCCGAGTTCGAGGCAGCGCTTGAGCTTGGCGTCGCCGCCGACGGTGACGTAGGTGGGGTTTCGGCTCTCGCGGCAAAGCTGGATGGCGGCGGTGCCGACGCCGCTGGCTCCGGCGTGCAGCAGCACCCGTTCGTTGGTGGCGAGACTCCCCTCCTTGTAAAGATTGAGGTAGGCGGTGGCGAACACCTCCGGCACCGCTGCGGCCTCGCGCAGGGAAAGGCCTCGCGGCACCCGCAGCACCTGCCCGGCGGGCACGACCACCGTTTCAGCGTAGCCGCCGCCGGCCAACAGGGCGCAGACCGCATCGCCTGGCTTGACTCGTTGCACACCTTCGCCCACTTCAATCACTTCGCCGGCGCATTCCAAGCCAAGGATGGGGCTCGCGCCCGGCGGCGGTGGATAGCCTCCCGCCGCCTGCACCAGGTCAGCGCGATTGACGGCGCTGGCCGCCACGGCGATCTTCACCTGCCCAACGCCAACCGTCGGCTCCGGCGCTTCATCCAATGCCAGCCGACCGTCCTCAACCAAGATTGCCTTCATTCCTGAGCTCCTTTCATGGACTAAATGGAAATGCCCCCGCTGCGGCTTGGTTGTTCCTTCGGCACTAGCGCCGCACGGTTCCGGGGCGAGCTAAGGGCTTCATTCGGGAAACGCGCCTACCAGGACATGCGCATCTTGACGCCTTCGCGGTGCAGCCAGCGCTTCAGTTCGCTGACCCGGTAGTCGCCGTAGTGGACCATGGACGCCACTAGGGCGGCATCCGCCTTGCCGGTGGTCAGTGCTTCCTTGAGATGCTCCGGCCGACCCGCGCCACCGGAGGCAATGACCGGGATGCGCACCGCTTCGGCGATCATCGCCGTGAGCTTGAGTTCGTATCCGTCCCGGGTGCCGTCGGCATCGATGGCGTTGACCACCAGCTCCCCCGCGCCGAGCCCTTCGCCCTCAAGCGCCCACGCCAAGCCATCGATGCCCATGGGGGTGCGCCCACCGTTGATGACGATTTCGTACCCCGAGGGACAGGCGGCGCTTTCCGGCACTTGGCGGATGTCCATGGACAGCACCACGTTCTGATTACCGATCGCTTCAGCGCATTCGGCGATCAGCGCCGGGCGGGCCACGGCTGCCGAGTTGACGTTGATCTTCTCCGCGCCCGCCAAGCGCAGGTCGGTGGCGTCGGCCACCGAGCGCACCCCGCCGCCGACCGAGAGCGGGATGAACACCTCCTTGGCGACCGCCTCCACCACGTCAAGCATGATGGCGCGCTTGTCGCTGGAGGCCGTGATGTCGTAGAACACCAGCTCGTCAAGGCCGTCGGCGTAGTACTCGCGGGCCTTCTCAACCGGGTCGCCGATGTCCTTGGTGTTGACGAAGCGCACGCTCTTGGCCAGCTTGCCGTCGCGCACATCAAGGCAGGCGATCAGTCGCTTGCTCAGCATTGGCCGTCCCAGCGGGTGAAGCGGTCCAGCAGGCTTAAGCCCACCCGGCCGCTCTTCTCCGGGTGGAATTGAACGCCAAAGTAGTTGTTCCGACCCACGGCGGCGGCGAAGTCGTTTTCGTAAGTCGTGTGCGCGTAAACGCAGGCTTGATCCTCCGGAGCGGGGTAGTAGGCGTGGACGAAGTAGAACTCGTCGCCCGCCTCAATGCCGTCGAGCAGCGGATGCGGCCTGACCGGGCGGACTTCATTCCAGCCCATATGGGGGATCTTCAGTTCCGGGCGGTCCAGCCGAAAGCGGCGCGTCTGGCCGGGGATGAGGCCCAGGGTTTGGGTGTCGTTCTCCTCGGAGTGCCGCAAGGAGATTTGCAGGCCCAAGCAAATGCCCAGCACCGGCGTGCCGTCACCGACTGCGCCGCTTAGGGCTTCGGCCAGTCCGTTGCGGCGCAGGCTGGCCATGGCGCTGCCCGCCGCTCCGACGCCGGGGAAGATGATCCGCGCGGCCGCCTTCACCCGGACCGGATCGTTGCTGATGACGGCACGGGCGCCAACTTCCGCGCAGGCCCGCTGCACACTGCGCAGATTGCCGGCGTCGTAGTCGATGATGACGATGGGGTCGGCCAAGGCGGCAGGCGTCCATGACAATTCGGAAGGCGGCGGATACTATCGCAAATTCACGCCCAAAATCAGGGTTCCCCCAAGGGTCGGCGACGGGCTGGCCCAATTCGCGCGAACAAGGAATCGTCCCATGAGCAGCGCTGTGTTGTTGGTCAATCTTGGCACGCCCCGCTCCCCGTCGGTGCGGGACGTGCGCCGCTACCTCAACGAATTTCTCATGGACCCCCACGTGCTGAACCTGCCTTGGCTCGCCCGGCGTTTGATCGTCAGCGGCTTCATCCTGCCGTTCCGGCCCCGTCGAAGCGCTGCCGCCTATGCTTCGATTTGGACTAAGGACGGTGCAGCCGAGGGTTCACCCCTGCTGCGGCACACCGAAGCCCTAGGCGCAGCGCTTGGTGAGCGCCTCAAGGCGCCCTGCGCGGTGGCCATGCGCTACGGCGAGCCGAGCATTGCCAAGGCTGTGCAACGGCTGGCGGCAAGCGGCTGCACGGAGATGCTGCTGGTGCCGTTGTTCCCGCAACACGCTGATTCCACGCGAACGACGGCCATCGAAGCGGTGCGCCGGCACTTGCCGGCCCACATGAAGCTCAGGGTGCTGCCGCCCTTCTATGACCACGAGGACTACATCAATTGTCAGGCAGACCTGATTGAGCGCCACCTGCCGCCCGGTTGGGACCATCTGCTGCTGAGCTACCACGGGCTGCCCGAGCGGCACATCACCCAAGCCGACCCGACCGGCGCCCACTGCCTGGCCAACCCGGACTGTTGCGAACGCGCCTCTGTGGCACACGCCACCTGCTATCGCCATCAGTGCTACGCCACGGCGCGGGGGCTGACGGCCCAGCTGGACCTGGATGCCGAACGGGTGACGGTGAGCTTCCAATCGCGTCTGGGCCGCCTGCCCTGGCTTACGCCCTACACCGATCAGGTGCTGGCCGAACTGCCCGGGCGCGGCGTTCGCCGCTTGGCGGTGTACTGTCCTTCCTTCGTCGCCGACAACTTGGAGACCCTTGAGGAGATCGGCATCCAAGGCCGCGATATCTTCCAACAGGCCGGAGGCGAGAGCCTGACGTTAATCCCCTGCCTGAACGCCTCCCCGGATTGGGTGAAGGTGCTGACGCGGTGGGTTGGCTAGCCCCACCAGCCCAAGAGCGTTCGCCTGTTCACCGCATGTCCAGAGTTCGAAACGAGGGCGGACGCCCTCGCATCTGGCCACCGGGGGCCAAACCGCAGCCTGGCGAGCTCAATCGAGCTGGCTGGCCCTATCGGAGACGGCCCGGTAGAAGCGCTGCACCAAGGGCCGGGAGAACATGGACTTGCGCGCCACGAAGCGCACCGGACGGTTGAGTCCCTGACGGCCCAGGCGGATCACCTGATCAGCGGGCGCACCCAAGGTCCGGGCCACGCCGATGGGCACCAAGCCGTGGCCAAAACCCGCCAAGGCCATCTGCGCCACCGAGAAGAAGGACTCCAAGGACTCCTTGCGGTGCAGACGCAGGCGGCGCATGTCGTCCTCGATGGAGGCCCAGGCGCCGGAGCGGGACTCGATGGTGAGCACCTCCAAGGGTTCGCCCGGGCGGTAGTCGAGGGGCGCAAGCCCCGCCGGAATGATCACCATCGGCTCCAGGCGAATCACTTCGCTCTGCAGGTCCGTCTCGGCATCCGAGTAGCCGGTGCAGATGCCCACCATGTATTCCCCGGTCCGCAGCCGGTCGAGCACCACCGGGGAGCGCTGGGCGTGAAAGCTGAACGCCACTTCCGGCAGCTCCCGGCGCACCTCGGCGAACAGCCCCGGCCCCCAACTGGCCAGGATGGCTTCGGAGACGCCGAGGATGATCTTGCCGCCGCGCTGGACATGGTCCTCAAGAAAGACGCTGCGCAGTTCGCTGACCAAGGGCGCCACCCTTTCCACCAGGCGCGTGCCTTGGTGGGTCAGCACCACCCGCCGCCCGTGCCGCTCGATCAGCGGACGGCCGTAGTAGCGCTCCAAGGCGGTGATGCGCTTGCTCACCGCCGATTGGGTGATCTTGAGCACCGTGCCGGCCTCCATCATGGTGCCCGTGCGCGACAGCGTGATGAGGGTCTCCAAGTTTTCGATCATGCCGGCGATGTTGCAGGAGGTTGTGAGCGGAACGCAAGGCCGCCGCTAGGCGGGTATCACATCCGCAAGTCGTGAGCACTCCGGTGCCCGAGGGCGTAGTAGAGTGTGAGCGGCCTTGAGGTTAAGATGCTGAGTGGACAATGGATCGGCTACATGCGACTACGCAGACGAACAACATTGCTGATCGGCGCTGAGCCTCCGGGGCGGGCGGTGAACTGACGATGGCTCGCGCGGATCTCATCCTCAATCTAGTCCGAGCAAGCCGCCTAGGCGACGAAGCGCAGGTTCGCAAGACGGTCGAGGCGCTGGCCGCCAACGAGCGGGCCAAGAACCACACGATTCTCGCCGATCGCCTGCTTGCGCAACTCCAAGTCGAGAACGGCCGCAATACGAGCGCCGTTTCAGCTTCGAGGCCGTCCGATATGTCACTGGTGGCCGAGAAGGTTCCATGCCGCCGGCTGGACGACCTGATACTGGTGCCGCTGGTCGCTGAGACCTTACGGGACTTGGTGGCGGAACATCACCGGGCGGACTTGCTCAGGTCGTACAACTTGGAGCCGCGGAGTCGCGTACTGCTGACGGGGCCACCAGGGAATGGCAAGACAACTCTCGCCGAGGCGCTGGCCGACGCACTGGGCATCTCGTTTTTCGTCGTTCGGTACGATGCGGTGATCGGCAGCTATCTCGGGGAAACGGCACGGCGCATCGCACGCGTATTCGAACACGCCCGATCGCGACATTGCGTCCTGCTGTTCGACGAATTTGACGCCGTGGGCAAGGAGCGGGGCGACGCCCATGAAACGGGCGAAATCAAGCGAGTAGTGAGTTCCCTGCTCATGCAAATCGATGCACTGCCGAGCTATGTGGTCGTGGTGGCGGCCAGCAACCACGCGGAACTGCTTGATCGAGCCGCGTGGCGCAGGTTCCAGATACGCCTCGAACTTAATCCTCCCACGCAGCGGCAGATCGAAGAGTGGTTTTGTGGATTCGAGCGGCGGACAGGGCACTCGTTCGGGATACAGCCAAGGGACTTGGCCCACAAACTGCGAGGACTGAGCTTCGCGGAGGTGGAGGATTTTTGCACCGATCTCCTGCGGAAGTTAGTAGTGGATGGGCCGGATGCTCGCCCCAAGGAAATCCTCGCCTGCCGCTTGCGTCAATGGAAGAACCGGTTTGGAGCACCACCAGTCGATGAATCCGAATCGCACGTCTGAACCATGGCGAACGGCGACTACCCGATTCTGGTGTTTCCTGCCCCTGCGCATGCAGACAGGGCGAAGCGAGGCGGAGGCGGCGGACGACCGAAGCGCCCCGGAGCCGGCAGACAAGGCGAACGGCTAGCGCCTCAATTCGAGCGTTTGCAGGCCGCACTGGAAAACCGGCGAATTTCGCTTCAAGGCAGTTCGCTCGGAATTGAACCCGAGCAAGTACTGGTGCTTGAAACGGTCGGGCCAGTAGCAAACTTCATCCGTGCGATTGAGAAAGTCGAAGGGCTCGAGTGGCTCGCGGAGTACGAGGTGGAGGACATAACGCCAGGCGACGGGTTCGAGGACGCCAACCATCCCGAGAAAGCCCTGAAGGGCCAACTCTTCCTGATGATGTCTGACGGACGGGCTTTAGCGGAGCTCCAGAGTCTGTTCAATTCTTGGCTTCGTGACCCCGAAGCCTCGTTTAGCCGAGGTCTGGCACCCCTCAAGCACGCGTTCGAGTATCTGCGCGAAATCCGGCCGTGGGATGTGGAAGACCGGCTGGCCAGCACCGGACTCCTAGATGACTGGAACGAGCGGGCGGCGTTCGGGCAGGAAACGGTCTCTTTCGAGGCCGAACTCTGGTACCGCGATAGCCAGTCACGCCGTCGATCCGCCGCCGATCAGCTCCGGCAGCTTGTGGAAGCGCTTGACGGACAGATAGTCACCGAGTGCATCATCCGGGACATCGCCTATCACGCTGTATTGGGCCAAATCGACATCGAACGTGTTCAGGATTTGCTCAACCGGCCTGAGGCTCGTCGGGATTTGGACCTTTTCCGATGTGACGACATCATGTTTCTTCGGCCGGTCGGGCAGTGCGCTGTGACTATCGGAGATGAAACCGACGACGAGGTCACCTCAATACAGCCACCGGACCCGGAGCGCCGTACCACTGGGAGTCCCGTGGTCGCATTGCTTGACGGAATGCCTTTGACCGGACACAACCTGCTCGACGGGCGCTTAGTGGTGGACGACCCCGATGGGTACGAGGACGCATACCAAGCCAGGGAGCGAAGCCACGGCACAGCAATGGCGTCGTTGATCTGTCACGGCGATCTCGATGCTCAGGAAGCGGCCTTGGACAGACCGGTGTACGTGCGGCCAATCATGCAGCCGCGCCGAGGGTTCGATGGCCGTTTCGTCGAAGCAGTGCCGGAAGACGTCTTGCCCGTGGACCTCGTGCATCGCGCGGTAGTCCGCATGTTCGATGGGGAGGGTAGCGAGCCGCCTGCAGCGCCAGGGGTTCGCGTGGTTAGCTTGTCTATCGGCGATCCGGCGCGCCCATTCGTGAGGGAAATGAGCGGGTGGGCGCGACTGCTCGACTGGCTATCGTGGAAATACGATCTTCTGTTCGTGGTCAGTGCTGGAAACCACACGCAGAACATTACCCTGAAAGCGCCCGCCACCGCACTGCAGGGTTTGAGCGGGGAGGAGCGCCAGCGATTGGTGATCTCGACCGTGGCCCAGGACACGAGGAACCGGCGTCTGCTGTCGCCAGCGGAAACACTTAACGGGGTGACGGTAGGTGCGGTTCACGCAGACGAGTCCGGTCCAGGACCGAAACACTTGGTCGATCCGCTTGCGACGGGGATGCCGAGCGTCATCTCCGCGCACGGACCGGGATATCGGCGGTCGATCAAGCCGGAGATTCATCTGCCAGGGGGCAAGCAACTACTTTCCGAGGATCCCACACCACCGGCGGGCACCGTCGTGCTCCGGCCAGCTGTTTCGGGGCGAGCGCCCGGACAGCGCGTGGCGACGCCGGGCCAAGCGGGCACATTGGACGCTACCCGACACACACGGGGAACAAGCAACGCTGCCGCATTGGGGTCTCGATCCGCGTGTTTTCTCCACGATTTGCTGACAACGCTGAGCACCGAGCCGGGGGACGACATCCCCGGGGCTTTCGAAGCGGTATTGATGAAAACACTCCTCGTACACGGGTCAGATTGGGGCGATATGTTCGGTGCCTACCAAGTGGCCCTTGGCCCACACCATGATCGGCGGACCTTCCGAGATTATGTGGCACGGTTCCTCGGCTATGGCCGGCCGGATTTCGGGCGGGTGGTGACCGGTGAGGAGCAGCGCGTGACTGTCCTCGGCTTCGGATCACTGAATGACGGGCAGGCAGCGGAGTTCGCTCTGCCCCTGCCACCGGGCCTGTCCGGCGTCAACGTGAGAAAACGCGTGATCATCACCCTAGCGTGGTTCTCGCCGATCAACAGCCGCCGACAGGGCTACCGCGTCGCCCATCTTTGGTTTGGTGCGGCGGGAAACATTGCCAGCGAGCGTTCATGCGCGGACCACCGCTCTGTACAACGGGGGACGGTTCAGCATGAGGTGTTCGAGGGCGAGGGACGCGATGCGGCCCCCTTCCAAGACGGCGATGACATGATCGTCAAGGTCAACTGCCGCGAGGACGCCGGTGACATACTTCAGCCCGTTCGGTTCGGCTTGGCGGTCACTCTGGAGGTTGCCGAGAGCTTGCTGGTGCCCATTCCAGTTTACGAGGAAGTCCGTGAGCGGATAGCAGTTCGTGTTCATGCAGCCCTGGAAGCGGTGTAGTTGCGCGGCATGCGATCCCGGATACTGAGGCACCGCGCACTGGTTTCCTGTTCGATCTGTTGGCGGCCTCGATGAGGAGCAAGCCAACTCTGGCTACAAGCCAGTCGAGCAGGTCTAAGCATTTGGCTGGTAGGGCTAAACTCAGCGCCAATCTCGAAGTGAGGTTGGTCCGGCAAGCATTCGAAAAGCGAATGGGAGACCGGGAAGTGGAAGCATGAGAACGGCCAGAAGATGACACATGAGAAAATCACCCTCGCGCAGCTCGAGTCCTTCCTACTTAAGGCCGCCGACATCCTGCGTGGCAAGATGGACGCTTCGGAGTTCAAGGAATTCATCTTCGGCATGCTGTTCCTGAAGCGACTGTCCGACGAGTTCGACCACAAACGAGACCAACACCGCAAGAAAGACTTTGCCCACCTCAAGGACTCGCCAGAACTCGTGGCTGAGTTGCTCGAAGACAAGACATCATACGGCGAGACTTTCTTTGTCCCCGTCAGAGCCAGTTGGCACGAGCCTTGGCAAGACGAGAACGGCGATCTCGTGCCGGCCCTGAAGGACCTCAAGCACGACATCGGCAACATGCTCAACAAGGCCATCGCGGCCATTGAGGACGAAAACGATCAGCTTGCCGACGTACTGAAGAACAACATCGACTTCAACGCGGTGAAGGGCAGGACCAAGATCCCGGACCAGAAGTGGAAAGACCTGCTCGACCACTTCAGCCAGCCTGGGTTCATCCTCGTCAACGACAACTTCGAATTCCCAGACCTGCTCGGCGCCGCCTACGAGTACCTCATCAAGTTCTTCGCCGACAGCGCCGGCAAAAAAGGTGGCGAGTTCTACACCCCCGGCGAAGTCGTCCGCCTGCTCGTCCAACTCACTCAGCCGGAGGCTGGCAACACCATCTACGACCCTGCGGTCGGCTCCGGGGGCTTCCTCATTCAAGCCCTCCAATTTGTGGAAGAGCAGGGCCAGAACGCCGACGACCTCGCCCTCTACGGCCAAGACTCCAACGGCACGGTCTGGTCAATCTGCCGCATGAACATGATCCTCCACAACATCACCCATTCCACGATCGAGAACGGTGACACGCTGGAGGACCCGCTGATCCTCGATAACGGGCAGATCCGCAAGTTCGACCGTGTTCTCGCCAATCCGCCGTTCTCGCAGAACTATAGCCGCGCCGGCATGAAGTTCACTAGTCGCTTCCGCGAGTGGTGCCCGGAGACTGGCAAAAAGGCAGACCTCATGTTCGTTCAGCACATGCTCGCCAGCCTAAAGCCCAACGGCCGGATGGCGACGATCATGCCGCATGGGGTCCTATTTCGCGGTGGCAAAGAAAAACTCATCCGCGAGCTCTTCATCAATGACGACTGCATCGAGGCCATCGTCAGCCTGCCGCCCGGCCTCTTCTACGGCACGGGCATTCCCGCCTGCGTGCTGGTCTGCAACAAGAGCAAACCCGACGCACTCAAGGACAAGATCCTCTTCATCAACGCCGATCGCGAGTGCGCGGAGGGCAAGAACCAGAACCGACTTCGCCCCGAGGACATCGAGAAGATCGATTTCGTCTTCACCCACAAGCGCGAGCTGCCCAAGTACTCGCGCCTCGTTCCCAAATCCGAGATCGTGGACACTCACGACTACAACCTCAACATCCGCCGCTACGTGGACAACACGCCCGACCCCGAGCCGGAGGATGTCCAGGCGCACCTCATCGGCGGAATCCCCCAGGTGGAGGTTGACGTGCGCGCAGCCGACTTCGCCAAGTTCGGCGTCAATCCGGGTTCATTCTTCAAGCCCGAACGTCCCGCCTACCTCGCCTTTCGCGAGCCCATTGACGCCAAGCCCGCCATCAAGTCCACGCTCGAAGCGGACCCGGCCGTGCTGGGCACCCTCACCCGGCACCACGACGCGCTCGAATCTTGGTGGACTGTCGCCAGGGACGAATTCGCCCAACTCCCGCAAGCAGGCAGCGGTGGCAAAAAGATGCCCGAGGTCCGCCACGAGCTGCTTACCACCCTCAAGGACAATCTCGTGCCATTGGGCGTGCTCGACGAGTTCAAGAGTGCCGGCGTCTTCGTCAACTGGTGGCAGCAGATCCGCTTCGACCTCAAGACCATCGTCTCCACCGGCTGGCACCACTCCCTGATCCCCGATGACTACCTCATCGCCGAGTACTTTCAGGGCGAAGCCGATGCTATTGAGGCGCTCGAGGCGACCATCGCCGAAGTCCAGGGCGAGCTGGCCGAGGCCGTCGAGACCGCCCAGGAGGTCAGCGGCTACGAGCCCGACGAGGAAAAGAAAGTCAGCGCCGCCGTCATCAAGAGTGCTCTCAAGGCGCTCATTGACGACCTGAAAGACAGCGCCGGCGATTCTGCAAGGAAGGAACTTAAGAATCTCACGGATCAAGACAAGGCAATTAAGGCGATCGAGAAGCGGATTAGGGACGCCAAGGCGACGCTGAAGGAAAAGAATGTAGATCTTGAGTTCAAACTCGAACTGAAGCGCGTCGGGGCCAATGACTTCAATGCCGAGACCTTAGCACTGGTCGCGCTGGCCGATGCTCGTCTTGCGGGACTGGATCTGAAGAAGAAGGCCGACAAGAAAACCATCACCGCGCTCCAGAAGGACACGGAAGCGCTGAACGCCCGACTGGCCCGGACTAATGCGGTGCTCAAGGCGATCGGCCGCCGGATCAGCGAGGTCGATGCTCGTCGACTAATCCTCAAGAAGATCTACGACATCGTCCACTCCGGGCTCGACCGCTATCTCAGCGCGGAGAAGCGGGTACTGGTTCGGGCCATTGAGAGCTTGTGGGACAAATACGCGGTATCGCTCACTAGGTTGGAAGCCGCCAGATCAGACTCCGTGGATTCGCTGAGCACGTTTTTGAGGAGCCTTGGATATGCCCAGTGAAACTCCGTTCTCCGAACTCGTCGAGGTGAATCCGCCACGCCCTGCGCTCGACCTGCGCGACCTAGATCCCGTGTCATTTATCCCCATGAGCAACGTCTCAGAATCCGGGCGTTGGACTGTACAGCAATCGCAACCGTATGGTGAGGTTTGTCGGGGCTACACGTACTGCGCTGAAGGCGACGTACTTTTTGCGAAAATTACTCCCTGTACCGAGAACGGGAAAGGATGTCATGCCATCGGATTGACGAACAAGATCGGCTTCGCCTCCACGGAGTTCCATGTTCTACGTGCAAAGAAAGGCGTCGATCCCCGGTACATCTTTCAGTGGTCAGTGAGTCCGCCGTTGCGGCTCAATGCGGCCGCACAAATGACGGGGTCAGCAGGCCAACAGCG
>JAQAJJ010000024.1:0-29293 GCA_028278675.1 Candidatus Azophilus lithoversatilis
GTAACGAACGGAGTAACCAAACATGAAAATCAGACCCCTCATGCTGACCCCGACCTTCGCGAAGAACGTCAAGGCTCCAGGGCGCTACGGCGACGGCCGCGGCGGTCTCGGGTTGAGCCTCCTGGTCCGTCCCGCCTCGTGCGGCGGCTTCACCAAGTCGTGGACACAGTACGTCCGCATCGGCGGCAGGCCCACCAGCCTCGGCCTCGGACGCTATCCCGTCGTCACACTCGCCATGGCCCGCGAGCGGGCGCTGGAGAACGCCCGCGCTATCGCCGACGGCCGCGACCCCCGCGGCGGCTCGCCCCGCGGCGTGCCGACCTTCGCGCAGGCCCTGGAGACCGTCATCGCCATCCACGCCCAGAACTGGAAGGACCGCTCCAGCTCGGAGCACCAGTGGCGCGCCACCCTGACGACCTACGCGTTCCCCCGCATTGGGTCCAAGCGGGTGGACCAGGTGACCACCGCAGACGTCATGGCGATCCTCACGCCCATCTGGTCGTCGAAGCACGTCACCGCCAAGCGCATCCGGCAGCGCATCGGCGCCGTGATGAAGTGGGCCGTCGCGCAGGGCCACCGGCCGGACAACCCCGCAGGGGACGCGCTGGGCGCGGCGCTGCCGAAGAACGGCGCCGTCCAGAAGCACCAGCGGGCACTACCGCACGCCGAGGTGGGCGCGGCCCTGCGACGGATCCGCCGCGCCGATGCGCACGTCGGAACGCGGCTCGCATTCGAGTTTCTGGTGCTGACCGCCGCCCGCTCCGGCGAGGTCCGGGGCGCGCTGTGGGACGAGATCGATTGCGAGGGCGCGGTCTGGACGATCCCCGGCGAGCGCATGAAGGCGGGCCGCGAGCACCGGGTGCCGCTCGCGGACCGCGCCCTGGAAGTCCTCGACGAAGCCCGCGAACTGTCCGACGCGGGTGGCATCGTGTTCCCGTCGCCCAGGGGGTTGGTGCTGCACCAGACCTCGCTCGCCGGGCTGGCGCGGGACCTGAAGATCGACGCCGTGCCGCACGGCTTCCGCTCGAGCTTCCGGGACTGGGCCGCGGAGTACACGGACGCGCCGCGCGAGGTGTGCGAGATCGCCCTGGCCCACGTCAACACCGACCGCGTGGAAGCGGCCTACCGCCGCACCGACCTGTTCGACCGCCGCCGCCGGCTGATGGCCGACTGGGCCGCCTACGTCGCTTAGAGCGGCATCCTGTGAGCCCGAAGCCGGTTAGGAGCCGGGCGTTTTGACCTCTACTGCATGCACGGGCAAATGCCTAGTCTTGCCGTCCGTCCAAAGAGGCTTCAAGCCACTACACGTAAGGATCGATTCGCCAAAAATATGAAGGGCGTCCGGACAGCTCAACTTGAGATCAAAGCGGATTCTCTCACTACAATCAGACGCTTGGTAAATCAGCGTCTTTACGTGAACGGTGACGGTGCGTCCCATTTGGGGTCCGACGATTTGCAAGTATCGTTCATGATGCTTGGAGCATGCTGCGGCAGAACCCGCCTCGATCTCACCTGAGATCGAGGCGGTTAGTTCCTCCGATTCTGGCAAGCTCCAAGGACCCTTCTGTTTCTCCGCCATCTCTACAAGTCGATTCGTTAGGTGAACGTCACGTTTCAGCTTCGCCACAGTACGAAGAATCCCCTCTGGCGTGCCAAGATCCTTCATCTTGGCCTCAAGTTCCCTAATGTTGCCTTTTAGTGTGACGATCTCCGGTCGAAGATCCTCGATCTCAGGCCCCACGATTTCGTCGCCATCGTTCTGTTCCGATAGCAGAGTTAAGAGCGGCGGAGATAAGACCCCGACAATGATAGCCAATGTCAACAGCACAACCACGCTTCCGCGGATTGAGATCCAGTCACCCAAAGATGCCGTGCCCTCTGGACCTGGATGCGTGGCGAACTCCCTGAAGCCGCGAAAATCCCAGATCAGGGCAACCAAGACGCCCACGAAACAAACTAGGGAGACGCAAAACAAAGCACAGAGCAACATTTGGACGTACCGCCGTTAGTGCGCCGACACCTTATTTGATCGCGATGCTGAAAGCGAACGCCAAGCAGAGAGGGTCATTCATCTTGGAGGGATGGCTCGTGGAGCGCCAGAGCACCAGCGGGCACTGCCGCACGCCGACGTAGGCGCAGCCCTGCGGCGCATCCGCCGCGCCGATGCGCACATCGTAACCCGGCTCGCCTTCGAGTTCCTCTTGCTGACCGCCGCCCGCTCCGGCGACATTTGCGGCGCGCTGTGGGACGAGATCAATAACACCGACCGCGTGGAAGCGTCCTAACCGCCGCACCGACCTGTTCGACCGCCACCGCCGACTGATGGCCGATTGGGTCGCCTACGTCGCGTGAGCGACCGTCAAACCGCCGAAGCCAGGCCAAGGGGCCGGCAGGGCGCCCTAACTGAGCAGCCCTCTTTGTCCTGGCGACCAAGTTCGTATGGACGCTCCAACATCAAATGCTGGCTATACCTCTCGCCCTGAGTCAGTCAACAAACTTGCCAGCGGATTGGAATGCCCGGAAACAGACAATACTCTTCCTACAGCGTCGACCACCCCCTTAAGTGCAACGCTCCAACCTCCCAATCCCGCCTTATTGGATGTCCACTCGTCAGCGATTTCCGTCACCGTGGCGTTCAGTCGATCAGCAATCTCCTGATCGTTTCTGTGGGCAACCCTGATTAGAGAGTCTGTGAGGTCGTTGTAGAGTGATCGCACTTCGTCAAACCCTTGCGCAGTCACATCCGCGGCTAATAGACGTGCCCGCACTATCGCTAGAGCGGCTTCTAGTTCTTCCACGTGTCTTTGCATGCCAAGCTCACCTTGTCTACCTAAGATCCTTCATCAGAGACAGCTTTGCGCAACCTCTTCACCAAGTTCTCCACGACTCTCTCCTGCTCGACCTTCTCCGCCAGGATTCCCTGAATCTGCCTGAGAGCCGATGATGTACTCTGCAAACGGGGCTTAGTCTCGTCCTTCACTGCGATGATCCTTGCTGACGGCTGCAAACCATCGCTTGCGCGGTCAAGGAGGCGCAAAACGCTGTTCATTTGGCCCTTGCTTTCCTCTGAGAGATCATCCATGCGGTCAAGTTGCTCTCTTGCAGCCGCAATCTGTTGGCGTGAAACCTCGGCGTTGACAACTAAGTTGTCTAACGCGGCTCCTGCTGCTGTCGCGTTCAACTCGATGCGATCACTGGCTAGACCAATTGCCTCCGGGATACCGGGTGGCAGTGATGAACAGGCAGCCAAAACCATCAACAAAGCCAAACCAATGGTCGTGCGCCCTAACAAGCCGTTCCGTTCCTTCATGCTCAGACTCCTGGCGGGCAACGACGTCCTTTTAGATCGCCACCCTCGAACAGTCTGCCCATCGCGCCAACCGAAGTCCAGCGCCGGGTGCTTACGATACTCGCGTTCCGTTGCTGCGTCGCCCGTTTCGCCTATCACTGCCAGCGCCAGCAGGTGCGCCTGGTCATTGGACGTCCCCTTGATGCGTATTGCACAGGCGGACGCTGTCGGAGATGCCACTTACTGCGTCCGTAGATCGCGCGGTATCGCGGCTTGCCCGAACTCTTACGAACGATGAGGGCGCTGGGGCGCTGGACATACCGCGACGACGCTCAAAGTCCCAGTCGTGAAGCAGTACGGCGAGCAGTAAGCACGCTGGACGTGGAGACGAAAATTTAGTTAAATCAGTGGGTTGACGGCAGTCCGTCTCGGACCAGTGGTAGCCGAGATCGTCGCCGCCCCGGATGTGGGCGATGGCGGCGATGAAGCCGCGGTCGAGCAGCGACAGGCGGGCCGCCGAGAACGAAGGCGGGATGGCGTGGCCGTAGGCGCCGTAGCCATATAGGTAAAGCGGGGTGCTGCCGTCCTTCGGCGTGTCCTTGCGCCGCACGATGGACACAGGAACCTCGGCGCCGTCCCGAGCGGGAGTATTCACTCGCTCGGTGACGTAGAGCGACGGGTTGTAGCCGCTCGGAATCTCGCGCACCTTGCGGACTTCGAGTTCGCCACCGTCGAGATGGTAGTCATAGACCGTGTCAGGGGTGACCATCGAGGTGTAGTTCAGGCGCAGGGCGCGGGTGCGGAACTCGGGGTTCCTGCCGAGGCTCACGGCGTAGGCAGCCTCCGGGAAATCGATCTGGGCGCTCTTGCCGGTGCGGTCGATCAGACGGATTTGATCCAGGCCGCCCGCCCGCTCCTGCACGACGATGAAGTCCGCAAACGGCTGAAAGCCGCGGATGTAGAGTGTGTCGGACCCTTCCAGAAGGGACACCCAAGCGTCCTGGGACAGGTCATCGCTCGACGCCGTGGCGAGGCGGGTGTTCTTGTGCCGGTCGTTGGTGCGAATGATGAACCGGTCGCCCTGGTGGTCCACGGAATACTCGTGGCCTGCCCGGCGCGGGGCGACGAGGCGCGGGCTGGCCTCCAAGTCATCGGCGGGGATCAAGTACGCCTCCGACGTCACGTGGTCGGCGGTATGGATGATGAGTTGCTGCTTGGAAGCCGACGCCGAAATGCCGACGAAAAAGCCGGGGTCGGATTCTTCATATACGATGGCGTCCCGCGCCGCGGGCTCGCCCAACCGATGGCGCCGCACTTGGTAGGGTCGCCAGTTCTCGTCAACCACCGTGTAGAGAAACGCCGAGTCGTCCGCCGCCCACACCGGGGAGCCGATGGTGTCTTCGATGGCATCCTCGAGCAGTTCGCCGCTGCCGAGGTCCTTGACCACGAGGCGAAAGCGCTCCGAGCCATTGGTGTCGGTGCTGTAAGCCATCAACTGGCCGCCGTTGCTCACCGCCAACGCCCCAAGGCGAAAGTACTCAACACCTTGCGCCAAGGCGGGCTCGTCGAGAATCGTCTGGGCACTGGCGGTTGGCGCCAGCCGGGCATCCGGACCATCCGCAGGCCAGCGCGACCAGATGCGGTACTGTCCGCCCTGCTCATAGCGCCATTGGTAGAACCAATCCCCTTCGCGCACCGGGACGCTCGCCTCATCCGGTTGCTGGCGGGCCTTGATTTCCTCGAAGAGGGAATCCACCAAGGCCGCATGAGGCGCCATCGCCGCCTCGAAGTAGCGATTCTCCGCTTCGAGGTAGGCCAGCACGTCGGCATCGTCCACCGTCGGATAGCTGTCGTCCTTCAGCCAATGATAGGGATCTTCCAGGGTAATGCCGTGATAGGTGTAGGTGTGCGGACGCATTTCCGCCTTGGGCGGCTGTGCAGGTGGCTCCAAGTCCGGCATGGGCGATTCCTTCTCGGTGCAGGCGGCGATGATGATTAGGGCGAGCGCCTTAGTGGCGCGAGCGGAGCACTTCATAGCGGGAAGCCCTCCCGTTTTGGCGGTGCCGACTCCCGCGCCGCGAATCCGCGGCCACCAAAGGGCATTTCCCCCTGCGCTGGTGCTGGGTCGACAGCGTCCTCCGGCACCCGGAACCAAGTGCTGGTCACCGCCTCATGCAATTGGCCAAGCCGCATTTGGCATTCATCGAGGAACCGATGCAAGGACTCGCCATCGAGGGCGCCCAAGTCGGCCGACGCGAGAAACGCCGCAGCTTGGTCGCAGGCGCGCAGTGGGGCTTCGTGGCGCGGCAGCGAGCGGATGTGGCGGCGCATGGCGTTCAGGCAATAGGCGTAGGAGCGCGGCAGCCCCGGTTCGCGGAGCAGGAACTGGAGCACCGGGGAACGGCTGATGGGTGCGCCGATGGCGGCTTGGTAGGACTGGCGGGCATTCAGGGAGCCGAGCACGCTGCGCCACTGAATCTCCTGGAAGGGGGCAAGGTCGTGGCCCGGCGGCAACAGGTCGGTCGAGCGCACGTCGATGATGCGGGTGGTCATGTCGGCCCGCTCGATGCGGTTGCCGAGGCGCAGCAACTGCCACGGGGCATCGTGCATCATGCTTTGCGAGAGGAAGCCCTCCAACCGCTGCACCCGGCTGTTGATGCCTTCGAGGGCGGCGCCGCGCTTGCCTCGGGAAAGGTTGGGCCCGAGTGCTGAGCGGGCGAACAGATGCAGGTCGTTGACGTGCTCGAAGGTGGGGCCGGGCATGGTTTCGCGTACCGTGCGCGCGTTCTCCCGCGCGGCCGAAATAGCGCAGGTGATGGCGGAGGCGTGGCGTGCGTCGCAGGTGAGAAAGCGGCAGACATTGCGTTCGCTGGCCTCGTTGTAAAGCGAGTCGAACAACGCCCCGGAGCTGGTGATGTCGATCAGCGGCCGCCAGCCGAGGGGACGGGGAACCGGCAGGTCCATGAGCATGTTGGTGTTGACGTTGATCAGCCGTGCCGTGTTGTCGGCGCGCTCCATGTAGCGCCCTAGCCAGTAGATGCGCTCGGCCGCTCGGGAAAGCAGGCTGTGCTTCACGGGGGTAGATCCAAAATCCAGGTGTCCTTGCTGCCGCCGCCCTGGGAGGAGTTCACCACCATCGAACCCTTCCTCATGGCCACCCGCGTCAGGCCGCCCATGGTGACATGGGTTTCGGCCCCGGAAAGGATGAAGGGGCGCAGGTCGAGGTGGCGGGGCTGCATCCGGTCGGCGCTGCCCGGTGTGCCGACCAAGGTGGGTGCCGTGGACAGGGTGAGCATCGGCTGCGCCATGTAGTTGCGCGGATTGGCCCGCACGGCACGGGCAAAGGCGTCCCGCTTTCGCTTGCTGGCTTTCGGGCCGATCAGCATCCCGTAGCCACCGGACTCGTTGGCGGGCTTGACCACCAACTGGTCGAGGTTGTCGAGCACGTAGTCCCGGTCGGCCTTCTCCACGCAGCGGTAGGAGGGCACGTTGGCCAGCAGCGGCTCCTCGCCCAGGTAGTAGCGCACCATGTCCGGCACGTAGGTGTAGATCACCTTGTCGTCCGCCACGCCGCAGCCGGGCGCATTGGCCAGCGCCACGTTGCCGGCCTGCCAGGCCCGCACCAAGCCGGGCACGCCGAGGACCGAGTCGGAGCGGAAGGCGTTTGGGTCGAGGAACAAATCGTCAATGCGCCGGTAGATCACGTCCACCCGCACCCGACCGGCGATGGTCTTCATGTACACGCAGTCATCCGCGCCGACCCGGAGGTCAGCGCCCTCGACCAATTCGGCGCCCATCGCTTGGGCCAGATAGGCGTGCTCAAAGTAGGCGGAGTTGTAGATGCCGGGCGTCAGCACGACGATCTGCGGCGAGTCGTGGCGGTCGGGCGCCAAGGAGCGCAGGCAGGCGGCCAGCCGCTGCGGGTAGTCGTCCACCGGATGGATGACGTAGTCCTTGAACAGTTCCGGGAAAACGCGCTTCATCACGGCGCGGTTCTCCAGCATGTAGGACACGCCGGAAGGCACCCTCAAGTTGTCCTCCAGCACATAGAGGGTGCCGTCCTGGTCGCGCACCAGATCGGTACCGCAGACATGGGACCAGACGCCGTGGGGTGGGTCGATGCCCACGCACCGGGGGCGAAACTCGCGGGATTTTTCGATGTACTTAGCCGGCACCACGCCATCGCGCAGGATGCGTTGATGATGGTAGACGTCGTCGATGAAAGCGTTCAGGGCACGCACCCGCTGCTTCAAGCCCCTGGCGATGGCGTCCCACTCGCGCTTGCGGATCAGGCGCGGCACGATGTCGAATGGCCATTCCCGGTCGATGCCGCCCGGCTCACCGGTGTCGTACACCGTGAAGGTGATGCCCATGGTGCGAATCGCCAATTCGGCTGCCGCCGCCCGTTCCGAAAGCTCCTCATCAGTCAGTCGAGAGAGCACCCGCAGCAACGGCCCTGCGCCGGGCCGGGCCCGACCGGAGGGCGTGACCAGTTCATCCCAAAGGCCTGCGTAGTTGTATTGCTTCCAGTTGATCGCCATGACCCATTTTAGAGCGGAGATGTGCGTTGCGCGAAGTGATCGATGTGATCGAATTGGACCCTTCAATGCTGTATCGACATGGACAGGATGATCATCCCCCTATGGATTTTGGCGCCTCAGAGCATAATGACCAGCCGAGGAGCGAACGACGCCTACTTCGCTGTGAAGCGGCTTCTTGATCAAAATGGCATATCGGTAAAGCGCGCCCATGCCATGAGAAGTTTGCTCGGCCTCACCGTCCTAGGCTACGTCGTCGAACTCGACGGCGATGGCTACAGCGTTCTCAGGAACTATGCTCTGGTCGAGCAAAGTCCTGTCGAAGCGAATGGCGAGAAGTCCGATGGCGGTTGAAGCCGACTAAAGCACAGCTATCCTCCGTCACCCACCTTGCCGATGTCGGGCGCGGCATGGGCCGACAACGCCGACTTCGCCATGCCGGTTTGCGGTCCCTTCAGCGCTTCAGCGGCGCGCTCGTTGGCCTTGATCTTGCTCATGATGGCTGCGGAGGCGCGGTTCCAGCTATCGCGGTTGGCAATGACGTAGGCGTTGGATTCCCGAAAGCCGTCCAACAGGCCATTGACTTCCGGGATGACGTATCGGGCCACGAGGTCCCAACTGCGCAGGGTGTTCTCCCGGTTGGCCCAATCGTGGACAAAGCCGATCACCGTGCCGAAGCCGCCGGAGATCTGCTCGAGTTCCCGAATCTTCGCCACCAGGTCGTCCGGGGTGCCGATCACGTTGGCGCTGTCGTCGCTGAAGGCGGCCACATCCACCGCTTCGTCCGGGGTCTTGTAGATGGTGCCTTCGCCGGCCGCCAGGGTCCCGACGGTGTAGTCGTTGTTGTGATGAAACAGTCCTTCCCTGGCCTGTTCCCGCGCCGCTTGACGGGTTTCCGCGATGTGCCAGCTCAGCACCAGGCGCCAGTTCCGCCGGTCCACCCGCTTGCCGTGCTCAGCAGCGGACTCCTCGGCAAAGCTCCATTGCAGAGGCAGCGCCTGAATGCCGGCCTTGGAGACCGAGCCGATGGACAGCACCCCGGCCTCGTGCTTGCCGGCCAGCGTCATGCCGGATGGGCTGACCAAGGAGGCGACGGCAAACTCCATGCGCTCCTGCGCCGGCTTCAGCTGGAGCTTGGCGTCGCGCAGGGTGAACCAGTCCGACTCATGGGTGATGCGCTCATCGTCTTCAAGCAGGCGGCGGATGACGCCGATGGCCTCATCCTGCCGGTCGCGCAGCAGCATCGGATCGAGGCCGAGCATGTGCGCATCGGAGGGCAGGGCGCCCGGCCCGGAGCCGAAAATTACCCGCCCCCTGGATTGGTGATCGAGTTGCACCAGGCGCTGCGCCACCATGAACGGATGGTGGTAGGGCAGCGAGATCACGCCGGTGCCGAGCTTGATGCGCGAGGTGCGTTCAGCGGCGGCCGCCAGAAACAGCTCCGGCGAGGCGATGACCTCCCAGCCGGTCGAGTGGTGCTCGCCACACCAAAACTCATCCAATCCGAGACGCTCGAAGTGCTCCACAAGCGCCAAGTCGCTTTGCAACTGCAGCGTGGGATGCTCGCCGATGGGATGGTGCGGCGCCACGAAGGCACCGAATTTGTAGGTTGCCATGTTGTTGTCCTTTCCCTTTGAATTCGGCGTTTCGGCGATTGTCAGCGTGATGGAGCACTAGTGGCGCTGCCCGACCTTCACTGCTCCCGGCGCCACTGCTCAATCGTTCGGGTCAAGCGATTGGGTATCCCTTCCTCGCTAACCGCGCCTTGTTGCATCAACAAGTACTTGGCAAGTGAGGGGATGCCAGCCCGAAACGCCATCCCAGCACGTTCACACGTTCAATAGTGCTTCAGTGGGGTTGCCTTGTCACCTGCCCGGCCGCTTCGTCGATTGACCAGCCGTCTTGTGAATTGTCTAACCCGGATCTTTCACCAAGGGCCGCGATGATCGCGCAAAAAGACAAGCGAGGGCGCGGCCAGCGCAGTTTCCACCCTGAGAGGCACTCAAAAGTAAGCGGCAATTAATTGAAATTGAATGGTGTTTCAGTGTTAGACAAGCGGCTTGGTGAGTTATCCGGGCTAAGGCGCTAGCCGCTAAACCGCCTGCTCAGCGTCAGCCGCCAGTTGCGTGGCGGGCGCGGCAGGACCACCAAATCGCCGAAGATCTGCGGGAAGTTGCCTTGGAAGTAGAGCGCATCAAGGGCGTTGTTGACGGCAAGGCTGGCCTGCCAAGGGCCGCGGGTCCAAGACAGGGAGGCGTTTACCAGCGTGTAGGCGGGCAGGCGCACGGTGCGGGCCACGCCGGACCAGGCCTTGCCCACCCGGCTGGCGGTTAGGTTTAGGCCGAAGCCGTTGTCGAAACGATAGCTGCCGCCGGCGCTGATCACGTGTTGGGGCAAGGCGCCCCGCTCACGAAAGCGCCGGTCATCACCCGGCAGCACGGTGACCGGGTTGCCGCCGTACTGATCCTCGGGCGCGAAGCCGGTGATGGCAGCAGGGGCGAAGATGAAGCGGCCAGTCAGGGGCTCGCGGTAAATGCGCGACCGGGTGGCGGAGAACAACAGCGCCAGGCGCTCATTGAAGGCCGCCCGCAAGTCGAACTCCACGCCCTTGCCGCGCACCGCCAGGTTGCTGTCGGCCAGCGCCGAGTAGTCGATGCGCCTTTGGTCATAGAAGGCGAGGGTGGCCTGCAGGCGGCCGTCCAGTCCAGCAAACTTCAGCCCCGCCTCCTTGAGCCTCGACCTGCCCAACGGACCGGCTTCGACGTTGTTCACCGAAACCTCCCCGGATTGTCCGCCGAGAGTGAGCGCCTGCTCGGCGAGCGTTACGTAGGGGCGCCAGCGGCCGAGGGCGAGACTCGCCGACAGGCTCCAGGAGAATTCGCCCTGCTTCTTCTTCGCCCGCGCGTTGGGGGTCGCGAAGGCGAACACGTCGGGGCCGTTGCGCGAGCGAAGGTCGTAGTGGTCCCAGCGGGCGCCGGCCAGCAGCGAGAGGCGCTCCAGCAGCGTCAAGTCAGCGATGGCGGCGAGGCCCAAGTTCAGCCACTCGGTGCTGACATCGGTGGTGAAGGGATCCGTGTCCTCGTTGCCGTAGGACGACACCCGAAGATCGAGGCCGGAGGGCGCTTTGCTGATGTCCCGCCGGTTGAAGAACTCGAAGGCGAGATCTTGGCGGGCGCGGGTGTCGTAGTAGCGCAGGTTGGGGGCAACCACCAGATCGACGCTCAACGCATCTCCGACTTGAATGCCGTTGAACGCCGCTTCGATGCGCTCCTCCACCAGCAAGGTGCGATGGGTTTGGGAGAAGCCGTAGCTGGAGACGATGTGGCGGTCGGCGAAGTCGATGAACAGCTTCTGGCGCAGCGAGAAGCGCTCCAGTTCCGCTACGACGTCAAAATAGATGGCCAGGGAGTCCGCGGCGCCCTCATCGTCCTCGGCGCACAGGCAATCGTCTGCGCCGATGCGCACCCGCCGCAAGGTGCTCGGATCGAGTTTTAGGGCCTCGCGTTCGGCGTCGCTGTCGAAAAAGCCGACGCCCGCGCCAAACGGGGTGAACACGCTCAAGCGATTGTTGGGACTGACCGCGACGATTTCCGCCTGGCTGATGCGGCCGCTGCCGTCGGTGTCGAGATTCACCAGCGGCGCGCCCGAGAGGTAGAGGCCGTCGTCGATCAAGGCTTGGTCGATGCGGTTCCAGCCGCCAACTTCCGCGCCCCGCCAGCGCTGGTATTGGTGGCCCGCCTCGATCCAGACGTTGTCCCGCACGTCCACCACGAGGGTGCCCTGGGTCATGAATTGGCGGTTGCCCGGATGGTGGTTGTAGTAGCCGTCAGCATCCTCCCAGAGTGCGAAGGCGTGGTAGCCGGCGGGCTTGCCGAACAGCGTCATCGGGCCGCCCCGCTCGGCTTCGACGCCGAACCGGTTCCATGATGCGGCGCTCACTGTGACCTTCCCGGTCGGCGTTTCGATGAACCGCCCTTGGTCGGCCCGGGCCGTTTTCGGCACCACGTTGAGGTAGCCGGAAATCGATCCGGGTCCGTGAATGGGCGAGGCCGGGCCGCGCACGATGTCTACCCGGTGGGCCGCGCCGATGAGGGACTCCCAGCCCCCTGAACTGGTCAGCCGCCGGATGCCCCGAAAGTGGGTGTCGGCAATGCTGCCGCGCAGGTCGATGCTCGCTGCCAGCCCGAAGAACGATGCCGTGAAGGCGCCCGGGGAAACGTTGGAGAAGTCGGTGACTCGCTCCACGCCGTACAGCGAGAGCATGTCGGCGCTCAAGGAGGCGGCGGCCCGCGGCGTTTCATGCAACGTTTTGCCGAGGCCGAACACGGTGTCGATCGGCGTGCTTGACAGGATGCCGAATGAGTCCGCTGCGCCTTCGTCAACACGCTCCGCCTCGACGACGATCTGCTCGATGCTATCGGGCCCGGCCATTCCACCGTCTTGCGACGATTGCGCGTACGACGCAAGCAGGGTGAGGATCGCGATTTCGGTGACACGGCGCACGGGTTTGACCTCTGGGAAAAGTGGGCGGCGATTATACGGATTCGCTCCCCCCGAAGGCATGGGAAGCTTGGATGTTTTGAGTAGTTATCGGCAGAGCTTCTCGCAGGGAAGGCCGTCGTTGTCGGCGTCCAATGCGTGTGCGCCGCAAGTTTCCAGATGGAAACCGGCATCGGCGCAGGAAGCCATCTCCCGGCAGGTGCGCTTGGCATCGCAGGAGAACGACTCTGAGCCAGGGGTGGGCACATCGTTAAGGGCAGCGACCTTGCGGTGCCGCTCGCCGCGCCGCCACTCCCAGGGGGGCACCGATGCGCCGACACCCAGGGACCACAGCCCGAGGCCTGAATCGCGAGCTGCCGCCTCGTCCGGCAGCCAGTTTTCGGTGGCATAGCGCCGGTACACCCAAGCGTGCCCGTCGCGCACCATCTCCCGATTGATGTCGCGCCCCTCAACTTGGAGCCGCGCCAGCAGCCGCCCGTAGCGGTCCTCGCCGTCCGACGCCACCCGCACGGTTTGGCGGAACACCTTGTCCGCCAAGGCTTGGCGGGCGCGGGCGCCCCAAGGCTGGCGCCTTTCCGGGGCATCGATCTCGGTCAGCCGGACCCTGACTTGTCTTGACCCGGCGGCAGTTTGGCGGAGCACAGTCACTGTGTCACCGTCAGCCACGGCCACGACGGGAGCATCGAAGCACGACCGCGCAACGCAGGTTTGGGCGGTTGCGGAAGCGGCAAGGAGGAAGGTGGCGACCCAGGCGAGGCAATGAACCATGGTCAATCTCGCACAAGCGGAAGCGTCCATATACTACAGCATTTGAAGGGAATCTCCGTTGGCTCAATGAAGGATGCACGTCAGTGCGCTTGAAAGTCCAAGTCGCCATCGTCGGCGCCGGTCCGGTCGGCCTGACCGTCGCCATGGACCTCGCTCAGCGCGGCATCAGGGTGGTGGTGGCTGAACAGCGCGCGAGGACCGAACCCGCCGATCCCAAGTGCAATACCGTAAGCGCTAGGACGATGGAGATATTCCGTGGCCTTGGGGTCGCCGATTCGGTGCGTGCGGCCGGTCTTGCGGACGACTTCCCAACCGACGCGATTTGGGCCACCGCCGTCAACGGCCAGGAAATTGCCCGCATCGAGATGCCGAGCCGCGACCAGCGATTCGCCGCCGGCCACCGGTCAGCGTCCGGCTATCTCGATAGCGACTGGCTCACCCCGGAACCCGTCGTTCGCGTCAGCCAGTATTTCCTGAATCCCATTCTCCATGCCCATGCGGAGTCCTTCGCTAGTCTGGAAATCTTGAGCGAAACCGAATTCCTCGCCTATTAGCCAACTGAGTCCGGCGTGCGGGTCAGCGCCCAGAGCCGAGCTGGCGACCCGGTCAGCATAGACGCCAACTATCTCATCGGCTGTGATGGGGGGAACAGCGCGGTGCGCAAGCAGATGGGCGTGGCGCTGTTGGGCGATGCCGAGATCGCCCGCATGCGCACCACCTTCGTGCGCTGCCCGGAACTCATCAACCTGTTCCCAGGCAAACCGGCTTGGATGACCTGGGTGTTCAATCCGCGCATCGCCGGCACGGTCGTGGCCATCGACGGCGAGGCGCTGTGGCTCATTCATCGCACCGTGCCGCGCAGTATGGACAGCTATGAGGCGCTCGACTTCGACCGATCCGTTCGCGACGTGCTCGGGGTGAATGAAGGCTTCGGATGGGAGCGGATCAGCCACCAGGACTGGACCGGGCGGCGGCTTGTGGCAGCCAATTTCCGGCAGGGCAACGTCTTTCTCGCCGGCGACGCGGCCCAACTGTGGATCCCTTTCGCCGGCTACGGCATGAATGCCGGCATCGCCGACGGCGCCAATTTGGCTTGGATGCTGGCTGCGGTGCTCAACGGCCACGCCGACGAAAACCTGCTCGCCGCCCATGAGGCGGAGCGCCATCCAATCACGGAACAGGTGTCGCGCCTCGCCATGGGCAAGGCGCTCGAGTACATGGAGAGCGCCTCCCGGCGGTCCATTCCGCCCGCCTTGGAAGGCAACGGCCTCTTGGGACGGCTGCTGCGCAAACGCGTGGGTCGCAAACTGATCAAGATCAACGCCCCTCAGTTCGCCTGCGAGGGCCTCAACTTCGGCTATTACTACGACCAATCACCAGCCAGCTTGGATGCCTTGGTCGCCAGACTGAAGGGTGCGCCAGCTGCCGCGGAACAGCCATGACTCAAAACGAGGGCGCGAACCTGCGGTTCGTTGTGGTTTCGCCGGCGCCAAACCACTGTCTCGCCTGAACGGCACCCCCGGGGCAAGGGCATAACGAACCTTCGGTTCGCGCCCTCGACTCGTTGAGGAATGGGGACGGTTCGCCGACGCACGTTCGCAGTTCCCCTGCAAGTCTGCCGCTTGGTCTGCTATCGCCGCCACGGCCAGCGACGCGGCGGCCGAATCCTCGCGCCGAGAAAGTCCTCCGTAAGCTTCCGGTCCAACGTGATTTGACCGGCTGAACTGGCGGTGTCGTCGAGCAGCCAATCCGGGATGTCGGCTCGGGTGCGGCTGAATTCCATGGCCGAGACGGATACGACGATCCGGTTGCCGCTCAGGGTCCAGCAGCCCTCCGAAGGGCGCCGCGCGGCGTGGTGGCGGTCCGCGCCGAGCAGGTTGGCGAGAAACAGGCGCGGGCGCTCGAAGGCCCGTTCCTGGTAGCTGGCCAAGGTCATCGGTGCGCACCAGTCCGGTCGTGACTTGCCAGGGGGCAAGAGCTCATCAATCAGTTCGCACAGGATCGTTGACGACAGGTTGAGCGCATCGATGGCATCCGCCTCGCGCGGTTCGCTAAATTGGGATGCGCCTTCGGCGCCGTTGCGCGCCGCGTCCAAGGCCGCCGTGGCGCGCTTTAGATAGGTTCGATAGAGGGCCGTGCCCATCCGGTCGCGGATTTGCGCCACCGACCGCTGCAGGCTTCGCCGCGCCTTGGTGTTGTCGCCCGGCAAAGCGGTTCGCGTGTAGATCATCAGGCAGCGCTTGACGATCTCCGGTTTGAAGCAGCGGGCATCGGCGTTCATGGAAAGGGCGAAGCAGGGGTACTCGGCATAGGGAATCGTCTCATCCTTGATGATCTCGTCGGCGTAGCGGTTGAACCGGTCACGGGTGACGTCGTCAAAGACCACGGGAAACCGCTTGTACGCCTGCTGCAGCGCCCTGAGCTTGCCGGGCGTGAAGTCCTGGGTGTCAACGATGCGGGGGTAGGCGAACATGGAGGCCATCAGGGCCTCCACCAAGCTGGTCTTGCCGCAGTTGCTCGAACCGTAGAGCACCGCGAACAGCGGCTGATCAAAGCTGAAGGCGTTGGTGCGCAGCGCGGCGTTGCGCAGGTCGCACATCAGCGGAGCCATGTAGAACCAGCACATGAAGGCGAAGTAATCGCGCTGCAGGCGGGGCACGTCGCCGACGAAGCCGTTTTCGTAATTGGCGAAAAACGCCATCCACTGCTCAACGTCGCTGCGCGCCTGCTCAGAGTCGGCATCGAGGCTCATCGGCTCGTCGCAGAGCACGAATCCGGCGTCACGGCGCGACAGGTAGGTGTTGGGGCCGGCTTCCGCTTCCCGGGAGCGCACGATTTGCGCGATCTGCTTGACCACTCGTGGCTTGATGCGCAGTCTGCCGCCCCGGTCGGGGCGCAGATCCGCAAGCCCTCGCCGCAAAGCCGGCTTGATGGCTTCCATGCGCACCGTGATTTCCGGCACTGAGTAGCCTGCTTCGCCGCTCGGCTCAGCAGGCACGTAGAGCGTTGTGCCGTCCTCCTCCGACTGCGCTTCAATCAAGGCGGGCGTTTCCTCGATGCGCGCACCCTTGGTCTCATGAGGTGTCTGGGTGAGCGGCAAGCGGCTGGTGGCGGCATCACGAACGGCCTTGTACTGCGTCAGATAGTGATTCCAAGCGGTCTCGTCATCGTCGAACACGACCAAGGTCTCCGCTTGCCGGCCAGAGAAAGCTCGTTCTGACAAATTGGCCGATCCGACGATGACCCGCCGTTTGCCGTCGCCCTCAAGCAAGTAGATTTTGGCGTGGGCGATGCTGTCCTTGACCACGAAAAACCGCACTTCCCCGTCGGCGACGCGACGGTAGATGGTTTGCCGAACGGCTTGCCGGTTATCGGCGCCCGACCCCCTGACGCCAATGATGGCGTTGGACAGCCGTTCCTGCGCCACGTTTTGAAAGGCCAGGATGGAGGCCGCCTCCCGCGAGACAATCCCGCTGTGCCCGAAGACGCATTCAAAATCCTCGAAACCTTGGTTTGCTACGAGGTCGGCGATCATCGGAATGCTGCTCGTGTACGTGAGGGACTTCATGGACCGATAGCCGGAGAAGTAGCTGAGGTCGAATGTCGCCACGGACTCCGCGTTGGCCCGCACCACATTCAGCGCCCGGCGTCCGATGGTGGATTCCGGATCATCAAACAAGAGGCTCTGGGATTCATCCATGGCGGATTCGCCTCCAGCCGTTTCTCAGGGTGCCTTCCACACCACGGTCGCCATGCGCCCGGTCGCGCCCTCCCGTCGGTGGGAATAGAGATTGGCATTGGACCAGGTGCAAATGCGCTCACAGCTAATGTGCTCAACGTCAGCTTGGCGAAGCAGCCAACCGGTCAGGGCGAAGAGGTCCAGGCACCACTTGCCGGGCGTATCGACGTTGCGGAAAAACCGCCCTTCAATGGATCGGGAAGTGGCCGTGAGCACTGCTGTATGGACGTCCGCCCCCACTTCGTAGGCCTCCGGGCCGATGGCGGGGCCGATCCAAGCGATGAGCGGCGCGGTGGAGCCGCCGTTGCGCATTGCCGCAACCAGATTCTTGATTACGCCGCCGGTCAGCCCCCGCCAGCCGCCGTGAGCGGCGCCGATGCGTCGGCCGTCGGCGCTAGCCAGCGCCACTGGCACGCAGTCCGCGCTTTGGATGGCCAGTCCGACACCCCGCTCGTTGGTCCAGGCCGCGTCCGCTTGGGGTTGCGACCTGCAGGAACCGGATTCGGCGCGAATGCAGCCATCACCATGCACCTGGTTCAGCCATTGCAGGTGGCCGGCGCTGCCGAGGCAGGCAGACTTGATCAGGCGTCGGTTAGCGGCCACTGCCGCGGGGGCTTCTCCATTTCGAGTGCCGACGTTGGTGCCTCGGGTGGTTGTGAGTGCATGAATGCCGGTAGGGGCGGGCCATTTGGCCTTGATCCAACCCGCACTCGGATCAGCATTCATCGCCACGAGTCTCCGCATCCAGGGTCAGCACGGCCAGCAGTTCGGCCATGTCCTTCGGCAGTGGCGAGCGAAACTCGCAGCGCTCGCCGGTGGCCGGATGGTCGAAGGCCAGCTCGGCTGCATGGAGGGCTTGGCGTTGAAAGCCGCGAACGGTGATCACCACTTCGGGGTGCGGCGCTCGGGGCAGACGGCCCCGGGCGCCATACCGGCCATCGCCGACCAACGGGTAGCCGATGCTGGCCAGATGCACCCGGATCTGGTGCGTGCGTCCCGTCTCGAGTTCAGCGGCAACAAAGGTGTGCGCCCGAAATCGCTGTCGAACCCCGACGAGGGTGCGCGCCGGGCGGCCATCGCCTCGCACCCGTTGCCGAGTGCGGTGGTGCGGGTCGCGCCCGATGGGCTTGTCGATGATCTGGCCTCCGGTCATCACGCCTTCGGCGACACCCAGGTAGCGGCGCAAGATCCGATGCCGGGCCACCGCCTCGGCCAGCCGCCGCTGAGCCTGCCGGGTGGCGGCGACCACCAGCAGGCCGGAGGTGTCCTGGTCAAGGCGATGCACGAGGCCAGCCCGGGGCAACTCGATTTGGCTGGAGCGGTGATGCAGCAGGCCGTTGACCAGCGTTCCGTCAGGATTGCCAGCGCCCGGGTGGGCCACCAGTCCGGCGGGCTTGTCGATGACCAGCAGTTGATCGTCTTCATGCACCACCTTGAAATCGACCGGCTGCGGGGTGGCCCAGTCTTCGCCCGGGATCGCTTCGGGCGTCAGGGTGAGGCGCTGGCCGGCGCTGAGCTTGCGGTTCGGCTTGACCGTCTCACCGTCCACCATGAGCGCACCGCTTTTGATCCAACGGCTCAGCAGAGCGCGGGAATGCTCGACGAACAGCCGGGCCGCAACCCGATCAGCCCGTTCCCCGGCCAGCTCGCCGGGGACTTCCGCTTCCACAACCCCGCTGTGCGAAACCCCGTCCATCACACCGCCCCCTTCAGACGCCGAGTTGCGGAGCAATTCAAGCGCTTGGCCGCGGACCAACCGCTTCCCAGTGGTCTAAGTATTCCATATTGGGGGTTGACTGGGGTGACGGTCAGGTCTGCGTGAAGCGTATTTGGCAAGACCAACCGCATTCCCGCTCCTAGTCCGGGGTAGTTTGCGCCATCGAGAAATCCGAGTACAAAAAAAGAGTGATTGCTTGGATGATAGCGTTTTCCCCTGTGGGGTGCTGAGTGTTGGACAACGTTCCGAACGATCTGCCCCGAATTCCGGTGGCGTCTGATGCACTGCAGCGGCGGGCAAGCAGTGGTCTTGCGCACCTGCCGGGGCCACCCGGCCACCGGTTGTGGAGAAACACCCGGGACTTCATGCCTAATCCCGGGCAATACGTCCGCGACATGCGGCTTTGTTATGGCAACTGTATTACCGTGGGGGTATTGGGCAACCGGCGCCAGGTCATTCTGGCTGGACCGGCGGCCAATCGCATGGTGCTGCTCGATGCGGGCGAAAACTTCTCGTCACGCTGGGGTTGGGAAGTGGTGCGGGCCCATTTTCCGGGCATGGTCCTGCTACGGGACTTCGCCGACCGTCGCCTGCATCGGCGTATGACAGCGCCGCTCTTCAAGCCCGAAGTGCTCCGGCGACCCATGATCGAGAAGGATCCCGTCATCCGGGAATCCCTCGAAAGTTGGCCGGAGGCGGTCGATGTCAACTGCGGGAACAAGCGATTGACACTGGAAGTGGCGCTGCGCGTGTTTGGGGGCTTCGAGGGGGGAGCGGTCAACGAGCCGCTATGCCGAAACATGGCGACGCTGCTCGACAACGTGCTCGCGCCGCCGGGCATTCGCCGTTGGCGCGGCCTGCGCGCACGGGATCGGCTGCGCCGCAGCCTCCACAGGGAACTCGCGAGGCGTCGTCAGGAGAACGGCGAATATCTCTTCACGCGCCTCGCTGCGTGGACGGACGAGGTGGGACGACGTCTCTCTGAGGGGGATGTCGTTGACCCCATGCTGGGATTGCTGTTCGGCGCCCACGGGACGACCGCCTCCGCTCTGACCACGAGGTCCATCAAGCTTGCCGAGGACCCTGTGTGGCAAGAGCGCCTGCGTGGAGAGTGCCGGGCTGTGCGGCAGGACTTCGGGGAGAAGCTGACCTAGGAGTGCCTCCATCATCGGCCACGTGGAAAAACCACCCGCCGAGGTTTCGGGAAGTGGCCGCTCGCATGGCCAGCGTGTTCCATGGCGGGAGATGATTCAGGGCGATCGTCACGCCGATTTGCAAGTCCCATGGAAATCGGGTGGAAATAGGATAAATTAGCGCTTTTACGGAGCAGCCTCCGCCATGCTGGCCAGCCATCCCAATTCCCGTTCAATAGCGGGCTACCGCCGCCTTTTCGTCCTTGGCGCTCTGCTTGTGGCCTTTGCCGGCTGTTCCTGGATGCCGTTCATTGGCGGCAAGGACAAGAACGAGGAAGACGAGGACATCAATGCCACCGAGCAGATGCTCTATCGCAACGCCCAACGGAGCCTGCGGGCGGGGAACTACGAACGCGCCATAGCGGGTCTGGAGCGCTTGGAAGCGCGCTTTCCCTTTGGGCGCTACGCCGAGCAGGCGCAGTTGGAGTTGGTCTATGCGCGCTACCAGTCCTCCGACCACGATACGGCCCGCTTGGCGGCGGACCGCTTCATTCGCCTGCACCCGCAGCACAGCAACATCGACTACGCGTACTACCTGAAGGGTTTGGCGGCCTACAACAAGAACCGCGGGCTGCTCGACCGGGTGTTCACCTCAGACATCTCCAAACGCGACATGACATCGGCCCGGGAAGCCTACGCGGACTTTGCCGAGCTGCTGCGCCGCTATCCGCACAGCGACTACGCCAGCGATGCCAAGCAGCGGATGGTTTACCTGCGCAACATGCTGGCTGCTTCGGAGATACACATCGCCGACTACTACATGCGCCGGGGCGCCTACGTGGCGGCCGCCAACCGGGCGCGCTTCGTGCTTGAGAACTATCCCCAGGCGGAGCCGATTCCCGAAGCGCTCATCGTGCTTGTTGAAGCCCAGTACAAGCTCGAACTGCCCACCGCGGCGAACGACACCCTAAGGGTGCTGGCGGTGAACTACCCCAATCACCCGGCTTTCGATGAAAACGGTGACCTGGTTCTCGCCGAGCGCATCCGCGGCCGTGATCGGTCGTGGGCAAACCTCATGACCTTGGGCCTGCTCGACCGCCCTGAAACGCCGCCGCCGCTGCGTCTGCAGCATCCTGAAGGTTTCGAGCCGCCGCCTGCGCCGCAACGCGCCGAAGGAGACCGGCAAGCCCTTGCCGAGAAAAAGAAAAAAGGCGGCTGGCGCCGCTGGGTTCCGTTTTTCTAGCGCGGCAAAAGGGCGTCAGACCGGAAAGTTGACGTTGGAGGGCATCGACCAGGATGGAGTCACCGCTTGGCTGGTCGAGCGCATTGATGGCGTGGAGCCACCCCTGCGGTTCTCGCTGATTGCCGGCGGGCATTCGAATCTCACCTATCGCTTTGTCGATCAAGTCGGCGCCGCCTACGTTCTGCGCCGACCGCCGCTCGGCAACGTGCTCGAAAGCGCCCATGACATGGGGCGCGAACACCGGATCATCGCTGCCCTGCAGGATTCCGACGTGCCTGTTGCGATGGCGTTGGGCCTGTGTCCCGACGCGGCGGTGAACGGCGCCCCCTTCTACGTCATGGGCTATGTCGAGGGCGCCGTGCTGCACGACGCCGAAGCCGCCGAATCGGTTCCGGAGCCTGACCGGCACCGCCTCGGCCTGCACGTCATCGAGGTGTTGGCGCGGTTGCATGGCATCGACCCGGACCAGGTGGGCTTAGGCGACCTAGGACGCAAGGAAGCCTACCTGGCCCGCCAGTTGAAGCGCTGGAACCGGCAGTGGGAGGCCTCCAAGACCCACGAAATCCCGGAAATGGAGGAAACCTCCCGCATTCTGGCCGAAACCATGCCGGAACAGATCGGCGCCACCATCGTCCACGGCGACTACCGGCTCGGCAACATGATCGTCGGCGACGGGGCGATTCGGGCGGTGCTCGATTGGGAGCTCTGCACCCTCGGGGATCCACTGGCGGATGTGGGCTACCTCCTGAACTCCTGGGTTCAGCCCGAAGAAGGTGTCGCCGACCCAGCGCCCCCGACCGCGATCGGCGGCTTTCCGTCCCGTGAGGCCATAAGCGAACTCTACGAACGGCGCACCGGCCGCTCCCTAGGCGCGATCAATTACTATCGCGCCTTCTCCCATTGGCGCTTGGCCGCCATTGGCCAAGGCGTCTACAAGCGCTACCTAGTCGGCGCCATGGGCAGCCGGGACGGCATCGACTTGGACGCCTACCGGGAGAGTGTGCGCACCCGCGCCCAAGCGGCGCTCGCCCTGCTGATCTGAGAGAGCTATGGAAGGGGAGGGGGAGGGGAAGGGGAAGAAAGGCGTGTCAGCGAGTGAGGAAAGGAGGAACCGCTGAATGCAACTTCATTGCTTATGGGGAAGGACACTTGAAGGGAGGATTGCCTTGAAGTTGCTTGCACGCCTAAAACCTAGCTGAATCGATTATGTACAGTACAAAATGTTTGTCAAGTCCTTTTTGGGTCTTTTTGTAAAGATTTTGTTCAGGGCCTGCTCGACACATGGAAGCTCATGGCGTGAGAAAGGCTTCTAGCGCACCTTCGAGCCGAGCCCGAGCTTGGGTGGCTTCGCGATGGGCCTGCTGGTAGAGGGTGGCGTTGGTCGCCGTGGCGTCGTCCGCTCCGCCGCAGTCCGCCGTGTAGTCGGCAAAGGCATTCAACTGCGAGATCAGTTCCTCAAGATGTTTCGGGCAGTGGCTGGGATCCGTGCTTCCCGCAGCGATGGCGATCAGCTCCGCGTCGCTGAAGCGCCGCTCAGCCACTCCACCGGCTTTTAGCGGCCGCCGGCTGGCGGCGGTGCAAGCCTGTTCGATCTCAGACCAAGCGACGGGCCACTTGAAGATCTCCACATTCGCCTCCGCCGCCCGCCGCAAATACTTCTCCGCAGCGAACTGATAGACCACGACGATCCGGGCGTGGGTCAATTTTTTCTCAATTTCCTCAATGGGTTGAGTGGTCAACGTGGGTAGTTGAACAACGACGGCGTCGAGCTTCGGCAGACGGGTTGCGGCGGCGAAAGCCGCTGTGTTGGCCCATTGCGCGGCGACCTCCACCTGCGAGTCCTCCCCCCGCTGATGGGTGAGAACACTCAGGTTGGGACCAATAACGCCCACTCTGGGCAAGGGCGGGGCAATGGCAAGGGACTCGGTTTGCCGGGCGGCAAGCTGCTCATCGGTCAGGTGCGCCAAACTCGATATTGGCTGGCCCTGGTCGATCAGCCGCTTGATGCGCCGCAACCGTTCGAGTTGGACGCCGCTGTAGTAGCGTGTTCGGCCTTCACGATGTACTGGACTGAGGCCGTAGCGGCGCTCCCATGCCCGCAGCCGCTCCACCGCAATGCCCGTCAAGCTGGCCACGCTGCCTATCCGGTAAAGATCGTCTTGAACATCCACTTCATGGGTTCCGGCATGATCATGAACAGGACAAATTGTACACAAGGCAACCGGCTTGTCCATATCGTGTTTAGGTTTAGATAGTGGCGCCCGGATAGCGTCGGCGGGGAGAACCTGCTTGCTGGCGTACTGGAGGATTCTCGCCTGGTGGGTCTTGTGTTCTGCAAATGTCGGCATCCTCGATCCCCGCCAACGCCAGCCTCGACGCCACGCCTGGCATTCGGTCGGCCGCACGCGTTAGCGTGCGATGTTGCCTTCGTGGAGGCTCGTTATCTCGGTCTCCACGACTTCGACGAATCGCGCTTGCTCCGCCCGTGACGCCCGCTGCGCCGCACGTTGCCGCGCATCCGCGAGCAATTAGTAGGAGACGTTGGGTTGGTAGTCATCGAGGGAGGCGCGCCGGTAGCCCGCCGGCTATCGTCTCTGGATCGGCGTGCGAATCGCCTGCTTGCCCATCTCCACCTCTGGCGAAATCGGCACATAGACCTCACCATGCGCCTCGACGATTGCGCTGTCTGTGACCAGATTCCGTTTGCCGGTTGTGGTTAGGGGCACGCGATAACGGCGGCCCTTGCGCTGCCCTTCGGCGATCAGCCGCTTCTGTTCCACCAGCGGGGCCGGGCTCGGGTCCTTCTCCATCGAGTCCTCCAGCCGACTGTTCATGGAAGCACGGCATCGGAAACTTGAACGGCGCAATATCCTTCTTGTTCTGGTTCAGTCATGGCGGACCTCTCGCTCCCCAAGCCGAAGGGCTCCTTGAAAATGCCTTGTGCGGTCCCAAATAGGGGGTAAAATAATCCGTTTAACTGGGCTTTCTGGATGCCTGTCTTTCTGGGGACGAGGAGGCATCCTGGTCCAATCCCCATCCGTGCAACCTGTCGAGGGGCCATGAGCGAACAGATTTCAAAGCAGCCGTCACGCCTCAAGGAGCTCATCGCCAAGGGCAAGGAGCAAGGCTATCTCACCTTTGCCGAGGTGAACGACCACCTGCCTGACGAGCTGTCCGATTCGGATCAGATCGAAGACATCATCGGCACCATTAACGACATGGGCATCGAAGTCCACGAGAGTGCCCCGGATGCCGATGACCTGATGAGCGCCGAAGAGAATACGGTTGATGAACTTGCTGCGGAGGAGGCGGCCGCGGCCCTTGCCGCAGTGGAGACCGAAGCGGGCCGCACGACCGACCCGGTTCGGATGTACATGCGCGAGATGGGCACGGTGGAGCTGCTCACGCGGGAAGGCGAAATCGTCATCGCCAAGCGCATCGAGGAGGGCATTCGCGACGTGCTCGCCGCCTTGGCCGCTTTTCCCAGCGTCGTGGAGCACATCCTCGATACTTACGCCGAAGTCAGCCGAGAGGGTCAGCTTTCGACGCTGCTCATCGGTTACCTTGATCCGGCCGACCATGTTCCGAGGGCGCCTCAGGTCGTTCCGGCGCCTAAGCCGGCCATCGTGCCGCAGGTTGTCGAAAAGGCCGCTGAAGCGGATGGCGGCACCAGCGATGGTGGCGATGAAGCGGAGGTTGATGGTGCGGCCAACGACGTTGGCGGCGTTGCTTCGGCGGAGGCTGATGGTGAGGTTGAGAACCTCGACGCCGAAACGGGGGATTCCGAGGGCGCGGCGGCCAAGGAAGCGGAGGCCGACGAAGGTGACAAGGCGGCTACGGGCGCCGAGGCCGGCAAAACGGAGGCTGGCGCAGCAAAGTCCGCGGATGCCAAGGCTGCCGACGGCAAAGCCGCACAAGCCGGGGGCACCGCCAGCGCCGACAATTCCAACGCCAACGCTACTGCCAACAAAAAGCAGACGGAGTCTTCGGAAAACGACAAGGGGCCGGATCCGGTGCTGGCCAAGAGGCGCTTCCGAGCGCTCAGGCGCCAGTACAACAAGACCCAGAGGCTCATTGAGGAAAGGGGTCGCAGCAGTCCTGAATCGCGCGCCCAGTTGGCGGTGCTCGGGAAGAAGTTCCACTCCTTCAAGCTGACGCCGAAGCACTATGATGAAATCGTCCGCAGGCCCCGGGCGGTGCTTGAGGAAGTGCGCCGCCATGAGCGGGCCCTTATCGATATCTGCCTGCGCGAGGCGCGGGTGCCCCGGGATCTGTTCCGCAAGATCTTTGTCGGCAAGGAGGTCAGCGTCACTTGGGTGAACCGCTTGATAAAGGCGGGCGAGGGCTATTCTGAAGTGCTCGCCGAGCGCAAGCCCGACGTCGTGCGCATTCAGAAGAAGCTCAAGGCCGTTTGCGCGCGCACCGGCCTTTCGGTGACGGAAATCAAGGAAATCAACCGCGCCATGTCCTTGGGCGAGGCCAAAGCGCGGCGGGCCAAGAAGGACATGGTTGAGGCCAACCTGCGCCTCGTCATTTCCATCGCCAAGAAATACACCAACCGCGGCCTGCAGTTCCTCGACCTGATCCAGGAAGGCAACATCGGCCTCATGAAGGCGGTGGACAAGTTCGAGTACCGGCGCGGCTACAAGTTCTCCACATACGCCACTTGGTGGATTCGTCAGGCCATCACCCGGTCCATCGCCGATCAGGCGCGCACCATCCGCATTCCCGTGCACATGATCGAGACCATCAACAAGCTCAACCGGGTGTCCCGGCAGATGGTGCAGGAAATGGGCCGGGAGCCGAAGCCGGACGAGCTTGGCGAGCGCATGGAAATGGTGGAGGAAAAAGTGCGCCGGGTGCTCAAGATCGCCAAGGAGCCCATTTCCATGGAAACGCCGATCGGCGATGATGAGGACTCCCACATTGGTGACTTCATCGAAGACTCCACCGTGGGCCTGCCGGTCGATCTGGCCACCGAGGATGGTCTCAAGCAATTGATCGGCAACGTCCTTGGTGGCCTTACGGCTCGCGAAGCCAAAGTGCTGCGAATGCGCTTCGGCATCGGCATGAACACCGACCACACCTTGGAGGAGGTGGGCAAGCAGTTCGATGTCACGAGGGAGCGCATTCGCCAGATCGAAGCCAAGGCGCTGCGCAAGCTGCGCCACCCCAGCCGTTCCGAACACCTGCGCAGCTTCCTGGACGACAAGGTGTCATCGAAGTCGTAGCGTCCTGCCGGGCCGTGGTATAGTCGCTGCCGGCGAGCCCGCCCGAGGGGCTCCAAGGGCCTATAGCTCAGTTGGTTAGAGCAGTGGACTCATCAATTCGGAGCTTTGTTCGAGACTCCGGCCGCAAGCCGGAGCCGCTTGGGTTTGAGAAAGCCGGAATGAAGCCCGGGCCCGAAACGGGACCCGAATCCGAAAAATGGTGCCCCCGGTTTGAAAGAGCCGGATGGAACGGGATGAATTCAGGGAACCCGCAGCGGATCGGCCGGCGGCAACCCTGAGCCAAGCCGGCGGTACACCGCCGGACGGTGCAGAGACTACCTGAGGGCTGGCCACGGCGCCCGAAGCGTCCGTTGTCGAAGCGCCCTTAATGACAGGCTGGAGCGTCCCGCGCCCTAACGTGGAGCCGAGGGCGGTGAGATAGTCCGCGCCCGGCGGAAACGCCGGGAGTTCGTGAATCCATTGGTCCCAGGTTCGAGTCCTGGTGGGCCCACCACTACTGCACGGATCGCATGGCCGCACTTCACGCCACGGCATAACTGTGCCGCGGCGGCGGTGTCATCGCACTTCGGACCGTCGCATAATTGCGCCATCGCGTTTTGCGAGATCGACGGTTCGACATGACATCCGCCCTGAACGCTGCCGTTTCATTCGTTCGCGACCGCATTCGGGTTAATGCGTTGCTGATCGTGCTCTGTTTTGCTGGGGTGCTGGTGCTCGAGTCCCAGAGCGCGGCAAGCTACCCGGCTTATCTGCTTGCGATCGCGATGCTGGTCCGCCTTCGCCAGTGGGTCGATGTCTTTGCGGTGCCGCTGATGTGGGCGGTCGTGGCCCTGCTCGGCTACTTGGTCTTGACCAGTCTTTGGTCGGAGGGCGGCCAACCCCGCGATGCGCTCTCCACACTGTCACGGGCGGCGCAGGTACTGCTGTTTGCCGTCGCCTTCGCCGAATGCCAGATGCGCGGCGACCTGCAGCGCTGGCTCGGCCGGACAATCGCGGTTGCGGGCTTGCTGGCCGCCTTGACGGGCCTTGGCCTGTTCCTTATCGGGCACTCGGAAAACGGTCGCCTAATCGGGTTGGGGCAACTCGACAACAACGTGGTCGCGGCCTTGATCTTCGGTGTGGTTCTGATCTTGGTCACCGAGGAGGCGCTGCGCGATCCGGACGTCCCTTGGCGGCGCTTCGGCGCGCTCGGCATTGTCGTTATTGCGGCCGCGGAGCTGCTTTCGGAGTCCCGCAACGGTCAAATCAGCGCCGTGCTGGGCGTCGGCACCTTGCTGATCGCCCATCGGGTGCCGGACCGGCAGCGCTTTGCGGTCGCCGTCTTGGGCTTGGGGGTGATCCTCGTTGCCGTGCTCGCTGCGTTGATCGCCAACGAGGCCGGTCGGACCCTCGTGCTGCCCCGAGGCGACAGCTTTCGGCCGGCGATCTGGCTGGCGACCCTGAGTGCCGTCTTGGACGGCGGTCTGTGGTTCGGACGCGGCATCCTCACCGACGACACGTTGGTCACTGCTGCTGGCGAATTTCCACATCCGCACAACATGTACCTGTCGGTTCTCTTCCAAGGCGGCTTGTTTGGCGTGGCGCTGTTTGCCGCTTTGATTGTCGCCGTCGTGCGCACCCTGCTCGACCACTATCCTCACCGGGACGCCAAGCTGGCTTTTGGGATTCTCGGCGTGGCTCTGCCGGCTTGGCTGCTCGACGGTCACGAGCTCATCGACAAGGTGGGCATGACCTGGTTTCTGTTCTGGCTGCCGGTGGCCATCGCCTTGGGGCTGGCTTGGATGGGCCGGCTGGACGCCAAGCGCTCGCCGGGCGGGCCGCTGTGACCGGGCTGTCGGTCGGCTTCGTCACTTGGGGCACGCCGACAGAGGTGCTGGCTGGCTTTTTGCGTAGCTTGGCCGAAGCAGTCGAGACTCTGATCCGCCGGACGCCGATGCCCGTCTCCATCTACGCCATCTGCAATGAGGCGCCGCAAGCCGTCCAGGCTGTGGAGGCAGTGATCCAGCCTTATGCCACAAGCGGCAGCGAGGTCCGTTGGCAATTCATTCAAGGGCACGGGAACATTGGCTACAGCGCGGCCCAGAACTTGGCCATCCGGAGCACGGAGGCGGAGTATCACCTGATTTGCAACCCGGATCTCGTCATGGCGCCCAACGTCCTGCTGGAGGCGGTGCGCTTTCTCGAGGCGCACCCCAATGCGGTCCTAGCCGCTCCCCAAGGCTTTGACGCCGAAGGCCGCTACGCCCGGCTCGCCAAACGGGCGCCCACTCTCTTGGCGCTTGCCTTGCGCGCCTTGTCAGTGCAGCCCTCAGCCGGCCCGGTGGGGCGGCGAATCGCCGCCTATGTGTACGACGATGCGCTGCCAGCCGAGCAGCCCACGACCATTGAGCTGGCGAGCGGCTGCTTCATGGTGGCCCGAACCTCGGCCCTGAAAGCCATCGACGGCTTCGACGAGGGCTACTTCCTCTATTTCGAGGATTTCGATCTCTGCCGCCGCCTCGCCCCCCACGGCGGCATCTACGAACTGCCCACGGCTTCAATCACCCATTACGGGGGCCGCACCGCCCGCCGCGGCTTGGCCAGATCCTTGCGCTTCGTGCGCTCCGGATACCGCTACTTCAGTCGCTACGGTTGGCGGATGGTGTGAGAATGAGGCACAAGATGAACGAACTCCACGGAAAGACAGCCTTGGTCACCGGAGCCGGACAGGGCATCGGCCAAGGCATAGCGTTGGCGCTGGCGCAAGCGGGTGTTCGCGTCGCCGCGGCGGGGCGAACGCTCGCCAAGCTGGAACGCACCGCCGCCGAAATCGAAGCCCGCGGCGGCGAGGCGGTTGCAGTGCGTTGCGACGTCAAGGAGCCCGTTGATCTGAGCCATGCCGTGGATGCCTGCGTGCAAGCGTTCGGCGGGCTGAACATCCTCGTCAACAATGCTCAGGAAGCCCTTAGCTTGCCCCAGAACGGAACACCGCCGACGCCGAAGGAACAAAACCCGCCAGCCGCTGGGCTGTCTCCATTTGTTCCATGGAAGCCCTTAGCTTGCCCCAGAACGGAACACCGCCGACGCCGAAGGAACAACCGTCCAGCCGCGGGGTCGTCTCCATTTGTTCCATGGAAGCCCTTAGCTTGCCCCCGA
>JAQAJJ010000024.1:29323-30338 GCA_028278675.1 Candidatus Azophilus lithoversatilis
CTCCATTTGTTCCATGGAAGCCCTTAGCTTGCCCCAGAACGGCACGCCGCCGACGCCGAAGGAACAACCCGTCAGCCGCTGGGCTGTCTCCATTTGTTCCATAGAAGTGCCTTTGGGCACACTGCAGCAGGTGTCGGGTGAGGCGTTCACCGCGGGTTTCGAGTCCGGGCCGCTGGCGACATTGCGGCTCATGAAGCTCGCCTACCCGCATCTCAAGGGCGATGGTTGCATCGTCAACCTGGCCAGTACCGCGGCCAAACGCTGGGACATGTCCGGATACGGCGCCTACGCGGCGGTGAAGGAGGCCATCCGCTCACTGACCCGCGCCGCTGCCTGTGAGTGGGGTCCTGACGGAATTCGGGCCAATGTCATTCTGCCCCACGCCAAGTCTCCGGGGTTGGTCTGGTGGATGGAGAACAATCCGCAGGAGGCGGACGCCTTTCAGCGTGCGATCCCACAACGGCGGGTAGGTGAATGTGAAGAGGATGTCGGGCGTTTCGTGGTGCAGCTGTGTAGCGCAGGGAGCCGCTACGTGACCGGCCAGAGCATCGCCATCGATGGCGGGCAGGCGTTGCTGGGATAGTAGGCGACGGGGGTCTTTTGGAGCCGCAAGGTTTAGCGGGCGACCTACGGTTCGGTGGCGTTTCGTCACATTGCGGCGAACTCGCATCCGGACCACAACACTCGCCAACCGATACAAGCCAGATTTCTCTGACACTGCCGGACTGTCAGGCTGGCCAACCGCTGCCGGGGACATCGACCTCCACGGTCTCGATCTTCGACTTGCGTTCCCGCGCGAGTTGCTCCGGGCCCGCGTTGATCGTGGTGGGAATGTAGAGCGTTTTCCGATCCGCCCCGCCCAGCATGCACGCCACGGGAACATTCTCCGTCACCTCGACCCGGTCCAATACCTCGCCGCCGTCGGCTACGCGGAGCACACCACCGGCCCCGGCCGCAACCCAGACCGCTCCTTCGGCATCCATGCAGATGCCGTCCGGTGTACCGTCGACCTCGG
>JAQAJJ010000025.1 GCA_028278675.1 Candidatus Azophilus lithoversatilis
CCGTAATTCCAACGAATATCCTTTCGTACGGCACCGTTTGAACCTCTACAATCGACCTTCGTGAATAGGTGCGGCTAGCCGACGGCTCGCCGGATCGCCTCCAGCAACGATCCGGCGCTGGCGCTGAAGAAGTGGTCGGTGCCGGGAATGACGTGCGCGCAGGCATTCGGCCAGCGGTTTAAGGCTTCCTGATCGACAAACTCATCGTCGGCGCCTGCGAACAGGTCCAAGGGGCAGGGCGGGCTTGGCATGGGGATGTCCATGACCGCGGTGGGCGGCGCCACCAGCAGCAGCCGGGCGGGCTCGGGCGTGTGCGGCAGCGCTTGGCAGACGACGTGGGCGCCGAAGGAGTAGCCGACCAGCCAGAGGGCGTCGGCGCCCTGTTCTTGGGCCCAGTCGATGACGGCGAGCAGATCCTGCGCTTCGCCGCTGCCGTTGTCGAATTGACCTGGGCTTTTGCCCACGCCGCGAAAGTTGAATTGCAGGCAATTGACGCCGACATCGGCCAAGGCCTGCGCCACCAGGCCCAGCACGGCGTCATGCATGCTGCCGCCGTAAAGGGGGTGCGGATGGCAGAGAATGGCGGTGGAGCCCCCGTTGTCGATGGGCCGTTCAAGCTGGGCTTCGAGGGGGCCGACGGGGCCTTGAATGAACAAATTTTCCATCCGATTAGGATACAGGGTTGAAATTTGAGTCCGAAACCCTATTTTGCGCTAACGTGGGTCCCGTCAAGCATCATGGGACGCTTGACGGGACCCACGAAGCCGGGAATCCGCCGGCTGATTTGTTGAACTCAGGTCAATTAAGGATGAGGGATGATTGAAGCGGATCGGCTGACGCGCCGATATGGCGATTTTGTGGCCGTCGATGAGGTGTCGTTTTCCATCGAACCGGGGGAGATCGTCGGCTTGTTGGGGCCGAACGGGGCCGGCAAGACGACGATCATGAAGATGTTGACCGGCTTTCTTGAGCCGAGCGGTGGCCGGGTGGTGGTCGATGGGGAGGAGCTTGAGGGCGACCCCCGTGCCGTGCAGCAGCGGCTGGGCTACCTGCCCGAAAGCCTGCCGCTCTACCCGGAGCTGTCGGTCATTGACTACCTGGCCTACGCGGCCGACTTAAGGGAGGTCGACAACCCGCGCCGGGCAGTGGTCGAGGCCATCGAGGCGACGGAGCTGGGCGACAAGGCGCTGGAGCCGATCGGCACCCTGTCCCGGGGCTTCAAGCAGCGGGTGGGCGTGGCTCAGGCCATCCTGCACAAGCCCCGCTTCCTGATTCTCGATGAGCCGACCAACGGCCTCGACCCGGGGCAGACGCAGCACATGCGCCAGTTGGTGCGGGAGTTGGCGCAATCAGCCACGGTCATCCTCTCAACCCACATCATGCAGGAGGTCAATGCCATCTGCGACCGCGCCCTGATCCTGCGCAACGGCGCCTTGGTGCTCGATGAGCGGCTCAAGGACCTGCAGCGCAGCAATCTCCTGCGCCTGCGCACGGCACCCGAGGCGACGGTCGCCGCACCGCCTGGGACGAGCGCTTCGAGCTTGGGCGATGGCTGCTGGCGCCTCGCGGTGGAGGGCGACCTCGACGCCGCCGCCCGCGCGGTTGCTGAGTCCTTGGTGGGCGACGGTGCCCCGATCTACGAACTCGCGCCCGAACAGCGCGACTTGGAGACGCTGTTTCAGGAAGTGAGCGAAGCCGGGGAGGTGTCCTGATGAACGTCCAAGCCATACGCCGGATCGCGGCCAAGGAACTCACCCTGTTCTTCGCCTCGCCCACCGGCTATCTGTTCCTGGCGGCGTTTCTGGCCGTCACCCTGTTCGTCTTCTTCTGGGTGGAGGCCTACTTCGCCCGCAACGTGGCCGATGTGCGGCCCATGTTCGAGTGGATGCCAGTGATGCTTATCTTCCTCGCATCGGCGTTGACCATGCGTCTTTGGAGCGAAGAGCGGCGCACCGGCACCATGGAATTCGTCTTCACCGTGCCGGCCCGCACTTGGGAATTTGTGCTCGGCAAGTTCGGTGCCTGCCTGTGCCTGCTGGGCATCGCCCTGCTGGCGACCCTGCCGCTGCCGATCAGCATCGCCTTCCAAGCTGACCTCGACTGGGGGCCGGTGCTCGCGGGCTATGCCGCCGCCTTCCTGCTCGGTGGCGCCTACGTCGCCATTGGCCTGTTCGTCAGCGCCCGCACCGACAGTCAGATCGTCAGCCTCATCATGGCGAGCTTCGCCTGCGGCGTGTTCTATCTGGTGGGCAGCCCGGTGCTGACCGACCTGGTGTCCGGCGGCGTAGCCGACTTCCTGCGCGCCTTGGGCGCCGGCGCTCGTTTTGAGTCCATCACCCGGGGCGTGGTGGACCTGCGCGACCTCTACTACTACCTGTCCCTGGGCGGCGTCTTCCTGGCGCTGAACGTCTATGGCCTGGAGGTGCAGCGTTGGGCCAAGGACGGCGAACGGACCCGGCATCGGGCCTGGATGCTCGGCACGACGCTGCTCGCTGCCAACCTGCTCGCCGCCAACCTGTGGCTGGCAAGCTTCTCGGGGCTGCGCATCGACGTCACCGAGGGCCGCATCTACTCCATTTCCGACGCCACCCGAGGCTATCTCGCGCAGTTGCGCGAGCCGCTGCTGATTCAGGGCTACTTCAGCGCCAAGACCCACCCGCTGCTGGCGCCCTTGGTGCCGCGCATGCGCGACCTGCTCGCTGAGTACGAGATTGCCGGGGGCGGCAACGTCAAGGTGCGGGTCATCGATCCGGCCGACGATCCGGAGCTTGAGGACGAGGCCAACACCAAGTACGGCATCCGGCCGGTGCCCTTTCAGGTGGCGGACCGCTACCAATCGAGCTTGGTCAACTCCTACTTCGACGTGCTGGTGAGCTACGGCGATGAATACGAGGTGCTGGGCTTTCGCGACCTGATTGAAGTCAAGGTGGCGGGTGAGGCGGACCTCGATGTGCAGTTGCGCAATCCCGAGTACGACATCACCCGCAGCATCAAGAAGGTGCTCTACGGCTTCCAGGGCGGCAGCAGCGTTTTCGCCAACATCCAATCCCCGGTGACCTTCACCGGCTACTTCTCGGCGGATGAGAAGCTGCCCGAAGCGCTCGTGGGGTTCCGTGGGGTGCTCAGCGGCGTGCTTGACGAGCTGCAGACCGAAAGCGAGGGCAAGCTCAGCGTCGAGGTCATCGACCCCGATGCCAACGGCGGTGCCGTGGGTGCCGAAATCGCCCAGAGCTACGGCTTTCAGCCGATGGCCACCAGCCTGTTCGACACCAACGCCTTCTATTTCTACCTGACCCTAAGCGACGATGAGACGCTGGTGCAGGTGCCCTTGCCGGAGGCGCTGTCAGCGGAGGCTGCCAAGCGTGGCATCGAGGAGGGCCTGAAGCGCTTCGCCACCGGGCTGCTGCGCACGGTGGCCTTGGTGACGCCGCCTGCACCCCCGCCATACATGGCTCAGCAGGGGATGGCGGGCAATCAGTTCAGCCAGCTTCAGGGGTGGCTCGCCAATGACTTCAACGTCGAGGCCACGGACCTCGCCGGGGGAGTGGCGCCGGAAGCCGCCGATCTTGTGGTTGTGGTGGACCCCAAGGAACTATCGGACAAGCAGGTCTTCGCCATCGATCAATTCCTGATGAAGGGTGGCACCGTGGTCGTGGCGGCCAGCGCCTTTGAAGCCAACTTCTCGGCGCAGACCCTAACTGCCTCGCGGCGCGTCACCGGCCTTGAGGATTGGCTGGACCATCTCGGCGTCGGCATTGGCGCCTCGCTGGTGCTCGACCCCGCCAACGCCGCCTTTCCGGTGCCGGTGACCCGCAACGTCGGCGGTTTCAGCTTCCAGGAACTGGTGATGCTGGATTACCCCTACTTCCCCGACATCCGCGCCCCCAACCTCAACCCGGACTCAATCATGACTGCCGGGCTGCCCCAAGTGACCATGGCTTGGGCATCGCCCATCGAACTTGATGCGGAGCGGAACGCGGAACGGGAGGTCGTTGAGCTGCTGAGAACCTCGTCTGGCAGTTGGCTGTCCGAGTCCACCGACGTGCTGCCTCGGATCAACGAGCAGGGCTTGAGCGCCTTCGCGCCGGAGGGCGACCAGCAAAGCCGCTTGGTGGGCGTCCTGCTCAGCGGGCGCTTCGACTCGTTCTTTAAGGGCAAGGCCTCGCCGCTGCTTGAAGATCCGGAGGAAGCGGAGGATGGGGACGTTGAGAACAATGCGCCGGACGGCGCAGATGCCCAGGACGAGGCGAGTGAGGACGATCTTGGGGTGGTGACCTCGGTGATCGAACGCTCGCCGGAGTCGGCGCGCTTGTTCGTGTTCGCCTCCAACGGCTTTCTGGCCGACCAGACCCTGCGCATGCTCGGCTCCGCGGATGGCACCATCTACGGGGATTCGGCGCAGTTGATCGTGAACGTGGCCGATTGGTCCTTGGAGGACCAAACCCTGCTCGGCATTCGCGCCCGGGGCAATTTCAACCGCACGCTGCCGCCCATGGAAGAGGAACGGCAGGCGCTCGTCGAGTACCTCAACTACGGCTTCGCCTTGGCGGGCATCGGGTTGGTGTTTGCCCTGCAGCGGCGACGCGCGGCCAAGGCCAGGCAAACCTATAGCGGCTGGTTGGCCGGAGAATCGACATGAATGAAAGGACTAACTTGCTGGGCGGGCTGCTGGCGGCCCAATTGGTCATCATCGCCGGACTGCTGTTGGCCAGCGGTGTGGGGTCGGATGCCGGTGCATCGCAGTTGCTGGCCTTCGATCCGGCCAGCGTGACCAAGCTCTCGATCTCGGGCGAGGAGAAGACGGCCGTTGTGGTCCGGGACGGCGACATCTGGCGCTTGGAAGGTGGCGCGCCGAATGGTCTGCCCGCAGACGGCGGCAAGGTCAGCGAACTGCTCGACAAGCTGGCCGACCTGGAGGCTCCTTGGCCAGTGGCGACCAGCGACGACGGCGCGGAGCGCTTCGAGGTGACCGACGACAACCACCAGCGGCGGCTGGTCATTGAGGATGCGGACGGCCCCATGGCTGACTTGCTGTTGGGGACCTCGCCCGGCTACCGCCGGGTGCATGCTCGCTTGAGCGGCGACAGCGAGGTGTACAGCATTGACTTTTCCAACTATGAAGCGCCCACGGACGTTGGCCAGTGGCTCGACAAGGCCTTGCTCGCGGCCAAGGGCGAGGTGTCCAGCGTCGTTCTGCAGGACGCTTGGCACTTGGCACGCCAGGACGGCGAGTGGCAAGTCGACGGTGCGCCCGCCGATGGAACGGCGGCCGAAGATCTCGTCCGGCGCTTCACCAGTCTGCGGGTGCTCGGCATTTCGGAAGGGGCGGATGATCTGGACGGGGATGCCGATGCGGTTGGCGAGCCAGCGGGCGTTTTCGTGGTGACTGACGAGGACGGCGACCATCGCCTAACGCTGTTCCACGAAGCGGAGGAAGACGACTACGGCATGACGTCGGATCGAGTGGCCGGACGCTTCGAGGTGGCCACCTACATTGCCGAACAGATGCTCGCCGATCCGGCTGACCTGCAGGCCGAAGATCAGGCGGACGAGGATGCGGATGCTGCGGACGGGGGTGCCGAAGACGCGGCGGGGCCTCAGGCGGACCAGCTCGAAGAGGAAGCGGCTTCGGATCAGGAAGACTGAGTGCCGTCCTTTTGGGGTCGGCTCATCGGCTTGGCAGTACTTGCGGCCGTGGCCGGTTGCGCCTCCTCGCCACAGCACTTGGGAGCCGCCGCGCTTGCCGCTGCCAAATCACCACGAACTTGGGCGCCCTTGGCGGGCGCTGCCTTGCTCTCAGTGGGCGATCTCGATGAATCGGTGTCGGACTGGGCGGCGGATGAGCGGCCCCTGTTCGGCGGCAGCGCCGAAGGCGCCAGTGACGACTTGCGCAACGCCGCCGTGGCCGGCTACCTGGTCACGGCCCTCGCCGCCCCGGCCGACGACGTCGGTGGCAGGATGCGACGCATCGGCTGGGGGTTGACTGCCCTGTATGCCCAGGGCGGCGTCGTGGAGGGCTTGAAGGATGTCGTCGAACGGCAGCGGCCCGACGGCAGCAACAATCGCGGATTCCCCGCCGGCCACCCCGGGCTGGCCTCCAGCGCCGCCACCTTGGGCCAACGCAACCTGCGTGCCCTGGCCATTGCGCCCGGCTGGCGCCGCGGCGGGTCCATCGCCTTCGACGCGCTGGCCGTGGGCACCGCTTGGGCGCGCATGGAGGCCGAGAAGCACCATGCGGCGGATGTGCTGGCGGGCTACGCCGTCGGCCACTTCATCGCCGCCTTCGTATCGGAGGCCTTCATCGAGCCGGGCCTGCCCGACACCGAGCTGACCTTCCAGGGCTTGGGCGATGGCGGTGCACTGCGCTTGACTGTCCCGTTGGGCCCCAGCCGATGAGGGTGGCGTTTTCCGACTACCTAGCGGAACTTGGCTCGGTTCCGGCCGGGCCCGGGTCCGCCGCCTGTTTCGATCTCGACCGCACCCTCATCGACGGCTATTCGGTCAAGGCCTTGGCTTGGGAAGGCATCAAATCTCGCACGGTGCCCCTGAATCGAGTGGCGTACCAGTTTGTCGTGTTCTGCGGATACAGCCTCGGGCGCTTGGACTACCAGCGTCTGATGGGCGCCACGCTCAAGGACTTGGCGGACCTGCGCGAGGCGGACTTCATGCGCCTCGGCGAGCGGGCCTTCGAGCGCCGGGTGGCGGCAAAGATATTCGAGGAGGCGCGAACGCTGGTCGCTGCCCATCGGCGCTTGCGCCATCGATTGATCCTCGTCACCTCCGCCACCCGCGCCCAAGCCGCTCCCGTGGCAGCAACCTTGTCGATCCCAGACTTGCGCTGCACGGAGCTGGAGGTGGCCGACGGTTGCCTGACGGGGGCGTTCAAGCCCTGCTACGGCGATGAAAAGCGTCGCGCGGTGCTCGATTGGCTGGCCGAGCAGGGCGTCGATGCATCACGCACCTACTTCTACTCCGACAGCGACGACGACTTGCCGCTGCTCGAAGCCGTGGGCAAGCCGGTGGCGGTGAACGCCAAGCCGCGCTTGGCCGAGGTGGCCGCTGAGCGGCGCTGGCCGGAGCTTGCGTTTGTCGAAACAGGCTCGCCAACGGGCCCGCCCCCCAAGTTGGAGGCCGCATGATCGACTTGTACACCTGGCCCACGCCCAATGGCCGCAAGGTCTCCATCGCCTTGGAGGAGTTTGGCCTCGATTACCGCGCCCATCCGGTCAACATCCTCAAGGACGAGCAGTTCGACCCGGAGTTCCTGAAGATCAGCCCCAACAACAAGATTCCGGCAATCATCGACCGCGCCGCAAACCGGGCGATGATGGAATCCGGCGCCATCCTGCTGTACTTGGCCGAAACCCACAGCCGTTTCCAGGGTGACGACAAGTGGCAGACCTTGGAGTGGCTGATGCTGCAGATGGGCGGCGTCGGCCCGATGCTCGGCCAAGCCCACCACTTCCTGCGCTTCAAGGCCGGCAAGGCGCCCTACGCGGAGCAGCGCTACGCTGCTGAAGCCAAGCGCCTTTACGCGGTGCTTGATGCGCGCCTCGCCGACCGCGACTACTTAAGCGGCACCTACTCCATCGCCGACATGGCCACCTGGCCTTGGATATCCCGCTACGAATGGCAAGGCATCGACTGGGCCGACTACCCCAACCTCAAACGCTGGTATCTCACGATTGCCGATCGTCCCGCCGTCCAACGGGGCTATGACGTGCCCATGCCGGTGAATCCGATTCCGCGGCCTTGACGGGGTGCATCCTGCTTGGACGGCACCTTCGGAAGGATTCCTTTATGACTACCATGTCGTCATTTTTCATGCAAAAATGACGACATGATTGGCAACTATGAACGTCTGATCGGGGTGCCGCGGCGCAGCTTCTTTCTGTTCGGCATGCGTGGCGTGGGCAAGAGCACTTGGGCTCGGGCCACGTTTCCCGGTGCGACCCGCTTTGATCTGCTCGATGAACGCCTCTATCAGGACCTGCTTGCGGACCCCTCGCTGTTCGCCCAGTCCATCGGTGGTCTCAAGGCGGGAGATTGGGTGGTGGTGGATGAAGTGCAGCGCCTGCCCGCGCTGCTCAACGAGGTGCACAGATTGATTGAAGCGCAAGGCTTGCGCTTTGCCTTGTTAGGGTCGAGCGCCCGCAAGCTCAAGGCAGCCGGCACCAATCTCTTAGCCGGACGGGCGCTCAAGAAGACGATGTTTCCGCTAACCGCAGCGGAGTTGGGCGCGGACTTTGACCTCGACCGAGTGCTTCGGTACGGGTCTGTGCCCTTGGTGTGGTCCAGCGACGAGCCTCGGGAGGTCCTGGAGGCTTATGGACAGCTCTATCTGCGCGAGGAGATTCGAGCCGAAGCCTTGGTGCGGAACTTGTCGGGCTTTGTCCGCTTCCTGCCCGTTGCGGCCCTATTCAACGGTCAGGCCATCAACGTGTCGGGAATTGCTCGCGATGCGGGCGTCTCTCGAACGACGATTCAGGGGTACTTGGACATTTTGGAGGACACCCTGCTTGCCTACCGGCTGCCAGCCTATGAGACCCGCACCCGTGTGCGCGAACGAAAGCGGCCGAAGCTGTATTGGGTTGACCCGGGTGTGGTTCGAGCCGTCAAGCGTCAACTCGGCCCGCCGACCGCCGAGGAAAGGGGTTCGCTGCTTGAAAGCTGGGTCGCCACGACTCTGCAAGCCCATGCCGAAGTGCAGGAACTCTACGACCAGCTCGCCTATTGGGCGCCCCACCAATCCGCAGTGGAAGTGGACTTCCTCCTGCAACGGGGCGCGGAGCTGCTCGCCATCGAAGTGAAGGCCGCCGGCCGGTATCACAGCAGCTTGCTGAAGGGCCTGCGGGCGCTTGGTCCCCTGCCCGGGCTGGTGCGCCGGATTCTGGTTTACACCGGTGAGCGCTCTTTCAGGTCGAGTGACGGCGTGGAGATTTGGCCTGCCCAGCGCTTTGCGGCGGAGACTGCCAGCGGTACGCTTTGGCCTTGATGGGAGCAGTTAGGACGACAGGATCGGTTCGAGGGACCAGGCGAAGGCCATATCGGCAGGAGCGCGAGCTAGCGTTTACCGCCAGCACCCTTTACGGAACTGAGGGAGATTTGACATGAACGCCAGCAACGGAATGAAGCCGGTGCATCCAGGCGAAATCCTGCGCGAGGAGCTTGATGAAGTCGGGCTGTCAGCCAATGCCCTTTCGAAGGCGCTGGGCGTGCCGGTAAACCGGGTGACGATGATCCTGAACGGCCAAAGGGGCGTGAGCGCGGACACGGCGCTGCGGCTGGCGAGGTACTTCGGGACGACACCGCAACTCTGGCTGAACTTGCAAAAGACTTGGGAACTTCGCCAGGCGGAAATAGCCGCGGGCCAGAAGATCGCGAAGTGCGTGACGCCTCGGCAGTTGGCGACTACGGGCGCGGTGGCCGATGCCCGCTTCTGATTACCTGTCGCTGATACCTTCGGCCTCGTTGGTCCTGCGTGGCTTGGACTAGCAACTTGGGGGGCACACACTGACTCAGATTCACGATGACGTCGGCTTGATGGCATTTGTGAGACGGAATCTGCGTGTGTCCATGTTGGTTTCTGCGTGTGTCCATGTTGGTTGCTTCCATGTTGGTTGCCCGAGTTCGGGGGTGTTCCTCCGGCTCGGAGGGGGGCCTGACTTCGTCTTGAAACGCGCTTACATCGAATACCCGTTCATGGTCACCACCGTCTTGCCCACCACCTCGCGGTTCTCGAGCAGGCGCATGGCGTCCACGGCCTGCTCCAGCGGAAAGCCGCGGCAGACGTAGGGGTCGATCTCGCCGTTGGAGGCCATTTGGTAGAGCGCTTCGGTGTTGGCCCGGCCCTTTTCGGGGTCGCGGCGTCCATACTCTCCGGCGCGCACGCCGATCACGGCGATCTGCTTGATGAGGATGAGGTTGACCGGCGCTTGCGGCCAGCGTCCGCTGGTGAAGCCGATGGTGAGGATGCGGCCGTTCCAGTTGACGCAGCGCATGGATTCGTCAAAGACGTCGCCGCCGACCGGATCGTAGATGACGTCGGCGCCGCGCCCGTCGGTGAGTGCCTTGACCGCCTCCCGGAAACCGCCGAGCCGGCCATCGTCCAAGGTGTAGTTCAGGACATGGTCGGCGCCGCGGGCCTTGACCACGGCCAGCTTGTCGTCGCGGCCGCCGGTGGCGATGACCGTTGCGCCGAGGCGCTTGCCCAAGTCCACTGCCGCCATGCCGACGCCGCCGGTGGCGCCATGCACCAGCAGGGTCTCGCCCGGCTTGAGGTCGCCCCGGCGCACCAAGGCGACGTAGGCGGTGAGGTAGGCGGCTTGGTAGGACGCGGCCTTGGCGTAGGACAGGCGTTCGGGCTTAAGCTGCACGGCGCTGGCGGGGACGTTGACCCTTTCGCAAAAGCCGCCGTAGCGCATGCCCGTGATGACCGCATCGCCTTCCCGCACCCCCCCGACGTCGTCGCCCACCGCCTCCACATCGCCCGCCGCTTCGCTGCCGGGCGCGAACGGCAGCGGCGGCTTGAACTGGTACTTGCCCTGGACCATCAGCAGGTCGGTGAAGTTGACTGCGCAGGCCTTGAGCCGCACCCGCACTTCGCCGGGCCCAGGCGCAGGCACTTCGACCTCGGTGAGCCGGACGCTGCCGATGTCCTCGGACAGCGCTTCGCAGAGAACCGTTCGCGCTTCGGTCAATTCAGGGCACCTTCCATGGAACAATTGGAGACAGCCCAACGGCTGGCGGGTTGTTCCTTCGCTGTCAACGGCGTGCCGTTCTGGGGCAAGCTGAAGGCTCGTTCAATTTCACAGGCTGGCCAGGCGGGCGGTAGCCCGCTGCGCCATTACCCGGACCAAGTGGACGCGGTATTCGGCGGAGGCGTGCAGGTCGCTGTTGAAGTCGATGGCCGGCAGCTCGGCATCGTCGAGGGCGGCCGGGTCGAAGCGGGCGCTCAAGGCCGCCTCAAAGGCGTCGGCGCGGCAGGCGCAGGGGCCGGCGCCAGTGACGCCGACGCGCACGGTGCCGTTGAAGTCCGCCACCATGACGCCCACAGTGGCGTAGCGGGAGGCGGGGTTGGGGAACTTCTCGTAGGCGGCGCGGCTGGGGATGGCGAAGTCGACGCGAGTGATGACTTCGTCGGCTTCCAAGGCGGTTTCGAACAGGCCCCGGAAGTAGCCGTCGGCAGGGATTTGCCGTCGGTCGGTGTGGATGACGGCGTTCAGGGCGAGGACCGCCGCCGGATAGTCCGCCGCCGGGTCGCTGTTGGCCAGCGAGCCGCCGATGGTGCCCCGGTTGCGCACTTGGGCGTCGCCGATGCCCTCCGCCAACTCGGCCAGGGCGGGCAGGGCGCTTTGCACTTCGGTGGAAGCGGCGACCTCAGCGTGGCGGGTGAAGGCGCCGATGCTCAAAGTCCCGTTGTCCACGGCGATGCCGATCAGCTCGGTCAGTCCCTCGAGGTCGATCAGATCGCTCGGCGCGGCCAAGCGCTGGGTCATGGTCGGCAACAGGGTGTGGCCACCCGACAGATAGGCGGGATCTTCGGCACCCTGGTGCAGCGCGACGGCCTCGGCCAAGGTGGATGGCTTATGGTAGTTGAATGGATGCAATGTCGTTTCCTTGCTTTTGGGCTACAGCCCGCTCAACTTGCGCCACACTTGCTCCGGCGTGGCCGGCATGGCGATGTCCTCGGTGCCGAGGGCGTCGGTCACGGCGTTGATGATCGCCGCCGGCGAGCCGATGGCGCCCGCTTCGCCGCAGCCCTTGACGCCAAGCGGATTGTGGGTGCACGGGGTCACCGTGGTGTCCACCACAAAGTCCGGCACGTCGTCGGCGCGGGGCATGCAGTAGTCCATGTAGGAGCCGGTGGTGAGCTGGCCGTTGGCGTCGTAGATGCCGTGCTCCAGCAGTGCTTGGCCGGCGCCTTGGGCAAGGCCGCCATGCACTTGGCCATCGACGATCATGGGGTTGATGATGTGGCCGAAGTCGTCCACCGCCACGAAGTTCACCAATTGCACCACGCCGGTCGCTTCATCGACCTCCACTTCGGCGATGTGGGCGCCGGCGGGGTAGGTGAAGTTCTCCGGGTCGTAGAAGGCCTTTTCCGACAGCCCCGGCTCCAAGTCCGGCGGATAGTCGGCGGGAACGTAGGAGGCGAAGGCCACCTCCTGCAGCGTCAGGCGCTGGTTGCCGCTGATGAACGCGCCCTCCTCGAAGGCCACGTTGGTAGGTTCCGTCTGCATCATGTGCGCGGCGATCCTAGTGCCCTTGGCGATGATCTTTTCGGAGGCGCTGATCAGGGCTGAGCCGCCCACCGCCAAGGAACGTGAACCATAGGTGCCAAGGCCGAACTCCACCCGCCCCGTATCTCCGTGGACCACTTCCACGTCGTCGAAGGGCACGCCAAGCTTGTCGGACACCACTTGGGCGAACGTGGTCTCATGGCCTTGGCCGTGGCTGTGGGAGCCGGTGAACACGGTGACCGAGCCGGTGGGGTTGACCCGAACCTCGCCGCTCTCGTAGAGCCCCACCCCGGCGCCCAACTGAATGGCGAGTTGCGAGGGCGCCAGGCCGCAGGCCTCAATGTAGCAGGAGAAGCCAATGCCGCGGCGCTTGCCCCGTGTCTCGGATGCCGCCCGGCGCTGCTTGAAGCCGGCGTAATCCGCTAGGTGCAGGGCTTTATCCAAGCTGGCTTGGTAGTTGCCGGTGTCATAGACCAGGGCTACCGGGGTCTCGTAGGGGAAGTCATCGGGCTCGATCATGTTGAGGCGGCGCAGTTCGACGGGGTCCCGGCCAGTCTCCCGCGCGGCCGCCTCGACGATGCGCTCCACCACGAAAGTCGCCTCCGGGCGTCCCGCGCCCCGATAGGCGTCCACCGGAGCGGTGTTGGTGTACACGCCATGGGTCTGCACGTGGATGTTGGGCGTCTTGTACTGGCCGGCGAGCAGGGTGCCGTACAGGTAGGTGGGGACTGCCGAGCCGAAAGTGGAGAGATAGGCCCCCAGATTGGCTGTGGTGCGCGCCTTGAGCGCCGTGAAGCGCCCCGCCCCGTCCAGGCCAAGCTCGGCGTGGGTGACGTGGTCGCGGCCGTGGGCATCGGCCAGGAAGGCCTCGCTGCGCTCGGCGGTCCACTTGATGGGTCGGCCCACCTTGGCGGCGGCCCAGGTGACGACGGTTTCCTCGGCGTAAACGAAAATCTTGGAGCCAAAGCCGCCGCCGACATCAGGGGCCACGACGCGCAGCTTGTGCTCCGGGGCGATCCGCACGAAGGCGGAGAGCACCAGCCGCTCCAGGTGCGGGTTCTGGCTGGTGGTGCGCAGTTCATAGTTGCCGCTGGCCGGGTCGAAGGTGGCCAGCGCCGCCCGAGGCTCCATGGCGTTCGGGATCAGGCGGTTGTTAGTCAGGTCGAGCCGCGTGACATGGGCGGCTGTGGCCAGCGCCGAGTCGGTGGCAGCCTCGTCGCCGAGTTCCCAGTCATAGGCCAGATTGTCCTTGAGGCCCTCATGAATGGGGCTGGCTTCGGCGGCCTCGGCGGTAGCCACCACGGGGGTCAGCTCCTCGAAATCCGCGGCCACCAGCTCAGCGGCTTCCCGGGCTGCGGCCAAGCTTTCGGCCACCACCAGGCCGTAAGGCTCCCCGACGTAGTTCACTTGGCTTACCGCCAGCGGCGGATGGGGCGCTGCGGCCATGTCCGAGCCGTCCTTTGACTTGACCAGCCAGCCGCAGGGCAGATCGCCCAAGCCGTCCGTCGCCGTGTCCCGGCCGGTGAACACCGCCAATGCGCCTTCCACTTGCAGGGCGTCGGTCGCGTCGATGGCCCCGATCTTGGCGCGGGCGTAGGGTGAGCGCAGAAACACGCCGCAGGTTTGCCCGGGTACATTGAGATCGTCGGTGTAGTTGCCGCGGCCAGTGATGAATCGGAGGTCTTCGCGCCGTTTGACGGCGGCGCCGATGCCGGTTTCCGTGCTCATCGGGATTGCTCCTGCATGGCGTCGCCGGCGGCCAGCACCGCCTTGACGATGTTGTGGTAGCCGGCGCAGCGGCAGATGTTGCCCTCCAGGCCCTCGCGCACCGTGCGGTTGTCCAAGGTGCCGCCGCTCTCGACCAGCTCCATGGCGCGCAGGATCATGCCCGGCGTGCAGAAGCCGCACTGCAGGGCGTGGCAGTCGCGAAACGCGGCCTGCATGGGGTGGAGATCGTCTGGTGAGCCGTTGCGCGTGCCATTCGGCCTACCGATGCCTTCGATGGTGGTCACGGAGCGGCCTTGGGCCTGGGCGGCGAGTACGGTGCAGGCTTTGACGGCGCAGCCGTCGAGATGCACCGTGCAGGCGCCGCACTGGCTCGTGTCACAGCCGACATGAGTGCCTGTGAGGCGCAGCCGAGTGCGCAGCAGTTCCACCAGCAGGGTGTTGGCCGGGACGTCCAAACTGTGTTCGGCGCCGTTTACGGTCAGGGTCAGGTTCATGGGGCTTCCTATGATGGGTTCGCGGATTGCTGCCGGTCGGCAGCGGGATCAAGGGCCTCGTGAAGGGCGGAGAAGAAGTCGTCCGCCATCTTGCGGGCAGCGCTGTCGATCAAGCGGGCGCCGATCTGCGCCAACTTGCCGCCAACCCGCCCGGCAACGCTGTAGCGCAACAGGGTGGTGCCGTCTTCGGCTTCCGCCAAGGCGACTTCGGCCAACCCCTTGCCGAAGCCGGCGGCCTTGCCCTTGACCTCGACTTGCAGGACGTAGCTTTCCGGAGGGTGGATGTCGGTGAGGGTCAAAGCAACTTCGAAGGTGGCCCGAACCGGGCCGACCCGCGCCTTGACTGTGGCGGCGAAGCGGTCGTCGGCGAGTTGCTCCATGGACTGGCAGCCGCTGATGCAGCGGGCCAGCACGACAGGGTCGTTCAGCGACCGCCACACCGTCGCCCGCTCCACCGGGATTAGATGCTCGCCGGACTGCTCCATGCCGTCCCCTTGCCAGTCGTTCGTTTGCAGTGACTTCAGCTTCCGACCGCCAAATTACAACTTGCGGCCACCCAAGTTCAACCGGCGTGGTCCGAAACTCTCCCAGATCCCGCAAGTTCGGATCGAGGGCGGGACGCCCTCGATTGGGAATCCGTATCTTCCATGGAACAAATGGAGACAGCCCAGCGACTGGCCGGTTGTTCCTTCGGCGTCAGCGGCGTGCCATTCTGGGGCAAGCTAAGGGCTTTCATGGAACAAATGGAGACAGTCCAGCGGCTGGCGGGTTATTCCTTCGCTGTCAACGGTGTGCCGTTCTGGGGCAAGCTAGGGGCTTCCATGGAACGAGTGGAGACGATCCAGCAATTCGAAGTCAAGTCTCCAAAGGCGGTCCATCCCATCGTTCGCGCACGGCGAACTCGTCAACCGGCTTGCGCTTTAGTCGGGTGAGCTGCTTCACGGGCTCTCCTAAGGGCAGCATGGCTGCGAAAGCCATCTGTCGGGGTACGCCGAGCAGGTTCTTGAGCGCCTCCTCCTGGGCACCGACGAAGGGCGTCAGGGTGCCGCCCAAACCTTCGTTGCGGGCGGCTAGCAGGATGTTCCAAACGAAGGGGTAAATGGAAGCGCCGGAGATGACGCCCACCCGGTCGAGATCGTGGTCGAAGGAGGCCACGACGCTCAGATCGACGAATACCAGCAACACAACCGGCGCCTCGGTGACTTGGCTGACCAAGCCCTCCGGCAGCTCCACCGCCTCGATTTCGGCATCCGTCACCCGAGAAGGGTTGATGGTGTTGTAGGGCGCCTCGCCAGACTGCATTTGGGCCATGTAGCGCTTAAAGGTTGGCTCGATGAGCGCCGCCAGCCGAGTGCGGGTGGCGGCTTCGCGCACCGCAACCACCTTCCAGCCTTGGCGGTTGCCGCCACTTGGCGCAAAGCGGGCGTTGTCGAGCAACTTGCGGACGGTCTGGTCGCTAACGGGCTTGCTGGTGAAGTTTCGGGCCGCAAAAGCAGTGCGCATCGCGTCGGCAAGCTCCATGGGTTGCTCCTTGATTGCCGGGTTGGATTGTGGGATTCTGAAAGCAATCCCCGAGTGTGCAATACTTGTGCGCGTAAAACGACAACTAGGTTATTGCGGCGGGCGGTGGATTTGGTTTTGGGGATTGATGTTCAGCACTTAGTCTCAGTCGTTCAGCCGTTGCCGTAGCGGGAGCAGCTTGTGAAAATCGACCGTGGCGTAGCCGAAGAGAAAGCTGAGGCCAACCCGGACGGCCTGCTTATATTGGGGCTTCTGCGCGCCTACCGTTGGATGGATGAAAGTCTGCTCAACGGCATGCGGGAAGGCGGCTACACGCCTCGCACGCGCACCCAGAGGATGATTCTCATCAATTTGTCAAACGGCATCACTCGAGGCGCTTCCTTGGCGCGCGCCTTGGGGGTTTCCCGGCAAGCCATTCAACTGCAGATCAATGAACTGCGCAAGGATGGAATTGTCACTCTGATGCCCGACCCGTTTGACCGGCGCGCTAATCGAATCGTCTTCACGGACGAAGGGCTGAAGATGATGCGCAGAGCGCAGAGCGCCCTGCGCGGCACCGAAGAGATACTGTCCATGCGGCTGGGCCGCCGAGCCATGGGCAATCTTTGGCGGGTGCTCGACGCCGACTGGGGAACCGTGGTCGGCGGACAGCCTGACACCGCCCGCGCCCGCAGTCTGCCGGTGGAGTGATTGGCTGTTTTTCTTGATCGCGGGGACTTGATCGCGGGAAAAGGCAGCCAAACAAGTCAACTTTTGCGCCCACTCGTCGGTCTAAGGCATCGCCTCGTTAGCTCTTGAACTCCCCGACCACCGCCGAGATGGACGCCTTGGCGTCGCCGAACAGCATTCGCGTGTTCTCGCCGAAGAACAGCGGGTTGTCCACGCCGGCGAAGCCTGAGGCCATGGAGCGCTTGAGCACGAACACCGTGCGGGCCTGGTCCACGTTGATGATCGGCATGCCGTAGATGGGACTGTCCTCATCCTCCCGCGCCGCTGGGTTGACCACGTCGTTGGCACCAATCACCACGGCGACGTCGATGTTCTCGATGCGCGGGTTGATGTCGTCCATCTCGATGAGTTGGTCGTACGGGACGTTGGCCTCGGCGAGCAGCACGTTCATGTGCCCCGGCATTCGCCCGGCGACCGGATGGATGGCGTAGGACACCTCGGCCCCGTTGCCCTCCAGGAGCTCACCCAACTCCCGCACTACGTGCTGCGCCTGTGCCACGGCCATGCCATAGCCCGGCACGAAGGCCACGGAAGAAGCCGCTTCAAGGATCAGGAAGGCGTCCTCGGCGGCGATTGGCTTGACTTCGCCCTCCACCTTGCTGGCGGTCTTCACTGCGCCGAATCCTGAGAACAGCACGTTTGCCAAGGAGCGGTTCATCGCCTTGCACATGATGTTGGTGAGGATGATCCCGGCGGCGCCGACCAAGGAGCCGGCCACGATGAGGATGTTGTTCTGGATGGCGAAGCCGGCAGCGCATGCGGCCAAGCCGGAGTAGGAGTTGAGCAGCGAAATCACCACGGGCATGTCCGCCCCGCCGATGGGGATGACCACCATCACGCCAAACAGCAGGCTCAAGGCGACCACCGCGTAGAGGTAGGGCGAGTCCAGGGCCGGATCCAGGCAGAAGAGCACGCCGCAGGCGACCAGGGCGATCAGGATCAAGGCGTTGACGGCCCGCTGGGCGCCGAACACCAAGGCGCGACTGGGCATCACTTCGGAGAGCTTGCCCCAGGCGATGATGCTGCCGGAAAAAGTGACGCCGCCGATGAGCACCGACAAGAGGATGGTGATGTAGGTGAAGGTGGTGTTGCCGGTGTTGTACAGCGCGGCCCAGCCGACCAAGAGGCTGGCCACCCCCCCGGAGCCGTTGAACAGCGCCACCATCTCCGGCATGGCGGTCATCGCCACCTTCTGCGCCGCCACCGCGCCAATCAGCGCACCCACCGCGGCCGCCGCCAGAATCCACTGGAATTCCAGGATGCCCCTGGAAAAAAGGGTGACCACAATGGCAATGAGCATGCCCGTGGCCGAGAGCAGATTGCCACGCACCGCGGTGGCTGGGGAGCCAAGCTGCTTGAGGCCGAAGATGAACAGCGCCGCCGCGACGATGTAGCAAACATTAATGAGTTCGGCGCTCACGCGGATGCTCCCGGCTGGCCTGCCGATTGGGGCGGACCCTCCTTTTTCCTGAACATGCTGAGCATCCGGTTGGTGACCAGATAGCCGCCGACCACGTTGATGGTGGCGAAGGCCACCGCCGCGGCGCCGAGGATCGTGGCCATCGCCTCAATGCCGGCACCCGCCGAGGTCAGCGCGCCGACCAGGGTGATGCCGGAGATGGCGTTGGCTCCGGACATCAACGGCGTGTGCAGCGTGGCGGGTACCTTGGAGATGAGTTCGAAGCCCAGGAAGATGGACAGCATCAACACAAAGGCGAGAAACACCGCTTCCATAGTCAGGCTCCTTCAGACGTTCTCGTAGAGGTTCTTGACGGTCGGATTGACGATTCCGCCGCCTTGGGTGATGATGCAGCCAGCAGCAATTTCGTTGCTCGGGTCGAGCTGGAGCGCGGCGTTCTCCGCTTCCCAGAACTCGTCGAGCAGGTTGACCAGGTTGGCGGCGTACATGTCGCTGGCGTGGCGGCAGACTTCCGAAGGCAGGTTGCCGAGGCCCACGATCTTGATGCCGCCCGCATCGACCACCTCATTGGGCAACGAGCCTTCGACGTTGCCGCCGCTGTCCACCGCCATGTCCACCACCACGCTGCCCGGCGCCATGCCGGCGATCATGTCGGCGGTGACGATGCGCGGCGCGGGACGGCCAAAGACCTGCGCGGTGGTGATCACCACATCGGACTGGGCGATGACCTTTTTCTGGCCCTCGCGCTGCAGGTCGAGCTGCTCGGCCGTCAGCTCCTTGGCGTAGCCCTGCTCAGTCTGGCCAATCTCGCCCAAGTCGATTTCGACGAACTTGGCGCCCAGGGAGCGCACCTGCTCGGCGACCACCGGCCGGGTGTCGAACGCCTCCACGCGGGCGCCGAGCCGCTTGGCGGTCGCAATGGCCTGCAGGCCGGCTACCCCGGCGCCGATGACGAACACCCGGCTCGGGGCGATGGTGCCCGCCGGCGTCATCATCATTGGGAAGATCTTGCGGCTGTGGGTGGCGGCGAGGATCACGGTGACGTAGCCGGCGAGGCTCGCTTGGGAGGACAGCGCATCCAGCTTTTGCGCGGTGGTGGTGCGGGGAATCATTTCCATGGAGATGGCGGTGACGCCCTGCGTCGCCAGGCGCTCAACGAGCGCCCGTTCATTGAACGGATCGAGGAAGCTGATGTGGACCGAGCCGGACTTGAGCAGTGCCACGTCGTCTGCGGCGGGCTTGCGCACCCGCAGCACAATGTCGGATGAACCCAATAGGCCGGCCCGGTCCTGGGCCACTGCGGCGCCGGCGGCGGCGTAGTCGGGGTCAAGGTAGCCAGCGGCAGCGCCGATTCCCGCCTCGACGGTGACGTCAAAGCCGGCGGACTTGAGTTTCCTGACCCCGGCGGGCGTCAACGCGGCGCGCAGCTCGCCCGGCCAGGTTTCCTTGGGTGCGCCGATCTGCATGATTTGCCCTTGCCTTTGAGTGGTCGTGCAGCCCATGGTGGGGCTGCGGCGAAAAAAGCCATGACTGTACTCGATTTGCCTGCGGTGTGGAAATTCGTGGCCAAGGGCTTTGGGGGCGGCATACCGAAGATCGGTGCTGACCGCGGGTTGCTTGTTCGTTGTGCTCCTCGCGCTCCCCGGCTGAGGGCTCCGCGGAGCAACGCGGCCGGGAGCCGAAACGGCCACGAATAATCACACTTATTTGCGGGACAGGACACTAGGAGACAACCGTAAGCGTTGCGCGTGGCATGTGCGGTATGGGCAGGACGGCAGTGGCTGCGAGAAGGACGCTATCGACAACCGCGAAGCCTGGCGATTGACAAGGTAGCTATCAGTCGCTACTTTGCGATCCATGCGGTCAGTCGGAATCAAGGTGCTGAACAGCCGGTTGAGCGAGTATGTCCGACTCGCAGCGTCCGGTGAGATCGTGCTCGTCACGGACCGTGACCGGGTGGTGGCGGAGTTGGGTCCGCTCAGGGAGACCCGCAGTCCGATTCTCGCCGATGCCTTTTTGGCCGAAGCGGTGCGATCCGGTGTGCTGAGCCCGCCGATATTGGCCGCTTCGGGGCGGCCGCCGCGGCCAGCGCCAGTCGCCAGCCTGCAGGAGCTTCTCGCCGAACTTGGCGAGCATCGAAGCGAGCGGTGATCTACCTTGATACCTCCGTGGTTCTCGCGCAGCTGTTGGCCGACGACCGTCGGCCTGCGGACTCGCTCTGGAACGAGACCTTGGTTTCGAGTCGTCTTCTTGAATATGAGCTATGGACTCCGCTGCACGCGCGTGGGCTTGCCCAGTCCCACGGCGAGGCCGCTCGCTGGCTGATTGGACGCATTGCGCTGCTGGAGCTCGTCCCCGACGTCCTCGCCCGGGCGCTCGATGCCTTTCCCGGATCAACGCCCTTGCGGACGCTTGATGCGCTGCATCTGGCGTCATGCGCGTACTTGGTCGATCACGGCCAGCAGGTTGAGCTCGCCAGTTACGACCGGCGCATGATCGCTGTTGCTCAGGCCATGGACATTCCTCTCGTCGAGCTGAACGTGGCTTAATGCGCTGACGCTTGAGGCTCCGACCAGTCTCTGACCGTCTGAGTCGCCCTGTTTAGGAGGAAGGATACGCAATGAGTGGAAGCCGAATCACCAACACCTCGGCGCTGGTCGCCGTGCTGGTGGCCTTCCTGGTCGGCGGACTGGTCTCGCTAGCCATCCGGCCTCCGGGGGGCGAGGCGGCCGAGGATCACGCGCAGGCGGCCGATTTGGCGGCGCGGCGCATTCACTGGCGCCTGCCCTTGTCCTTCCAGACCACCATGCCGGTGTTGGGCGATAACCCCATTTACGTCACCGACATGCTGCGGGCGTCGTCGGCTGGCGCAGTCGAACTTCGCATCTTCGAGCCTGGCGAGGTGGTGCCGGCCTTGGCCATCACCGAGGCGGTGCGGGAGGGCAAGGTGGAGGCGGGCTACACCTGGCTCGGCTACGACCAAGGGCGCATTCCCTCAGCGGCGCTGATCGCCGCGGTGCCGTTCGGCATGGAACCCTGGGAGTTCGCCGCTTGGTGGTTCGATGGCGGTGGCCGCGCGCTCGGCGAGGCGCTCTACGCCAAGCAGAACATCCACGCCATCTTTTGCGGCCTCACCGGCCCGGAGACGGCGGGCTGGTTTCGTGAGCCGATCGACAGCCTCGACGACGTGCGGGGGCTTAAAATCCGCTTTGCCGGCATCGGCGGCAAGGTGATGGAGCGGGTCGGCGCATCGGTCACCATGCTGCCCGGCGGCGAGATCTTCCAAGCGCTGGAGAAGGGCGCCATCGATGCCACCGAGTACGCCCTGCCCATCGTCGATCAGTCCTTGGGCTTCAACCGCGTGGCCTCCTACAACTACTACCCGGGCTGGCACCAGCCGGCCACCTCATCGCACATGGTGGTCAATCTGGACGTCTGGAACCAAACCGCCCCAGCGGACCAAAAATTGATCGAAACAGCTTGCACGGCGGGAGTGTTGCGCAATCTCGCCCGCAGCGAGGCCTTGCAGGGGGAAGTCATCGCCGGCTTTCCCGAGGTGGGCGTGGAGGCCCACACCCTGCCGGATGACGTGCTGCGCGAACTTGAGCGAGTCACCGAGGAGGTGCTCGAAGAGGAGGCGGTCAGCGATGCGGATTTCGCCGCCATCTTGGAATCCCAGCAGCGCTTCCGCGCCAACTACGCCCATTGGAAGGCCCGTGCCTACCTGCCGAGGGATTTCTGAGTCCCTCCATGGAGTTTCCTGCTACCCGCTTTTCCCGGTTGGTCGATCCTTGGCTGGAGCGGATCGGCCAGTGGGCTTCGTGGCTTTGGGTGCTGCTGCTGGCCGTCATCGTCACCAACGTGGTGCTGCGCTACGTCTTCGGCGAGGGGCGAATCGAGTTTGAGGAAGTGCAGTGGCACCTCTACGCCACCGGCTTTTTGCTGGGGCTCGGCTACGCGCTCAAGGCCGATGCCCACATCCGGGTGGACGTGCTGCACGAGCGTTTTTCGCCGACCTTGACGGCTTGGGTGGAGCTGTACGGCATCCTCCTGCTGTTGCTGCCGTTCATCGCCGTGGTGCTGATCTTCTCGGTGCCCTTCGTGCGCACCAGCTTTGCCTTCGGCGAGATTTCCTCATCTCCCGGCGGGCTGCCCTACCGCTGGGCCATTAAGGCGATGCTGCCGTTGGGCTTCGCACTGCTGCTGCTGGCGGCCCTGTCACGTTTGTCGCGGGTCTGGGCTTGGCTGTTCCTCGGCGCTGCCGCTGCGGACGAGGGGCGTTCCGGGGAAGTTGAGGAAGGAGCAGACCGTGGCGCCCAATGAAGCGCTGGCGCTGCTCATGTTCGCCAGCTTCATCGGCTTGGTCTTCACCGGCTTTCCCGTGGCTTGGATTCTCGGTGGGTTGGCGGTGCTGTTCACCGCGCTCGCCATCGTCCTGAACCTCGACTTCAACTTCCCCTTCGCCATCGATTGGAGCTACACCTCGCTGGTGGTGGACCGTTCCTGGAACGTGATGGAGAACTGGGTGATGGTGGCCCTGCCCATGTTCATCTTCATGGGCCTGCTGCTCGACCGCTCCGGCATCGCCAACCAACTGATGGTGAGCTTCTCGCGCCTGTTCGGCTCTGTGCGCGGGGGGTTGGCCATCGCCGTCACCCTCATCGGCCTGCTGCTGGCGGCGACCACCGGCATCATCGGCGCATCCGTGGTGCTGCTGGCACTTTTGGGACTGCCGGTGATGCTCAAGCAAGGCTACGACAAGGCGCTGGCCTCCGGCACGGTGTGCGCCGTCGGTACCTTGGGCATCCTCATTCCGCCGAGCATCATGCTGGTGTTGATGGCCGACCGCATGGCCATGAGCGTCGGCGACCTGTTTCTCGGCGCCGTTTTCCCCGGCGCCCTGCTCGGTGGCCTCTACGTCGCCTACTTGCTTGGCGTCGGGCTGCTGAAGCCGGAGTCCGCCCCGGCAGGCGAGCGCGAACCCGTCAACTGGACCACGGTGCGGGATCTGTTCGTCGCCATTCTGCCGCCCGCGTTTCTGATCCTTGCCGTGCTCGGCAGCATATTTCTAGGCCTCGCCACCCCGACGGAAGCCGCCGGCGTCGGCGCCGCCGGGGCGCTGCTGCTGGCGGCGCTGAAGCGCCGCCTGGATGGCGCAGTGCTTCGGGAAGTGCTGCATGAGACCACGCGCACCACCGCCTTCATCTTTGGCGTGCTGCTCGGCGCCACGGCCTTCGCCCTGGTGCTGCGCGGTTTGGGTGGCGATGAGCTGATCGAACGCGCCCTGCTCAATCTGCCGTTCAGTCCGGCGGGCATCATCATCACCATCCTGTTCGCGACCTTTCTGCTCGGCTTCTTTCTCGACTGGATTGAGCTCACGCTCATCATCCTGCCGCTGGTCTCCCCGGTGGTGGTCAACCTCGGCTTCGACCCGGTCTGGTTCACGGTGCTGTTCGCCGTCTGCCTGCAAACCAGCTTCCTTACCCCGCCGGTGGGCTTCGCCATTTTTTACTTGAAGGGCGTGGCGCCGCCGGGCGTGGAGGTGCGCACCATCTACAGGGGCGTTGCGCCCTTCATCGTGCTGCAGTTGGTTGGCTTGGTCATCATCTTCAACTGGGATGCCCTGGTCACCTGGCTGCCAGCGCAGGCCTACCGATAGGGCTGGAGCCTTATAGAATGATCGCAAACAACCGATTGGAAGGTGCCATGTCCAGCTACGAGGTCATTGCCCGCAACCACTCCTCCGCCCATGAAAACCGCATTCACAGCGATGAGGTGGCCCAGCGTTACGGCTTCAAGGGCGCCTTGGTGCCGGGCGTGGCGGTGTACGGGCATCTCACCCGGCCGCTGGCGGAGCGATTTGGACGGGACTTTTTGGGCCGCTGCATCGCGACGCTGAGGTTGATCAAGCCCGCCTACGACGGCGACCGGCTGCGCATCCACCTCAGCGAGGACGATGGCCGGCACTTGGCGCAGTGCCACAACCAGGACGGGACCCTGCTGGCCGTACTGCGGGCTCATTTGCCCCAGGAATTGCCACAGCCGGCGACGCCGCTGTCGCTCGGCAAGCGGGCCAAGCGGCGCGGGCGGGTGGCAATCGAATGGGACGCCGTGCGGGCGGGGGAACCCTATCCGGTCTGGCATTGGGAGATCACGGCGACCGAAAATCAGCGCTTTTGCGAGCAGATTGCCGATGATTTGGCACTCTATGGCGCCCATGCGCATCCCCACGCCATTCTGAGCATCGCCAACCAGGCGCTGAACCGGGAGTTTGTGATGCCAGCCTGGATCCACACGGCCTCGGAAGTGCGCCATCGCCAAGCCCTTCGGGTGGGTGACAGCGTGGCGGTGCGGGCGGTCCCGTTGGAGAAGTGGCGCCGCAAGGGCCATGAATTCGTGCGCCTGTACATCGACTTGCATCGGGATCAAGCCCTCACCACCGAGATTTTCCACACCGCCATATTCAAGGTTGCGGCGTGACCCGCATCGCCGTGTTGGCTTCCCACGGCGGCTCCATCCTCCAAGCGGTAATGGACGCCGGCGCCAGCGGGGAACTCAGCGCCGAAGTGGTGGCCGTCATCAGCAACAACAGCGGCTCGATGGCCCTGCGCCGGGCACGGGGAGCGGGCATTGCCACTTGGCACCTCAGCAGCCGCACCCATCCAGCGCAGGAAACCCTCGATGCCGTCATCTGCACCACGCTGCAGCAGGCCCGGCCCGACTGGGTGCTGCTCGCCGGCTACATGAAAAAACTGGGACCGCGAACGCTCGACGCCTTCCAGGGCCGCATTCTCAATGTCCATCCGGCGCTGTTGCCGAAGCACGGCGGGCGAGGCTTTTATGGCCGCAGAGTGCATCAGGCGGTGGTCGATGCCGGCGATGCGGAGACCGGTGCCACCGTGCATCTGGTGGATGCCGACTACGACACAGGGCCGATTCTTGCCCAGGTTCGGGTGTCGGTGGAAGCCGGAGACCGGGTTGAGGATGTTGAACAGCGTGTGCAGCGCGCCGAGCGGCGGCTGGTGGTGGACACCCTGTCGGCGATCGTTGACCGGCGCATTGACCCGGGCAGCGCAGCGGGCTAGCCCGGCCGGCGGACCATCAAGGTCAGTCCCATGACTGAGGTCGGGCTAGGCGACAGCGCAGCTCTCGCGCACGCTGTTGATCATGGCCCGCTCCATGATGAAGGACTTGGCCTTGACCGGGTCAGCTGCCTTCTCCATTAAGGTGCGCTGGCGGTTTCGCTGCACGTTTGGATCCGTCGATTCCATCAGCGCCTTGTTGGCGATGGTGTGTTGCTGGATGAAGCGCACCGCCAAGCCGCGGCGCTGACGGTCGTAGAGGGCGAGGGCCTGCTGGGGGTCGGCCCGGCCGCGGAGGATGTCCGTCAGCTTGGCGCCCAGATTGACGGCGTCGTGAATGCCGCCGTTCATGCCCATGCCGCCGAGGGGGTTGTTGATGTGGCAGGCATCCCCAACGAGTGCCACGCGGCCCTTGCAGTAGGTTTCCGCCACCCGCTGGTGCACGTCGTAGATGCAGCGGTGCCGGATGTCGTAGTCGCCGTTCCTGTCGTGCAGCCGGCGCAGGCGTTCCTGCAGATGGGCGTCGCTCAGGTAAGCCGACGGATCGGGACAATCCGGATCGGTCGGCCACAGCACCCGCCAGGCCTTGTCCGTGCGCAGCACGACGCACCACTCCTCAGGGTCGGCGATGTAGTTGACGTAGGAAAGGTTGTCGAAGACCTCTTCCAACGGGAACTCCGTGGAGGCGACCAGGAACTTCTCCCGGTAGGTGAAGCCCGCGAACTCGATCCCCGCCGCCTTGCGCACCCGGCTTGAGGCGCCGTCGGCCCCGATGAGGTAGCTTGCCCGAATCTCCTCGGTCCCGCTGGGCGACTCCACCCGCACGGTGACCGCTTGCGAGTCCTGGCGGAACCCCGTCACCTCGTGGGAGTAACGCAGCTCGGCGTCGGCGTGGCCCTGGAGAACCCGCGCGATGAGCTGCGTGAGTTCGTACTGCTCAAGCTGCAGCCGAAAGGGAAAGAGGGTTTCGTCGGCGATCACGGACATGTCGAATTCGGCCACCTCGCCGGTGCGCCTGTCGCGATACTGATAGCGATCGACGATCAGCCCCTTGGCGATCATCGGCGCGGCCACCCCCAAGTCGTTCAGCATTTCCAGGGTCGGAGGGTGGAACGTCGATGCGCGCAGGTCGATGGGCAGGGCCGGCTCCCGTTCCAGCATCAGCACCGGAGTGCCCTGGTGCGCCAAATGGAGGGCCAGCACGGCGCCGGCCGGGCCGCAGCCGGCGATGACGACCGGATCCTGAACGGGCACGGCCTTCAATCCTCGTGCTGCCGGCAAGCGCTGGTCGGACCGGCCGAATCGAAGATGGCGGCTGGCGCCTCGGCGGTCAGCGACATCGGCTGGTCAGTCTTGCCGAACTGATTGGCCGCCGCAGCCGTCGGCGATTCGGGCCAGCAGGCCCTGCACAGCGTCGAGCCCGAGCACGTCGCCGTACTTGGCGTCCATATCGAACAGGTTGGCTTCGTGCGCCGACGGATTGCGGTCGCCGACCGCTTCCCGGGGCACCACTACCCGATAATCGTGCTGCAGGCCGTCAACGACGGTGGCGCGGACGCAGCCGCTGGTGGTCAGCCCGCTGACCACCAGTGAGTCCGCCCCGGCTCGTTCCAGACGGTCGTGCAGGTCGGTGCCGAAAAACGCGCTTGCCCATTGCTTTTCAAGCACGGATTCGCTGGCCAGTGGCGTCAGCGCCGGGTCCACCTGCACCCATCGGGATTCGGGTTTGAGCAGGTTCAGGGCATTGATCCGGTTTCGAAACACCTTGGCCTGCTGCGGGTTCCGGTACACCACCGTGGTAAAGAAGACCGACCAGCCGAGATTTCGGAAGGTGCTCAGGAGTTCGGCATTCGCCGCCACCACTGATGGGCAATGGCTGCCCAGTGCGCAGGCAGGGTCCGTGAAGCCGTTGATCAGATCGACCAGAATCAGCGCCGGTCGTTGGCCGAGGCCTAGGCGATTGCGTTCCAGATTCATCGGTGGCCGCTACTTGCGCAATGAGTCGAAGGCGGTCTGGCCGGTGCCTTCCACGAGTAGTTGCGCCGTCTCCAGCCGGCCCCGTTCGGCCGGAAAGGCCTGCACCAAACCCATCGCCACATCCCGGAGCGCCCGGGAGAACGGCGTGCTGAAGAGGGTGCCGGAAGTTCCCGCCAATTTCAGGGCGTGCTGGGTCACCTTGAAGCTGTATTCGGCCACTTGACCCTTGCAGGTGCGCCAGAACGGGATCACGTCGTCCTGGGGGACGATGGGCGGCTCGGCGGTCTCGATGTCGATCATGCGGCGCGCCCACAGGAGCGCGGTGTGCAGGTCGGCGTACATGTCGCCGATGAGCTGCCGCTGGTAGGGCCCGGTGCCGAGCGGCCGCCCGGTGTCCTGGAACTTGCGCTCGCGCATGTTGCCCAGCGCCGCCTGATAGACGGCGAAGGCGCCGCCCAGGTAGATGCTCGATGCCGCCACCTGGTTGCCCACGAAGCCGGTGCGGCTTTGGGAGCACATCTTGACGAAGGAGCCGGGGATGGCCATGGCGTCTTCGTCGGCGACAAACACGTTCTCCAGCACCAGTCCCTCGGTGGCAGTGCCGCGCATGCCCAGCGCATTCCACTCGATGCGCCCCCGAGTGCCGGTCGCGCCCCGTTTGACCATGAAGGTGCACAGGCCGCTGGCATCGTCCATGCCGTCCAGGCTGGCGGCTACGAGGTACCGGTCGGCGATGCCAGTGGCGCAACCGAACGACTTGGCGCCGTTGAGCTCCCAGCCGCCGTCAACCCGGCTTGCCTTGGTGGTGATGGTGATGGCCGCCGCCTCGGATTTCACCGACTCGCTGGCGAAATTGGCGAGCCACTGGCGGTCTCGGCCCATGGTGTGGAGGACTTTCTCGGCAAATGCCCGCACCATCGGCTCTTCGCGCGGATCAAAGAGGCCTGCATCGATGGCTTTCAGCGACAGGTTGCCCCGTGATGCCGAGGTGAGGTGAAAGAAGTAGGCAAGGGCTGTGGATGGGCAGACCGTGCCGATGGCAAAACAGGTGCCCGCCCATTCCCGCAGCCCGCCGCCGAGCCCGCCGTAGCGTTCCGGCACGACCAGGCCGAGCAGTCCGGCTTCGCTCAACAGCCTGACGTTTTCCGGGTCGAGGTAGCCGTCGCGGTCCATGGCCTGCGAGCGCGCCTTGAGGGTTGGCAGTACCTCTTCCACCCGTTGCAGGATCGCCTGCTCCTTCGGGGTGCAGTCCTCGATCAGGTGTTCAGCGGTCAGCTTGTTCATTGGCTGCCTTCTCCTGCGTGGAAGTCCTTGGCTCGCCCCGGTGCGGCGAGCCGCCGATGCCGAAGGAACATCCGGCCAGCCGACGGGCTGTTTCCATTTGTTCCGTGGAAGCCCTTAGCTTGCCCCAGAACGCCACGCCGCCGACGCCGAAGGAACAACCCGCCAGCCGCTGGGCTGTCTCCATTTGTTCCATGGAAGCCCTTAGCTTGCCCCGAAGGAACAACCCGCCAGCCGCTGGGCTGTCTCCATTTGTTCGATGGAAGCCCTTAGCTTGCCCTAGAACGGCACGCCGCTGACATCGAAGGAACAACCGGCCAGCCGCTGGGCCGTCTCCATTTGTTCCATGGAAGCACCCGTCACGCATCGACGGCGCGCAGCATCGCGATCTGCCGCTCGGCGGCTTCGTGGCCCACCAAGGGCGTGATCTGGTCCCAGACCTTGTCCACGTCCCGGTTGAAAATGATCGCTTTGTTGCGTCGGTCCCGTTCGATCAGCTCGGTGTGGCCGATGCCGTCGAGAGCCTCTTCCGGCACCCCCTCCTCCACCAATCGAACCCAGTGTGCGAGGTAGTCCTCGACGAGGCCGTCGATGTTGGAAAATGCCTCTCGGGTGGTCCGCTTCGCCAGCATCCACGGCGACATGATCGCGTTCTGCCGCGGGCTGAGGTGCGCCCTGGAGAAACCCTCCATGGCCTCGCCGCGGTCATAGGCGTCGGTGAGCGGCGTCAGGCAGCGGTCCATGTAGGCCAGGGAGGCGCCGAGGTCGACCCGCGGAATCAGGTCGAGGTGGAAGGCGTAGTGGTCCCCCGCCTGCACGCAGTCGAGCGTAAAGTGCGGCACGGCGCTCGCCGAGGGGGTAAAGGCGAACAGCATGTGGGAGTCGAGCTGCATCGCCGGTACGACGATGTTCGTGGTCACCACCTGAAACAGCGGCCCGCCCCGAAGCAGGCGGGTCTGGCCAATGCGGCCGGTCGCCATCGGCACCTGGCTTAAGAGTGGCAGCCAAGCGTCTCCGTCGTCTCCGGTCACCTCGTCGAGCCCGAACCGTTCGACGATGCGGTCGAGGGTTTTCCGCCACAGGGTCCGGGGCAGCGAAGGCCCAGCTTCGGGCGGGCGCTCGCCGTCGGCGTTCACGCGCTCACGCCCTGCTGGCCGCAAATTGGATCGAGCAGTTGCCAGGGACGCCCGGCGAGCAGGTCAGTGCCCGGCGACACCACCTTGTTTCCTGCCCAGCGCGGATGAATCTCGACTGGCGTGATGCCGGGATTGGGCTCGGCCCGGGTCTGTGGCGGATGCGATAGCCAGCCGTCGAATGACCGCTCTTCCCATTGGGTGCGCAGGGTGAAGTCCTTGGGCAGCGCCGTCGCAAAGCTGACGCCCCATTCCCCGGGCTGCGCCGCGACCAGCAGGTTCACTCGATTCTCCGCGGACCGTTCCAAGAGGCCCGTGCGCAGTTCCCAGTGCTCCTGGGGCATGGCCGGGACGACGACCGTATCGGCACCGGCCAGGGCGGCCAAACGGAAGGTCTCGGGCACGCAGGCGTCGTCGGAAGTCAGCACGGCGACGCGGGCGAAGCTCAGGTCGGCCACCTCCACCTGCTCCGACAGGCTTGACCAGGGGTGACGTCGACTGGCGTGCAGCTGTCCCTGGCGCAGCACGCTACCGCGGTTGCCGATCAAGACCCCGCACAGTTGGGCAGGATCGCCCGCGACGACGGTGGTCGCGACGTACTGATCCGCGCCGCACGCATCGGCCAGAGCGTCGATCGCCGAGGCTGAGGCCGCAGCCGCGGCAGCCGGCTCATCGACGGCTTGATTCGGCAGGAAAAACAGCGGTGGCAAGGCGATCAGTCGCGCACCGTCCCGACATGCGGCACTCACCGCCTCGACCGCGTTCGCCAGCGCCCGCGGACCGGGTTCCGCCAACTGGACGAGCGCGCCGCGGACCGATTCCTCGCCCCCTTGGTTCAGCGCCTGACCGGCGGGGTCCTCCGCCAGCGCCGCATACAGGTGTGGTCGGCGCAGGGCAAAGATGTCGCTGCCGTCGGGCCTTTGCTTGCGGTTGGCCAGCTTGAGATCGATGTCCGCGTAGACGACCCCGGGTTCGTCTCGGGAAGCGATGGCGAGCACTGTGCCGTCGGGGGCGACCACCTGGCTTTCCCCGGCGCCCATCAGGAAGCGCTCCGGTATCCCCGTGCGGCGGGACACCTCCCTGAGAATGGGCTCGGGTATCAACGGCCCCACCTTGTTGGCCGCGGCGACGAACACCTTGTTCTCCGCCGCCCGCACCGGCACGTGCAGGCTGCCCTCGTCCTTCGCGAAGGAGTTGAGGCTGTTGCACAGCAGCTGGGCGCCGCGCAGGGCGAGGCAGCGTGGCGTCTCGTTGATCACCCCGTCCATGCAGGCATAGAGACCGACCCGGCCGAACGGCGTGTCGAAGATGGGTCCGGGGTGCTGGGCCGGGCTCAGGTGGTCGTTTTCGTGGCCCATCAACACCTGCTTGTCGTTCTCGCCGCGCAAAGCGCCGGAATTGTCATAGAGCAGGCTGGTGCCGGTGCAGCGGAACTGCGGGCGCCTCAGCGTGCAGTTGATCACCACCCAGATGTCGAGCGCCTTGGCCTGGGCAGCGATGGCCGCCAGGAAAGGGCCGTCGGGCTCCAGGGCGGCGGCACGGCATTGGCTTGCATTTTCATACCAGGACGGGTGGTTGCAGAACTCCGGCAACACCACCAGATCGGGGCCCACCGCCGCAGCCTCGTTGAGCATGCTCAGGCACGTATCGAGGTTTGCGCCGGGGTCCTCACCGATGCCGAACTGCGCTACCGCAACGCGCATCACAAGCGAACCTCCGGCGTCCGGGCAGCCGCCTTGGCCAGGACGTCGCTGTTCCTCGCTTGCTGGTTCTCATCGCTCCGCTGCAGGGAGCTGATCAGGAGAAGGCTGCCACTCAGGTCGCGCACTGGGCTCCCACTTGGAACAGGCGTCCAGGGTAAAGTACTATTACCCTATCTATAGATCAACATGCCTCGTGCGGCGCATTGCCTCGTGCGGAGCAATGATGCAGCCACGGGACCACTGCATGGAGGACTACAGTCTCGGCTTGGCCCTGTTCGACTCCCTTCCGGTGCTCGTCTCCGCGTTCGGCCTCTGCCTGCTCGCGAGCCTTCTTGCCCGGGCGCTGCCGAGATCCCGGACGCTATTGCTGATCGGGGTCGCCCTAGTTGTCGCCGGAGGCTTGAGCAAGGCCGCTTGGAAGCTGATCTGGGTGCTCGCCCAGGTCAACATCGCCGTGCTCGACTCGCTGCTCTTCATCTGCATGGCGCCGGGCATGATCTTGCTGGCTTGGCACACGGCGGCCGCCGGCAGCCGTTGGCGAAGCGGCGCCGCAGCCATGGATCCCGGCCGCAACAGCCTGCTGCTCATCGTTCCGCTGTTGGCGGCGGCCGCTTATCTGGCGATGAGCCAGCCTGAAGGGCGCGCCTGGTTCTTTCTGCTGTTGGGGTCAGCGGCACTGGCCAACATCGTCATGTCGATCCTGTTGATCCGCCTGAGCTGGGGCTGGCACCAGCGACTGACGGCCGCGGTCTTTCTGGTCAGCATCCTGCTGATCCTATCGCTGAGCGGGCTGGCCCGCATTTCCGCCGGATCGGCGACGCTGCAGTGGTTCGCGGAGGTGCTCAACCTGTTCGCCACCGGCAGCTTCGCCTTGGCCGTATGGCGGTTGCGTCCGTTCGTGCCGGCGAGCACCGCGGCGGCACCGGGTTCCGCGGCGCCGGCCGGGCTGGTTGACCTGCGTACATGAGGCAGCCATCGTGAGCGAGCGCAACTTCCTGGGCATGAAGCTGGCGGGCGCCACCCGTCCCTTCAACATGTTCACCTTCTACTGGGCAGCGCTGACCGGAATCCTCCTCCAGACCTTCATTCCGCAGATGCAGCCCTATCTGCTGACCGAGTTCCTGCACATCCCGGAGGGCGAACAGGGCGTGGTCAGCGGCAAGCTCTCCTTTTGGGGCGAGCTGGTCATCATCGTCATGGTCGGGGTCTGGGGCACCCTTTCGGACCGCATTGGCCGCCGGCCGGTGATGGCGCTCGGCTACCTGGTCATGTCTGCCGCCGTGTTCCTCTACCCCCGGGCCGACAGTTACGAACAACTGCTGCTGGCGCGCCTGGCCTTTGCCGCGGGCGCGGCGGCCTATGCCGTGATGATCGTGACGCTGATCGCGGACTACGTCAGCGACGACAGCCGCGGCAAGGCCACCGGCCTTATGGGTTTCTGCAACGGCTTGGGAGCACTGATTACGGTCATGCTCGTTCTGCGCCTGCCGAAGATGTTCCAGGACGGCGGCCAGACGCCGATCGAGGCGGGCCTCACCACCTACTCGATCATCGGTGGCCTGACGCTGTTCACTGGCCTGCTCATGTGGTTCGGGCTTCGGGATCTGCCTGTCGAGCGGCGGGAGCGGCACAAGCCCCTGCTCCAGCAAGCCCGGGCCGGGCTGCTCGCGGCCCGGGACCGCGGCATCGCCCTGGCGTACGGCGCATCCTTCGTGGCGCGGGGCAATCTGGCCATCGTCGGCACCTTCTTCACGCTGTGGCTGGCCAACTACGGCACCTTGGAACTCGGGCTCAGCCGGGCCGAAGCCATGGCCAGCGCGGGCATGTTCATTGCCATCGCCCAGTCCTCGGCGTTGTTGAGCGCACCCCTCTTCGGCCTGCTCACCGACCGCATCAACCGCGTTACCGCGCTGAATCTGACCCTGCTGCTCGCCTTTCTCGGCTACGGCGGCACCTGGTTCGTCGAAGACCCGTTTGCCGCGGGCATGATCGTCTGCGCGGTGCTCATCGGCATGTCCGAGGTCGGCTGCATCATCACCAGTTCGGTGCTGATCGCCCAGCAGACCCCGGAACGGATCCGCGGCGCCGTGATCGGCTTGTTCAACCTGACCGGCGCGGTGGGCATCATGGTGGCGAGCATAGTCGGCGGCATGCTGTTCGACGCTTGGCGGGAAGCCGCGCCATTCATCCTGTTCGGCCTGTTCGCGCTGGTCGTGCTCATCTGGGGGCTGCTGGTGCGCTCCAAAATCGAGCCCGTACCCGTAGAGGAAAGCGCGCCATGAGCCAAGCCTGCAACGCCATGTTCCATGTGGCCGTCACCAGAAAATACGACGACATCAACCGCATTCCCTCGGAGGCGGCAGTCCGTTGGGGCGCAGCGGTTGCGAAAATGGCTGGCGCCGGCGCCCGATGAAGCTGATCGGTCTGCCCCATTCCCCGTACTCGGCCCGGGTGCGCATGCAGATCTACGCCAAGGGCATCGACGTGGAAATCGCGGCGCCCGAGGAATTCGGCACCGAAGCGTTCAAGCGCTTCAACCCGCTCGGCAAGGTGCCGGTGCTCGATACCGGCGAGCGGATGCTCCCCGAATCCACGGTCATCATGGACTACCTTGAAGATACCCACCCGCATCCGCCGATGCGGCCTGCTGACCCCGGCCAGCGGGCCCTGATGAGCCTCTTCTGCCGGTTTCCCGATGTGTACATACAGCCCGCGCTGTTCCCGCTTTTCCAGCAATTGACCGCCAATCCACGGGATGGGCGCAGTGTGCGGGAGAACCGGGTCAATCTGTGCGCGCAGCTAACCAACCTCGAGCGGCTGATGTCGCGCTACGACCGCGGGATTCGCGACCGGCTCGACCTCGCCGACTGCGCCCTGGTGCCGATTCTCTTCTACGCGACCCAGGTGCCGGCCATTCTTGACGGCACCGATGTCCTCACCGACGTCCCGTTGGTGCGGGCCTGGTGGCAGTGGGTGCGGGACGAGGAACCCGCCGCTCGGGTGCTCCGGGAACTTGATACGAGCCTGCGGACGTTCCTGCAAAGGAGCGGCGGGTCGAACCCATGATCGGCCCTTGTGCATGGGAGCCTTCAGCTTGCCCCCGAAACCCGCGCCACCGATGGCGAAGGAGACCTTAGTCGGGCAATGGAAAGCTACCTTCTTCTGAAGTACGCGCACGTCATCGCATTGGTCTATTGGCTGGGCGGTGACCTCGGCACCTTCTTGGCGAGTCGGCAGGTGGTGCGCCCTGATTTGGGCGTCGAGGCGCGGCGGGCTGCGCTGGAGATCATGCTGGCTTGCGATCAGGGCCCGAAGCTCGCCATGCCCGCCAGCTTCACGCTGGGCTATCAAATGGCGGTCTCCCTCGGCCTGCTGGCATCCCCCGGCTGGCTGACCGCCGCCGTCTGGGTGGTTGGCATCGCCTGGTTTGCCAATGTGCTGGTGCTTTATCGGCATGAAGGCAAACCGTTCGCCGCCCGTCTCGCAGCCGTCGATTTTCGTTTCCGGATGGTCGTCATGGTCCTGATCGCCGCCGCCGCCGGTTACGGCCTCGCCGGCGCCCCGTACCTGTTGGACGACCGCATCGGCTGGAAGATGCTGATGTTCGCCGGGCTGATCGGTTGCGGGGTCATGATCCGCTGGCACCTCAAATCGTTCGTGCCGGCGTTCGCGTCCCTGGTCTCCAAAGGCGCCGACGACGCCGTCAACGATACGCTTAAAGGCTCGCTGGCCCGCTGCCGCCCCTATGTGGGGGCCATCTGGCTGGGGCTTTTCGTCAACGCCGCCGTCGGCATGCGGCTGTTGTGAACCTGATGGACGGCTTGGGGCTGATGGCGGCCCAATCTCCCGTCACTTGATTCGATTCTTGAGCCTGACTGGTCGAACGGCGGCCGGTCGGCAGGTTGTGGCTTGAGTTTGTCAGCCGCGCCGCAACTCGACTTCGTGCGTTGCGAACCTCAATGCTCGGCGAGGAGCGAGCCGAAACCGGGCATGCGGTCCGGGATGCCGTTGTTGCGCAGGGCGTGCCAGAAGGTGACGGCATTGATCGCCAGCACTGGCTTGCCGAGTTCCCGTTCGAGTTGCGCGGCCAAGGCCACGAAGTACAGATTGGTTCCCGCCTGCAGGATCAGGTCCACGTCATCGCCGTCAACCTCGCGCACCAGCTCGCGGGTCTTGCCGAACGGCTCCCAAGCGATCTCCACCGGCCCCGGTGAGCAGTGCCCCTTAATGCGCACCACTTCGTAGCCGATGTCGGACATGAACTTCACCACCATGCGGTCGCCAACCGGCATGTAGGGGGTCACCGCAGCAATCTTGCGTACGCCGGGATAGCAGGCCAGGGCGTCCATGATGGCTTGGGCGCCGAAGGTGATGTTGCAGCCGGCCACCTCCTGGGCGATGTCGTTGTACTTGCTGAATTCCCGGTCGGAGCGCTCCTTGCCGTCCCAAAACGTTTCGGCGGAATAGCCGAAGATGACATGATCGGGCTTGCAGGTGAGGGCATCGCGCAAGCCCTGTTCCGTGGCGTCGCCGATCGCCTTCACCATGTTGACGAAATCCGTCTCGTTCGCCACCTTGAACGGCGGGATCACGCAACCGCGCGTGGCCAGCACGACGCCGGTCGGCTTCATCATCGAATATTCGCACTCAACCGCGGTGTTGGTGCTCGGCACCAGCACCGCGAACTTCCTTCTATATCCGTAGTAGTCGCCCTTGCAACGCGAGTTGTCCATAGTGGGTCTCAGGAAGTGCAGCTCTCAGCAATCATGGGTCCCGGCAATGGCGGCGGCAGCCCTGACTGCGCCGTTTGCTCGATCGGTGCCGCCGCTCACAGGAATTTCGGCCCCAGGACCTCGCTGCCGGGCTGCCATCGCAACAGGCCGTGGGTGGTGTACCTGCGCCGCTGGGAGTGGAAGTAGTTCCAGTTGACCACCAGCGTGTAGTCCCGGTCGATGAGGGTCTCCCGAGTCTCGATGCGGGCAGCCTTGCCGTAGGCGTGCATGACGCTGTAGAGATAGCGTCCGTAGGCGATGCCGTTGCCGAACAGGTCGGGGCCGTGGTATTGGTGATGGTTGTGGTCGCGGGTGCGCTCGAAGGTCGCATCGCCGTCGATCACGCCGCTGGTCCTGATGCGCACCTCCGCCCGGGTGAGATTGATCGGCCGGTAGTCCATTGCCACCCGGTTGGTGCCGACGCGCTGCTGATCCTCCGTGTACACCTCCAGTTCCCCCTCCCAGGAGCCTGCGTGCTTCGGCGGCAGCACGAAGGGCCGCTTGCCCTCCAGGCGCTCGCGCTCCAGCCAGTCGGCGACCTTCTGCTGCGTCGCCGGGTTGTCCGGGTAGTCCTGGGTGACAATGTAGAGGCCGTTGAACGTCGCGATCAAGGTGGCGCCTTCAAAGAGCAGCGAAGAATAGACCTGCATTTCCAGTTCCGGCACCACGTGATTGACGGTGCGCAGGTGGCTGTTCCAGGCCGGCGAGAAATACTCGGAATCCACCAGTGAGCCGTAGGGGCTGCCCGAGCCGATCAGGTCCGGGCCGGTGTAGATGCGGTCATTGTCGGAGTCGATGACGCCGAAGTCGAAGCGTCCGATCTCGAAGCGATTGCGCAGATGCCCCACCGCATCGAAATCGGTTTCCATCCAGTAGCGGGTTCTGCCGTCCCTGTGTTCGCTGGCGCGGGAGACGATGTTATGGCCCACGTAGGTGCCGTCGGGTTCGTACACTGAGGGTGCGCCGTGCCACTCGCCGGAGATCAGCTTCTGCCAGTTGCTCGGTTGTTTGTCGGTCATGGTTCAGTCCCTGTTGATTGCCCCTATTTCGTTTCTGCAACCGCGGCCAGCGGGTGCTGGGGATGGCACAATTGCGACAGGGCCCCTGCGGCCTCACTGTCGCCCTTGCCGATGCTCCGGCAGAAAGTGACGACCACTTCCGCCAGATAGCTGCGGATCTGTTGTTCGCTGCCCCGGGAGGTCCAGTCGAGATAGGGCCGTCCGGTGGACGAGTCCTTGGGCCAGACGAAGGCGAAGTGGTTGGCGCCCTCGACAATGAGCAGGTGCCTGCCGCCGCCGTTGCCTCGAATGCCTTCGTGAAAGGTTCGCTGGACGGTGTCGGACACAGGCTTTCCCCCGCCATCCCGGTAACGATGGCCGCTCGCCGCGATCACGCCATCACGGGTGCCGCCCATGATCAGAAGCGGCGTTTCCGGGGCCAGCGGCATGATGCTGTCCGCTGGCCACCCCAGCTTCAGGTTGCCGGCGCTGTGCGCGGCGTAGGAGAAGGCGCCGCAAAGGCCTGGAAACCAGTTGCGATTGGCGTTGATGAGCGCCATGGTCCCACCGGCCGAATGGCCGCCGAGGATCAGGTGGTCGAGATCGAGCAGTCCGGCCAGCAAGCTGTCCGAGTGCACCCGCCGCAGCTCGTCGAGCAGGGCGGGCAGCGCCGGACAGGAAGGTTCCTTGCCGTACCGGCTGCGCATCAGGGGTTCAAACGCCACCCCGGGACTGGCGCTGACCCGATCGCCGATTTCCACGGTTATCCAGCTGTAGGTCACGGCGGCAAACCCGGCGTTGGCCAAGGCCTTGGCGATCCAGCCATAGGCCTCCAGGGAGATGTTCACCCCGGGCATCAGGATCACGACCGGAAAGGGCGCACGGGTCGCATCCGGCGGCACGAACCCGGTGTCCCGCTCCTCGAAGCTGTTCCCGTAGGCGCACGGGTAGTGGATCTTCAACGTGACGTTGTCGTAAGGCGGTTCGCGCCCCTCCACCCTCGCGGCGCGGTACACCGCTCTGACTGGGATGCGCTTCATGGCCGGCTATTGCGGCCTGGGCAATACCCGCCCGCCGCCCCATAGCGCATCGGCCAGCTTCATCGTGAGCTGCTTCCCGTACATCCCCTCGACCATCGCGTTCATGGGGTCACGCAGCGCGATCTGGCGCCGGACGTGCTCGTCCCTGGCCGCTTGGGCCGGGCGTTCGTCTTCCGGGACGATTGCGGATTTCTCCACGTTGGCAAGCCATTGGTCAACGAGCTTTTGCGACGTATCCCGCAGTGTGCGCATGTTTTCGGGATTGTCCGGCGCCGTAAAGCAGAGGCTGGCGGCGGTCTGGGTGACGCGCATGTAGAGACTGCGGCTGATGAAGCTGGTGAGATTCGAATCGTCCTGCAGACGCAGGTGCTCCTCGTTCAATTCATGGTAGTACTTGTCCATGTACTGGGGGTTGGCGGCCAAGTCCTTGCGCGGTATGAAGTCCATGTACCAGAACAGATCCGGAGCAGTACCGAAGGCGAGACCGAGGTTGGGGGCATCGAATTTGGCCGACAGGCTCACCGTCAGGTGCATGTTGCTGAAACCGGCCTTGGGATTGCCCACCCAGGAGAACACCAGCCAGTCGATCTCGGGGCCTGCGAAGGTGCTCAGGCTGCCGCCGGCGCCACTGCCGTCGATGGATTGGTAGGGCTGCAGATCAGCCGTGGACGGGTCCGCCTGCAGTTCGAAACGGGCCGAGACTTTCTCGAAGAGTTCACGGAGAACGCCCCACAGCGTGTCGAAGGTTGCCCGGTTGTCGATCGCGGGACGAGCTTCCATCTCATCGATCAGCGACCGGGTGGATTTGGGCATTTGAATTGAACCAGCTCGCTCTATTGATATATCTTTATGTAAAACCGAGCGGGATGCAACAACCATGTTGATCAACCTTTGGTACGTCGCGGAGTGGTCCGAGAAGGTCACGGACAAGCCCGTTCGGGTTCGCCTGCTGGGACAGGATTTCGTGCTGTTCCGGGACAGCTCCAACAAGGTCCATTGCTTGCACGATGTGTGCCTGCACCGCGGCGGCTCCCTCTCCGGCGGCTGGACCCGGGGTGACTGCATCGCCTGCCCCTATCACGGCTGGCGTTACGACGGCGAAGGCCGGGTGACGCTGGTGCCCTCCGAGGGGGCCGAGTTTCAGCCGCCCCAGCGGGCCCGGATCGATGCCTACCCAACCGCCGAGCGCTACGGCATGATCTGGGTGTTTCTGGGGGATGCGCCGGAAGAGGAGCGCTTTCCGCTGCCCGAGTTCCCCGAGTACGACGACCCCAGCTGGAAGCGGCTCAACGACAACTGGCAGTGGAAGGCGGATGCGGCGCGCATCGTCGAGAACGGCATCGACATCGCCCACACCTCCTTCGTGCATCCGTCGTTCGGCATGGAGGCGACCGCCCGGGAAAACCAGATCCTGTCGGTGGAGAACAACGAGTACTGGGGCAAATCGGAGAACGTCCAATACCCGCCCCAGTTCAAGGACAATTGGCTGCGCCGCCGCATGCGCAAGGAGCGCCAGCCCACCGTCACGACCCCGGAGTGGTTCCTCAACGGCCTGGTCGCCCGCATCCGCGTGGACATCAACGACCGCATGTCGATCATCATGTTCGATTGCAATACGCCCATTGACGAGAACAACACCCGCACGTTCGCGATCCAGTTGCGCAACTTCTTCAAGCACGATTTCTTCGACAGGGGTTCGCGCAAGCGCCTGCTGAAGATCTTTGCCGAGGACACGGCCATCCTGGAACGGGTGGCGCCCGTCCATTTGGCCTCGGACTTAAGCAACGAGCTTTCGGTCAAGGACGACCGCTTCATGAGCAGCTTTCGCAACGCCCGCCGGGCGCTGATCGAACGCAAGGGCTGGCGCATCGACGTCGGCCACATGGCGCAACTGCGCGGCGAGAAGGTTCTGGCCATTCCCTCGCCGCAGCGGCGCCTGCATCCGGACATCCAGTGGGTCATGGACAGTGTGCCCCTAATTGCGCCCACCGGCCGCGCGGTCGAGGAACCGCTCGCGGATGGCGAGGTTGCCTGATTCGCGTCACGCAGGTGAACGCCCTGCAGAAAACGGAGGAAGCCCGATGCCGGACAGCAGGACCGTCGTCGTCACCGGCAGCACCCGAGGCATAGGGCTGGGGCTCGCGGAGCAGTTTCTGCGGCGCGGCTGCCGGGTGGTGGTCAGCGGAAGGTCCCCGGAGGTGGTCAGCCGCGTGGCCGACCGGTTGAGCGCCGGCGCCGATGCGCCCCGGGTTGCCGGATGCGCCTGCGACATCACCAGCGCATTGGACCTGCAGGTGCTTTGGGACTTCGCCATCGACAGGTTCGGCCGAGTCGATGTCTGGATCAACAACGCCGGCATCAGCATCACCAGGGCCCCGCTTTGGGAACAGCCGGTGGCCGATATCCAAGCCATCGTCAAGACCAATCTCACCGGTGCGCTGCTGGCCGGCAAGGTGGTCATGGCGGGCATGAAGGAGCAGGGCGGCGGCCAGATCTGGAACATGGAAGGCTTCGGCAGCAATGGCATGACCAGCCCAGGGCTCGCCGCCTACGGCGCAACCAAGCGCGCCGTCAACTATCTCCACAAGGCACTGCGCAAGGATGCCGCCGGAACCGGCATCCGGATCGGCACCCTCAGCCCCGGCATCGTGGTCACCGACCTCCTGATCGGCGACTACGACACCGCCACCGAGGAGTGGCGCAAGGCCAAAAGGCTGTTCAACATTCTCGGCGATACCGTGGAGACCGTGACACCCTTCCTGGTCGATGGTGTGCTCAACGCGACAAGGGACGGCGCGAGGGTCGCCTGGCTGACCGGCGGCAAGGCATTGCGCCGGTTTCTGACCGCACGGTTCAACAAGCGCGACCTGTTCGCGGACCTTGGCATCTGAGGCTTCCCGCGCAGGACACTGGGATGGACAACTACCAACTCGCCCGCCGGGCTCGTATCGGCGTGCTCATCCCGTCCACCAACACCGGCGTGGAGTACGATCTGCAGAAGTTTGCGCTCGACGGCGTGACCTGGCATCCGTCGCGGTTCTGGATCGAACTCAGGAACTGGGCCGACGAAAACACCCGCACCGGCGAGGGGATGGACAGCGTGTTTGAGCGCTTCCTGGAACTGATGCGCAAAGAGCTGCCCGGTGCCATCGAACGCGTGGTCAGCGCCGACATCACCCACCTGATGCTGGGCATGTCGGCGGAGACCTTCTGGGGAGGCCTGGCCGGCAATGCCGAGTTCGAGCAGGGCATCCGCGACCAGATCGGCGATCTCGGCCTGAGCACCGGCGCCGGCGCCACTCGCGACTCCCTCAACGCGTTTGGCGCCCGATCGATCGCGGTGATCACCCCCTATCCGCCGGTGGGCGACGACAACGTGCGCCGTTTCTTCGGCGAGATCGGCTTTGCCGTCAAGGGCATCGCCGGGCTCTGCCGGCCTTCGGCCACCGCCATCGCCGAGACGACCATTGAAGACGTGATGGATGCGGTTCGGCGGGTGGACGCCGACGATGTCGATGCGATCGTGCAATGCGGCACCAATCTGTCCGCGGTGGACATCTTCCCCACCTTGGAACTGTGGCTGCGCAAGCCGCTGATCCCCATCAACGTCGCCTGCATCTGGCACGCGCTTCGAGCCTGCGGCGTGAACGATCGGATCACCGGCAAGGGCAGGCTGCTGGAAGAGTTCTGAGCGCCAGGTCCAAGGCTCTAAAAGCTGTAGTTTACGGTCAGGCCGATGGTGCGTGGCGTGCCCAGTCCGACGATGTAGCGGGTAAAGGAAGGCAGCACGAAGCTGTTGGCCACATACTCCTTGTCGAAGATGTTACGGCCCCAAATCGTTACGCGCCAATCGTTGCCGCTCAGGCTGATGTTGGCGTTCGACAGGGTGCGGCCGCCGTTGTGCGCCAGGTTGAGGGGCGTGGCGTACATGCGGCTGCGGTAGTTGAAGTCGATGCGGGCATCGAGTCGCCAGTCGCCGCCGAGGCTGCCCGTGTAATTGAGACCCGCGCCGTACTGCCACTTTGAGGTGCGCTCCACCCGGTTGCCCTTCACCTGCCCGTCGGCGCGGCAGACCGTGTTGTTGCAACCCCATGAGGAAAGGGGGCCGGCGACGGAACTCTGGTAAACCGAATCCCGGTACTCCGCATCGCTGTAGGCCAGCTGGTAGTCGAAGTAAAAGTTGTCGGTGGCCACCAGCAGCCCGTCAACCTCCAAGCCCACCACCTTGGCATCGCCGATGTTGCCGACCACGTCGACAGTCCAGGCATCGAGGCTGCTTGCCGCCTCGGTGCCCTGGACGTTCTTCCAGTCGATGACGTAGGCCGCCCCGTTCAAAGTAAGCCGGTCGTTCATGAAGAGGTTCTTCGAACCGACTTCGAAAGTCCAGTTGCTCTCTGCGTCAAAGACCGCCTGATCCGGATTCGCGGTCGGGTCCACGGCATTGAAGCCGCCGGTCTTGACGCCCTTGGCAACCAGGCCGTAGAGCATGTTGTCTTGGGTGGGCTGCCACTCCAGAATGACCCGGGGCGTGAAGAAGGTGAATTTCTTGTCGTCGGTCGAAGCCACGTTGCCGGGGAGCGGCGCCCCTAAGGTGGTGGAGAACTGCTCGAAGTTCTTCTTCTCCCAAGTGTAGCGCGCCTCCAGGGCCATCGTGAACTGCTCGGTGACCTGCCACTCCAGGTCGCCGAACAGCGCCGTGACCTTGTCCTCCAAGGCGGTGTGATTGCCCAGCAGCCCATGGCCCGTGTCGTAAAAGTGGGGGATGCCGACATGCACCACATTCGGAACGACCTGGACGACCGCCAGGTACCGGTCGGCGAGGGGGTTGCTGCCCTGGGGCACGTGCGTGCCGCAGTTCGCTTCGCTATCGCAGGGGGTCAGGAAGTAGAAGGTGTTGCCGTCTTCATCGTCGTTTTCCGAATAGTAGAAACCCATGCGCATCGTCAGGTTCTCGCCGCTCCGGGTCAGGCGGAACTCGTGGCTGGTCGCTTCCAGCTTCTCGGACGGATTGGCGTAGAAGCTGGACGCATGGGCAATGGCTCCCATCGATCCGGGCGGGCCGAGTTGAGTCAGGAAGGGCGGGAAGGGCGTCGCCTGCACCGGCGCATAGGGGACCGAGGAGCCCACTAGGCTGCCGCGCCCCTCCAATACCCCGAAGGTATCGGCCTCATGGTCCACCCGGCCGAACTGATAGTTCAGCGAAAGGGTTTCGGTCATGTCGTAGTTCAGGTTGAAGCGGGCGATCTTCGAATTGGAATCGAGCGCCATCGAGCGCGGGTCGATGATGACACGGCCGGAAGTGCCACCGAAACCCGCGGCCTGCAGCTTGGGATCGGGAAGTTCGGGCACCGAACTCGGCAACTTGCCGCACCAAGCATGGGGCCCTGCGGCCGGGAATGGCGCCCGGTTGCTGAACGTCACCGTGTTCAGGCAATTGGCCCCCAGCGGCGCCAGGAAACGGAACGTCGGCGGACCCGCGAATTCGGCCGTGTCATAGGCGTAGCGCGCGCCATTGAGGTCGTAGAATGCCTGAGGTTCGCGAATCGACTTGGTCTGGAAGTAGCTGGCGCCGATTTCCAGTTCGTTGGTCGGGGTCCAGCGCAGCGCTGCGGTGTTGAACTCGTCATCCCAGCCGCCGACTCGGTCATCGGTGCTCTTGGAATCGCCGGGTCCGCTGTCGGCAAAGGGGTGATGGTTCTTCGTGTGTCCATCGTATTCGGAGATGCCGCCCGCAAGCCGCAGGAACATCCTGCCCTCGACCAGCGGGATCGATGCGCTGGCGCGCAGGTCGAGGCGGTTGCCGTCGCCATAGGTCGCCGTGGCATTGCCGGACAGCTCATCCGACGGCTTCTTGGTGATGTAGTGCACCACGCCCGCAAAGGCATTGCGGCCGAACTGGGAATTCTGGGGCCCCTTGACCACTTCGACCCGCTCCAGTTCCATCAACCCGGGATTGACCATCGACTGGCGTTGCAGGTAAATGCCATCGAGAAACACCGCGGTGTTCTGCACCCGGGCCGTGGTGAAGGTTTGGCCCATGCTGCGGATGACCGCCGCGGTGGAAAGGCCTGCCGTGGCGTAATTCTCGTAGATCAGCCCCGAGGTCTCCTGGGCAATGTCCTGCAGATCCCGGAATTGCCGCTGCTGCATTTGCTCGTCGGCAAATGCGGTCACCGACAGCGGTACATCCTGCAGGTTGTCGTCCCGCTTGCGGGCGGTGACGATGATCTCCTCAATGATGTTGGCGCCGCCGCTCTGGGCTGCGGCCAGAGGCGCCAGCCCCCCATAGGCCCCTGCCGCGATGGCGACACAAAGCAATATACGAAAAACCCTCATGATTCCCTCGTCCAACTATCCGTTCTGTCCATAATCCAATGCGGCCTACTGCATTCACCGCACTGGCCCGTTGTCCTTCAAGCCTCGCCGACGCCAGGTTTCAGTCAGCCAAAACGCTCACGCAGCCTCTGTGCGGCCTGGCACATTGCCGCAAGCGTCCGTGAGGCGAATTCCCCTCCGGAAACCACATCCCGCTGTCCGGCACCAAGCTGAGGCCCTCCTTGGGCACCGTTTGCAGGGCGTCCTCAACGCGGGCGACGATCGCATCAACTGCCTCGATCTCTCCTTCGGGTCCAAGTTCAACTCGCCCATCAACCCTTCGACCAGCCTGATGCGATCGGCGGGGGCCAGTGCAACCGGGTCGTTTTGCAGCCCATCCCGGGGTGCCAGGTTGTTGACGATCACCTTGCCCATGGCGTCAGTTGCCCTCAAGCCGTTGAGGCCATGTTCCGCAGGGCCGGCTCCGGACCCTCGGCCTGCTGCAGCACACCCTCGGCAACTCCGCGGGCGATGTGCGCCGGGGTCATTCCCGCCCACTCTTCCAGAACCTCCGCGGTATTGGCGCCGAGCAGCGGCGGCGGCGTCATCGACTCATCGTTGTTCAGTGACAGCTTGACGGGATTGCCGGGCACGCGCGCGCGGCCGCCCAAGGGATGCTCGAGATCCACGAACATGTTGCGGTGCAGCACCTGCGGGTCGCTGAGCGCCTGGGCGAAGTTGTTGATCCGGGCGCAGGGAACGCGCACCGCCGCCAATGCCTCCAGCCACTCCTGGGCCGGCCTTGTGCGCAGCCGTTCGCCGATCAACCTTTCGATGAACGGCTTTTGCTTCAGCCGCTCGGCGGCCGTGTCGAAGCGCGGATCGCGCAGCGCATCGACATCGACCACGTCCAGCAGCGGTGGCCAGAAGGTGTCGCCGATGACGGCGATGACGATCATGTCGTCAAGCGTTGCGAAGGTGTTGTAGGGGGTGTGGACGAAGTGGCTGTTGCCGATGGGCCCCGGAATGTCCCCCGACATGGCGTACATGGTCGCCATGTAGTTCAACAGGCTGATCTGCACGTCGAGCATGGAGATGTCCACGTGCTGGCCGATGCCGGTCCGTTGCCGGGCGAGCAGGGCGGCCTGGATGCCCATGACCGCGAACATGCCCCCGCCTAGGTCGCCGATCGGGATGCCCGCCCGCACCGGCTCCCCGGCCTGCTTGCCAGTGATTGACATGCCGCCGCCAAGTCCCTGCACGATCTGGTCGAAGGCCGGCCGCCGAAAGTCCGGCCCGTCCTCGCCAAAGCCGGTGATCGTGCAGGTGATGATGGCCGGGTTGTACTCGATCAGCGTCTCGTGATCGATCTTCAGTCGCTTGGTCACACCGGCTGAAAAATTGTCCAGCACCACATCGGCGTGACGAACCAGTTCGTAGATGAACTCAAGCCCGGACGCCGACTTCAGATCGATGGCGACCGACCGCTTGTTGCGGTTCAAGGTGAAAAAGTAGGCGCCCATGCCCCGGATCGAGTGATTCGGGTCGTTTTCCAGCAGCCGCCGCGTGCCCTCACCACGGCCCGGCGGTTCCACCTTCACCGTGTCGCAGCCGAGATCGGCGAGAATCATTCCCGCATAGGGACCGGACAGCATGTGGGTCAGGTCGATGACCCGGATGCCGGACAATGGCTTGTTGGGCGCGGGTGTGGACATCGTAGAGCGCCAAGGCCAATCAGGTGACGGATTGTATACAATTGACGGCAAAACAACATCCGTTTGCCATCGGTCTCCACCACGGCTTCCGCGACCCGCCCGTAGCGCAACTCCACGACCCGATGAGCCGCGGTGACGCGTTGCGCGCCATCCCGTCACCCCGTTGGGCCGCTGCGCGGCGGGATCTCCCAAGCCGTCGCAATCGCCTGCCGAACCGCCAAGCTGCCGCGCCGGACGCCCGGCTGGAAGTCCCCCTCCTCGGCGCCGCCGGCCACTCAGGGTGAAGTGGCGTTGGCATGTTGCCGGACAAATACCAGTGCCGCCCGGATGTGGCCGCGCATCACCGCTTCCGCCCAGAGCGGGTCGCGGTTGGCCATCGCCTCGACAAGATCGCGATGGTGTTGATGGGACTGCGCGATTCGGTCCATGGTGAATTGGTGCGCAGTGCGCACGACCAAGGCCTGCTCGATGAGGCGTCCGAGCAGGTTTTCCAAGCGCTCGCTGCCCGCCGCTTTCCAAATTGCTTCGTGCAATTGGCCGTTGAGGCGCAGGAAGGTCTCGGTCTTTTGTTCATTGCTGGCAGGGCTTCTGAAGACGGCTTCCATCTCCTGGACATTGCCCTTGAGCAATTGCAATCCGGCGCTGTCGATGAACTGCGCCGCCCGAGCCGCCGCATGCCCTTCCAGGAGGGCCCGCAGTTCGAAGAGGTCTGCCATGTCGGCATCGCTCCAGGTCTTGACCTGGGCGCCCTGGTTGCGGGTGACAATGACGTAGTCTTCCGCTGCCAGCCGGCCAAGCGCCTCGCGCACCGGGGTGCGGCTCACCCCGCAGACGCGGACCAGCTCCTCTTCCCTGAGCCGACTGGCCGGAGCGAATTCCCCGCTCAGAATGCCAGCTCGAATTCGTTCGTAGGCGCGGTCGGCCGCGAGCGACATCTTGCGGCCCTCCGGTTGATCGCTCATTTCCCCTTGGCAGTCTCTTTGGCAGTTAAAGCGCTCGATATTGTATGCAATTTGATCTCGACCGGGTATAGTCCCAAGCGACGTTCGGGAGGCCGAATTCAAACTTCACGCAGCGGAGGAAACCAGTTTGCATTTGCTCAGAGCCGGCACAATTTCAGTCAGTGACCTGGCGCGCAGCCGCCAACTCTATGAACGGTGGCTGGATTACGAAACTTTGGAAGCTGGCGAGATCGACGCCTCGCTGGCGGCAAGCTGGGGCGCGCCCGGCGTGGCCGGTGCCCGGTACGCCGTTCTCCGGCCCGCATCGCGGACAAACATCTACCTGCGGTTGATCGAGGCTCCCCCGGTGCCGGGATTCGTGCCGCTGGTCACCTACGGGTGGGCGGCTCTCGAGTTCTGCGTGCGCGATGTGCTCGCGGTCAACGAACGCATGCTCGATTCGCCATTCGAGATTATCGGCCCGCCGCGCCGAATCGCGGGCCTGGATGCCATCTACCCCATGCAGGTGCAAGGTCCCGACGGCGAAGTCTGCTACTTCACGCAGATCAACAGCGACCTGCCGGAATTCAAGTTGCCCAGGGCGAAGAGCTTCATCGACCACCTGTTCATCAACGTTCTGGCCACCAGCGATATGCGCGCCACCCAGCGATGGATGGTGGACCACCTCGGCTTCGGCATTGGCCGGGAAGCGATGGAGATCGTCTATACCATGCTGGCCAAGGCATTCGGCACCGCCATGGAGGAACTGCATACCATATCGACCATGGTGCATGGCAAGGACGTGTTCCTGGAGGTGGACCAGATGCCGGATGCCGCCAAGCCGCGGCCGAGGCATGCGGGGTGGCTGCCGCCGGGCGTGGCGATGACGACCTTCCAGGTGGCGGACCTCGATGCGGTGGCCGCACCGCCGATTGCCGCTCCGAGAGTGCGTGAAAGCGCACTGTACCACGGCCGCCGCAGCATGACGGTCGCTGACCCCGATGGCGCTCTCTTCGAACTCGTGGAGTTGGGCTGAGGGGACCGAGGCGGTCCGCCTGCTGAGGTTCGTCTCGGTCACCAAGCGCCGCGGGGGTTCCTTGTCGGGGAGTCAAGGACCGTTCCCAGCGCGTCGACGGCGCAGGGAAAGCGAAGTTATGATTCAAGCCCCTTTCATTTCGGAGTTCCACTATGTCCCGCGACGTCATCGTTCCTGATGAGGACCGCGCCGCCTACGACAACTTTCACTTTGCGCCGGCAGTGCGCACGGGCAATTTGGTGCTCCTGTCCGGCCAGATTGGCGCCACCGGCGGCGGTGTGCCCGACAGCGTGGAGGAGGAGTTCCGCCTCGCGTGGCAGGGCGTGGGCAGAGTCCTTGCCGCAGCGGGTCTGAGTTTCGAGGACGTCGTCGAGATCACCACCTACCATGTCAACCTCCAGCAGCACCTCGGCACGTTCATGAAGGTGAAGGACGAATTCGTCAGCGAACCGTGGCCCGCCTGGACCGCGATCGGGATTACCGAGTTGGCCATCCCGGGCGCCCGAGTGGAAATTCGGGTCACCGCTGGCAGTTAGAACCAGTCCCGCCCCAGAACATCTTGTTCGCTTCCTGGGGCATCCCCCAGCATTCGATCGATGTGATCGGGAAGCGACGAAACGAACTCGCGACCAACAACCAGTATCGAAAGTGCTGCGGGGCGAGTGATGCGTGCGATCTCAAGGAGCGCGAGGGACATGTCGAGTGAATACTGGACAACTGTGGGGAAGCGGTTTGCCCGGTTCTGGCGGTTCGATCCAATTTCGGAGCAGGCAATTGCCAACACGTTGTAGGCTAGTGTCCTGTCTCCATTTGCTTCATTGAAGTTCCGGCCCAGGCGCGCCGGGGCGCTGACGTACAGGGAACTGCTCCATGTTCCCAATGGAGCGAGGCAAGTGCCGTGCCGGTTCCCGCCGCCGCGGATGCCTCGGTTGACGCCGGTTTTGGGGAAAGCTCGCGTAAAGTAGCGCCCATGGCGCAGCACGATCTGACCCAAGGCTCCGTACGCCTCTCGCTCTATCGGCTCACGGCGCCGATGATCCTGGGCGTCGCCTCCAGCATTCTGGTGCAGACGCTGGAGATGGGCTTCATCGGCCAGCTTTCCACCGAGCACGTGGCGGCGGTGACCTTCACCTTCCCGATCACCATGATTCTGACCAGCATCGCGCTCGGCGTCAGCATCGGCACCTCGTCGGTGATCGCCCGCAGTGCCGGCGCGGGCAACCGTCGCGATATGCGGCGCCTGGGCGTTCACGCCATCATACTCATCGGTGGCCTGATGGCGCTGCTGTCGCTGGTCGGCTGGGCCGCCATCGATCCGGTCTTCACCGCCTTGGGCGCCCGCCCGGAAATGCTGCCGCTGATCCACAGCTATCTGGACATCTACTATCCCGGCACGGTTTTGTTCACCATCACCATGATCGCCGGCAGCATCCTGCGGGCGTCCGGCAACGCCAGCACACCGGGGCTGGCGATGACGGCCGGGGCCTTGTTCAACCTCGCCCTCGACCCCATTTTGATCTTCGGCTGGTTCGGTTTTCCGCGCATGGAGTTGGCTGGCGCGGCGACCGCCATGACAGTCACCCGGGTGCTGACTGCGGCCTGGCTGCTGCACCGTGTGCGCCGGGATGGACTCATCAAGACCCGTGCCCCGTTGGCCGGCTTCAAGGTGTCCGCCGCCCGCATCCTGCGCATCGGCATCCCGGCAGCCGCCACCCAGTTGATCGGCCCCCTCTCCGGAGCCATGATCATCCGCTTGATCGCCAGCCACGGCGAGACCGTCGTTGCCGGCTTCGGCGTCGCTTCCCGCATCGAAGCCGTCGCGGCGATGACGCTGTTCGCCCTCTCCGGCAGCATCGGACCTTTCGTCGGGCAGAACGCCGGCGCCAAAAACATGGCCCGGGTCCGCGCCGGCATGCGCGCCGCCTGCCAGTTCAGCCTGCTGTGGGGATTGGCTGCCGCGCTGCTGATGGCACTGTGGGGCGGTCAGTTCGCGACTTGGCTCAACGACGATGCCGGGGTGGTGGCTACCGCGGCGCTCTATTTGCTGATCGTGCCGCTGAGCTACGGCCCTTGGGGTGTGCTAATGATGGCGTCGGCTTCCTTCAATTCACTCGGCAGGCCGCTGCCGTCCACCGTGCTGTCCTTCGTCCGCATGTTCGCGGTGTACGTTCCGCTGGCGATGGCGCTGAACGAATTCTACGGCTACGGTGGCATCTTCGCCGCCACCGCGGCCAGCAACGTCCTGATGGGGTTGGCTGGGTACTGGTGGTTTCAGCGGACCTTTTTCCGCGACCATGAAGCGCAGGCGGCGTAGAGTCCGGAAACGACTTGGGAGCGGGGAATCGCACCGTTGCCAACGAGGTGATTCTCGGCAAGAGCCGGGACGACGAGGGGTTGCTGATTCAGCCCCTGGCGTCTGCGGGCGGGCTGGTGGCGAGCAGCAAGTCAGGAATCGTGTGAAGCCCGTCTTCAACTGCGCACTTGGCTTGTTCGGACAAGCTGAGTTTGGCGCCAGCCAACCCCAATCGAACCGAAGGTCCGCCTCAACGACCCACGAAGTTGCCCGGTCGGCGCTCGGCCACCGCCCGCACGCCCTCCTTGTGATCCTCGGTTTGCTGTAGGCGGTGCTGCTCCACAAACTCGTGGTCGGTTTGCCGCTTCGCCGCCTCGGCGATGCCTTGGCGCATGGTGGCTCGCACCGAGAGCAGGGCTAGGGGCGCGTTTTCGGCGATCTCCTCCGCCAGCTTAAGGGCCCGGGTGCGCAGATCGTCCCGCTCGACGAGGGCATCAGCCAAGCCCCACTCGTAGGCCGTGGCGCCGTCGATGCGCCGGCCGGTCAGAAACATGAGGTTGGCCTTCTGTTGACCGATCAGCTGGGGCAGGGTGTGGGTCAGCCCAAAGCCGGGGTGGAAGCCGAGCTTCACGAAATTGGCGGTGAACCGGGCTTCCGGGCAGACCACCCGGAAGTCGGGCATTACCGCCAGCCCGAAGCCACCGCCCACCGCGGCGCCCTGAATGGCGGCGATGACGGGTTTCTTGCAGGCGAACAGCCGCACTGCAGCGCTATACAGCGGATTGCCGTCCTGCTCCCGCCGGGCGGCGCGTTCGGCCCGCTGGCTGCGGTCGCCGAAGTTGGCCCCGGCGCAAAAGTGCTTGCCTTGGGCGGCGAGCACCAGAGTGCGCACGTTGGGGTCGGCGTCAAGCGCCTCGAAGGCGTCGCCCAAGGCGTCGATGAGGCGCACGTCAAAGAAATTGTTGGGTGGACGCTGGATTTCCACCAGCGCCACATGGCCAGTGCAGGTCACTTGCAAGTCTTCAAACTGCAAAGCGGTTCACTCCCTCGGTTCAGCAGGGCATCGAATGGCCTCTAACATTGGCGAGCCATGTTAGCCGAGATCGGATGAGTTGGCGCAGCAACTTGAACGTTTCGCCGAAGGCGGCGCGCCCGCCCCGGGTTTTGCGCGGGCGAAACTCGATCACGCCGCCGAAGGCGGCGCCCCCGC